>JACKBR010000022.1 GCA_020634495.1 Ardenticatenaceae bacterium | reverse complement strand
CTCTGAACGGAGCGCAGCGCAGTGAAGAATCCCTCTGAAGACCACCACTCCAAGACAATACCCGCAAAGGATGATCTCCGTAGGGATGCTTCGTTTCACTCAGCATGACAAGGTGAGGTTTTATTACTGTAGCCTAAAATGTGCGGTGTTTGAATTGGCCGCCTACGACTGTGCCAGATATTTCTACATCCAGCAGTTCGTCTGAGGGGATAGTAAAGATGTCCCGGCCAAAAATGGTGAAATCGGCCAGCTTGCCGGGGGCAATGCTGCCCAGCCGCGCCTCCTGGCCGCTGGTGATGGCGGCGGCGGTGGTGAAGCCGTGGATGGCCTCAGTCATGGTGAGTTTTTGTTCGGGGTGCCAGCCCTCTGGCCCAGGACTGCCATCGGCGCGGCGGCGGGTAACGGCCGCATGAATGCCGGGCAGTGGATCGATCTTCTCGATGGGCGCGTCGGAGCCAAAAACAACGGTTGCCCCGCTGTTGAGCATGGTGCGAATAGCATAGCTGTCTTTGGTGCGGCTGCCCCAGTGGCGTACGGCCGTTTCCATATCCGAAGTCGCGTGAATGGGCTGCATGGAGGCAATGACGCCCAATTGGGCCAGGCGATGCTGGTCGGCCGGGTGGATGAGCTGGACATGCTCAATGCGGTGGCGAAGGATGGGAGATTGGAGACTGGAGATTGGAGATTGGCCGCTTTTAATCTCTAATCTCCGATCTCCGATCTCCTGCTTTCTAACCGCTTCAAACACATCCAGCACATCATGGTTGGCCTTGTCGCCAATGGCATGGACGGTGACGCTGAGGCCGTTGGCGCTGGCGGCGCTGGCCTTTTCCAGCATTTCCTCTTTGTCCGTGACGATGATGCCGTAGTTGTTTGGCTCGCCTTCGTAAGGGGCAATCATGGAGGCGGTGCGCGGCCCTAGCGCCCCATCGGCAAAAATCTTGACGCCGCCGATGCGCAGCCATTCATCGCCAAAGCCGCTGCGCAGCCCCACGCCGATGGCGTGCTCCAGCCGGTAGACGGGCACGTTTTTCACCACGCGCAGGCCTAGCTCGCCATTTTGGTGCAGGGTTTGCAGGGCGATGAAGCAGGAACGGCCGTCAAAATCATGAATCCCGGTTAGGCCCACGCGCCAGCAATAAGCCTGAGCTTCTCGCATCGCCTCGGCAATTTGGGCAGTGGTTGTTTCGGGAATGTGGCGCGCTACCAGATCGATGGCGTCTTCAAACAGAATGCCGGTGGGACGGCCGTTTTCATCGCGCTGAATCTGGCCGCCGGGCGGATCGGCCGTTTGGGCGTCGATGTTGGCCATTTGCAAGGCGCGGCTGTTGACCCAGGCGGCGTGCCCGCTGTGGTCGCGCAGGCAAATGGGCAGGTCGCTGGCAATGGCGTCCAGGTGGGCGGCGGTGGGAAAGCTGGTTTGGCCCCAGTCGTTGACGCGCCAGCCTCTTCCCTGGAGCCAAAAATCGGAGATTGGAGATTGGAGATTGGAGATTTTGGCGGCGATGCGGTTGAGGGCTTCGTCGAGGCTGGTGGTGCCGCGCAAATCGACGCGCTGGAGGCTGAGGGCGAAGCCGTGAAAATGGACGTGGGCATCGACGAGACCTGGGGTGAGGCAACGGCCGTTCAAATCCACCAGCTCGCCACCAGCAGCAAGCAAGGGCTTAATGTCATCATCGCTGCCCACAGCCAAAATCTGGCCGTCGCGGACGGCAACGGCCGTTGCCGTGGGCTGCTGTGGGTTTAGGGTATGGATACGGCCGTTGTACAAAATCATTGTTGCAGACATGGGATGCTCCTTTTTTTAACGCAGAGCGTGGCATTTATATAAAGTTGAGCGCCGGATCGTATCACAATGCGTGCATTTGAGGCAGAGGGGTTATGCGAAAGGGCCTGCTGTTAAAGCCCATTCGGGCAGCCCAAAGGGCTTCTGTAACTAGCCGGATGGCTTCAACGTCCGGCATGAGTGAATGTGCCATTACCCTAAATTGGTCGCTTGGGCAACGGCCGTTTCTAGCTCCCGGATAGATTTCCGCTATCATTCACAAATAAAGGG
Organism: Ardenticatenaceae bacterium; assembly: GCA_020634495.1. The sequence continues at coordinate 76,755 of JACKBR010000022.1, read as the reverse complement.
TAAACGCAAATTACAGGAGTTAAGATGTCTCGCTTTCGTAAAATTGTGCGGATTGTGTGGCCCCTGGCCGGGCTGACGTTTATGGGGTGGTTGTGGCTGTCGTTTCAGGCGCAGAATCTGCCGGAGGAGGTGATGGATTCGGATACGGCCGTAACCGTCACCGAAACTGACACCGCCATCACCTTCCAACCAACCAGCAACCAATCCTCAACTGGCCTTCTCTTTTATCCTGGCGCAATGGTGGAACCTACTGCCTACGCCCCACTGGCCCGCACGCTGGCCGAGTCAGGCCACCTTACCCTCATCGTGAAGCTGCCCTGGGGCACAGCGCCGCTGGCCAGCCACGAAGATCAGCTCTGGCAAACCACCCAAACCATCATGGCAGAGGAAGGCAACATCCAGCAGTGGGTGCTCAGCGGGCATTCGCGGGGAGCAGCCATCGCTGCCCGCACCATTCTTGATCATGAAAAATCATTTGCCGGATTAATCCTCATTGGCACCAGCCACCCAAAAGAAGCATCTTTTAGCCTGGCCCACGCCCAAATTCCCATCACCAAAATTTACGCTTCCCAGGATGGGCTGGCTAGCTTGTCTGAAGTGCAGGCCAACCGGGCTTTTTTGCCTGAGCAAACCAGCTGGGTTGAAATTGAAGGGGGAAATCATGCCCAGTTTGGCTATTATGGCACGCAGTTGGGCGATGGTAGCGCGACAATCAGTCGGGGGGAACAGCAGGCAGAAACGGCCGTTGCCATTCTTACCTTTTTATCCACTTTAAACCCTTAAGCGTGTCGCGGATAAACTCTAAAAAACGGAAATCCGCAACACCGCGAGGTTTGCCGGTTTGTCCAGTTGAATTTTTATTAAGAAACAAACCGGCAAACACTTAAACCACCCCGCTGTGCAGCCTCAAAGTAGATTTATAGTACTTCTGTAATAGCCTGTGTAAGCAGAAAGCTGAACTATAATGAGGTACGGCCGTATCACAGATAAAAGGGGAGTGAAACCATTGTGAACGTGCCGTAAAGAGTCGGTAAAGGCAATTCTTTTGGCTGAATATTCTCGTTATACTGTTCTTCAATTAACCATATTAAATTCCACATAAGTGGCAAAAAAATGAATCCACCTAACTTTAAGCAAGAAGCAGAAACTATCTTTGACGAACTCGTTGCCACCCGGCGCGATTTACACCAACATCCAGAATTGGGCTTTGAAGAAACCCGAACCGCTGGAATTGTAGCTGAACGCCTGAATGAGTACGGTCTAGAAGTGCAGGCCGGCGTTGGTCAAACTGGCGTCGTGGGGCTGCTGGAAGGCTCAAAAGAAGGCCCAACAGTCCTTCTGCGCTTCGATATGGACGCATTACCCATCCAAGAAGAAACAGGGCTCCCCTTCAGTTCACAAAACCCCGGCATCATGCACGCCTGCGGCCACGATGGGCACACAGCAATGGGCCTGGGGCTGGCCAAAATCATGTCCCGTTACCAGGAATCCCTGGCAGGTAGGCTCAAATTTGTGTTCCAGCCTGGGGAAGAAGGCCTTGGCGGAGCTATCGCCATGATTGCTGACGGCGTTTTAGATAATCCTAAGCCAGATGTAGCCCTGGCGATGCACCTGTGGACGCCAGAACCGTATGGCAAAGTTCGGGTGGTTACCGGCCCTTGCATGTCTTCTTCTAGCGTTTTTACGCTGACCGTGCAGGGCAAGGGCGGGCACGGCGCAGCGCCACATCTGGCGGTTGACCCCGTTTTAGCGGCAGCCCATATTGTGGCTGCTTTGCAAAGCATCGTCAGCCGCAATGTCAATCCTCAAGACAGTGTCGTCGTTTCTATTGGGCAGTTTTGGGCAGGCACCACATTTAACGTCATCCCAGACAAAGCGATTCTCAAGGGAACAGTACGCAGCTACGATAACGATTTGCACCGCATGATTTACCGCCGCATTTTGGAAATGGCCACCAGCATGGCAGAGGCGCTAAACTGCAAGGCAACAATGGAAACGATTGCCATTGTGCAAGCAGTGGTAAATGCCCCAGAGCCAACGGCCGTTGTCTACGACGCCGCCGCCAAAGTAATGGGCACAGAAAACATCGTCAACAAACGCACCATGGCCTCAGAAGATATGGGCTTCTTTTTAGATGAGGTACCGGGCTGTTACTTTTTTATTGGAGCCAGCAACGATGAAGCCGGCATTAACTTCCCCCACCACCACCCCCGCTTCACCTTTGATGAACGAGCCATGATCGATGGCGTAGCCATTATGGGCGAAGCCGCCGCGAGCTACGTGATGAAAAACGGCCACAGTTAAGCGACTCTCATCCAAAAAAACGCAAGCGCAAGGGGCTGCATGGTATCGGTGTGATACAATGCGGCCCTTATTTTTTGCTGGAAAAGGATGAAATATGAACGTTGTTGTTTTAGCTGGGGGTGTTGGTGGCGCAAAGTTGGCCGATGGCGTGGCCCGCATCTTACCTGCTGAGAATGTCACCATCATTGTTAACACTGGCGACGATTTTGAACACGCCGGACTAACCATTTGCCCCGATTTGGACACGGTGATGTACCGGCTGGCAGGGGTGGCGAATGATGAAACGGGCTGGGGACGCGCCGAGGAAACATGGCGCACCTTTGAAGAGGTTGCATCATTGGGCGGGCCAGACTGGTTTCGCCTTGGCGACCTGGATTTGGCCACACATCTGACGCGCAGCCATTTGCTAAAACAAGGTGAAACATTAACGGCCGTTACCCAACATCTCTGCGCCAAACTGGGCATCAGGGCTGCTGTGCTGCCCATGAGCAACCAACCCGCCCCCACACAAATCCAGAGCGGCGACACGCTGTACCCTTTCCAGACCTGGTTTGTGCAGGAAAAATGGCAGCCACCTGTAACAAACGTTGTGCTGCCAGAAGATGTGCGCGCACCCCGGTCAGTTATCCGCGCCTTCGAAACGGCCGATCTCGTTCTTATTGCCCCCTCAAACCCCTTTGTCAGCATCGATCCCATCTTAAATGTTTACCCCATCCGCGCCCTGCTGATGGATATGCCAAAAGCAATTATTGCCGTTAGCCCCCTTGTGGGCGGGCAGGCGGTAAAAGGCCCCGCCGCCAAGATGATGCAAGAAATGGGCTTGCCGCTCACCAGCCGCAGCATCGCCGAATATTATGGTGAACTCATCGATGGTTTTATTTACGATGTGCAAGATGCAGGCCAATGCGATGACTTAGCCATCGAAACGGGCTGTCTGGATACAATGATGCACACAGAAGCCGACCGCCTGCGCCTGGCTAAAGAAGTTATGCAGTTTGCCCAAACATTGCTGGCCAACTAAAAATCAAACCCCATAAGCCACGGCGGAAAAAGCGGGCAAGAGACCTTGTACCTAAATTCATTAATCTCTGCGAACTCTGCGGCTACGCCCTCAGCAAAACATGCCTGCTAGCAGTTAAGTGCCAGCCAAATGGTACTGTGCCATCTTGTCATCTCTCCTGAGCAATCGTGGTAAAATGGGGCCATGCTGAAGACGAGATTTGAATGGACTGTTTTGTTGTTGCTGGTGGCGCTGCTGGGTACGACCTGGATTATTTTGTCACGCGAGACGGTGTTGCAGGCAAGCGGGCCTATCACCCTCACGGAGGCCCCGATTGCCAATCATCCTGCGCCAGACTTCACTTTACAAACGGCCGTTGGCCAAACCGTCACCCTTTCTGAAATCATCAACCAGGGCAATGGCAAACCGGTGGTGCTCAATTTTTGGGCCAGTTGGTGCGTCCCCTGCCGGGTAGAGATGCCCAGCCTGCAAGAAGCAAGCGTGCGGTATAACGGCCGTGTTGCCATCATCGGGGTCAATCAGGGGGAAGATACCCCCACCATCATCGACTTTGGCAACGAATTCAATGTCTCGTATCCGCTGTTAGCAGACCCCGACAGCCAGGTGACCCGACTCTATGAGATTAACAATTTGCCCACCACCGTTTTTATCGACCAAAAGGGCATCGTGCGTCAGGTGGTTTTGGGCATTTTAAGTGAAGCTGTTTTGCAAAGCCAAATTGAAGAAATGTTGGCAGAAGCCAACGAACGGTAAGCTGCATTCGACGAACAGTATTGGATTTGGAGCGGCAGCCGCAATGGTGGTACTTTTTAGCAATTAACCCTTATACATTTACGATTTATCATTAACCATTATTTATGTTTCCTTATGTCAACATTGGGCCGTTAGCGTTCCCTTCAACAGGTTTGGTTATTCTACTGGGGGCCTGGCTCGGATTATCGCTCGTAGAACGTACAGCAAAGCGATTAGGACAAAACCAAACGCTTATTTATGGGGTGGCAGCAACGGCCGTATTTTTAGGCTTTATTGGAGCCAGACTCACCTATGTCGTCCAGCGCTGGCCCGCTTTTCGTCACAACTTGCTCGATATAATTTGGCCGCTCAACACGGGATACGTGGTTTGGGGCGGCGTTGTGTTGGGCCTGATTGCGGCGTTTTTCTATGCCCGTTCCAAGCGGCTGGCGCTTTGGCCAACGCTGGATGCCCTGGCACCGGGCATTGTGTTTGCCCTCATGATGGCCAGTCTGGCAGATTTTGTGGGTGGGCCAGGATTTGGGTCGTTAACGGCCGTTCCCTGGGGCATTTCCCAATATGGCGTCAAGCGCCATCCCGTGCAGCTGTATGAAATATTAGTGGGGGGTCTGGCGCTGCTAGCCTGGTGGCGTTCCAGCCAAAGAGCTGGGCATATTGCCGGACGGCCGTTTTTAATGGCAACGGCCGTTTACAGCGCCGCTCGCCTGTTTGTAGATGCTTTTCGAGAAACAGCCTGGGTTACTGGCGAAGGGTTTCACATACTGCAAATCAGCAGTTTGGTCATTTTATTGGCAGCTTTGTTCCAAATCGGCCGTATGACCGCGCCAGACACAACACAAACACACGACGAACCAAGCCAGCCAATAACAAATGGCAATCACCATACCACTGTAGCACAATCCAATGATAGCTCAACTTAGGCAACTGTTTCAGACCTGGATTCCACTTCAGGAACCTCAAAATAGCAAAACACTCCTGTCCATTGTCACCCTAACAGGCGCTTTGATAACGGCCTCCATCAGCCTCGTGCTGCTCATCATCCCCGGCTTTACTAACGTTGTTCGAGGCACCCTCTTTTCCCTGCTAATTTATCTCTTCGTTATCATCCTGCTTAAGTACAATAAAGTACGGGCAGCCAGCTACAGCTTCCTCGTTTTGCATTGGCTATTAATCACCTTTCTGCTGTTCTACTATGGCAACGCCAACACGCCAATTTTTAACGTCTACTATGTTCTTACCCTCATGGCCATGCTTCTTTTTGACAACCGGCATGGCTTTTTTGTCGTCATCATCAGCTTGCTGGTTGGTTTCCTTAGCCTGTGGCTGCAAACATCAGACCAGAGTATTTTGTCGCTTAAAGAAATAACCGCCCAAGCGGGATGGCTGGCACAAAGCATTATATTTTGCGTTACGGCCCTGCTATTTAGCCTGCTGCGTATCAATCTGATGCACGCCTTCCAAATAAACAAAAACTACAGCGATGCCCTTGCCCAGCAAAACCGCGAGTTGGAAATTGTTAAAACGCAGCTAGAACAAGATGTGCAAAAAAGAACGGCCGAATTAAACGAAGCCAAAGAGATTGCCGAAGCCGCCAGCCAGGCCAAAAGTGAATTTTTGGCCAACATGAGCCACGAAATTCGCACCCCGCTCAACGCCGTCATTGGCATGGCCAGCCTCATGCTAGACACAGAGCTAACCGCTGAACAGCAAGAATTTGCTGAAACCATTCGCAGCGGCAGCAGCAGCCTGCTAAACATCATCAACGACATTTTAGATTTCTCTAAAATTGAAGCTGGCAAGATGACTCTAGAACATGAGCCGTTTTTCTTACGCGCCTGCCTGCAAGGCGTTTTGGAGCTCCTGGCCCCCATTGCCTTCCAAAAAAATTTGGAGCTGCTTTTTCAGGTTGATCCGGCGCTGCCAGCCATGTTTGTGGGTGATGTCTCCCGCCTGCGCCAGATTTTGGTCAATCTCATAAACAACGCCATCAAATTTACGCTAGAAGGCGAAGTGGTTGTTTTGGTGACCAAACGCGCCGTTGAAAATGACAAAACAATCATTCATTTTGCAATTTGTGATACGGGAATCGGCATTCCAGAAGATCGCATTGCAAACCTTTTTGAATCCTTTACCCAGGCAGATGTTTCAACCGCCCGATTTTTTGGCGGCACAGGCTTGGGGCTGGCCATTAGCAAGCGTCTGGCTGAGCTGATGGGCGGCGCTTTGTGGGTAGAAAGCGAGGCGGGATACGGGTCAAATTTCTATTTTACGGTGGCCTTAAAGGTGGAACCCAGTCCAGACCAGCCATATCTGTTTGCCGAGCAGCCTGCGCTGCAAGGCAAAATGATGCTAATCGTTGACGATAATGCCTCATCCCGCAATATCTTACGCGATCAACTGCTGTATTGGGACATCCAAACGGCCGTCTTCGCCACCGGGTCAGAAGCCAATCAATGGTTAAAAACACACAAAGCAGATGCGCTCATTCTGGACACGGAAGCGCCCATGATGAGCGGCGCAATATTGTCTGACATGATGGAACAGGTGCCCACCTTTGCCCAAATCCCCCTCATTTTGATGACAACTTCGGCGGAACGGCCGTCTCTACCCCAAAATTTCACCGTGATCGCTCACCTAAAAAAGCCTATCCGCCCAGACAGCCTGTACGATGCCTTACTCCATGCCGTAGGCGATGCCAGCCCGCCAATTGCTCCTGCCGAACCCGACCCCGGCGAATTTGACAGAACGATGGGGCTAAAACACCCCCTGCGCATTTTAATTGCCGAAGACAACCACATTAACCAAATTGTTTTGCTGCGCATGTTGGAGCGGCTGGGCTACCGGGCAGCTGTTGCCAACGATGGCCAGGAAGCGCTGCACATGCTACAGCAGCAGCCATACGATCTCATCCTGATGGACGTGCAGATGCCGAATCTGGACGGTACCGCCGCCACCAAACTAATTCATGAACAGTGGCCCCAAGGGGAACGCCCTATGATCGTTGCCATGACCGCCTACGCGCTCAAAGGCGACCGGGAACGCTACCTGGCTTTGGGCATGGATAATTACATCAGCAAGCCGATTGCCGTAAAAAAATTGGTGGATGCGCTGTATGCTTGCCCGCCGCATATCGAATAATCACTGCTTGTCAGCCAATCTGGGCTGCGCTACACTTTGCCTATGCGCGTTTTTCGTCGAGTTTTTCCCTGGTTGGTCTTGTTATTTGTCATTGCTATCACCCTGTTTTTTGTGCTGCGGCGTGATACAGAGGCGGCTTATGGAACGGCCGTTGCCCTTTGCCCTGGCCCCGATCTCTACGGCTACACCTGCGACAGCGGCACCGCCTTTGCCTACATCGACGCTACTACAGACACCTTCCTCTACAGCGACGATGGCGTTACCACCCTAGACCTGCCCTTTCCCTTCACCTTTTACGGCACAACCTACACCCAGCTTCAGGCCAGCAGCAACGGCAATGTGCAGTTTGGCAGCGGCAACGCTTTCTTTGGCAACAGCTGCCTGGATGAAGGCCCCGCCGTGGGCATGGGCGACATGGTTGCTCCGTTTTGGGACGATCTGGACTTGACCGCATTTGGCTTTTTGGAATACGACGTGGTGGGCGAAACACCCAACCGCATCTTTGTACTGGAATGGGACGACATTCCTCGTTTTGGCGATGAGGACGACCGGGTCACTTTTGCCATACAGCTTTTTGAAAACAGCCAGGACATCCTCTTTTTGTATGAAGATGTGACCCTGCTGGAAGGCAACAACGGCAGCAGCGCCACCATCGGCATTCAAAGCGAAGCCCAGGGCGTCGCCCTCCAATTTGGCTGCAACCAGCCTGTGGTGGCCAATGCCAGCCGGGTGCGCTTTACGGAACCATCGGTGGCCAATGGCGATCTGGGTTTGGAAACGGCCGTTTCCCTCACAACCGCCACTCCCGCCCTCTTTGCCAAAGGAGATGTGGCCGACCTGCTAGACCAGATGAATTTGCGTGGCCCTGCTGCCCTGCCAGATATGAACGGCCGTTGGCTCAGCCAGTCGCCACCACGCACAGCCCGCTGGCAGTGGCTCGATCTCACCGGTGACGGGCAGGAAGAGCTGGTATTGTTGCGAACCAGCACAGCCCAGCAACCCCACCTTGCCGACCTCACTATCTTGACCCAGGCGGAATCTGGGCAGTTTATCTTGCTGCATCACCAGCCGCTTTCCAGCCGCAGCCAGCCCATTGCCCAGCCCAAAATTGCCGACACAGGCGATCTTACCCAGGACAGCCTGCCAGACGTTGTGCTGCACGACGACGCCAGCGGCCTCAGCTTTGTCCTTACAATTCAGGAGAATACGGCAAGCCTCATTCCCTTGCCCACCAGCTGCCGAGGCAGTTTAGCCATTCTAGATGCCAACAGCGACGGCCTGCCAGAAATTGTGCGCGATGGTTGTGAAAACGTAAACGGCCGTCTCCTTACCCAATGGAACGGCAGCAGCTTCACCAACCTCCCCTGACCTTTGCCCTAAAAATTCCCCAAAAGACTTGCCAAGAGCGATTGAAAACGATACTATGCGCCCAATTGCAAGAAGGGTTGCAAAATAACCATAATTTTTGGCAAACTCATTCCGCAAAAACCAAAATCTGGAGACACGCCAAATCATTGGCACTGAACCACGACGGGAGATTGAAGCATGTTTGAGGTTAATGGCACATACGCCAACCGCAAAGGTGAGTACATCGTTTTAGAAATCAATCCACCCAAAATGCGGGTGCGCTTTACAGAAGACGGCTCTGAAGCCGAGCTAAAAATAGAGCTGCAAGCCCGCATTTGGGAAAATATTGCCGCAGAGTATGAAGCAAAAGCCGCCAGCCGCAGCGCCCGGGCGGCCAAGCGTACGGCCGTATCCAACGCCAACCATTACATCAAAATCATCAGCGTTCCCGCTGTAGACGAGATGAACTTTCCTGGCTGGCCAGAAAGAATGGTAATGGCCCCGCCGCCCGGCAGCGACATCAAGCTGCAATCGGGCGACCGCCTCATTTTTTACGCGCTGGAAACCCAAACCTTTTTTGCTGTCGCCACCATCACCGGGGAAGGCAAAATGGCCAATCCCAAGGAATACTTTTTCACCGTGCCGGCAGAAACGGCCGAATTCTTCCCCATCGACATCGACGCCGTTTCTAGCAAGCTAGACAAAGGGGCAGACATCGACTCGGTTGAACTGGAAAGCCAGCCGCGCTTCAAGCGGCTGCGCCTGGAAGCAGAAGCGTTTTACTCCATTAACGAAGATGATTTTGAACTGCTGGCTGAAGCGCTTACCGAGGTGGCTGAAGACGAAGAAGAGGAAGAGGAAGACGACGAAGAGTACGAAGAAGAAGACGAATAAAGCTGTAATAAATTGCCCTAGAGCCATCTCCTCTTAATTCTCTGCGCTCTCTGTGGCAACTACAAATAATCGAGTAAATAATGAATAAAGAATATATTCTTGTTAGCGTGGCCTGGCCCTATGCCAACGCCGATATTCATCAGGGCAATGTCACTGGCTCGTACCTGCCAGCCGATATTTATGCGCGTTATCATCGCCTGCGCGGCAATCACGTGCTCATGGTCTCTGGCTCCGATGGCCACGGCACCCCGGTGACGGTCAAAGCGGAAGAGTTAGGCAAATCTGTAGCGGAAGTGTTTGATTATTATCACGGCCGTTTCCTGACACTGTTCCAAAAATTAGGGCTCACCTACGACCTGTTCACCCACACCGATACCGAAAACCATTTTCAGGTATCGCAAGATATGTTCCTCAGCCTGCTGAAAAATGAATACATGTACACCAAAGTCACCAAGCAGATGTATTCACCCTCTGCCAACAAATTTTTGCCCGACCGCTACGTAGAAGGCACCTGCCCCAAATGCGGTTTTCATCCCGCCCGTGGTGACCAGTGCGACAACTGCAACACGCTGTTTGAAAGCGCCGCCGAACTGCTCAACCCACGCAGCAAGGTCGATGATTCTGCCCTGGAGCTGCGCGACACAGAACATTTTTTCATCGACCTGCCAGCCATTGCTGAAGATGGCTTCCAGGCGTGGCTGCATGATGGTAAAGCGTATTGGCGTCCCCAAGTTATCAACTTTGCCCGCAACTTTGTGGACCAAGGGCTAATTGGTCGCTCTATCACCCGTGATATGGATTGGGGCATTCCCGTGCCGGTGGAAGGGTACGAAAATAAGGTGCTTTACGTCTGGTTCGAGGCCGTCATTGGCTATCTGTCGGCATCAATCGAATGGGCTAAAAATAGCGGCGATCCGGACGCCTGGAAAAAGTGGTGGCAAAACCCGCAAGCTCGCACCTTTTACTTCATCGGCAAAGACAATATTCCTTTCCACACCATCTTTTGGCCTGCCCAGCTGTACGGCTCCAAAGGGCTGTACAGCGAAGACCCGGCCGCGCAGCTCAACCTGCCGTACGACGTGCCCGCCAACGAGTTTATGAACATGGAAGGGCAAAAAATTAGCGGCAGCCGCAACTGGGGCGTCTGGATGCTGGACGCGCTGGATCGGCATGATCCAGACCCGCTGCGCTATTACTTAACGGCCGTTATGCCCGAAACCCGCGACAGTGATTGGAGCTGGCAAGGCTACGTAGACCGCAACAACTCTGAGCTGGTGGGCAACTGGGGCAATCTGGTCAACCGCGTTTTGAACATGACTAAGCGCTACTTCAAAGGCGAACTGCCCGATCCTGGTGAACTCACCGACAAGGACAAGGAACTGCTGGCGGCCGTCGATGCCGGTTTTGACACCGTTGCTGAGCTGTACGATGCCTGCAAATTCCGCGCTGTGGTGCAAGAAAATTTACGCCTCTCCAGCCTGGTAAACCAATACCTGGAAGACACCAGCCCCTGGACAACGGCCAAAACGGACATGCAAGCTACGGCTCGTTCGCTCTACACCACCCTTCAAGCGATCAGCGGCCTGAAAGTGCTTTGGGCACCCATCCTGCCCTTCACCAGCCAAACGCTGCATGAGCTGCTGGGCGAATCGGGCATGCTATTTGGTGAGCAGGTGGTGGAAACATATGCCGAAAGCAGCAAAACACATCGGGGATTGACCTACAAAGGGGAAACGGCCGTTGGCCAGTGGAGCCGCACAGAAATCCCAATAGGGCGTATCCTGCCCAAACCGCAGCCCCTCTTCAAAAAGCTAGACCAGGCCGTCGTCGAAGACGAACTGGCACGGTTGGGCAAGTAAACGGGATTGGTCAAAACTTAATACAAAGGTACGAAGGCAGGAAGAAACAAAGTAAAGTCTTTGTTCCTTCCTGTCTTTGTTTCTTAGTAATAAAAAGGTGAAAAGCGCAAGCGGAACGGCCGTTGTATAATCCCCATATCCAAACCGCAATAAAAAAGTGAGTGTGTTCAATGACCACCGACGATAAAAAAGTAATTTATTCGATGATGGGCGTGGGCAAAATTGTGCCGCCCAACAAACAAATTCTGCGTGACATCTCCCTTTCCTACTTTTACGGAGCCAAGATTGGCGTGTTGGGGCTGAACGGCGCAGGCAAGAGCACCCTGCTGCGCATTATGGCCGGGGTGGATACAGAATTTGTGGGAGAAACGGCCGTATCCCCCGGCTACACCATTGGCTATTTGGAACAGGAACCCCAGCTCGACGACAGCAAAACCGTGCGCGACATCGTCGAAGAAGGCGCGCAAGAAGTCGTCGATGCCCTGCGCGAGTTCGACGAAATCAACCTGAAGTTTGGCGAACCGATGAGCGACGATGAGATGAACGACCTCATCGAACGACAGGGCGCACTGCAAGACAAGCTAGACCACATGGACGCCTGGAATCTGGACAGCCGCCTGGGTTGGCCATGGACGCCCTCACCCGCCCGGGATGCTTCATTCCACCTGTCCGGCGGTGAGCGGCGGCGCGTGGCCCTGTGCCGCCTGCTGCTCAAGCAGCCAGACATCCTGCTGGACGAACCAACCACCTCGACGCTGAATCAGTCGCCTGGCTGGAAAAGCATCTTGCAGTATCCGCGCCGTCATTGCGTCACGACCAGACAACATGGCGGGCTGGATTTTCAGAGCTGGATCCTACGCGCATTCCTGGAAACAGCTCTCCTCTGGCTGGCCTGAAGCGCCAGCAGGGTCAACGAAACCTCGCGCAGAATAGGATCAACTGACACGCCCAAAGTAAGCAAACCAAGGCGCATCAATCCTTCCAACAGGCTGCTTTCAGTAAAGACCGCAAATTTACATTCCGCCGGAGCCTGCGCCTACGCGCAACTCGTCATTGAGGCCAAATGTCGCAAGGCTACGGCAACACCCTTCTGTACGATGCTTTCGTTTGATTCTGGGGCGATTGGGGCTGTTGGGGAGCAACGGGAACACTCTTCGCATAGTTGTCGGTGAGAACAGCCGGACGGCGGGACTTTCGCGTGGGTGATACCGTGCATGGCCTACGTGATTAAAGCCGACGGTTGGCGGACAAAACGGTCGCAAAATCTCTGATGGTGAAGAAACGATGCAGGCTAGGCCGCGCCGGTAAATTCACGCGCTTACGTCTGCCTTTGCGGGCGACCGCAGAAGAAGTGGTACGCTTTCCGGTGGGGCGCAACCGGGTGCATCTGGCCAAGCTGCTCAAATCGGGCTGCGGTTGCTGCTGCTGGACGAACCGATAAAGCCTGAACGGAGACGCTGCGGGCGCGCTGGAGCTGGGGCTGGAAAGTTTTGCCGGATCGGCCGTGATTATTTCGCATGATCGCTGGTTTTAGACCGGTAGCCACCCATTCTCCTTCGAGGGCGAAAGCCAGGCGCATTGGCACATGGCAATTACAGCGATTACGAAGAGATCGCCGCCAGCGCCTGGGTGACAAGGCAGATGCCGCACGCATCACCTACCGCAAGCTCACCCGCGAAGTGGGGAGCATTCTCAGGCGACCGGCATCTGAGGATGCCTACTCCTCCAAACTGTTGGCGATTAGGGGCTTTTTTCGCAGATTTTGGTTTGTCATGCTGAACGCAATGAAGCATCCCTACGGCCGTAACCCAACATAAACCTTACCCTGCGCCATAGGCTCAACCAGACGGTGTTCAGAGGAATTCTGGCTGACAGCGTCAGCTTTCACTCAGAGCAACTGTGTTTGAAAAATGGTTAAAAAGGCCAAACGCAAATCAAATTGGCCGTGGTTGCCACGGTTCCATATCGCGAATCATGGCATTGAGAATGACTAGAAGCTTGCGCATACAAGCGGTTAAGGCCACCTTTTCTAACTTTCCTTTGGCCAGCAAGCGCTCATAAAAAGAACGTATGATGGGATTGTGTTTAGAGGCTGATAAAGCAGCCATGTATAGTTTTGCGCGCACCGCTTTGCGGCCACCAAAGATGTGGCGCTTGCCACGCTTGCGTCCGCTGTCTTTGTTCAGCGGGGCAAGACCCACCAAAGCGGCAATCTGCTGCCGATTGAGCGTCCCTAGCTCTGGCAAGTCAGCCAGTAAGGTCGTTGCCGTCACCGGACCGACCCCTTTAACAGACATCATCACCTCCTTCTTGGCTTGCCACTCAGCACAGTGGGCCACCAGCTTTTCCAACTGGTTGTTCAAGTCGGCCAACTCTGTTTCTAGCCAACGGATGTGCCGCTCCAACTGGTCGCGCATTTCTTCTCGCGTGGTCACCCGCCGCTGGCTTCCACGACGACCAGGGTCCTCTTTTTCTGCGAGCCAGACGGCCAGCGCCGCAATGCCGACTGCATCATTGGCGTACTGCTGCCCATCGGCTTCCCCGTCTACGGCTACGTCCAATGTCTCTTTGGAGACATCAATGCCCGTAAATATCTGTTTTTCTTTGGTGTCCATGTTTTTCTCCTGGTACAATTCTTGTGCCCACACTAGCAAACGTTCGGCCTCTCACGGCCAGGCAACTGTTCGGGCGATTGGTTTGAGAAGACACGGCGATCTGAGCTCTGAGACGACCTTCTGGGGGTCTAATGACAATCGATCTGCCGTGTCTTTCCCTTTTGTACCATGTTTTCAAGACACTAATGACAATTAGGGCATCTATGAAAATTACGCGATTGGATCATGTGCAGTTGGCGATGCCACCGGGGGGTGAGGCAAGGGCACGGGAATTTTACGGCCGTATCCTCCAGCTCCAAGAATTAGAAAAACCCGCCCAGCTTCAGGCCAAGGGTGGCTGCTGGTTTGCCGGGGATGGTCTGGAACTGCACCTGGGCGTGCAAAAAGAGTTTGTGCCCGCCACCAAAGCCCATCCCGGCCTGCGCGTCGCCGATTTAGACGCCGCACGAAAACATTTGCAAGCGGCAGGCATTCCCATCATCGACGATCGTTCTGGCATTGCCGTGCGTCGATTTTATGTCAATGACCCCTTTGGCAACCGGCTGGAATTTATGCAGGAAGGAGACAGTTTTTAATGTTGAACAACTACAAAGCAAGTTTAGAGCGGTATTTGGATGAACTGGTGCCGGAACGGCCGTCTGAACTGCAAAAAATGGAAGCCTACGCCGCCAAACACAACTTCCCCATCATCGGGCCAGCCTCCGGGCAGGCGTGCTACCAGATTGCCCGCCTGATCAAGGCGCAGCGCATTTTTGAGTTGGGGTCCGGCTATGGCTACTCCACCGCCTGGTTTGCCCGCGCCGTGCGCGAAAACGGCGGCGGCTCAGTGCATCACGTTGTCTGGGACGATGAGCTGTCCCAAATGGCCCAAAACCATTTACAAACGCTGGGCTACAGCGATCTCGTGACCTTTCACGTTAGCGAGGCAGTCCAGACGTTGCGGCAAGCTGATGGCCCCTTTGACCTCATCTTTAACGATATTGACAAAACGGCCTACCCCGATTCGCTGGCAGTCATCGAGCAAAAGCTGCGCCCGGGCGGCGTGCTGATCATCGACAACATGGTGTGGAGCGGCCGTGTCTGGGATGAAACGGAGCAAAGCGACACCACCCAGGCCATTCGCCGGGCCACCGAAATGCTCACCACCAGCCCTAACTGGATCAGCTCCCTGCTGCCCATTCGGGATGGTTTGCTGGTGGCTTACAAAGTTGGTTAGCTACCGATGAATGCACCGAAACTACCTGTTCCACAGCCGCTGCGGGGCATGGATACCCAATTTACCAATCACACCGTCCAGAACAGATTGCCTGGGATTTTGATGCGTATTTTGGCTGAAAACGAACTGCCAGAAACGGCCGTTTCCCAACTGTTTATCCTACTTGATGAGATAGCTGAGGGTGAAATACAGTCGTTACCCGATCATCTCGCCCCTGACCTGGCAGCCTGGGAAGCCGCCATCGAGCCACACCTGGGCAAAACTTTCCTCGAAGTCCCCTGGTTTTTCGCCGAAACCTACTTTTATCGTAGTATTGTGGCCGCACTCGATTATTTTCGCAGCGGCATCGATCCCTATGCCCAGCAAAAACAGACCGGCCTGGACACAACCCAAACCGCTACCAGCGCACTTTTTGCCCAGCTAAACCAAACGATTGGGCAGGGGTGGCAGGCCGATAACTTTGGCCAACTGCTGCTGACTGCCCTGTGGGGGAACCAGGCGGACATGAGCATGTGGGCGGCGGGAGATGCTGCCATGCCCAGCCATGCCGGATCAGCCGCACAACTGGCGCACTTGCTGGTGAATGATGGAACGGCCGTTACCCACCTGCTCAGCAAGCCAGTTAATCAGATTGACTTCATTATCGACAACGCTGGTTTTGAACTAATTGGGGATTTGTGCCTGGCAGATTATTTGCTATCCGTCAATCAGGCGGCGACTGTACAGTTTCACCTCAAACTGCACCCCACCTTTGTCTCCGACGCCACCGTGCTGGACGTGGAATCGACTGTTGGCTATCTACGCCAGCAGCGGGAGGCAGCGGTGCAAATTGCCGGGGAACGGTTGACAAATTATTTGGTAAACGGCCGTTTGCGCCTGCTCAACCATCCATTTTGGACCTCACCGCACCCGCTGTGGCAAATGCCCCCAGACCTGCACCAAAAGCTGGCGGCCAGCAACCTCATCATCAGCAAGGGCGACGCCAACTATCGCCGGGCCTTGGGCGACGCCCCCTGGCCACACACCACCCCCATACAAGACATCGTGAGCTATCTGCCCACGCCCACCCTATTTTTACGCACCTGCAAGTCTGAGGTGCTGGCGGGCGTAGCGCACAGTCGGTTGCAAGAGTTAGATTTAGAGGAAGATTGGTTGGTGAACGGCCGTTGGGGGATTATTCAGCTGGTGTAGCTGGTTCTACAGCGGGAGAATTCCAAAACGAATCCGCCAAACGTACCCGATAAACGCCCTTAAAATCATCCGGGTCGGCCGGTTTGCCCTTTCGCATAATTTGCACCTGCCCGGCTTCAGCCAGTTGCTTCACTGCCAGGCGAATGCGCTTGGTCAGCGCCTGCCACTCTACCTCATGCAGGGTCATGGCAATCTCTTCCGGCCGTACCGTTTCATCTGGCCAAGAGGCGGCGCAAAGTTGAATAATTGTTTCAAAAACCGCCTCATCACTGATGCGGAACTTTTTTGGTTTTGGCATCTAAACAGTCTCTCAATTCAAAATGGGAATTTATTATCAATACTTATCCGAATATTAGCTACAGAGCTCACGAAGGCGTTTGAGTTTAGGCTCAAAGCCACTTGATTCGCTTTTTCCTACTTCGGCTGCGCTCAGTGCAAGCCTGTGGCTTTTCGGATGGATTCTTAGTTTTTCAAAGCCCACCGGCTTGCTTCCAGGTAAGATGGGTTTCGGGCAGCCAAAGCAAGCACCTTTTCCGCCTCGGTTCGCTGCGAATTAGCAACAAACAGCAATCCCAACAAAAAATAAGCCGCAGGCAACTTCAATCCACCACGAATCGCCCGCCGGTAACAAGCAATCGCATCATCAATGTGACCGCGTGTTTCAAAATCCATTGCCTGGCCCACCAGAGCATCACGCTCCAATTTACTCAATCCGTTAGCTCCCTCTTCGGTTTCATCTTCCTCACGAAACAACTCCGCAGCGAGCTCTTCTTGGGCCAGCCGTCGGGCTATCTCCAACGGATCAATCACTTCTTCACGTTCCGCAGCCACCTGCTTTTCACGTTCGGCCTCAAAAATGGCGGCCATCTGGCGCACCGTTTCTGTCAGGCTGTCTGCTTCGGCCTGCTCTTCTGGTGATAAACCAGGGGCAGGTTCAGGGACTTCTTCGACCACAGGCTGCTTAAAGGCAGACTCTCCATGACGAATTAGCTCAACGGCCGTTAACACATCCTGATTCCCCGGATCCAAACGCAAAGCCGCCTGGCACATTTGCAACGCTTTTTTATCGTCACCTCGCATTTGCAAAATGCGGGCAATGGCCAGATACTCCCGCACAGCATCGCGCGTTCGGCCTAAACGCTGAAACACCATCGCCAGCCGCTTATGCGACCCCAACAAGCTGGAATCCAAACGAATCGAGCGTTCCCAATTACCAATAGCTTCTTCAAGCTTGCGCTGCTTAAGAAAAATCTCACCAATTGCCAGATATGTTCGAGCTGCTTCCGCCAGCTGCCCCTGCCGCTCCTGAATATCCGCCACGCTGCGCAAATAGCGCATATCCCCTTTGGAATATCGTGCCGCTAGCTTAAAGCAATCTAGCGCCCGATCCAACTGCTTAAGACCCAGGCAAGATTCCCCCAGGCCAGCATAAGCAGCTGCATCATTTGGGAACTCTCCAATAGCAACACGGAAAGCCATAAACGCATCTTTCCATTTTTTGGCTTTGTTGTTAGCCAAACCAATTTTTATTGCCTTATTGTATTTTGTCCGGTCGTTTGCCATAAATTTCTTACTATCTTTGAAGAGGAGTACCAAAACGCCTGCCAGACAGGCAAGCCATCAAAAAAAGCACTGACAAGCGTATATCAGTGTAATCGGATTCGCAAGCGCAATCTTATTTTTTAACCTGATATCACATTATTAAACCCCAAAAGCATTTTTTGCCGCCTAAAATGGGCCAAAAGTACCATGAAGATTATCTCTCATTTCACCGATTCTTAATTACAATCTTAAGTATACATTGATATTATGTCATTAGTGCTAAACAACCATTTTTACACATCCTGGGGAGCCATTGAAATCGGTTTTGCATCATGCAATCTATTGTATGATGCCAAGTAATAAGCGAGGTAAAACGCTGCTATGGAATCCTCCTCCACATTCTACCAATGGCTAAAAACACAAATTGAACGCAATGACGTTGTCGGGGATTTTGCCCATACGATGAGTCAGTTCGAAGAGCCAAAGGCAACGCGAAAAAAGGCTAATGGTCACATGATTTGGGCAACCTGGTTGGTAGATAAAAACGCATCGCCAGCCGTGATCGAAGCTTTTAATTTAGCCTGGAATGAATACCAACGAAAGGCAAAACCAGCCTAAACATTTTGGCATATTGCCAGGTGAGGTTAAGGTTTTTTAATTTGGTTTACCTTAATGCGAGCCGTAAGATAACGGTACTATTTTTTAACTACTCTTCCTATTTTACTTCTTCCCCCCTTAAACTGTGGCGTCACATAATTGAAAATTTTTTCAAGTGACGCCACCCTCCTTTTTTCTTTTCTTATAAAGCTTGTTTAGGTCGATATTGTAATGCTTCTGCCAGATGGGCTGGCTGAATTTTTTCCTCTGCTGCTAAATCAGCAATGGTTCGCGCCACCTTTAGAATGCGGTGGAAGGCACGGGCGCTCAGGCTCATTTGGGCCATTGCGCTGCGCATCAGGCGGTTCCCGGTATCATCTAGCTGGCATACATTGCGAACTTCGCTTGGCCCCATATCGGCATTGGCGTACAGGATGTTATCTTTGAAGCGTTCTACCTGTATCTGGCGGGCGCATTCCACACGCTCACGAATGTCGGCAGATGTTTCGCCACGCTGTTTGCTAGTCAGTTTGTCATATTCCACTCTGGGTACTTCCACATGCAAGTCAATACGGTCCATCAGTGGCCCAGAAATGCGCTTTTGGTAGCGGGTGATCATGGCGTTGGAGCAGCTACAGGCGTGGGTGGGGTCGCCAAAATAGCCGCAGGGGCATGGATTTTGCGCGGCAACCAGCATAAAGTTGGCCGGGTACGTGACGGTACCGGAAGCCCGCGAGATGGATACTTCGCGGGGGATGCCTTCCAGGGGTTGGCGCAGGACTTCTATCAAATTTTGACCAAACTCAGGTAATTCATCAAGAAAAAGAACGCCTCTATGCGAAAGGCTAATTTCGCCAGGGCGGGGCCAGGCTCCGCCGCCAACCAGTCCAGCATAGCTAATGGTATGGTGTGGGGCGCGAAACGGCCGATTTCTCATCAACGGTGTATCGGGTGGCAATAAACCAGCCACGCTGTAAATTTTGGTCACCTCCAGCGCCTCATCTACCGACATGCGGGGCAAAATGCTGGGCATCGACTTGGCCAGAAGCGTTTTTCCAGCCCCTGGTGGCCCCGACATGAGAAGATTGTGCGACCCGGCTGCTGATACTTCCATGGCCCTCTTCACGTGCTCCTGCCCCATGATGTCGCAGAAATCTGCGGCATAAATGGGGTCCTGGCCAAACTGTTCTGCTAAATCTACAGTGTACGGGGTCAGCGGCTTGAGTCCGGTAAGGTGGCCTACCAATTCAGACAAGTTGCGAATGGCAAGTACGTCAACATCTGGCAACAGGGCGGCTTCGCCAGCATCGTCGGCGGGGACAAAAACGCGGCGAAAGCCTTGCTCACGGGCCAGGGCTGTCATGGGCAGAATGCCTTTGGTGTGGCGAGCGGTGCCGTCCAGCGAAAGCTCGCCCAGGAAGAGCGCATCGACCAGCTTTTCTGCCCAGATTTGCTGAGAGGCGGCTAAAATGCCTACAGCGATGGGCAGATCGTAGGCGGGGCCTTCTTTGCGCAGGTCTGCTGGGGCCAAATTAACGGTGATTCGCTTACCAGCAGGAAAGGTGAAGCCGCTATTTTTAATGGCGCTATGCACCCGATCACGACTTTCGCGAACGGCCGCATCTGGCAAACCTACCAAATTAAAGGCAGGCTGCCCCCGGATTATATCGACTTCTACCTCAACAATTTCGGCATCTAACCCAACAATGGCACAACTAAATACTTTTGCCAGCATGGCACATCCTTATTTTTGACAAGCATTGCAAAACGGGAACGTCCGAATTATAGCAGGTGATGACTTGGTACGCGATCTGGAAAGGGGAGGGTAGGTAACGAAAAACGGCCGTTATGCCGCTGAATCCTGCCCCATATCTTCTCTAAAGGAATCGGCAAAAAACCAGGTGATAATTTTAGCTTCGGCCCAGGGCATAAGCGCCTCAACCAACTGCTTGCCAATGGGGGTGACCATAGCTGCTTCAAAGCTTGTCTTGCTTTGAAAGTACAGCTCAAACATGAGGTGATAACGAGATTCACCGCCCGGTTTGTGTGAGACGCGACTCACTTCACGATGCAGCAGCCCTGGCAGTTGTTCAGCCAAGGGCAAATGGGTCTGGCTGAAAAATTGTTCTAGCGCGGATTCATCATCTACGCGGCGGTAAATGGTAACAAACTTGTACATTGATTCCCTAAATTTCCCCGAAAACTGTGTGCCGACGCACAAAAGTGTTTAAAAGTTTCCGGGGAAATGGTGCTGTTGCCTGATTTATTGCCAGACGGCCGTTAACCGGTTTTTCAATTCTTGTCGCTGCTGTTCATACTCATCCTCAGCCAATTCACCCGCGTCGTAAGCATCATCCAGGTCGGCAAGGGCTTGCAGCAGCGCGGCTTTGTCCCGATTGGGACGTTTGCCGCTTTTCGCCGGGGTTTGGGGGGCAGACATTTGGGGCAAAACGGCCGTATCCGCCTGAAGCGCCGGGGTCGTACGCCAACGCTGCACCAGGAAGAACCCTACCGCCAACATCCCGGCCAGCGCCAGCCCTCCCACAAGCAATTCAGTGGTTTGGTTGCGCACAGGAACCGCATTGCCCAGAGCATCTACCACCTGGGTGGGTTCCCCATCCAACGTCAGGCTCAGCGCCCCTTCCTCAGCTAAACCCGTATAAATGTAGCTTACAAAGGAGCCGCTGGTGGTTGCCTGCGCCCCTTGCGACATCCAACTCTCGTCGGAAATTGTGACACCGGCATCAGCCATAATGGCGCTGGCGCTGCTAACCGGATATGGCAGGGGATGGGCCAGCAGCAGGCCATCTTCATAGGGCAAATCGTAGCTCACCAGCAGATTGAGGCTGCCGGAACCGGGCCGCAGCGGAACCGTATCGGCCCAGCCAGTGTCAGTCTGGATAAATTCGGTGGCCGGAATGAAGCTGTCTAGCGAGGTGCCAAAGCCGCGCTGAAAGTTAATGTTTTGTGCGCCAGTTGGCAGGCCAACCTGAACGGTGCCATCGTTAAAATCACCACTTTCGCCTACAAATACGGCCGTTTCCACATTACTAAACACATACAGTTCAGAAACCAGCAGTTGGCCTTCAGAAAAAGTTAAAATCATGTGCAGGCGATCGACGGTTATGACCGAAGGGTCAGCTGTGGTGTCGAAGACAAACAGGGGCATTTGCACTTCTGGCTCGGCGTTAGATACCTGCGCAGCATTGCTGTTAAAGGTAAGGTCGCCATACGACACATCGGCCAAAAAGACCCACTCGGTGGGGACGTTTTCTACTTCAAACACAAAGCTGCCGTCTTCGCCAATGGGAATTGTTTCAGAGTACATCTCATCTAGCTGCACCGTAAAAGCCCGCAGGCGCACCTCGCCCTCCGTAACGGCTTCATTGGTGGTGCCGTTGATCACCGTGCCGCGAATGGTAGCCAGTTCCACCGGGGCAAAGGCGGCTAATGGGTCTGTGTAGGTGTAGTGCAGGGAACGGCCGTAATCAATCAACGACAGCTTCTCTTCTTCACTCAATGCACTAACATCCACCCCAAAAATATCATCCCGCTCCAGGTCGGCCAGAATCGTTTCGCTGCTGCGGCTAAACCAATATTCCAGCTCTGGCCAACTGCCAGTGTCGGCTTCTAACTCAGTGGCCAACGCTTCACCAGCGGCAATGTCGCTTGGCCGGGTGCTATAGCTGTAGGCCAGGGCAATGAGGTTCCAGATGTCGGCTTCGTTTAGGGGATTACTGCTGGCTTCACCAAAGGGAGGCATTCCCGCAGAAATATTGCCATTGCTAATGATATCGTACATGGTGGCGGGAACGGCCGTTACGCGATAAGCCGGGTCAGCCAGGGCGGCTGGCTCTAATCCGGCCTGAAGCGCCTGTGTGCCTTGCCCATCGCCCATCTCGCCATGACACACAATACAGCGTTCGTTGTAAATTTCTAAACCGGCAGCAGCATCGGGCGGGGCAATGGGCAGGGGCAAATCTTGGGCCACCATTGGCGAAACATTCTTAAACAACAAGCCAGCTATGGCCAGGGTAAAAGCAGCTAAAACTGCCAGCAAACGCAGTTTTGCTGAACCAAAAAATCTATTTTTTATCATCTTAACTCACGCGGTTTTTGTTGATGTTTTAAGGGTCAGATTATGGCCACAATTGGCGCAGAATCTGTCGCCAGGGTCTGTTGGGGTGCCACATTGCGGACAAAAGCGGGCACGGCCGTTTGCTGGTGTGGCTGCGGCGGCTGGGGCAGCTGTTTGCTTGCTGCGCTGCTGCCGCAAACGGGTAACGGCCGCTTCAATTTCAATGTCCACATCAACGTCATAGTCGTCTTGCCCAACAACAGCCAGGGTCTCTTCTTCGGAAGCGTCAAGGGCCTGCAAAACGGCCGTTGCCTGTTCAACCAAACTCGCCCGCTGCCGTTCGTGAACTAGCGTCGGGATTTTACCCGTATCGTGGTCAAAATCGAGCGCCTGAAGTTGATCCAACAGCGCTTCCTTCTCTTCCAATAACAGCTGCCGCTGCGTCAGCGCAGCCGTTTGTTCCTGCGGGCGCAAAAAGGGGCGAGCAATAAATAAACTCACAACCCCAAAAAGCGCCACGCCTAATAAAATCGTACCAATCGTCATAATATGTTTTTGATGCTGCTATGAGGATTTAGTGAAAAGTGAGCCTATAACAAATCACTTTTTACTAACAGCTCATCCTCCGTCTGCCAAAAGCTGACCAATGACTTGATCCAGCGCCTGGCCACTGATAGGGCCAATTTGCACGTAAGCAATTTCGCCATTTTGGTCAATGATAAATGTTTCTGGAACGCCCGTAATTTCGTAATCGTTAGAAATGCGCGTGCCTAAGTCTGGAGCATGAGGGAAGGTTACGTCAAACTCTTCCATGTAGGCAATGGAATTAGGCTCTACATCGGCATAGGCAACCCCCACAAAAACAACGCCCTGGTCTGCATATTTTTGCCAGGCAGCCTCCAAGTCGTCTGTCTCCAACCGGCACTCCACACACCATGAAGCCCAAAAGTTCATAACCACTATTTGGCCATTCATGTCGTCTAGCGAAGCGGCCGTTTTGCCATTCCACTCATACCCTTCAAAAAACTCCAGGTCGAATTTAGGCGCTAGCTGGCCTACTTCTGGGCGAGGCGCGGTACTTTGCACAAGTCCCCAGCCCAACACGGCCAGCAAGCCAAGAACGACTACCCACACAATAATGCTGATTGGGCTACGCGAAGATTTTTGTGGCTGCTCAATAACATTTGCAATATCACTCATGATTTTTACCTGTTGCGTAATTCTTCTTCTAGTTTTGCTTTGTAATCATCTTCTGAAACGGGCTGAGAATTTGGCGGGCCAACGGCCGTTTCCATCTCTTCTGCTAACGTTTCGTCAACCCCAGCCGCTGAGGCGCGTAAGCTGCGCATGTAGCGGGTAAAAAACAGACCGCCTAACACCACAGCCACCACTGGCAGCAGCCATAAAATTAAATTAAAGCCACTTTTGGGCGGATTGGCCAATACGCCATCGCCGTACTGTCGGGCAAAATATGCCTGCACTTCTTCTGGCGTGCTGCCTGCCGCAAGCTGCTCCCGAATCAGTTCGCGCCAGTCGGCGCAAGCCTGGGTGGGGCACACATCCAGCGGCGTGCTCTCGCACACAGGGCAAAACAGGTCTTTGGCCACCGCATTGACCTCATCATCAGTCACAACCTCATCTTGCGCCAATGCGGGTGTTGCAACCAACAAGAAACCCAACAGCAGGAAAACGGCCGTTCCCCCAAAATGCTTCATTCCTAAAAACTTAAACAAGGCAACCTCATCTAATTAATCCTCTTCTAAAACCAGAAGAGTGATAAGTGTGTCGCGGACAAAATCTAAAAAAACGGAACTCCGCGACACCGCGAGGTTTGCCGGTTTGTATAGTTGAATTTTTATTAAGAAACAAACCGACAAACACTTAATACGTTTTAATCGCTTCTTCCTAAATCAATCCGTTGGCACAACGGCCGTACGCGGCCGTTTTACCAGCATCCGGTCTGCTTTAGCATCTGGCCAGCCAGCAATGAGCGTGCCAAAGAAGAAGACAAAACCACCAGCCCACACCCAATTAATCAACGGATTCAAATAAATACGAAAAGTCGCCTGATCCGCAGAGGTAGGCTCCCAATTCACCATAATCACATAAAAGTCTTCAGCGATGGTGGAGCGTGCATCGGGAATGGTCATGGGTTGTTGGGTACGGGTGTACAGCTCAGACCGCGGAGTCAACTGGCCCACGTAAGTCCCGTCGTCATACACATCTACTGTTGCTTCGGTAATCAGCAAATCATCCGGGCCAGGATAGCGGGTAGCGCCTAGAAAAGTCATCTCGTACCTGCCCAGAACGGCCGTTTCTCCCACCGTCAACCGAATTTGCGTCTGCTCCTGAAAAATCTCCACGCCGATGATGCCAAAGGCCATCACAATCACGCCCAGGTGAATCCAATAGCCACCATAGCGACGCCGGTTACGGGCCATCAAGTTAGAAAATGCCTGGACGGCATTTTCGCCCCGCTTCATTCGCGCCCGCGTCCCCTTCCAGAACTCTAGCAAGGTTAAAACCAGCGAAAAGAAAACAACCCACAGACCAAGCAGCGCACCCCAGCCATGAATGTTCAAAGCAAAATATACGGCCCCAATAAATATGAAAGCAGCCAACGCTGGCCAGCGCAGCGACATGCCAATTCGTTCAATGCTGGAGCGATACCACATCGTTAGCGGAGCAACGCCCATTAGCAATACCAGCAGCAAAAAAAGCGGCCCCAACGCCTGCTCATAGACTGGCGGGCCTACAAACCCTTTTTCCCCAGTGACAAGCTCAGAAAAAATTGGGTAGTTGGTAAATAAGAACACAACCAACAGAATGGCCAAGATCAAAAAATTATTGTACAGAAAGGCCGCTTCACGCGAGAGCAATGAGCTGAGCCTATTTTCAGAGCGCAGCGCCTCGCGCCGTTTCAGCATCCAAAAAGCTGAAAAGACAAACATAATGGCGATAAAGCCAAAAAACAGCGGCCCAATGGCAGATTGGGCAAAGGAATGCACGGAAGAAATGACGCCACTACGCACAATAAATGTGCCATAGATGACCAGACAGTATGTCAGCAAGATGAGGAAGATATTCCACATCTTAAACATGTTGCGCTTTTCTTGAATCATCACTGAGTGCAAGAAGGCTGTCCCGGCCAGCCAGGGCATAAAGGAAGCGTTTTCCACCGGGTCCCAGGCCCAGTAACCGCCCCAGCCTAGAACATCATAGGCCCAACGGCCGCCTAAAATGAGCCCTAAGCTTAAGAAGAGCCAGGCCACTAACGTCCAGCGACGGGTAATCTTGATCCAAACATCATCAAGTTTGCCAGAAATAAGGGCAGACATGGCAAAGGCGTAAGGAATGGTAAAGCCAACAAAGCCCAGGTACAGCATGGGCGGGTGAATGATCATGCCCGGGTGGCGCAGCAGTGGGTTCAGACCATTGCCATCAGCCGGAATTGATGTCAGGCGGGCAAAAGGATTTTCGACAAAAAGGGAGATGGCAATGAAAAAAATCTGGGTAAAGCTGGCCACCATGAGGGCATAGGGCATCAGTTCGCGCTGTTTGCTCCAGTTGCGGGCCATGGAAGCGGCCGTAAATATCGACAGCAAAAAGTTCCAGAATAACAGCGAACCAGCCTGTCCACCCCACAGCGCCGTCACCTTTAAGTAGGTGGGCATTTCGATGCTGCTCACGCGCCAAACATACTCCACGGAGAAGTCGCTGGTTAGCAGTGAGTAAATCATGAGCAAGCAGGCGATGGTAATAAGGGGAAAGGTGGCGATGGTCGCGTTGCGGGCGCTTTCTACCCAGCGGGGTTGGTTGGTGTGACGGCCGTAATAAGCAGCCACCGCCGAGAAAACGGCCGCTGCCAACGCCAAAAGTAACGCAATATAACCTAAATCAGGGATCATCTATCTCTTCCTCAATCTGAACCAGCCAATGGCCAGCCAGAAAACAACAAAACAAAGCCAGACGTCGGGAACGTCTGGCAGATCAATCTGGCTTAATCAGCTAATTATTCGCACTTCTTTCAACGTTGTCCGGGTGGTCAGCCGGATCCAACTCTTCGTAACGAGTGGGGCACTTTAGCAACAATCCACCAGGGTTCGAGATAAATTCGCCATTTTCATTCGCGCTGCCTTCCACCAAAGCCTGTGCTTCATGTTGCAGCAGGTCTGGTTTAGGCTCATTCATGGCAATCACGTGCAGCCGCTGGCTGGGATTATTCACGTCATCCACAATATCAAACTCCAGGCGTGATGTGGAAGCATCAATTTGCGTAAATTCAATGGTATCGCCCAACACAAACCCGGCGACCCGCAAATCGCGCCCCACCAGCCGATCCTGCTCGGCATAAAATTCATTAACCGTTTTATACAGTTGGGTATTGCCACTCATTGCGTTAACAACCAGATACGCAATAGCGGCTACCAACAAGACACCGCCTATTACAAACTTCATCCGGTTATTTTTGGCGGGAAAAAGAGCCTCTTCGCCTGTGTTTGTCCATGTTGTATCTGCCATATCTTGATGCTCCTTCGTTCAGGATTTTCTGAATCGTTTTAGTTCACACTTTCTTCGTCGTCCCAATCCGCTGCGTCATCTTCATAGTCTGTTTCTAGAATTGTCAGCGCCTGGTCTTTATATTCTTCTGGCACGGCCACATAGCCAGTGCCCAACAAGCCAACCGTTAGACCCAATGCCTGCCCGGCTCCTTCTTGCCAAACGCGCACGGGCACCCCTTCTGCTTTTAGGCGGCCAGCTACAATGGTGGCAGGTGTCAGGCCCGGCATTTGGGCCACAACTTCCCATTTAACTTCGTGGTATTGGCTACCTTTTTTGCCAGAAGGCAAGGAAACGGCCGTTTCGCTTTTGTCACTCATCTTTCTTTTGTCCAATATTGCTTTTTTGCGTGTTGGATCATCGTTCAGCTGCGTCTCATTATACTGATATCGGGTTTAATTGGACAGTTATTTGATATTTTTTATAGATCGCCCTTAACTGTTTCACAGAATTGGGGCCTTCTTGGAGACGCTGGCAAGCAACTGTTAACCTTTTTCCTTGCCGATGTCTGCCAAATGTTGCTCTAGTTTACTGGATGACACGGCCGTTTTTGATGGTGGTATATCACTTTTATACAGTGATGGATGTCACGCACAGGTAACGGGTACGGCCGTTTCTTACCAAACCTTGTGGGGTGGCTAGCCTCTGGATGAGAAACCATACCCGAACCTGCTGCCCCATGTTAAAATGCCAGATGTACCGCTTTTTGTTTATGGAGATAACAACCGATGAGTTCAGTGATTGAGCAATTATTAGACGCCCTGGACAGCTCGCGTGAGCGGCTGCTGGTGGCGCTGGATGAGTTACCAGATGAGGCGCTGCTGGCCCCAAACAGCATTGGCGATTGGTCGGTGGCAGATTTCTTGGTGCAGCAAACGGCCTGGGAATCGGAGCTGGTGACGGGGTTGATGCAAATTTCGCAGGGCAAAAAGCCGGCCCGGCTGCTGGCAGCGCTGGCCAATGCTGAAGAATACGGCCGTCTGCGCTACGAAGAAAACAAAGGGCGTGATCTGGATCGCATTTTTGACGATTTGCCCCAGGTGCGGGTGCAGGTGGAAGAATGGCTGGAAGAATTCACTGAAAAGCAGCTCAGCAAAAAAGGGCATTTTCCCTGGTTGAAAAACCGTTCCCTGGCAGAATTAATTACCCAGCTTACCATCGACCACGAGCTGCGCTACCTGCCTCTGGTGCAGCTGCTGGCCCGCCAATGGCAGGCTCCCGCCGACGACATGATGATTTCGCTTAGGCTGAAGGATGAACCGGATGACAACATCACAAATTGACCCAAATATTTATCGAGCAGCACGGGAAACGGCCGTACTCACCGACCGCAGCGACCTGGGCGTGCTTATTTTTAGCGGCGAGACCCGTTTTGACCTACTCAACCGCATGTCTACCCAAAAAGTGCTCACCATGCCCACGGGAGAAGGCACCGCCACCATTCTCACCACCGACATTGGGCGCATCATTGACCGCCTGATTTTGTACGCCACCGATAACAAAGTGTATGCCCTCACCAGCGAAAACAACAGCGACAATATCGCCCGCTACCTCATGCGCTTCGTTTTCTTCCAGGATGATTTTCACATTCAGGACATCAGCAAGGAGACGGTGATTTTTGGCGTTTACGGCCCCCAGGCGCGGCAAAAAGCAGTGGAAGCGGGCTTCCCAGACGAAGCGCTGCCGCTGCACCATTGGCGACAGGCTCAGCTTGGCGACATCACCGCCTACCTGCACCGTACGGATTCCATTCACGGTGAGGGCTACTTCATCATGGGCGAAGAAAAAGACCGCGCCGCGCTGTGGCAGCGGCTGTTAGATACCGGCCTGACCGTGGCTGATGCCGCCGCGTTTGATTATTTGCGCATCGAGGCCGGTCTGCCCCGCATTGGGCAAGAACTCGCCCAGGAGTACATTCCGCTGGAGGCCAATTTGTGGGATGATGTCTCATTTAACAAGGGGTGCTACATCGGCCAGGAGATCATTGCCCGCATGGAGAGCCGGGGCAAGCTGGCCAAAAAGCTGGTGCAGCTCACGGCTAACGGGCCGCTAGAAGCTGGCAGCACGCTGCACGCTGGCGGCAAAAACGCGGGAACCATTACCTCAACGGCCGTTGGCCCGCACGGCACCATTGGATTAGGCTATGTAAAAACGGCCGTTCTGGATGCTGGGAATGAGCTGCTGGTGGGAGATACGGCCGTTCACATTAAATAAGCAGCGCCAGCACAGTGCCCGTCACCAAAATAAGCAAAAAGCCGGGCAGCAGCGCCCGCCGCAGTGCCGCCGAGCCGCTGCTAAGCACAATCCCCCCCTTCACCACCGTGTTGGACATCGTGGCCAGCACAATGGCCCGCGCCGCCGTCGCCAGCTCCAAATTGCCGCTGCTGCTCAACTCCGCCATCGACAGCGTGATGGCATCCACATCCGCCAGGCCAGACAAAATGCTGGAAAGATAAACCCCCGTGTCGCCAAAATAAAGCTGCGCCGCCCGCGCCACCAGCAAAATGACACCATACAGCAAGCCAAAGGTAATGGCTGGCCCCAGCTCAAACGGATTAGAAACGGCAACCTCGCCAGTTTCCCCGCTGCGTGGGGCAAAATAAAGGTACGCGCCATAAACCAATCCGGCCAGACCCGCCACCGTAATTGGCAGCCACACCACGCCCAGCAACGGCCGATTAGTGACCATCACTTCCACCAACACCCGGCCAAACATGATTGTCCAGGCAATGAGAATGGCCAGGGCAAATGGTTTGGCCAACTTATTCTCTTTTTGGCTGCGTTGAGAAAAGCTAAGGGTAACGGCCGTACTCGACACCAATCCCCCCAGTAAACCCGTCAACCCTATGCCCTGGCGCGACCCCACCAGCTTGATGAGCACATAGCCCAAAAAGCTAATGCCAGAAATCAGCACCACCATTAGCCAAATTTTGTACGGATTGAGCACATCAAACGGAGGCGGCCCAAATGATTGGTTGGGCAAAACGGGCAGGATGATGGCCGTGATAATGGCAAATTTCAGCGTGGCCACAATATCTTCACGAGTGAGGCGTTCCGCAAAGCCGTGCAGCTCCAGCTTGAACGAAAGCAGCGCCGTCGTTACCACGCCCAGCGCCACGGCGATGGCCAGCTGGTCCCAAAAGCAGAGCGCCCCGGCCAGCACCACAATCACTGCCGCCACTTCTGTTGTCATGCCTACGCTGCCGCGCAAACCGGTCA
The DNA here is from genome assembly GCA_020634495.1 of Ardenticatenaceae bacterium. The sequence goes on along the minus strand of JACKBR010000022.1, from coordinate 46,421 downwards.
AGATGTAAGCGGCCGTAATCAGTGCCCCTAGCGGCAGCAGGATGCCAATAAACGCCCACGGCTGCGCTAACTCCTCGGCCACGAAAGCGGCCGTACAGCCAGCTAAACTCAGCAGCGCAAAGGTGCGCACCCCGGCAAACATCTTGCGCGAGCGCTCCGCCTCATCCACAATCGCCGCTTCGCGCTGAAGCCCCACCAAAACACCAATAAACAAGGCCACCCCAAAGCGGTAAAAAAGCGTGTGATCCATAAGTCTTGTTCTATGTAGTAAAGATCAAGCCTAAATCTTCCAAATCAACCAGCAGCTAGTCCTAAAATCAACACAGGGATGTCAATATCCGAAACACCTCGATGTTCCAAGTCCCAAACAAACTGCTCAAAGTAAGAAACGCCAGAAGACATATCAGATGCCAATTCTTTCAAAGGCACAATTTCAACGCCAGCATCAATAAAACCCTCATTATGAAATATTGTCATCTTGGCGCAAACGTTGTAAACCATAAAGGCATACTTACCAAACTGAACCTCTACACCGAGCCGATTCTTAACAAAATCCATCTCCCGAAAAGCATTTTGCGTGACTGAAGGGGGTGCATAATCGGAAGTGTAAAATTCAGTAGGATAATCGCACTGCACACGTATACTGGCATCCCACCCTTCTTTCACAAAACCACTTTTAAAAGCACGGTTCAAACCACTTGGCCGGAATAATAACTTACCGGGCATCGTTTTTTCTTCGCTGATTTTTGTCTTATAAGTCACCGCATCAACAGATTGAATCACTTCGATAATTTCAGCCAATTCCTTTGCATACTTGGCCTCAACTACTTCTTTACCTTGATTGAAAGAATATATGCCGCCAACAATCATTCGTATTCTTCTCGCTTTTCTAGCAGCCTTGGTTGCTCTGCCTTACTCCATTCCGGGGGCCTTTTGGAAATTTTCTCTTTACCTGTGGGCTTAAATACAGGTTTTCCCAGGGGTCGAATTTTCAAAGTCCCATTAAATAGCGATTGAATCCGTTCATGAGTGATTTGAACATACTTCTCCTCTTGTTCACTTCCAAGGGCTTTCCGACCATGCTTAAGGGCTGCAATTAATGCAGAACCAACACCAGCAAAAGGATCAAAAACGGTATCCCCCTCATTTGTCAGAGCAAGGACACATCTCTCTACCAGTTCAATAGGAAACTGGCAGGGATGTTCTGTCTTTTCCGGATGATTTGATTTGACATTTGGTATATCCCAAAAACCTTCTTCCCATTCTTCACAAATTTTTTGCCAGACATCTGATGGGTTTTTTCCTTTGGGATTTCCAGAGGGTTTTCCCTTATTCGGGCCTTTATAATGTCGTTTCCCAGGGTATTTTGATGGCACACGTACTGGATCAAGGTTAAATGTGTAGCCATCAGACTTTGTAAACCAGAGCAATGTTTCATATCTACCTGAAAATCGCTTCGTGGTATGTAATCCATGACCAAAATGCCAGATTAGTCTATTACGTAGACGATACCCTTGTTTTTTGAAAATTGGATAATAATAAATATCTAGAGGATAAACTTCGCCTTTGTTTACATAATTGCCGACTTGCCAACACAAACTTCCTTGGGGATGAAGCACACGATACAGCTTATGAATAATTTCTTCCTGTAAAGCCAAATACTTTTCAATTGAAACTTGATCTTCATATTCCTTTCCCAAGTTATAAGGCGGAGAAGTAATGATAAGTTTGACAGAGTCAGCAGGCAACGATTCAACAAAATCGTTGACATCTCCATAAAAAACAACTACATCTTCATCGGTTTTAAATTCCGATGCTATTGTTTTAGATTGACCAAATAAACCATATTCCATTGGTGTTTTCCCTTGTCCTAGATAGTCTGAATCTGGCTCAAGTTTAGCACATATGTTTTTGTTTGTCGGATGTTATGAACAATACAGAGTTAAAGTTTAAATACGGCCGAATTCACGGGCCAATTGGGCAACAGAGAGGTAAATAAAGGTTGGCTTCCCCTGCGGATCGGTGAAGGGATCGGCGCATTTTTCCAGGTTGTGGATGAGCTGCTGCATTTGCGCCTGGGTCAGCGATTGGCCCGCCCGCAGCGAGATGGTTTGGCAAACGGCCGTTACCAGCCCCGCCTCCTCAACCACCCCTTTGCTTTGCTCCAACACTGTCACCACAGCCACCAGCAGCCTGGCCGGATCACAGCTAGCGGCAATTTTGGGCACGGCCCGCACCATGAAGGTGTTGGGGCCAAACGCTTCAAAATGCAAACCCACCCGGGCCACGACGTCTTGATATTGCGCCAGCAGTTTTGCCTGTGGTTCAGAAAGGGTTACGGCCGTTCCCGTCGAAAGCGTTTGCACCGTTACCCTGTCTTCGGCCCACTCCGCTTGCAGCTGCTCGTGCAGCACCCGCTGGTGCGCCGCCTCCTGGTCAATCAAAAACAACCCTTCTGGCCCCTCGGTAATGATGTAAGACGCCCCCACTTGCCCCACCACCCGCATAATTGGCAGCGGAGAGCTGCTCTCTGACGGTGCCGAGATCGTCGCTGCTTCCCCGTTCTCATCTGACGAATCCACATCATCCAGCCAGGTCAGAGCTAAATCCGCCTGCTCCCCACCGCCAGAAACAAACGCATGGGGGTCAAGCGCACCCATCCAGCCAGGCGAACTGCCCGGCTCATTGCTGCCCAGCGCCCAGGCCGACATTTGCCGCGTGGGGGCATCGGCCACCAGGGTTTGGCGCACCGCCCGCTGCACCGTGCCAAACGGCGCTTTGCCCTGGCGGAAGCGCACTTCGGTTTTGGTGGGATGCACGTTCACGTCCACATCTTCCGGTGGGAGCTGCATAAAAATGAGTCCGAGTGGATACCGGCCTGAGGGCAGCAGCGTGTGGTACGCCTGGATGACGGCGTAGGTGAGCTGGGTATCTTTCACCCAACGGCCGTTCACAAACAAAGTAATCTGCCCCCGGTTGGCAAAATGGACGCCGGGTGGGCCGACAAAGCCCGTAACCTCAATGTGGGCGCGTGAACTGGAGACTGGAGACTGGAGACTGTTTTTCTCGCTCTCAGTCTCCAATCTCCAATCTCCAATCTCCAGTAATTGTCTGGCAATTTCCGGCCCATAAATCGCCAGCAGCACATCGCGTACCTGGCCGCTGCCGCTGCTTTGGAAGGTGATACGGCCGTTGTGCGTCAGGCGAAAGCGAATGTGTGGGTAAGCCAGGGCATAGCGGGTAACAAATTCATCGATGAGCCGTTTTTCGGTAGCGGCCGTTTTCAAAAATTTTAGGCGGGCGGGCACGTTGTAAAACAGATTTTCCACAGCGATGACCGTGCCCTGCGGCGCGCCAACCGTCTCCCGATTTTCCACCACGCCCGCGTGCAGCACCAGCCGCGTGCCTGCCGCTGCCCCCACCTCGCGAGAGACAATCGTCACCTGGCTTACGGCAGAAATAGCCGCCAGCGCCTCACCGCGAAAGCCCAGGGTGCGGATGGCGTTCAAATCGTCAATGGTTTGCAGCTTGGAGGTGGCGTGGCGCAAAAAGGCAGTTTCCACTTCATCAGCAGCAATGCCCTGGCCGTTGTCGGCAATCTGGATGCTCTCCCGCCCGCCCTGGCGCACATCGATGTTGATGGTGGTGGCTCCGGCGTCGATGGCGTTTTCCACCAGCTCTTTGACAACCGAAGACGGCCGTTCCACCACTTCTCCGGCGGCAATTTGAGAGGCAAGCTGTTCCGACAAACGATGAATCTTCATGCAAACAATTGTACCACAGGGGTTCCGTGAGGAGTGAGCATCCTCGGATGCGAACGGCGGGCATCTGAGGATGCCCACTCCACCGACTAAGATTGTTTTTGCGTAATCTTGGCTTTGAGCTGCTCGATGGCAGCCAGGGTGGAGGCAAAGGCAATTTCGGGCAGGTTGTCCGGGGCAAAAAAGGCAGCCGCATCGGCATCGTCGCCCGCTTGCAGCGTGCCGCCCAGCAGGCGGGCCTGGTACATAATGAAGATGGACGCGCCGCCCTGGGCTGGTGGATTGTGGAACACGCCCACCAATTCCTCAATGGCGACGTGCAGGTTGGTTTCTTCCAGGGCTTCGCGCACGGCCGTTTCCTCTGGATTCTCGCCCGCGTCTAAAAAGCCCGCCGGAATGCTCCACTTACCAATTTCTGGGTGCATCGTGCGGCGCACCAGCAAGATTTTGCCCTCGTGTACCACAAACACACCCACACCCACCTTCGGGTCGGTGAAGTGAATAAAGCCGCAGCTGGGGCAAACCCGGCGCAGCTTGTCGCCTACGGGCCGCGTTTCCATCGGCGAGGCGCAGCGGCTGCAAAATTTTACAGATTCAGGGGCGGAGGGAGTTGGCATTCTGGTTAAAAGGTCTCCCGCAATGGCGCAAAGAGAAACAAAACTTTGCGCCATTGCGTGAAATTTAATTTCGGTTCTATTATCTTTGGCGGCGGGCGTAGAAGGTGAGGCCAGCCAGGGCGAGCAGGAGCACACCCAGCCCAATTTGCAAAACCAACAGCGGATCGAACAAGGGGGATACACGAGTTGCCTGCACCTCATCTTCGGCGGGAACGGCCGTTGCTGGCACATTTTCTGTTGACGTTTCCGCTTCTGGCACGTCGGCCACCACATCGTTTGCTCCGCCATCGTCCTGCGCCTGCTCAAGCTCCATCTCTCGATCAGGCAGCGGCGTGGGCGGCGTTACGCGAGGCAACGTGGAAACGGTCGGCGTTGGCGAGAGGGCCAGTGTGGGGGCAATCACCGGTTCTGACGCTGGGGCACCTTCTTCGGTGGTGTCTTCTTGAACTGTGTCCGATAAGCCGGGAACGGCCGTAGCCGCAGGCGGCGCTTCCTCTTCAGTCGTTTCTTCCTCGGCCATCTCTTCCTCGGCCATTGCTTCTTCAACAACCACTTCTTCATCCATTGCCACAGCCTCTTCCGCTTCGGCAGCTACGTCGGCAGCGGCGGATTCTTCAACTGGCTCGGCCTCATCGCTGGCGGCATCGCCATCTTCTTCAGAGGTTTCAACTTCAGCCTCAAATGCTTGCGATTCCGTAACTTCTGTTACCACGCGGGTCACTTCTACCGACTCCACTTGAGCCACATCGCCAGCAGGCGCAACCAATATTGGCTCGCCGCTGCCAAGGCCAGTAAAAATTCCGGCGGCAAAGGCAAAAATCAGGAAGAAAGCGGTCATGGCTGTGGCGGTGCGTAAAACAGGGTACGCTTTTACCCAGGGCTGTGGCGCGGGACGGCCGTATTTGGCAGGGTCCAGGATGAAATTGCGCGGCACTTCCCGCTGCGGCAGCTGGCGCAGGCTCTGCTTGATCAGGCGAAGCTGCGCCACGTCCTGGCGCAGCCCCTCATCTTGAGCCATCTCCTGCTCAAACTGCTGCCGGGAACGGCCGTGCAGCGCCCCATCCACATAGGCTGCGATGGTTTCCTGCCGTTTTTCCTCGGCTGATTTCGTTAGGTTCCGCAAAAAATCAAACATTTCATTTTAGTTTGCAAGTCTGCAAGTTTGCCAGTTTGCAAGTGGTTGATTTCACTTGCACCTTGCCTACTTGCAGACTTGCCACTTGCATACTTTTACACCGTTATTCACCCTGTAAACGATAGTTTTCCGGTAAAAGTTCCTTAAAGCCCTGTAAACAGTCGCGCAGCTTTGCCCGCGCCCGGCTGACGCGCGATTTTACGGTGCCGAGCGACACTTCCGTCATGTCGGCAATGGCGTTGTAATCGTACCCTTCAACATCGCAGAGAACGGCCGTTACCCGCTGATCGTCCGGCAAATTTTGCAAACATTCCTCAATGGCTTGAATCAGCTCCATCTGCTGCTGCCGCCTTTCTGGCCCAATGGCCGGATCGCGCAAAAAGGCAAAAGACTCCTGATTGTCATCCGTGATTCTTTCCAGGGAAGATTGCGGACGGCGCTTGCGGCGGCGCAGCTCATCGTAGCAGCCATTGGTGGTAATTCGCAGCAGCCACGCCTTAAAATTGCCGCCCTGGAACTTGTTCAGCGCCTTGTAAGCAGAGATGAACGCCTCTTGCGCCGCGTCCTCCGCCGACTGCGGATCGCCCATGATGCGATAGGCGACGTTGTACACCACCTGCTGGTAGTGCAAAACAAGCGCGTTGTACGCCTGAACGTCTCCTTGTTGGGCCTGCTCTATGAGTTTTACTTCATCCATTGTCGGCAGAATTGGGAGGAAAGTAAAAAGTGATAAGTAAAAAGTATGCCCTTTCTAATCACTTTTTACTTATCACTTTTCACTCTCCCCATCGTTATTGACAGAAAAAAAACCATGAACTATACTCCCGCACGTCCTGAAATCTGGCCGAAGTGGCGGAACTGGCAGACGCGCACGACTCAAACTCGTGTTCCTTCGGGAGTGTGGGTTCGATTCCCACCTTCGGCATTGATCATCTCGTTTTTACTGGATGATTATCCGGCAAATCTGCTGGATTATAAGCCCCGCTAAGGGGCTGGGCAAATTGATACTGGCTCCGGCCAACTCTGGCAAAAACGGAAGATTCTACCCGTCGCCAGTATTTAAGGGTTGCTCGTTAGCGGGTAACTCTTTTTTTATGTCAATTGCAAACCGTACACCTTACCCTAACCCTTCCCCTGTGAACGAAAGGGAATTGTCTCCCTCTCCCTGCGAGGGAGAGGGCTGGGGTGAGGGTCTGATTTTTTATGAAACGCATCCCCACCCCCATTTTTATTTTGCTAGGTCTGGCCATTGGCATCGGCCTGGGTCTGGCCATTGGCTGGGTCTTCTGGCCCACCGAGTTCACCGACGCCAACCCCACCGTGCTAGAAGATAAATATCGCCGTGATTACGTTCAGCTTATTGCCGACAGCTACGCTTTAGACAGCAATCTGCCAGCCGCCCAACAGCGCATAGAAGATTTAGGAGAAGGCGGGCCAGAATACGTGCTTCAGGTGCTGATTGAAATGATTTTGCGGCAGGATGATGAGGGCGCTATCCGACGCTTAACGCGACTGGCGAACGACATTGGCCAATACACCCCGGCCATGGCTCCCTACCTGCCCGCCACGCCGGAGGCCACGCCATGACCCCGCCGCCCCGCCGACGGCAGCGTCCGCTTCCTTTTTGGCGGCGTTTAAGCTCAACTGGCTGGCTGCTGCTTAGCCTGATCGTTGGGCTGGTTGGCGGTTTGTATTACGCCTGGGTGGTTGATCCGGTCATTTTTACAGATGCCAGCCCGGCGCGGTTTAGCGACCCTTACCGGGAAGAGTACATTATTTTGGTAAGCCAGAGCTATGCCGTGAATGAAAATTGGCCCCTGGCTCAGCAGCGGCTGGCAGCGCTGGACGATCCTGAGATTGCCCAAACGGTGAATGATTTGCTGGAAACGGCCGTTCGCCAACAACGTCCGGCCCCGCTTTTAGAACAACTGGCCGTAGTGGCCCGGCAATTGGGCGCTGAGGGGCAGGCAATTGCCCTGTTTGCCCCCACGCTGCCTGCGTCTACGCTACAGCCCACGCCAACCCCAGCCATTGTGACCACTCCCACCAACACGCCCCGCCCAACGGGAACGGCCGTTCCCACACCCACCGCAACCGTGCCGCCCACGGCCACCCGCCCAGCCACCGCCACGCCCCAACCCAATTACCGCCTCACGGAGCAAACCCGCCTGTGCAGCGACGACGAAGCCATTAGCCGCATTGAAGTGATTGTGCTGGATGCGCTTTTGAATGATTCTCCAGGGATCGAGATAGAGGTGACCTGGCAAAACGGCCGTGATCGCTTTTTTACTGGATTCAAGCCGGAAAACGGCCGTGGCTATGCCGATTTTGCAATGTCGCCCGACATTTCTTACACCGTGCGCCTACCAGACGGCAGCCCCGAAGTAAGCGGCTTGCGTATTGAGGAATGTGCCAGCGGCTTCAGCGGCGGCTGGCGGCTCACCTTTCAAAACCTCCGCGACTAAAAGTTCAACCTTTTCTGAGGAAAATCTTGAAAAAAGAGAGGAGAAAGCATTCTCAGATGCGGCTCTAAACGGCCGTTTGCATACTTCGATTCCACTCAGCACAAGCCTGAGGATGCTCACTCCACGATGAATGTTTACTCGATGATGGGGTCATCGTAGTAGAAGGGAACCACCTGAAACCAGGTGTTGCCCACTTGCAGCGGCACGGGGTTGCCTTCGTTATCGATGAAGGTGAACATATCGCTGCGGTTTTGGCGCAGCCAGGTGACGTCATATTTTTGGCCATCACGGATGAGCATGGCATAGCCCCGGCCCCAAATCTGGATTTCGGTGGTGTACAGGTCGCAGCCGCCATCCTCACGCGGGTAAACGCAAATGGAGCGGTCGAACTGGTGCGGGGCATAGAGGATAATGACGTTGGCGGCGCTGACTTGTTCGTCATTGTTGCCATCGACAAAGGTTTCCCCATCCACCGTGCGGTAATAACGGCCGTCTGCCGCATCATATTCCCAAATCACCTCAGACCAGGTTGAATAGTGCAGCTCCACATAGCTGGCCGGTTCGCCATCAGGCGGCGGCGTGGTGTCGAAGGCCATCGTTGTGGTGAAATGCGGGGCACGGTTGTCATGGCCCCACTCAACCGCTTCCCACAGCCCCACCGGATCGGCGTACAGGGTGTGTTCGAAGGGAATATTTGGGTCATCTTCCTTGCGATAGTAGCCAGTGGTTGTCTCCCGGTAGATTCGGTCGCCGATGTCTGATTCGGCAATCGCCTGGAGGATTCGCGGATGGGAGCCAGACATGACAATGGCGGCATCGTACATGGCGGGCAGTTCTTTATCGATGAGGCGAGCGCTGCGAATCGGGCCAATATCTGGCGGCGTTTGGCCATAAAAGATGGCCGTGAAGCGGGTAATGTTGGTTTCGGTAACGTGCTCAAACACAATGTCGGCCTGGCCAATGCCGTGCTGGGGTCGAGTATAGCTGGCGGGATTGTTGGAAATTTTGATGGCTAACGGCCGTCTTTCCAACACAGACGGATCGGCCATTCGTTCACCGGTCAGCGGATTGCGATCCGTGCCAAAATCTGCGGCGCTGTAGATGGCTACGGGTTCTGGCGTAGCGGTGGCGGTTGGCATGGCGGTTGGGGTTGGCTCATTGTTAACAATGGCTGGCGGCGGCAGGGTAACCGTGGGAACAACTGGTGGAGGCAGCGTTGCGGTGGCGGGGGAGGACACGGCCGTTTCCTCCGCAGCAATCTCAACTGGAGCGGTTGCTTCTGCCGCACTAACTGGGTTGGGCGATTCTTCTCCCCCGCAAGCCACCAGCAGGGTGGCCAAAATGAACAAAAGGATGAGCTGAGCTGAATGTTGGAATGTTTTTGCCATTCAGTTATTTTATTCATTGTTGGGAATTGAAGCCAGAAGAAAACACGGCCGTATTTTGAGAAAATACGGCCGTTCACAATCATTCACCACTTCTACTAAATAAATCTATCTCAGCACCGTTGGCAGGTACATGCTCTCGTCCAATTCGGCCAACAACATCGTCCATAATTCCCGGCCATGGACACCATCATTTGCACTGAAAAATAGCCAATTCCCAACCACACCCAGCCATTGGGGATTTGAGCTATCATTCCCTGGTGCAATATCTTTAACCATCACAGTTCCTGCGTTGGTTCCATCACTTTGCCACAACTCTATACCATTTACGCCATCATCGGCGGTAAAATACAGTGTCGCACCGCCAGTTACAAACCAGAGTGGATTTGAGCTATCTAATCCGGGGAATATATCCTTAACCAGAACCGTACCAACCTCTGTGCCATCGCTTTTCCAAAGCTCATTTCCGTTCGTCAGCTCAGCGCCATAAAAATAAAGTTCACTATTCATGACAGGCAGTTTAAAATATCCGCCAGGCAATATCGGGGCCGGGAAGCCAGCATAATTCGTTTGCGGATTAATGTCTTTTACCATATAAGTGCCCGCTTCTGTACCATCACTCCGCCAAAGTTCGTAACTGTTTTCCATACTATCTGAGGCTCGAAAGTAAAGAATGCCATTCATATTCACTAAACGATCTGGGAACGATGGATCTGCCCCCGATCTTATGTCCTTTACAAGGACAGTGCCGACTTCAGTACCATCACTTTTCCATAATTCTTCGTTGCCGATAGAGCCGCTTGCCACAAAAAACAAGGTATCATTCACAACTGTTAGGAATTTTGGATCAGAACTAGACGGTGTAGGTCCAAAAAAATCTGGGTTTATATCTTTTACTAAAACTGTTCCACTCGCTGTACCATCACTTTTCCACAGTTCTTTGTCATTAAATTTATCTAATGAACCGTTAAAATACATAGCATTGCCAAATATTACAGGGCTGCTGTAACCATAATTATGAACAAATACGTTTCCTACCCGAACCGTGCCGGCCTCTGTACCATCTGTTTTCCACAGGCCATTGGCTGTATCTGTTGTTGAATCTTTAGCCACAAAAAAAAGCTCACCGTTAAATTCTACAAACCCGTAAGGGTCTGAGGATTCAGCCGCCCCCATACCATCTTCTAGATAGATGTTTTTGACCAGCACAGTTCCCGCTTCGGTGCCGTCACTTTTCCAGAGTTCTGTACCCGTCAACGTGTTTGTTGCCCGGAAATACAGTTCATTTTTGTAGACCGTCATGAATAATGGTTCGCTATCAAACTCGCTGCCATTTGAGCCATATGGATTTATATCTTTTACCATATACGTTCCCGCTTCAGTGCCATCAGTTACCCAAAGCTCTTCCCCATTTTCTTCTGTAGACGCGGTAAAATAAATTTTCCCATCCATTTCGGTAAACTGCCAGGGGTTTGAATCGCCTCCAGGATTAATATCTTTAATCATAAATGGTTCAACTACGGCAACTGCGCTTTGCTGGGCACTCACCTTTTGCTGGTTTTTATCAACACCGAAGACCAGGCAACTTAAAATGAATAGCCCGAGCAAAAAGTAATTCTTCAAAGACATTTTTTCTCCTTCTATGCTAAAACGATGAAATGTGCTTTATGCCACGGCCGTTTCTACGCTGAGGGCACAAAAGATTAAGTAGAATGTGGGGTAATTATAATGCAAAACGGCCATATCCTCATCGAATACGGCCGTTCACATCCAGCTAAAAAACCACCCAAGTTTTTAGGCGCGAGCGGTTTTCCCCCTGCCTACAAGCATCCGGTAATTGGTTAAGAAGAGCACGATCAAACCGCTGCCCCAGTACAACATCTGCATCCCTGGGTTGCCGCTGTCTGTACCGGCCATTGCCCCGTGAACGGTGGCCAGGATGTAAACAGCAAAGGTGGCATAATGGAGCTGTCGCCACCGCTTTTGCCCAATCTGCTTGCGGAAGTTAAAGCTCAATGATGTGAGGAACATCAGGTAAAAGCCAATGATTCCCAGCCCCACCCAGCCAGGCCGGTAAGGGCCAACAAAAGGCACGGTTAAATCCGCCAGGGTGTAGGTATAGAAGCTGTCCCACAGCAGCGCCAGGGCGTGCAGCCCGGTGAATAGCACCGCCAGCCAGGACAAAATGTTGTGCATGGCCAGGGCCAGCGCCGCTGGAACCATTTCTTTGATCAGTTTGGTGCTGAGCAGCAGCCCCCAAATGGTGGAACCAGCCAGCAGCAGGTAAGCTACCGTGCCTGCTGAGCGCGAAAAATACCAGGGCGTCTTGTCGGTGATGACCAGGGCGTTGGCGATGGTAGCACCCGCCGAGGTATTCACCAGCAGCCAGCCAGTGCCCAACAAAACCAGACCTCCCGTAACGCCCAACACCAGACTGAAAATAAAGGTAAGCAAGCTGTCCCAAATTTCAGCCCTGTTGTTTGAATTAGTTATAGTGGTCATGAAATCTCCAGTAAAAGATAAGTCAATTTTGAATAAATGTTTGATGTTACGCACCGCAAACCCTAAGGGTTTTCTTGACTTCTAGAAATTGGCATTGATTTTGCCAAAACCCTTAGGGTTTCTACCAGAGTAACCTCGCAACGTGAATAAATGTTATAGATTTCCCCGGAAACTTTTGGATGGGTCAGGCTGTGCCAGACAGTTTCCGAGGAAATGGCTTCAGGCAAGCAGGAGGAACTCGCCTTGAAGTAATTGATCCATTTGGGGGGTGGCCAGGATACGGCCGTCTCCAACCACAACCAATCCCGCCAAACCCCAATCCAACAAAAGCGCCGTACCCACGTCCGCCCCAGCGATCAGCGTGGCGGTGGCCCACGCCTCGGCAGCAGCGGCATCATGCGCCAGCACGGTGGCCGTAAGCAGGTCTGTGCTGGCAGGCTGCCCCGTTCGGGGGTCGATGAGATGATGCGCCAGACGGCCGTTTTGCAGCCAACGACGATAATCGATGCCAGACGTTGCCAATGCCCCGTTAGCCAGCCAAAACGTCGCTAAATCATCTGGTTCGCCAAAGTCATCTACCCCAGGCGGGCTGAGGGCCACTGGCCAGCCCGGCTGACTCAAGGGCGCGGCCCCAGCCACCAGATCACCCCCGGCATCCACCAGGCAAGGGCCAACCAATTGCAGCAGATTCCTGGCTTGCTGGGCTGTGTCGCCTTTGGCAATGCCGCCCAAATCGAGCGCAACGCCTGCGGGCAGCCGCACTGCCTGCCGGGTTTCATCTAGCGCGACGTCAGCCCAACGGCCGTACAGCTTTTCACTCTCCCACCAAGAGAAATGGTCTCCACTCCGAACCTGCTCAAAGCTGCGATCATAGCCTGCCTGAACCAGGGCCTTAAGCAGCGTGGGGTCAAAACGGCCGTCTGTTTGCCGGGCCATCTCCACCGCCAGCACTACCTCACGCCAGAGCAAGTCCGAAACCGTTACCCATTGGCCAGAGCGGGCATTGAGCTGCATCAATTCGCTGTCTGGGCGAAAGCGGCTCAGGGCACGTTCATTGCGGGCAAAGAGGGCTTCGGCCTGGGCAAAGGCGGCAGCCGACTGGAGAACATCGCTGCTGTCTAGCCAGAGGACAACCTGGCTGCCCATCGCCCAAAAGCTGTGCGACTGCCAGGTGGCAGGGTGTGCTTGTGGCTTCATCGGTTTACCGTGACGACCTGGCGCGAGCCACTGGCTTAATCTGCGGCTGCACGACCTGGGGAATTTGTTTCAGCTCAATTTGGGTGCCCCGGCTGGTGGGCGGCAGCGGCAAAGCACTGCTGCTTTCCGCCGGAACGACCACGATGACTGCTTCATTGACAGGAACGGCCGTTGTAGAAACGGCCGTATCCTGTGCAGCCAACAGGCGTGTGCCCCCCAGAGTGGCCAGCAAACTCCCCACCACCAGAAATGTTTTTAGCACGCCCGTCTGCAACCCTTTTTTTGCGGCACGATTAGTCGTCATCTTCGTGTTCCTCGTGCTCGTGTTCTTCATGCGCTTCATGTTCGTCATCATCGTCGGCATAAGCGCCACTGCTGCTGGCGGCAGCGCTGTTTGGGCTGTTGATCTGGTCCTGCAAATTCACAATCGTGTCATTTGCCGTATTAATCTGCGACTGGTACGTATTTTCCCGTTCTTGCAGAGTGCGTACCGTTTGCTCCAGCTCGGCGCTGTAATCCTGCCACGCTTTTACCGCTTCTTCGGCAGCGGGATCAGTCGTGGTGATTTGTGGCTCCTGGGGAATAATTTCTTGCTGAACGGCCGTGTCGCTGCCGCCATCTTTTAACGCCGCCAAATTGCCAAAGCCCAAACCCAGCAGCGTAATCATCACCAGGCCAGTCAAGGTGCCAGCCGCTAAAATTCCTTTTGTCCGATTCATATGAGACCTCCAAAGGCAATAATTTTTAAGATGCTGGCATCATAGAAGAAACTGAAACGGGCTGGGTTAACCCCAACCTAAACAATGTTAAATTTGGCTTAAATCTTTTTTGGGGGAATAGGCAAACCACAGAAAACATTTTGAAAAACGATGGGCGATTTTTCTGTGGTTTGCTCAAGTAAAAGCCAAATTCGAGGTCGACTTGATTCAAAAATCTTTTTGGCTTTTACAAAAAACGGCCGTTTCCTGGGTGGAAACGGCCGTTCATTCATAACTTTTAACAGGGCGAGGCAGGTGGAGAATTACCCGTTCGTTTGGCAAGGGTCTTTTCCACCTGCCTCGCCCCTACTTTTCACTGATTACCGAATACTGATCACTGATTACTGAATCACCGTCAGCCGAATCCCCGCCACCTCCGGCACCCGCTCCTGGCGCGGCTTGTGGTGAGGGCGTGTCGGTACGGTGGGGCACTCCCAGGCAGAATCGGCCGTTTCGCGGCGCAAATCCTTCAGCTTGGGCAAAATACCGCAAGCAAAACAGTGATGGCGGCAGTCGATCCGCGTCTCCTGCTCCTGGCTCATCAGGTAATCTTGCGTCAGGAACTTCTTCGTCACGGCAATATCAATATGCTCCCAGGGGAAAATTTCGTCGATGGTGCGCTTGCGGTGCGTGTAAAAACGCGGCTCTAATCCGACCTCGGCCAGCGCCTCATTCCAGGCATCTTCCAGATGGTGCTCGTGCCAGGCATCAAACTTGGCCCCTTTGCGCCAGGCCAGCTCCACCACCTCGGCCATGCGGCGGTCGCCCCGGCTCAGCCAGCCCTCAAACAGCGACTCCTTCGGTTCGTTCCAGCGCAGCTTCAGGCCAGACCCGCGCATCGCGTTGCGCAGCAAGTCAATCTTGGCGTACACATTCTCTACTTCGTCCATCGGTTCCCACTGAAACGGCGTGTGCGGCTTAGGAATAAACGTACTCACGCCCACGTTGACGCTGGCCTTGTTGTTGTGGAACTTACGCCCCTCGGCCAGCACCTGGTGGGCCAGATCGGCAATCGCCTGCACATCTTCCATCGTTTCCATGGGATGCCCAATCATGAAGTACAGCTTGATGCTGCGCCAGTCCCGCCGGTAAATTTCGCGGGCGGTTTCCAGCAGCTCTTCGTGGGTCACATATTTATTGATGATGTTGCGCATCTTTTCCGTGGCTGCTTCTGGGGCTAAAGTGAATCCACCGCGACGGCCGTCTCCCAAATTGTCCATTAGCTGCGTAGAAACCGACTCAATGCGCAAAGACGGCAGCGAAATATTTAGCCCCAAATGGCCAAAACGCTGGCCAATCTTTTCCGTTAGCTCCAAAACGTGGGTGTAGTCGCTGGACGACAGCGAAAGCAGAGCAATCTCTTCATAGCCGGTGCTTTCCAGAATTTGCTCCATCGCCGTCAGCACTTCTTCCACCGGACGCTCCCGCACCGGGCGTGTCACCATACCCGCGTGGCAAAAGCGGCAGCCCCGCGTACAGCCCCGCATAATTTCGATGGGGGCCCGGTTATGCACCAGCTCCACAAAGGGAATGATGAAATCGGTGACGGGCGGCGGCATTACCGGCACGATGGTTTTCATCACTTTTTTGGGCGCTTCCGGCATGTTGGGCGTGATCGCTTTCACAGTGCCGTCATCGTGGTAAACCACATCATAAAAACGCGGCACGTAGCAGCCTTCAATTTGGGCAATGTAGCGCAGCTGCGTCTCGCGGTCCAAATGAGCCGCAGCCCGCATCACGCCAATGATCTTCAATATCGCCTCTTCCCCCTCACCAATGACAAACACGTCAATGAACGGGGACATCGGTTCCGGGTTGTAACAGGCGTGCCCGCCAGCAATCACCAGCGGGTAGCTGGCATCCCGGTCGGCGGCCCGCACCGGCAGCCCAGCCAGATCGATCAGGTTGAGGGCGTTGGTGTAGAGCTGCTCGTATGGCAGGCTAATGGCCAGCATGTCAAACTGGCGGACAGGATGCTTGGTTTCCAACGAAAAGAGCGGAATCTGCCGCTCACGCATCACCGCTTCCATATCATCCCACGGGCAATAAACCCGCTCGGCTAGCAGGTTTTTATGCTTGTTGATGATGTCATACATAATCATCAAGCCTAAGTTGGACATGCCCAAATCATAAATATCGGGGAAGGCAAGGGCGACTTTGTAGTCAATGTCCACCCAATTTTTCACGACCTGATTGTATTCCCCACCAGTGTAGCGCCCTGGCTTGGTCACGCGGGGCAAGATGCGTTCCAGCATCATTTCAATTTGTTCGGCTGTTTTCATAGGTTTTTTTTCAACGAGTTCAGGTTTTCTTGATATACGTGTGTCGCAGATAAAATCTAACAAAACGGAAAAACCAGGTTTCTCTCGCCAAGGCTTTTCTGTGCTTTGCTTTCTTAAAAATTCTGTTGACCAAATTATAGCACCTTATTCTGGTCGGCGGAGAGGACACAAACTTTCTCTCATCTCCCCACAAACTGGCCTTTAATTAGACCTGCCACATAAGAATCTTTCCGAAACAGCCACAGAGGAAAAAGAGAATTCAGAGGCATTGAACCTAAACTCAAAAACCTCTGTGTACTCTGTGGCTAATATTCGGATAGGTATTAAGCTTATTTGCTTTGATTGTAGTAAGATTAATTACTTATTGTGTATCTCCCAAAACTGATCTAAAAATGATTTCGCAGTGGCTTTCTTGCCAATCACTAATCCTCCATCTAGTTACAGGAATCCTGACGACAAGGCCACGCCAAAGATGATAGACAAATTCTTTTTATGGGAAACCTGTGGCGTATGCAAACCACAAAGAAACCTACAACTACAGAAATTGATCAACTTCTAGAAGAAGCCTGGGCAATTCAGGCAACAGACGCGGCAAAAAGCCGGGTGTTGAGCCTGCAAGCCAAAGAGGCTTGTGAGGCCATTGGCTACAAGCACGGCCTCATCTTTGCGCTGCGAAACCTTTGTGAACTGCATAACCGGTTTCATGAGTATGAACCGGCGCTTACTCTGCTGGAGCAGGCGCTTTTTTACCTGAAAGAGCCAGAACATGCTGACCACCCCGCTGCTTTTAACCTTTATTTACAGGCAGGGGCCACGCACACACGGTTGGGGAATAGTCCCAAGGCATTGGCGTTTTGCTACCAGGCCGAGGCAATTGCCCTGGCAGAGAAGAATTTATCCCGGCAGGCATTGGTTCAGAAGACTATTGGCAATACGCACATTATTTCTGGTGAGCATGAAAAAGCAATTGTCTATTATAAAAACGCCCAGAAACTTTACACCGATCTGGATGACAAGGCTGGCCTGGCTGCAATTTTTAACAATATGTGTCACACGTTCCACCAGTGCAACCAGCTGGAAAATGCGCTAGAGATTGGTTTAGTAGGGCTGGAATTGTATGCAGCATACGGCCGTTCCCATAACATCCCCAGGCGCATCTATGCTTACAACTTAAACAATGTCGGTTTGACTTATTTGAAACAACAAAATTTTGAAACGGCCGTTGGCCATTTTGATAAAGCCACCGCCCTATTCCGTCAAGAAAGCGATCTGTATGGCGAAATTTATTCCCTGCGCGGGCTGGCCCAAATCAACATGCACCAAAAGCAGTACAAAAACGCCTTCGCCAAGTTTAAACGCGCCCTCGCTTTAGCTGAAAAGACCGAGATCATGGCCGAGTTGGTTCAATCTCATCTGGCGCTGGCTCAGGCCTACAAACAGACCCAGAAATTTGAACAAGCTCTGTTTCATTACGAAAAGTATTATGAATTTGAGAGAAAAATTCTAAACGACGAGACAGAAAAGAAAATTCGCAACCTGGAAGCAACCTACAAGATTCAAAAGGCACAGCAAGAAACAGAACTTTACCAGCTAAAAAATCAGGCGCTGCAAAAGGAAATCAAAAAACGACGCCGGGCTGAGGCCGCTGCCGAAGCCGCCACCCAGGCAAAATCCGAATTTTTGGCCAACATGAGCCACGAGATTCGCACCCCGCTCAACGGCATCATTGGTGTGGCGGAGCTGCTGCTGGGCCTGGAAATGGATGCCCAGCAAGAAGAGCTGGCTCAAATTATTCAAACCAGCGGCGAAGCCCTCATGCACATTATCAATGACATTTTGGACTTTTCTAAAATTGAAGCGGGCAAGCTGGAGCTGGAAGCGATACCGTTTTCCCTGCGCGAGACGTTAGAATCGGCCGTCGATTTATTAGCTCCCAAAGCCCGTGAAAAACGGCTAGAGATTGGCTACATCATGGAGCCTGATGTGCCTGAGTTTATTTTGGGGGACGTGACACGGTTCCAACAGATTTTAATTAACTTGCTTGGCAACGGCATTAAGTTTACCGATCAGGGTGAGGTGTACGTTCGCATCCAAAGCAGGCGGCTGGCTGAGAAGATGGTTGAAATTCATCTGACCGTGCAGGATACGGGTATTGGTATTGGCAATGATGAGCGCCTTCGCCTTTTTAAATCTTTTAGCCAGGTGGATTCTTCTGTTACGCGCAAATTTGGGGGAACCGGGTTGGGGTTAGCCATCAGCAAACAGCTGGCGGAATTAATGGGCGGCCGTATGTGGGTTAAGAGTAAGCTGGGGCAGGGTTCGGCGTTTCATTTTACCATTGTGGCCCCCGTGGAAACGCTGGAGGAGGCCGCTGGGGAATTGGAAGATGAGACGCTGGCGGGCAATTCTATTTTGCTGCTCATGCCACCGGGCAACGGCCGTTTGGCCCTCGAAAAGCAGTTGAGTTGTCTAAAAGTAGCGTACAGCACCGCCAGCGACCTGGAACAGGCAACGGCCCTGGCCCAAGACCACCCGTTTACGGCCGTACTGTTTGACCCCCAGGCAACTGTTCCGCAAGAGACGCTTTGGGCGGCGCTTGACCCCAATTGCCCCCCATTGCTTTCACTAGATTGGGCACCGGCCAGGGGCCAACACCAACTCCCCACCGAAGGAAGCCTGATCAGGCCGCTCAGGTTAAATTTTCTGCGCTACCAGCTGCAAAAAATTCTCCATTCGCAGGCCCAACAGGCACAACGCGCTCACGCAGATACGCCAATCCCGCTGGGTCAAAAGCACCCTCTGAGGATTTTGGTGGCCGAGGATAATGTGGTCAACCAAAAAGTCGCAGAAAAAATCCTGAACCGTTTGGGATACCAGATAGAGCTTGTGCCAAATGGGCTGGAGGCGGTGCAGCGTGCGGCCAAGCAGCCCTTTGATGTTATTTTCATGGATATACAGATGCCCGAAATGGATGGCATTACCGCCACTGGCGAGATTCTGAACCAAACTGTGGGAAAGAAACGGCCGTACATCATCGCCATGACCGCCCATGCCCTAAAAGGTGACCGGGAAAAACTGCTGGAAGCCGGTATGGACGATTACATCAGCAAACCCATTCGCCTGGAAAGGCTAACAAACGTCCTTCAAAAAATCCTCCAAGCGTCCACTTCGTAGTTAAATCGTTGAAATTCCCCCAATTTTTGGCCAGGCAGCGTCAAGTTAGCTAATAAAATACGCTGTAAAATACGCAGCGATGGCTGGTTTTTGCCAGCTATCGTACCCCCAACAAATCAATGGAATATCATAAAAATTTATTGGGTCACAAATGTGTGTTTGTGGTCGTTGCGGTTCCAGGCAGCTAACCTCGCCCCAAAAGCTTCAGGCAAAGAGCGCCTTGCTTCTGGGCACCGTTTCCAAAGAAATGTTTGTGAAGGAACCGGCACACACTTAAAGGAATGTTTTGAATGAGCGATTTGACTATTTCAACTTATGAACCAGGTGGGCGCTGGCGGTTCAATTGGATCTTGCCGGTTTTATTTAGTCCGCGTCGTGCCTTTGGCAGGATTGTGGAGTTGGACACGGCCGTTTGGCATACCCCCATTCTCATACTCATTCTGGCTGGACTGGTGCGCACGTTGGTGGAAGGCGGTCTAAAAGCAGCTGCTGCTGCCAGCGGACAAATCACCTTGCCCCAAGGCTGGGAATATTACACGCCAGAACAGCAGGCTCAATTTCAGCAGGCAATGACCGCTACGAGCGGCCCCGTCTTCACCTATCTGCTGCCCGCCGTCATGGCCGTTTTGGGCGTCTACCTGGGCTGGCTGCTTTTAGGCTGGCTGCTGCACCTGGGCCTCACGCTGTTGGGCGGTCGCCTAAGCAGCCAGCAGGTGCTCAACGTTACGGCATGGGCGCTGCTGCCCTTTGCCCTGCGCGATGTGGTGCGTACGGTGGCTATGTGGAACAGTGGACAAACGCTTAGCGCCCTGGGGCTGTCTGGCTTTGCCCCGGCTGGCGAAGGGCCAATGATGCTCTACGTAGCCGCCCTGCTGGCTTTTGTGGACATTTACCTGCTGTGGCACTGGCTGCTGCTGGGCATTGGCCTGAATGCCGGAGCCAACTTGAGCAAGCTGAAAACGTGGACGGCCGTTCTGCTCACCGTCTTCGTTCTCTTTTTGCTGCGCGGTGTTCCGGCCCTCATCTCTGCCCAGTTTAGCGACTTGACAGTGATACGGCCGTTCTTTTAACCGGTAATCCGTAATCCGTAATCGGAAAAACCGATTACCGACCACCGATTACCGTTCACCGACCACCAATTACCGAAATGACCTTCATCACCATCAACCACCTACGCAAAACGTACCAAATGGGGCGTGAAAAAGTTCACGCCCTGGCGGACGTGAGTTTGAGCATTGAGCCAAACACCTTTTGGGCCGTCATGGGGCCATCTGGATCGGGCAAAAGCACGCTGCTTTACCTGCTTGGGGGGCTGGACCGCCCCAGCAGCGGTGAGATTCGCGTCGGCGACAAATCCATCGGCGCACTGGATGAAAACGGGCTGGCAATTTTTCGCCAGCAAATGATTGGCTTCATCTTTCAATCGTTCAACCTCATTCCCAGCCTCAGCGCCCTGGACAATGTGGCCTTTCCCATGCGCTTTGCCCGCATTCCGCGCCATCAGCGATATGCCCGCGCTTTTGAGCTGCTCCAGCGCGTGGGGCTGGCTGACCGGCTGCACCACAAGCCCACCGAGCTTTCTGGCGGGCAGCAGCAGCGTGTGGCCGTGGCCCGCGCCCTGGTCAACAATCCGCAGCTCATCCTGGCCGATGAGCCAACAGGGAATCTAGACACCGCCAGCGGCAGCAGCATCATGGATTTGCTGGCCGAACTGCATCAAAACGGCCGTACCGTTCTTGTTGTTACCCATGACCCGCGCATGACAGCGTATGCCACCCACACAGTTCACATGCTAGACGGCCGTATCGTCACCGACGCCGAATATGAAGCGGCGACCACGATTCATTAAAAGGCGGAGTGAAAAGTGATAAGTGAAAAGTAAAAAGTAAGAGCACTTTTCACTTTTTACTTTTCACTTTTAACTCTCAAAACAGGCAACCTAATGAAACAATCTCTAACACAAAAAACTATTCTTTTATTCTTTTTACTGCTGTTTGCGGGCGGATCGTTGGTGAGCGGACTAAAACCTGCCCCAGTGGTAGCCCAAGCAGACACGCCAACACCTTCCGCCACGCCGTCGATTGTGGTAAGCAGCGTACAGCCCAACAGCATCAGCAACCTGGCCGATACCGAACTGGTGGTCACCGGCAGCGGCTTTGCCGATGGCGCGGTGGTTGTTTTGTCTGGCTTGGGTGGATTGAACACCACCTTTGTTAGCGCCAGCCTGCTGCGGGCCAATCTGCCCGCAGGTACGGCACCCGGCAGCTACAGCCTTACAGTAATTAACCCCAACGCCGCTTCGGCCACGCTGGGGAACGCGCTCACGGTCACCGCTCCCGCTGGCCCGACAAGTACACCTGTCCCCACCAACACACCCGCGCCGACCGCATTTGTACGGCCGTTGCTCGTCGTCAATAGCTATGGCGCAAGTTCGGCTGAAATTGCTCCGGGTGAAAATTTGGCCTTCGAGATGACCATTGCCAACGCCGGGCAAAGCCGGGCCAGCAATGTGGTGGCCACCTTCATTGCCGGGAATTTTACCGCCCGCGACACAGGTGGCGTCCAGGCGCTGGGCATCATCGATCCGGGCGGAACGGTGCGCTTCTGGCAGCCGCTGGCCGCCAGCCGCGATCTGGCCGGGCAAAGCATCGGCACGCTGGAAGTACAGGTGGATTACACCGACGTCAACGGGACGCCCTACAGCGAAACCTTCGCCCTAACCTTCCCCGTGAAGCGGGCAGCGACAGGCGGCGTGGCCGCCACCGCCACGCCCACAGCCACACCAACCGCCACAGCGACCAGCGGCCCAATTCTGCGCCCGCAGCTGCTGGTGACTGGTTATGAAATTGACCAGGAACAGCTCCAGCCAGGGATGGGCTTTACGCTTAACCTGACGGTGCAAAACCAGGGCAACGCCGACGCCGTGCGCGTGACGATGATTTTGGGTGGGGGCAGCACAACGGGCGGCACTGTGGATGGAACCCCTGTGCCGGGCGGCGGCCTCGACGGGGCTGGTGGTGATTTTGGCAAGTTTGCGCCGGTTGGCGCTTCTAACGTGCAAACCTTGGGCAATCTGGCGCAGGACGATTTGCTAGAAACCAGTATGGCCCTCATTGTCAACGCCGCCACCGAGCCAGGCGCGTATCCCGTGAAGGTGACCTTTGTCTACACCGATGCTCGGAACAACAGTTATGAAGATGATCAGGTAATTACGCTGCTGGTTTTCAAACGGCCGTCCGTAGAAATGAACTTCTACACGCCCGTGTTTGACTTTTTTGTGGGGCAGCCGGGCAGCTTGCCCTTGCAGTTGGTGAACAGTGGTAAGAGTACGGCCGTCTTCGGCAATTACAGCGTTACGGCAGAAGGGGCCACGTTTGAAAACAACAGCTTCTTTGTGGGCACACTCGACCCCGGCGGCTTTTTCCCCCTGGACGCCATCATTTACCCAGAAATCGCAGGCCCCTTGGATTTGGTGCTGAGCGTCAACTACACCGACGACTTCAACCAACCCCAGGTGCTCACCAAAACGTTAACGATCAACGTGATTGACGCCCCCATCTTTGAAGAACCCATCGATGGTTTCCCAGAAGAGCCGCTTCCGGAAAGCGTGCCAGAGCCAGAAACATTTGGTCAAAAAGTGTGGCGCTTTGTTCTGGGGCTGCTGGGCTTAAGCAGCGGTCTGCCCCAGCCAGCCCAGCCCGACTTTGGCGTTCCTGGCGACTTTCCGGTAGATGGTGAGGGAGGCTCTTTTGAAGGGCCAATCGAAGGGCCGGTACAAGTAGTCCCGGCAGTTGGGCCGTAAAAGGGAGATGGGGAGATTAGAGATTGGAGATTAAAAGCGAACCAATCTCTAATCTCTAGTCTCCAATCTCCAAAACCAAAGGTTTTTTATGGGCATTTTTGATTTGCTTTCACTCGTGTGGGAAAACCTGGCGCGGCGCAAGGGGCGTGTGGCGCTAACGGCCGTTGGCGTCATCATTGGTACGGCGGCGGTGGTGCTGCTGGTGTCTTTGGGCAATGGCTTGCAGCAAAACGCGGCCAGCCAGCTGGGCGGCATTGGCGACCTGACCAAGATTCAGGTGTGGCCCAATTATGGCGAGCCAAATCCAGAAACAGGTGAACCCGGCTCGATAACCGTCATCACCGATCAAACAGTGGTGGATATTAGCGGGCTGCCGGGGGTAACGGCCGTTATTCCCCAAGAATATTTTCAGGGCTGGGGCTTCATCACCGTAGACCGGCTGGAGGGCGGCGGGCAGTTGGTAGGCATCGGCACCGACAATTTGAGCAACCTCGGCGTGAAGGCCCAGGCAGGCACCCTACAACTCGAACGCGGCACGATGATTATCGGATCGGCCGTACCGCAAAATTTGTACAATCCTCGCCCTCGTCCTGGTGAATCCATCGAGCCGCCAGCCGCAGAGGATTTGCTGGACAAGCAAGTCTCCCTGGTGCTGGTAAAGTGGAACAACGACGGCACAGAAACCCGCAAGACCGTACGATTGCGCATTGCCGGGATCATTGCCGAAGCGCGTGACGAGCCGGACTGGTCCATGTACATTTCGCTGCCAGAGATGGCAGGTTACAACACCTGGGTTCAGGGCAAACCAATCAACCGGGACGAAGTGGGCTATCCAGGGCTGGTCGTGCGGGCGGCTTCCATCGACAATGTCATCGACGTTACCGACCAGATTGTGGCCCTGGGCTACCAGGCCTATTCGCCACAGTCGTTTGTGCAGGGGATTAGCGGCTTTTATACCATTTTGCAGGTCATTTTTGGCGGCGTGGGGGCCATTGCTCTGCTGGTGGCCGCCATTGGCATTGCCAACACAATGGCCATGGCAATTTTGGAGCGCACGCGCGAAATTGGGTTGATGAAAGCTGTGGGTGCCACCAACCGGCATGTGCTGGCGGTGTTTTTGGGCGAATCAGCCGGGATTGGCTTTTTAGGTGGTCTGGGCGGGGTGCTGCTGGGCTGGAGTTTGGGTCAGGTGGTGAACGTGCTGGCGCTGGCTTATCTGGCCGGGCAGTCGGTGGAGACGGGTGCGCCGCCGCCCACTGTGGCGGTGGCTACGCCCACCTGGCTGCCCGTTTTTGCGCTTGTTTTTGCCACAATTGTAGGGCTAGTTTCCGGGCTGTATCCGGCGCTGGGGGCAGCAACGCTGTCGCCGATTAAGGCGTTGAAATACGAGTAATTAGGTAATTCAGGCAATTACCCAATCACATTCTCCCTAACTCCACTTTACGCCAATATCCATCACGATGTCGGCCGCTTTGTCCCCCTGATCGGCAGCGTTGGAAAGGTGACGCAGCACTTCACGGCATTTAAGCATGTGCATGATGTGCTCGGTATCTTCTGGCCCTTGAAATAGATCGGCCAGGCTTTGACGGTAAGCGTGCTCCACCGCATTTTCCAGCTTTTTCACCCGGCGGGCATGCTCATTGGCCACGCGGGGATGGTCGAGCAGGCGCTCCATGGTGAGGTGCAGTTCCTGGGCCATTTCTAGCAGCAGATCGGCTATTTGGGAAACGGCCGTAAACGGCTCCAGCTCAAAAATTACCATCTCTTCAATTGTGTCATACACATAATCAATAAAATTATCCAGCGCCCGCGACAGGGCAAAAATATCTTCACGGTCTAGCGGCGTGACAAAACTATCCTCCAGCTCATGCACCAAAATACGATGGACTTCATCCGCTTCTTTTTCTACCTGCCGTGCCTGCACGCTGCGCTTTTCATTGGGCTTTTTCAGGTACGCTTTTAACGATTCCACACTGATAACAGTGTACTCCCCTTGCTGAATGAGCAGCTGCAAAAAATTGCTTTGCTTCGGTTTGATGAATCGTTTGAACCATTCCATGTGCATGACCTCCAAAAAAGCGGGGCAATTTGGCAAAATTGACCTACAGGATAGCGTTCAGGGGAAAGTAAAACAGCGCTGCTAAAATGCCAGACACCGGGATCGTTAGTACCCAGGCGATGACCATTTCATAACCGACCTGCCAGCGGACTTTGGTAAACCTCTGGGCCGAGCCAGCGCCCATAATGCTAGAGCTCATCACTTGAGTTGTGCTTACAGGCCCACCCAGCAAGGCTGCGCCCAAAATGATGGAAGCTCCCGAAATTTGGGAAACAAAGCCATCCACCGGACGAATTTTGTAAATACGGCCGCCCAGCGTGCGAATGAGCCGCCAGCCGCCCATGGCCGTACCCAGGGCAATCGCGCCAGCGCTCAGGGCAATTACCCAAAGTGGCACCACAAATTCAGGAATCATGCCTTCCACCACCAACCCCAGCGTAATGATCCCCATTGTTTTTTGGGCGTCATTGGCTCCATGGCTCAGGGCCAGGCCAACGGCCGTAATCACTTGTGACTGCTTAAAAAAGATATTGACCCGCGGCGTGGCCCCCCGCACCAGAAAAAGGGTCAGCTTCATGAGCAAATAACCAATAATCAAGCCCAGAATGGGGGACAGGAAGAGGGCAACCAACACCGTTGTCAGACCGCCAGCCTGAATAGCCCCCACCCCTTCAGCCACCAGCACAGCCCCAACCACGCCGCCCACCAGCGCATGGGACGAACTGGCCGGGATGCCCAAATACCAGGTCACCACATTCCAGATGACGGCCGCCAGCATGGCGGCAATCACCACGGGCATG
The DNA here is from genome assembly GCA_020634495.1 of Ardenticatenaceae bacterium. The sequence goes on along the minus strand of JACKBR010000022.1, from coordinate 20,484 downwards.
GTAACGTGTGCCGGATCAGTTAACCCTTTGCCAATGGTTTCGGCCACAGCCACGCCAAACAAAAATGGCCCGACAAAATGGGCAAGCGCCGCCAGCCACAACACTTTGCGCGGGGCCATTGCCCGCGAAGCGATAGGCGTGGCCACAATATTGGCGCTGTCATGAAAACCATTGAGAAAATCAAAAATGAGAGCAGTGAGTAACAGTAGGAAAAAGGAAAAACTCATGGAAGACCTGGTGCAGCCAGCGAGGCTGAATTGTTAACAATTTGTTAACAGTATAGAAGGTTCCCATGATTGTGCAAAAACAAGCCGGGTAAAAACCCCAAGGGCATGTTTTGCACGGTTTGAAACATCTATGGACAAAACCCTTGGGGCTACGAGTTAATCAATGGAGGCAGTGAGGTGGATGAGTTCGTCGCCGGGTTGGTGGCAGAGGGTATGCACTGCCTGGGCAATGACATGGGGCGGAGACGGCCGTTCCTCATCTGGCAGTAAGGTGTGCACGCGAATGCCGTACTTGGCATATTCACGAGCACATTCGCGGGCAAAGCCCACCACGCCCGCCTTGCTGGCGCAGTACGCCGCCCGGCCTTCAAATGCAGTTTGCACCCCGGCTGTCGAGGCAATATTGATGATAACGCCGCCGCCTCGATTCTGGTTTTCATCTGCCATCACCCGACCGCACAGCTGGCTCATAAAAAATGTGCCTTTCAGGTTCACTTCCAGGCAGCGGTTCCACTCCCACTCATCCAGCTTGATGATGGTAGAGCGGGGCATAATGCCAGCATTGTTCACCAAAATGTCCAGCCGTCCCCATTCAGCGCGGGTGGTTTCAATGAGATGGGCGCATTGGAACTTGTTAGCCACGTCGGCGGCCACAGCGATGGCGGTGCCACCTGCTTCACGAATGGATACGGCCGTTCGTTCCGCCCGGTCTGGATTGATGTCATTAACAACAATACGAATCCCCGCCGCAGCCAGAGTCTGGGCAATGACTGCCCCCAAACCCTGGCCCGCGCCAGTTATAATCGCAACTTTAAGATTTTTTCCATTTTCCATGTGCCGAGTATACGTCAATATTGTTGGCTAAACATCAAACCTTTTTGGGCATTGGTTTGTAGGCCAATTTCATTGCGGCCAGGGCAAAATTAGCGACGCTGCTGGAGCTTATGATCTTAAACATACCATTTACCTCCTCGCAGCCGAATGTGCAGTTCGTATTCACCATATCGCCAGCAGTGCCGCTGGGGCAGACCAGAGTGCTCAAAAATGCGCTTCATGCGGGCGTTGGCCGGATGTATAACCGCATTGAAGGCCCTAACTTGCCGGGCAACGGCCGTTTGGCGCAGCGCCTCAAACAGCCGGGTGCCAATTCCCTGTCCCTGATACCAATCATCCACCACAAAAGCAGGTTCAGCCGAAAGGGGCTTAGACCTATCTTCAACAACGTAATAAGCCAACCCAACCGCCATTTCCCGCTGGTTGACACGAGTGGTGGCAATGATGGCAGCTCCCCGGCACCTTTCCAAATTCACCATAAAAGCAATATCCTCCACCGTTGGCCGGTAAACGCGCAAAAAGCGCTTGTGCAAACTTTCATCAGAAAGACGGCCGTGTAGGTCAACAAGCATATCCAGATCGTTGGGGGTTGCAGGGCGAATGGTAACGGCCGTTTGGCCCGCCCACCCACGAGCCTGCTGCATAGTCTGATATTGAGCCTTTGGTGTCAACATTTGGTTCACCTCATTTGAGTTACAAAACAGTGTTTGCTTGGGGCAAATTGTGCGCCAAATGCCGCGCTGTGTAATCTAACAAAGGTTAGGGGTTATAGATTGTTTTTGGCAGGGGTGGGCCTGTTTGGCAAGTTGAAATGGCCTTAACAAAGGATTCGCTTAAGGGCTTTGTTTTGTTATGTTAACTACCGGAAACGGCCGTTAACAATGGATTGGGATCACGTTCATCATCCTGGCGCATTTTGGCCAAAAGAGGAAATAACAACAGATTGATAACGGCCAGCCCCACAAAAATCCAGCGGAAATCAATGGTGTCAATCAAACTGGTAGAGGCAGACTGGCCCAGCCCTACGCCAATATTGGAAATGGCCATGAAAATGGCAAACTGGCCCGCCCCCATGCGCCGGTCGGCCTTGGCCATTGCCAACGTTATGTAAATTAGCTCCGAAGCAGACAGGCAAATGCCCCAAAGCACAAACATAACCATGATGTTGTTTTCATCGGCAACCAGGGCCATGAGCAGCAGAACCACAAATACGGCCGCTGCCGTCCACACCCCCTGCTGCCAAATAGAAACCGTGGGGCGGCGGAGCTGGTAGGTGGCCAACGCGCCACCAACCACCATGCCAATGCCCCCCAAAGCAGCCACATCGCCCACAGCTACCAGCGACTGCCCCAAGCCCTCATTGGCAAACAAGGCCACGATGGCATTGGCTCCGTAAATGGCCACAGAATAAACAATGGCGTACAGGCTAAACCGAAAAATATCGGGCCGCCACAGGCTGCGCAGCGCATCCCAGCTAAAGGCTTGAGAGCTGGCCCGGTGCTCTGGCTCATGGGTAAAGCGCAGCAAGATTTGCGGGGTGAGCGTCAGGAGGGCAACCGCTATAAAAATAACCGTCCAGCCAAACATCTCGATGATACGGCCGTAAACCGATGCCAAAATCACCACCCCCAGCGCCCGACCTACCACCATCACTCCCTGAATCTGTCCCTGCTCCTCGGCAGGCGTCACGTCGATGGCATACCCATCGGTCACCGTGTCATACAGCGCCAGACCAAGGGCAATTAACAAAGCGATCAGCACAAAAAGCGGGTACATCTCCACAGGGGGCACAAAGGCGGCGGCAATGCCGCTAACAGAAATGAGCAGCAGCCCCAGGCTAATGTACGGCCGTCGGTGGCCCGTACCAAACAGGGGCAGCCGCAACTTAACTTTATCGCTCAGCACGCCAATACCAATTTTCAGGATAAAAGGCACAATCAGCAGACCATTGAGCAGCGAAAGCTGCCAGGCTGCGGCCCCAAATGCACGTAGGTACAAATTGTTGAAGATCAATACGTAGGCGGCAATGGCTCCTTGGGCAAAGTAGAGGAAGCCAAACAGCAAAATACGGCCGTTTCGCGTGTCGGTTAAAGTAGTAAAGTTGGGAAACATAGCCGAGGTTCCTCTGCTGGATAAAAATCAGCCCACATCATCATCATTCACTCGCTTCGCTTTTTGCCTTTTGCATTTTTAGAGCAGTTCTGCACTAAAAATACGATCTAAGCGAAAGGTTCGTTGCTCACGCGCTAAATGGCAGTAGGAAACCAAATAGGCAACACCACGATGTTCACTGGGGTACAACGGGGTAATTTCGCGGTTCGACTCTCCATTTTTGCCCAGGTAGAGGATGCGCAGGTTACGGCCGTTTGCCAGAGCATCTGCAATGGCCGGGGGCAGCGGCAGCGTGGTGGGCAGCGGGGCAAAAATAGGTGCGCCCTGCGCGTACAGCAAATCGCTAACCGTATCCAATTTACGCTGCTGCAACGTCCGCACCATGCGCTTAAGAATTTCGGCCGTGGTGTACACATCACTCAATGCCCGGTGCGCCCGCCCCATGCGTACCCCCAAATGATGGGCAATATGGCTCAGATTGTTGCGCCCAAAATGGAAATAACGTCGGGCCAACTGCAAGGTACATAACCAGGGATTAGGCAGTGTTCCCGGCGCGCCGTTCACTTTTAGGCCGTGAATCAGAAACTCTTGACCCAAAAAACCAGCGTCAAATTCTGCATTGTGGGCCACCAGCACCGCGCCGTCCAGCAGCGCCAGCAGGTCGTCGGCCACCTGGCTAAACGTCGGCTGCCCGGCCAAATCTTCATCATAAATGCCATTGACGCTGCTGGCTTTGGGATCCATCTTGCGCCCCGGCTGCACCAGGGTGCTAACCTGCCCCACTTCCTGCCAGTTTTCCAGCCGCACGGCACCAATTTCCACTACGCGGTGGCCCAGCCCCGGATACAATCCTGTTGTTTCTGTATCCAATATCACAAGCGGCACGTCAGACGGCCGTTTCTCTAACCCAGATAAATCCATGTCCCAATTGTATGCAACACGCCCGCTCATGGCGAAGTTCTTAGCCAATCACCCGCCTCGTCTAAAAAAGCGCTAAATTTTCACGAGAAAATTTTGCCAACTGCACAAACCCATGCTATACTTTTGCCACATTTGACGAGCACAATGCGGAAAGTGGGCAGCCCCCACTTTTTTTGTTTCTTGGCTCCAATCGTAGAAAATTTGACAAACAATTCCCTCCAGTAAAAAAGGTGGGAACTTTAGAGAAACAGATAATTGAACACAAGGTATTTGCTCTATGAAAAGCGAATTTATTTTAGCCTTTAACGAAATTTGCGAACAACGCGGTTTGCCCAAAGAAGAAGTCTTTGAGGCGCTAAAGACGGCGCTTGTCTCTGCCTACCGCCGCGACACCAACATCAGCGCCCAGCAAAAAGTGGCCGTTGACATTGATCCGCGCACAGGCGAACCAACCATCTACACCGAAAAAGAAGTGGTTGATTCGATTTTTGATAATCGAACCGAGGTGTTGCTGGAACAAGCCAAACGTGAGGGACACACCGATGCCGAATATGGCGACCTGGTGATGGTAGACAGCACAACCGCCAGCTTTGGCCGTATTGCCGCCCAAACTGCCAAGCAAGTGCTTTTGCAGCGCGTGCGTGAAGCGGAACGCGAACAGCTGTATGAAGATTTTTCTGGCCGCGAAGGCGAGTTGGTCAACGGCACAGTGCAAAGCGTTAGCGGGCAGCACCTGACAATTGGCCTGGGCCGCACGGAAGCCATCTTGCCCAAGAGCCAGCAGGTTCAGGGTGAGCGCTACCGCGCCCACGACAAGATTCGCGTGTATGTGCTGGAAGTGCGCCGCACCAATCGTGGCCCGCAAATTTTTGTAAGCCGAAATCATCGCAATTTGCTGCGCCGCCTGCTGGAGCTGGAAGTGCCAGAAATTTATAACGGCCAGGTGGAAATTAAGAGCATTGCTCGTGAGGCTGGCCAGCGTTCCAAGGTGGCTGTGCTGGCTTTGCAGCCTGGGGTAGACCCGGTTGGCGCTTGTGTGGGTATGCGCGGTGTGCGTATTCAAAGCATTGTGCGTGAGCTAAACGATGAAAAAATTGACGTTATTGAGTGGGATTCCAACCAACAGACGTTCATTGCCAAGGCGCTCAGTCCGGCGCGTGTTTCCCACGTCTTTTTGGAAGAAAGTTTTGAAGATGGCAAAACGGCCGTTGTCATTGTGCCGGATGATCAGCTATCTCTGGCAATTGGCCGCGAAGGGCAAAACGCTCGCCTGGGAGCCAAGCTCACTGGTTGGCGCATCGACATCAAAAGCCTGACCGAAGCCGCTGCCGAATCTCTCAATAACCTGGATCATCCAGCAGCCGATCCGGCCGTGGTGGGCAACGAAAAACTTATTGATTCTGCCCAGCAAGTTCTGGCGAAAAAGGAAGCCGGCCGCCCCATTACCTCAGAAGATTATTACAATTTGGATCGACTGGTGGGCGGTGTTGAAGGCAAAATTATTGCAGCACGCGCTGAGGTCTTTGAAGCTGAACGCAAAGTTCGTGCCGAAGCGCGCAAATCGATTCCAAATCAGGCCTGGGAACTCAATCTGGAGGCGCTCGATTTGCCAGGGCGGGTTCACAACTTGCTGCTGGATGCTGAAATCGAAACCGTTGGCGCTTTGATGATGACCCTCTCGCTGGGCGATGAAGCATTCCTAAACATTAAAGGTTTGGGCGATAAAGCTTTAGAGATTGTGCAGGAACATCTGGCTAACTTTGACGGCTGGGAAGAGGTTCCTGAGCCAGAAGATGAAGTGGAAGCCGAAGAAGCAGTGGCAGAAGCCGAAGCTGAGGAAGAAGCCGTTGCCGAAGCGGTAGAAGCCGCCGAAGAACTGGTTGAAACGGAAGCCGAAGCTGAGGAAGAAGCCGAGGAAGCCGCTGAACCCGTTGCCGAAGAAACGGCCGTTGCCGAAGAAGCTGAGGCCGAAGAAGAAGCAGAGGATACGGCACCGCTTATCGACGATTTGTCACAATCATTGGTAGACGTTGTAGCGCCTAAGAAAGAGACCAAGAAAAAGCAGGCAGAAAAACCCGCTGTGGTTATTGCCCGCCCAACCTCTACACCAGCTATCGAGCCAGAAGAAGAACGTCGCCGTGGCCGCCGTGGGAAACAGCTGGTGCTGGATGAAGAATCTGGCGAGGTTGTGGTGAAACGCAAGCGTAAAGGCAGCCGTCATCGTCCTGAATGGGAAGATTACGATATTGATGATGATTTTTAACCCTGGCAATCACCGGTAAAATATGAATGTCGATTGCAGATTGCTGGAGACAGTGATGTAAAAATTAAGCGTTGGAGCATGGTTAGCAGTTCATGACTCCTTAAACAACACTGTACCTGAACATTTTGAAACTGAGCCACGCAGGGAACGGCCGTATCTGCCCTGCGTGGCTTCGTGATTTTGGCAAAATTATAGATGAGCAAAAAAAAGAACCCGGCTCGGCCCAGACATGTGCCCCAGCGTACCTGCTTTGTTTGCCGAGAAAAACGTGATAAGCGGCGGCTCACCCGGCTGGTACGCACACCAGAAGGTTCCGTTTTAGTTGACCCAACTGGCAAGCAAAACGGCCGTGGCGCTTATCTGTGTGATCAATCAACCTGCTGGGACAAGGCGCTGGCAAACGGCCGTTTAATCAACCAGGCCCTAAAAACCAGCATCAGCGCCGCAGACCTGGCAGCCATTGCCGCCCAGCGGCCAACGGCTCTGCCCAGTACAGAGCCACACTAACACAACAAAAACTGCGCGATTTGCAGTCCGATTTGTAGAGTAGAGAGGAAGAGTAAACCATGACGACGACAAAAGCACCAATTCAATTACCTAGTTTCATCTCAGTCCGCGAGCTGTCTGAGCTGATGGGCGTCAGCCCGATCAACGTCATTAAAGAATTAATGAACAACGGCATCATGGCCAACATCAATCAGGAGATTGATTATGATACAGCCGCCATCGTTGCCGAAGAGATGGGATTTGAAGTTGTCTCCGATGCCGTTGAAGAAGCCGAAGAAGAAGTTGATGTGGCCGAACAGCCCAAATGGCGGCAAGTCTTGGCTGGCGAAAAAGAAGCTGACCTGCAACCCCGCCCCCCCGTCATCACCATGCTGGGGCATGTCGATCATGGCAAAACTTCTTTGCTGGATGTTATCCGCGAAGCCAAAGTGCAAGAAGGGGAAGCTGGCGGCATTACCCAACACATCGGCGCTTACCAGGCAGAAAAAAGCGGCCAGTTAATCACCTTTTTAGACACGCCTGGTCACGAAGCCTTCACGTCTATGCGCGCCCGTGGTGCCCAGGCTACCGACATTGCCATTTTGGTTGTGGCGGCAGATGACGGCGTCATGCCGCAAACACGAGAAGCCGCCGACCACGCCCGCGCCGCTCGCGTACCCATCATCGTGGCCATGAACAAAATCGATCTGCCCACCGCCAATCCGAACAAAGTATTCCAGCAGCTCAGCGAAATTGGGCTGGTGCCCGACGAGTGGGATGGTGACACGATGGTTGTTCCTGTTTCAGCCAAAGAAAAGCTGGGCATTGACGATTTGCTCGAAGGCATTTTGCTCGTGGCAGAAGATATTCACCCCCGTGCGAATCCGAGCAGTTCCGCAACGGGCACGGTTTTAGAAGCGCGTGTCGAGCGAGGCCGGGGCATTATGGCCACCGTGTTGGTGCAAAACGGCACCTTAAAACATGGGGACACTTTATTGATTGGCGAGCATTACGGCCGTATCAAAGCCATGTTCGATTTCCTTGGCCAAACCACCAAAAGCGCCGGGCCATCCACCCCCGTTTCCGTCGCTGGACTCAACGGCATGCCCCAGGCAGGTGACCAGTTTGTCGTTGTTAAATCAGAAAAAGAGGCCCGCAAAATTGTGGCCGAGCTTGAAGAGCAAAATCGCACCGGCCCCACAGCCGGACGCAAAGTCAGCCTGGAAGATTTCTTCAACCGGCTGCAAGAAGGCGAAAGCAAAACACTCAACCTCATCGTGAAAGCAGATGTGCAAGGCTCCTTAGAACCCATCGTAAACAGCCTCAAAAAGATCGACATCAACAACGATGAAGTTACCCTGGATATTCTCCTGGCCAGCACCGGCAACATCACCGAGTTTGATGTCATGCTGGCGTCTGCCTCCGATGCCGTTATCCTGGGCTTCAACGTCGATGCCGACCCCATTGCCCGCAACGCAGCCAGCAGTGAGCAGGTGCAAATCAATACCTACAGCATCATCTACAAACTATTTGAGGATGTAGAAAAGGCAATGAAGGGAATGCTGGCCCCCGTTTACACCGACCGCGTCATTGGTCGGGCAGAGGTGCGCGAAGTGTTCCGCATCCGCAGCGTTGGCGCGATTGCCGGGTCTTTCATGCGCACCGGCGAAGCGCGGCGCAATGCCAAGGCCCGCCTTGTTCGGGATAACAAGCTTCTCTTTGATGGCAAAGTTGGCAGTCTCAAACACCATCAAGACAATGTTCGAGAAGTCCGTTCTGGCTTTGAATTTGGTGTTAGCCTGGATGGTTGGAGTGATTACAAACCAGGCGACATTATTGAATTCTATGTCACTGAGCGGGTAGAAAATGAGTAAAATCCGGCAGCAAAGAACGGCCGAACAGCTGCGCGTATTGTTTAGCGAACTGTTTCTGCGTGAATTGAGCGATCCCCGCCTGCACGGCCTCACCGTGACAGAGGTCAAAATTGACCGCGAGCTGGAACATGCCGATATTTACGTAAGCGCCCTGGGCGACGAGTCCCGCAAAACGGAAGTGATGAGCGCCTTGGGCAGCGCCGAAGGGTTTTTGCGGCATGAACTGGCTGGCCGGGTACGGCTGCGCAAAGTGCCTCAGCTCCATTTTCATTGGGATTCCACTCTGGCACACATTCAGGAAGTCGAATCGATTCTGGATAATTTAAATATTCCCCCAGCTGAAGACACTCCACCGACTGAAGATAATTCGTCTGAGTAGCGGCGTTTAAAGAAAAAAGGATTTTCATTGCACCACATAGCAGAAACAATTTTAACGGCCGTTCAACAGGCAGAAAACATTTTAGTCATCACCCACGTAGGGCCAGATGGGGATGCCCTTGGCTCCATTACCGCAACAGGTGTGGCCTTGCGGCAGCTTGGCAAACAAGTCACCCTGCTCTGCGATGATCCCGTACCGGAACGATTCAAATATCTGCCCATGTCTCACCAGGTGCAGCCGCCAAATGAAAACCGCTCAACCAACTACGACCTGCTCATAGCCGTTGATTGTGGTGATGAAACCCGGATGGGCCAATCCTTTGGCACGCTGCCCAGCGCCATCCCCACCACCATCAACATCGACCACCACGTCACCAACACCTATTTTGGCGATATTCAGCTCATTGTGCCGGAGGCCGTGTCCGCCACCGAAATTTTGTACGATCTGTTTTGCAAAATTGGCGTACACATTTCCACAGATTTGGCCATGTGCCTGCTCACCGGCGTGGTTACCGACACGCTTGGTTTCCGCACGGTGGGCGTAACGGCCAAGACACTGCGCATTGCCAGCGAATTGGTGGAAGCCGGGGCCGATTTGCCCCTGATCACCATGCAGGGACTCAGCCGCAAGCCCTTCTCCACCGCCCAGCTGTGGCAAATTGGCCTCAACAACATGCGGCTGGAAGATGGGCTCATCTGGACCACAATTGATAACGCTCAACGAGAAGCGATTGGCTACAACAACACCAGCACAGGCGGCCTGGTCAACTTTTTAGGCAATGTCAACCAGGCAGCCATCAGCGCCGTGCTGCTAGAAATGGGCGATGGCACCGTGCGCGTGGGCTTTCGCTGCAATCCGCCGTACAGCGTCTCTGAACTGGCGCTAAATTTGGGCGGCGGCGGGCATCCGCTGGCCTCTGGCTGTTCTTTAGAAGGCCCATTGCCCAAAGCAGAAGCGCTGGTGGTAGCCATGGGCAAAGAAACCATCCGGCAGCAGCGCGCCAACCTCACCCAGGATTAGCCCACCCAACTTGTTTAATGATGGATGATTTAGGCGGCGTTTTATGCGTCGATAAACCGCTGGGAATCACTTCGCATGATGTGGTGAACCGCGTGCGGCGGGTGGCCGGTGTGCGCCGGGTGGGGCACGCTGGCACGCTGGATCCGCTGGCGACGGGTGTGCTGCTGCTGTGCCTGGGGCGCACAACCCGCCTGGTTGAATATTTGGTGGGGCATGACAAGGTGTATGAAACAACGGTGCGGCTGGGGCAAACAACGGCCAGTTATGATGCAGAAGGGGAGGTGGTGAACGAACGGCCGTTCACTCACATCACCCTCAGCCAGATCAAGGAGGCGCTTGGCCCCTTTCGCGGCCAGATTCAGCAGCAGCCCCCGCTTTATTCGGCCGTCAAGCAGGGTGGGCAGCCTTTGTACAAGCTGGCCCGCCAGGGCAAAACGGATGTAGAAAGGCCGTTTCGCTCTGTGACTATTCATGAACTGACCTTGCTAAATTGGGAACCGCCTTACCTGTCGCTGCGGGTGGGCTGTTCTAGCGGCACCTACATCCGCTCGCTGGGGCATGACCTGGGCCAGGCGCTGGGCTGTGGCGGCCACCTGACCGCGCTGCGGCGGCTGGCGGTGGGTGATTTTGGTGTGGAGACGGCCGTTCCCCTCGACAGCCTCACCCCCGAAAACATCACCGATTATTTGCTGCCGCCGGATACGGCCGTACGCCATCTGCCCCGGATTGATTTGCCAGAAACGGCCGCAGCCGACATCCTACAAGGCAAATCCGTGCCAATGCTCAATGAACCCATGGCAAATCTGGTGCGCGCCTACGGGCCAGAGGATCAATTTTTAGGCGTTGTTGCCGCAAAAAATAACCAGTGGCTGGCCCGGAAAATGTTTCCTACCGTCACCTGAGCAATTTGATACAATTCCCCTCATGATCCAATCAACAACCCGTGTTGAACAACTTTCTGATGTCACTGAGCAACGACCTACTTTTGTAGCTGTGGGCTCTTTTGATGGCGTGCATTTGGGACACCAGGCGGTGCTGCAAAAGATGGTGGTGGCGGCGAAAAAGGCTGATGTGCGTACGGCCGTTCTCACCTTTTTCCCCCATCCCAAGCGCGTCATTCAGCAGCTAACCGAGCCATATTATTTGGGCACGCTGGATGAGCGGGTAGCGCTGCTGGCCAATTTGGGCATCGACCTGATCATTACCCATCCCTTTAACAACAAGGTGCGCCAAACACGGGCGGCAACCTTTGTGGAAGAGCTGTGCCATTATTTAGACATGCGCCAGCTGTGGGGCGGCAACTTTGCCCTGGGCTACCAGCGCGAAGGAGACATTCCTTTCTTGCGCCGCCTGGGAACAGAAAAAGGGTACACCGTGCAGCAAGTTGAAGCGATGGTGATGTGGCAGGAGGAGCGGGTCAGCAGCAGCCGCGTCCGGCGCAGCCTGCTGGAAGGAGATATGGCAGAGGTGAATGGCTGTTTGGGACGGCCGTACTGCGTCAGCGGCACCGTCGTTGAGGGGAAAAAGCTGGGCCGAACCATTGGTTTTCCCACAGCCAACGTCGATTTTTGGGATGAACAATTGCTGCCGTCCAACGGCGTTTACGCCACCTACGCCTGGCTGGGTGAGGAGCGCCATCTGGCCGCAACCAACGTTGGCGTGCGCCCCACTGTCAACGGCAGCGCCGTCACCGTGGAAGCCCACCTGCTCGATTTTGATAGGGATATTTACGGCCGTACCCTCCGCCTGGAATTCATCGACCGCATCCGCCCGGAAATGAAATTTACCGGTCTGGAAGCGCTCAAAGCCCAAATCCAGGCTGATGTGCAGCAGGTACGAATATTGTTAGTCGTTAATTGAGTAACTGAGTAATTGGGTAATTATTGGAACAGCCCAATTACGCAATTACCAATTACCCAATTACTTTTCATGCAAGAATCTTACTTCAAAAAAACGCTCACCTTCAAGCACGAAGATAAAACAGTCCAGTTTCACGTCTCGCAGGAACTGTTTAGCAGCTACGAGGTGGATGCAGGCACACGCTTTTTGCTGCGCACGCTGGATCATCTGCCGCTGGAGAAGGTGCGCCGGGTGCTGGATGTGGGCTGCGGCTATGGCCCCCTGGGCCTGACGCTGCAAAAGCTGGACAAGCGGCGCACGGTGCATTTGGTAGATCGGGACGCGCTGGCGGTGGATTTTGCCCAGCAAAACGCAGCGCTTAATAATTTACATAACGTTCAAATTTACGGCAGCCTGGGCTACGATGCCGTCAGGGAACAAGATTTTGACCTGATTGTTTCCAACATTCCGGGCAAGGTGGGCGAGGCGGTCATTGACCATCTCATTCGCGGGGCACGGCCGTTTCTCAGCCCAACCGGTCACGTGGCCATTGTCGTTGTCACGCCGCTGGTGCCCCTGGTAGAAAACGTGTTGGCCGGGATGGCTGATACGGCCGTTACCCTCCAAGAATCCACGGCCAACCACACCGTTTTCCACTACCGGTTCACCACAACTTCAGCAGCGGATCCCCAACCCGCTTTTGCCAGCGGCCTGTACTGGCGCGATCAGCTGCCAATCACCTATCGCAAGCTCAGCTTCACCATGCAAACGGCTTACGGCCTGCCAGAATTTGACACGCTGGGATTTACCACGCGCCTGTTTTTTAATTTGCTCAACGACGTACCGGCAAAGCCAATCGAGCATTTACTCGTCGTCAATCCGGGTCAGGGGCATACGGCCGTTGCCGCCTGGCGCTCCTTTACTCCCCACAAAATCACTTTAGTAGACCGGGATTTGCTGGCCCTGCAAACTACCACTCACAATCTACAGCAAAACGGCTGCCCCGCTGAACGCATTAGCCAGCACCACCAAATTGGGCTGCCACCGCTGGACACAGCCGCCAACCTCATCCTTCATCCTCTGCGCGACAGCGAAGGCCCCAAACTGGCCTTTGCGCATCTGGCATTAGCCGCCGACCAGCTTGCCCCAAAGGGCATCATTTTAACCGCAGCCAATTCACATTTAATTTCTCAGGTCGAGCAGCAGATTAGGAAGGGGAACGGCCGTCTTAAACCCCAAAAACGCAAAAAACGCAAAGGCTACAGCGCCCTTAGCCTTACTCGCCAATAACCCCATCAGTTGCTTGACAGCGCAACAAAATCTGATTATATTCTGTTTGTTCAGTTAATGCCGAACAAACAGAAACAACAAAATCTGTGGGCAAAACCCAAGAGGTGCATTATTTGAATCTGCGTACACAAGATGACCAATTATTGCATTACATTGAAGAGTTCGGCCTCTTCTTCGAGCAATTTGGCCTGGCACGCACCGCCGGGCGCATATTAGGCTGGCTGCTTATTTGCGATCCGCCCCACCAGACGATGGACGAATTGGTCGAAGTTTTGCAGGTAAGCAAAAGCTCCATCAGCACCGCCAGCCGAACGCTGATGAACACTGGCCTGGTAAGCAAAGTAAGTTTTCCGGGCGAGCGCAAGGACTTTTACCGGATTAGTGAGGATGCCTGGGTGCAGGGCTGGTCTGCCAGAAATAACCAGACCAAAGCCATGCGCGAAATCGCAGCCCGTGGACTAGACCTTTTGCCTGACAATGATCCAGAACGCCAGGCACGTTTGCAAGAAATGCATGATTTATATGAATTCCTGGAAGAGGAACTACCCAAACTTACCGAACGCTGGCTAACAGAACGAGCGCAGCGCGCCTGATTCAAGCATCAGCATTCGCTCCGCCCAACTCGCTTCGTAGCTAAAGAAAAGGCAACCAATGACAGATTGGCTCTTCTTTGTCTATTCCGCGAGCAGGAAAGGGCAATCGGGCAACCACCCAGCTCGCCAAATGTGCGACTGCTTCGGGCAGCTGCAAATATTTAACGGAGTGTTGTGCTATGAGTGAACACGTAATTGAAACGCGGGGATTGACGGTTTATTACGGCCGTCATCTCGGCATCAAAGATGTCAATTTAACGGTAGAACGGGGGGAAGCGTTTGGCTTTTTAGGCCCAAATGGCGCTGGCAAAACAACAACCCAGCGCGTGCTGCTAGACGTCATTCGCCCCACATCTGGGCAGGCAACCATTTTTGGTCTAGATTGCCGGGCGCAAGGTGTTGAACTCCGAAAACGGGTTGGCTATTTACCTGGTGAGCTTGCGCTGTACAAAGACATGAAAGCGCACCAGTTTTTTAAGATGTATGAATATTTGCGCGGGGCAAATGGCGCGCCAGGCTACTGGCGTGAGCTGGCAAAGCGGTTAGACCTGGATACCAGCCGCAAAATTGGCAACTTTTCGCGCGGGAACAAACAAAAAGTGGGCATCGTGGCCGCTTTTATGAGTCGCCCAGACTTGCTCATTTTGGATGAGCCAACAGGCGGTTTAGACCCTCTGGTGCAGCAAACGGTGATGGAAATGGTGCGCGAGGTAAAAGCAGACGGCCGTACCGTCTTTTTCTCATCACATATTTTGCCAGAAGTGCAGGCCGTCTGTGATCGCGTCGGCATCATTCGGGACGGGCAGCTGGTGGCCACCCAGCGTGTGGAAGAATTAATTGCGGCACGCCTTAACCGGCTCACCCTGATATTTGCCGATTTACCACCGGCTGGCGCTTTTGATCTGGCAGGTGTCAACGAAATAAGCCGAACCGAGCAAAGTATCACCTTGGAAGTCCGGGAGAATCTTTCACAAGTTTTGGCAACAGCAGCCCAATACGACATTCAAGATATTGAAACCCACAACATGAGCCTGGAAGAAATCTTCCTTGATTTTTATGGCAAAGGGAACGGAGGCAACAATCATGCTTAGGCTAATTTGGCAAGAACTCAAATTTCGGCGTAACGCCATCATTGGCTGGAGCCTGGGCTTATGCTTTTTCCCCATCGTTTACATTGGCATCTATCCCTCCGTTGCTGACCAAATGGCTGGCCTGGCGGATTTAGAAATTTATCAGGCAATGGGGATGAATGTAGGGACTTTTGCTGACTGGGTCGGCTCTATCCTGGTCATTTTTATGCCCTTAATCGCGGCCATCTACGGATTAATTAATGGCACTGGCACCTTAGCTGGAGAGGAAGAAGACGGCCGTTTAGAGATGATGGTGACGCTCCCCTTGCCACGCTGGCAAATTGTTACCGCCAAGGCCATTGCCCTCACCATTTCATCAATCCTCATGTTTTTGGTTGCCTCAACGGTTTCCCTGCTTGTTTTTCAGGGCATTGAAAGCCAGATTGAAACGAACCTTGGCGGGATGGATTTGTTTACGGCCGTTCTGGCTGCCTGGCCACTGGTTTTTGCGATGGGGATGCTGGGCATGTTCCTGGCCGCCTTTTGCTCCAGCCGCCGGATTGCGGCCGTTATTGCCACCGCCATCCTGATCGTTAGCTACTTTGGCAGCAACTTGGCCAATTCCACAACTGCGCTTGAGCCATTTGAACCGTTTTTCCTGTTCACTTACCTGGATGCCGCAGGCCAGGCCGTGCTTGAGGGTCAGCAAATCAGCGACACGCTCGTTCTGCTAGGCGTTGGTTTGGTTGCCTTCGTTCTGGCTGTGGTCTTTTTCCAGCGGCGGAATTTAACAGTAGGAGCCTGGCCCTGGCAGCGGGCGCAGGTTTCGTAATCGGTAAACAGGAGGTCAGTAATCAGTGTGCCAAAGCAGATATCGCCACTGATTACTGATTCACTGATTACCGATCACTGTTCTGGTTCATGAGGCGCACGCCAGGCTGGAGATTTGTGGACATGCGCCACTTTCCAACCATCGGCGTCTTTCACCAGGACGCGGCTCTCGTTGTGGCTGCGGTGCTGGATGCCCGCCTCAGTAGCCATAGATAGCATGAAGGTGTAGGAGACAACGGCCGTAATCACCCCCGTCCCTTCCCCATAAATCTGCACCCTCGGTTCCCACAAATCATAGCGAAAATCTGACGCCGTTCCCGCCCAGGTATGGTCAATCATAAACAAATGAAAGTCCAAACCATCCTGCCGGTGCGGCGTGATGAACCATTCGTAAAGCGACAAATCTTCGGCCGTTGTGGCTTTGTAAGTGGCTACATCCTTAGTGAAAATGCTCTGTAAATGGCCGTGCAAAAATTCCCAAATTTCTTTTTCAAGGGTCATCAGGTTCTCTCAAGTTTGTGCGAAGCGTACGTTTTTCTCAGTCACGACGACAAAATTGTCGGACAAGTTTGGGGCGCGATTATAAACTGAGAAGACAGTGTGGCCTTCGCCTTTTAGCCAACGAGCCACAACAGGACCGGTACATTCGTCTACAAGGAATTTCATCTACACAATTTCGGGGGAAAGCGGCATAAAAGATGTGTTCTGCAATGATTTTGTTGCAAACAAAAGACAAGCTTGAATATCGGCCTGGGTTAAGCCTTCATATTCACCCAAAATTTCTTCATAGGTAGCGCCATGAGCAAGCAGGTTGAGGATGTAATCAACAGTCAGGCGCGTACCCTGAATGACTGGCTTGCCAACCATAACCGCTGGATCCGTCGTGATTCGTTGTAATAATTGTTCGTCACTCATGCTTTGTCTCCATCTTCTAAACATTCGCCTGGTGGTTCAGTATACAACAATTTGCCAGTTTTTCGCTTAACCTTGATCCAGGTGTTGCAGCGCTGTTTGCACACGCTCATCGAAGGATTTAACGTCGCGGGGGATGTTTTGCAGAGCGGATTGGGCCTCGACGATGCTGAAGCCCAGCCCGGTGAGGAAGTCGATTACGTCGGCATCCACGTCGCTAACCAACGGTACGGCCGTACTCACTTGAGACAAATCGAGCTTATCGCGCAGCTGGAACATGATCCGTTCGGCCGTTTTCTTGCCAATGCCGGGGACTCGCTGGAGAACGGCCGTTTCCTCCCGCATAATGGCACTCTTTAGCAGTTCAGGACTCAGCGTGGCTAAAATGGAAAGCGCCACCTTCGGCCCGACGCCATTCACCCCCAGCAGCACCTCAAACAACTGCAAATCCTCTTCCGTCTCAAAACCGTAGAGCGACAATTCCTGCTCCCGCACAATGAGATGCGTGTGCAGCCGCAGCGAACGCCCCACGCCGCCCACATCTTCCAACACCGTGCGCGGCACAAACACCCGCACGCCCACGCCGCCTACGCTTACCACCAGGCTGCTGCTTTCAATTTTTAGAATCGTGCCACTTAAAGAAGCTATCATAGGAAGTAATTGGTAATTGGGTAATTACTTAATTACAAATTACCCAATTACTATCAAAGTCAATCGTAAAGTGATTCAAATCGTTGGTAATGATAATGAGTGATGGCTACCGCCAGGCCGTCGGCGGCGTCGTCGGGACGGGGCGTTTCTTCCAGATCCAGCAGGTTGCGCACCATGAGCTGCACCTGCGCTTTATCTGCCTTGCCGTAGCCGGTGACGGCGTCCTTGATTTTTGGCGGGGAATATTCGCCGATGGGCAGCCCGGCGTTGGCCAGCGTCAGCAGCAGCACACCCCGTGCCTGCCCCACGGTGATCGCCGTGGTCACATTACGGCCGAAAAACACTTCTTCAACACCAACACTGTCCGGTTGGTAATCGTCCAATAGCTGCTGGAGTTCTTGCTGGATAATTTGCAGTCGCTGGGGCATGGGCATTTTGGCTGGGGTTTTGATGACGCCGTAGGTAACGGCCGTAAATTCCCCCTCCTCAACGTCCACAATGCCGTACCCGGTTGTCGCCGTGCCGGGGTCCAATCCCAAAATGCGCATGGGAATTGAGAATTGTGAATTGTGAACGGTGAATTGTGAATGAACCATTCACAATTAATTATTCACAATTCACAATTACCTACGCCGCTTCCATAGCCGCAATGGCTTCGTCGCTGATTTCCAGCGTGGAATAGACGTTTTGCACGTCGTCCAAATCTTCAATCACCTCGATGACGCGCATTACCTGGAGGGCATCAGACTCGGTGAGTTCGATGGCATTATTCGGCTCAAACACCATGCTGGCTTCTTCAACTTCCATACCAGCATCTTTAATCGCCTCGCGCACCGCCTGGAAAGTTTCCAGCTCGGTATACACCTCGGCCACCTCGCCAAACTGAATGTCGTCAGCACCGGCATCGGCGGCAACCAGGAACAGCTCATCCTGATCCACCTTGCCACCCACGGCAATATACCCTTTGCGCGTAAACTGCCAGGCAACAGAGCCACTTTCCGCCATATTGCCGCCGTTTTTGCTCAGCGCATGGCGCAAATCAGCTATGGCACGATTTTTATTGTCAGTGACCACCTCAACAAGCAAGCCAATGCCGTTGGGCGCATACGCCTCGTACATCAGCTCAAACAGCTCGCTGCCTTCCAGCTCGCCCGTGCCGCGCTTGATAGCGCGCTCGATATTGTCTTTGGGCATGTTGTTGGCTTTGGCTTTGTCAACGGCCAACGCCAGCCGGGTGTTGAAGGTTGGGTCTCCGCCACCTTCCCGTGCGGCAATGGTTAATTCTTTGGTCAGCTGGGTAAAAATTTTGCCGCGTTTTTTATCCGTAGCCGCCTTTTTATGCTTGATTGTGGACCACTTGGAATGTCCAGACATAGTTATTCTCCAACTTTTATACGAAAAATTTATCCATTTACAGGGATGCTGAAGGCGTATTATAGCACAGTCACCAGGGGGGAGGATAGCGGCAAAACAGATGGCTAATGCCCGGTTAAAACAGACTGTACGGCCGTTACCAGCAGCGTATGTTCCGCCTGGTGCATCCGTGTTTCCAGGTCTGCCAGACTGTCCGATGGCAAGATAGGCACCTCCGCTTGAGCAATCACCGGGCCAGCATCTACCTCTGGAATAGTAACGTGCACCATGCAGCCCGTGTGCGCAATTTCGCCGCGCTGGTACGCTTCGTAGGCGCGCTGGATGGCGTGGGTACCGGCAAACTGCCCCGGCAGCGCTGGATGCAGGTTGATCACTTTATTCGGGAAATGGTTCAAAAACGCAGCGCTGAGGATGTGCATCCAACCTGCCAAAATGATGAGATCGGGTTGGTACGGCCGTATCAACCCCGCCAAATCCGCATCATATTCTTCCCGCAACTTGCCCGCATCCCGGTAAGGTTTGAAGGGGAAGTAAGCGGTTGGCACACCCGCATTTTCTGCCCGCACCAATCCGTAAGCATTTTTGCGATTGGAAACCACGAGGCTGGGAACGGCCGTAATTCGCCCAGCCGCCACCGCATCCAAAATCGCCTGTAAATTACTGCCCGAACCTGAAATCAGGATAACTAACCGGGGAAGTTGCATACACTTTTCTCCGAATTTAGGAACACAGAGTTACGCAGAGGAGCCACAGAGTTTCACAGAGAAAAGAAAGAAAAATCTGCGTTCATCTGCGTTCATCTGCGTCCCATTCTTCAATAATGACGCCGTTGATACCGGCAACCATTTTGCCAACGATGTGAGCTTGGGGAACGGCCGTACGCACCAAATCCACTTGCTCACGGGGCACAATCACCAGCATTCCCAGCCCCAGGTTGAACACATGCGCCATTTCGTCATCACTAATCTGCCCCTGCTGCTGGATAAGGCCGAAGATGGACGGCACGGGCCAGCTGCCGCGCCTGATCTTCGCGCCAAGCCCTGCCGGAAAGATGCGCGGCGGATTGTCCACCAGACCACCACCGGTGATGTGCGCCAGCCCGCGAATGTCCACTCCGGCGGCTTGCAGCGCCTGCACCTCTGCCAGGTAGCTGCGGTGGGGTGTGAGCAAGGCATTGCCGATGCTGTCGTTGAGCTGGGGATGAACGGCCGTCCAGTCCAAATCTGCCAGCGCCCGCCGCGCCAGCGAAAAGCCGTTGGTGTGCAGCCCGCTGCTGGGCAGCCCCAGAATCAGATCGCCCGCCGCAATTCGGGTGCCGTCAATAATTTGATCGCGATCCAACAGGCCAATGATTGTGCCAACCAAGTCCAGCTCGCCTTGCTGGTAAACGCCGGGCATTTCGGCCGTTTCACCGCCCAGCAGCGCCACGCCAGCAGCCCGGCAGGCTGCGGCAATGCCGCCCACCACCGTAGCAATCTGCTTCGGGTTCAGTTTGGACGACGCCACGTAATCGAGGAAAAAGAGCGGCTTCGCGCCCTGCACCAAAATATCGTCGAGGCAGTGGTTGACGATGTCGTGGCCGATGGTGTCCCAGCGGTTCATGGCGGCGGCAACCATCGTTTTGGTGCCCACGCCGTCGGTGGAGGCGACCAGCACCGGCTGCGCCATCTCTTTGGCTGCGCTTATGTCAAATAAACCGCCAAAGCTGCCCACGCCGGAAAGCACTTCGGGGCCAAAGGTGCTGTGTACGGCCGTTTTCATCAATTTCGTTGCCCGATTGCCTGCGGACAGATCGACACCAGCCTGGG
>JACKBR010000021.1 GCA_020634495.1 Ardenticatenaceae bacterium | reverse complement strand
CGGCCAGCGTCCCGCCGAGCCGCTTACCGTGCCATCCTTCACTCTGGCCGTAACGGCCGTTTCCCCACCATTCAGCTTGCCCGCCAAACTACTGGCCAGGAGGCTGTTTAGCGGTGACGGCTCACCGATTCACGAATAACCAGCTCAACTTCAAAAACGGGCAGTTGGGGAGCGCCCCCATTAACCATTTCCAAAATGGCCTGGGCGGCAATTTGGCCAATTTCATCGGCTGGCTGACGTGCCGTGGTGAGCGGCGGAATCATGTACGCGGCCGATCCTTCGTCGTCGAACCCCACCAGGGACACGTCTTGCGGCACGCGAATGCCCCGTCGGTAGAGCGCCAGGCGTGCGCCAAAGGCCATTTGATCATTGGCACTAAAAATTGCGCTAAACGGCCGTCCCCGCGACAACAACATCTCCACCGCCAACACGCCAGACTGCTGCTGCAAATTCCCCTCCACAACCAGGCGCGGATCCGGCTCTAGCCCCACGTCACGCAGCGCCTGCTGGTATCCTTCAAACCGCCGGTAAACGTCATCAACCGATTTTTGGTAGGCCATCGGGGCCGTAATATGAGCAATATCCCGATGTCCCATATCCAGCAAATATTTGGTTGCCCGGTAGCCAGCCTGAAAATTGTCTACAAACAGGCAATGTTCCGGCAGCGTTTTCAGCTCGCGGGCGGCCACAATCAGCGGCAGTTTTTCCGCCACTTTACTAAGCGTTTCCTCCTCCAGCTGCCCACCCACAATAATAATGCCATCCACCCGCCGGTCCAGGAGGAGCTTCAATGCCTGCTGCTCAATGCTGGGCTGCCAACGGCCGTCGGCAAAAAGCGGCCAGTAATTGGTATCCTCCATGCCCAGCAAAATGCCCTGCAAAATCCCATCATAAAAAGGACTGCCAAAATTCTGCGTCAAAACCCCAATGGTCATCGACTGACCGCTGGCCAGGCTCTGGGCAAAAATATTGGGCCGGTAATCCAGCTCAGCCACGGCCTGCATCACGGCATCGCGCTTATTTTGGGCAACACCCGTTGAGTTTCGCAAGACACGAGACACTGTGCTGGGGGACACATTGGCTTTTTCGGCAATGTCGAGAATCGTCACTTTGTTTTTATTTTCCAGCATCGCTCACTCCTTCTACTTAATTGTATACTGAAAACGTTTTCAAGTAAAGCGAGATTAGGGGGTAATAAACGACGATATGCAGGGGATATTATTGACATTCAGCATCCTAAGTGCTAATATCCTGAAAACGTTTTCAATTTCAAGCAAAATATCCGCAAAATTACAGAGATCGTTTTCAATTTTGGGAAAGAGGTTCTTAGCCACAGTTGCTAGAAGGAGGTTGATTTCGAGCGAAGAGAAAGCAGACATACCCAAGTAATACAAGTCATTCAAAATATCCTTCCAAGTCAATAAAGAGAGGAGAATTCTCAATGAAAAAGTCACGTTTATTTATCCTGATCAGCCTATTTGCCATTGCCAGTATGCTGCTGGTGGCCTGCGGCGGGGGTGATGCGGAAACGGCCGTTGAAGAAACCCAAGAAGAAACCGCAGCTGAAACCCAAGAAGAAACGGCCGTTGAAGAAGAAGCCCCAGCCGAAGAAGCTGCTCCCACTGAAGAAGAAGCCCCAGCCGAAGAAACAACAGGCGATAGAATTCGGGTTCGCTGGTTTGTTGGCTTAGGCGCTGGCTCCGACGAAGGCACCTTTGAGCCGCAAAACGCCTTTGTTGAAAAATATAACGCCAGCCAGGACGAAATTGAACTGGTGCTGGAAATTGTAGACGCGGACAGCGCAGCCGACACCCTGGCCACCCAAATTGCCGCTGGCAACGCCCCCGACATCGTTGGCCCCGTTGGCATCAAAGGCCGCGACGGCTTCAAAGGTGCCTGGCTAGACCTCCAGCCCCTGATCGACGCCAATAATTACGACCTGAGCGACTACGATCCGGCAATGGTGGAGTTCTACCAGGTAAAAGAAGAAGGCCAGTTGGGCATCCCCTTTGGCATCTTCCCCTCCTTCATCATCTACAACCAAGACCTCTTCGATGAAGGCGGCTTCCCCTACCCGCCAACAGAATATGGCGCTCCCTACGTAGATGAAAACGGCGAAGAACACGAATGGAACATGGAAACACTTCGTGAACTGTCCATGAAGCTAACCGTCGATGCCAACGGCAACGACGCCACCATGGATGAATTTGATCCCGAAAACATCGTGCAGTTTGGCTTCCAAAACCAGTGGACCGATCCCCGTGGCATCGGCACCTTCTTTGGCGCTGGCTCCTTGGTGGATGACGCAGGCAATGCCCAGGTTCCCCAAGAATGGGTGGATGCCTGGAAATGGACCTATGATGGTTGGTGGGATAGCTGGTTCGTTCCCAACGGCCCTTACGGCGGTGCAGACTTCCTGCAAGGCGCTGGCGGCCCCTTCTCCTCTGGCAACCTGGCCATGATCCACATGCACATGTGGTACGTAGCCCCTTGGGCGTTGGGTGATGTGCCCTTTAGCTGGGCCTTTGCGGCAACCCCCTCGTATAATGGCGTTGTCACCTCCAAGATGCACGCCGACACCTTTGGCATCCTCAAAGGCAGCGAAAATCCAGAAGCAGCTTTCCAGGTGCTCACCTACATGCTCAGCGCTGAGAATGTCACTGACCTGACCACCATCTACGGAGCCATGCCAGCGCGTCTTTCTTTGCAGGGCGATTATTTCGATACCTACACAGAGACAAACTTCCCCGGCCAAGAGATCAACTGGCAGGTTGTGGTAGACAGCATCGCCTATGCCGACAACCCCAACCACGAAAGCTGGATGCCCAGCTTCCAGGAAACCACCGACCGTTACAATGAGTTCTGGAACTACCTGGCCAACACGCCAGATGTTGATGTTGATGCAGAAATTGAGACCCTGATCACTGACCTGCAAGCAATTTTCGACGCGGCAGAATAACCACTCTCTTTCACTAAAACCAGTCAACCCGGTTTCTTAAAGATAAGAAACCGGGTTGACTCATTCGTTTTGGAGGTGATCTGATGTCTGTTTTTGAAGGGATAACCCTTTTAAGGCAAGAGCGAGCCAGGGGAAGACGTAAACTTTCCAGGTTGGAAAAAAAAGAAGCGCGTTGGGGTTTGGCTTTTTTAAGTCCCTGGATGGTTGGTTTCTTGCTTTTTTATTTTCTCCCCATGATCGCTTCCTTCGTATTTTCTCTATACGATTTTAACCCGGCAGTGCCCGATGAAGCCGCGTTCATTGGGTTTGATAACTGGTACCGCGCCCTTGTGGTGGATGAAGAAGTGCGGCTTTCTTTCGTTCGCACCGTTCACTTTGCCGCCATCTCCCTGCCAATTGGATTGGGTTTTGCCCTCTTTTTGGCCATTCTGATGAATTCAGAACACGTCATTGGCAAGAACCTGTACCGCACCTTGTTCTACATGCCCACCATGATTCCTCTGGTTGCCAGCGTTCTCATCTGGAACGGGGTTTTGAACGAGCAAACGGGCTGGATCAACATTTTAATTGAACGCCTGACGGGGATTCAGGCAACCGGCACGGAGGGCATCCGCTGGCTGGCCGACCCCAAATTGATTTATTACGCCTACACCATGTTTGGTTTGTGGGGCGTGGGCAATGCCATGATCATTTTCCTGGCCGGGTTGCAGGGCGTTCCTACAGAAATTTACGAAGCGGCCGAAATTGACGGGGCTACCTGGCTGCAAAGATTGCGCAGAATCACCATCCCCATGATCACGCCGGTTATCTTTTACCAGCTTGTTCTGGGGGTTATTGGTTCGTTGCAATATTTTTTGGCTCCGTTTGTGCTGAACGGCGGCACGGGGTTCCCAGAAGGCAAAACTCGCTTCTACATGGTCTATTTCTACAAGCAATCCTTCTCATTTTTCAATATGGGGTACGGGGCAACTCTGGCGTGGCTGATGTTCATTGTGGCTTTGGTAATTACGGCCGTTCTATTTGGCACGGCTCGCTATTGGGTTTACTACGCGGCGGAGGAAAGGTAAATGAGCGCCAAAACAGTAACACGATCTAAAGTGGTTCCCAAGCGGCTGCGAGTGGGCGGCATGAAAATGGGCCTGACTGGCCTGGCCCTCGCCGTGCTGTTCATTTTCCTCATTCCCATGATTTACGGCGTGGTAACCGCCCTTAAAACAGACAGCCAATTTTCCAAAATTGGCGCTCCCTGGTGGCCCGCTGCCGAGCGAAAGTTTACCTATGAAGGGGAAGAGTACGAAATTTATCTGGTGCCCATTGACGGCGAAATGCGAGAGCTGGCGCTTTACAAGAAAGGGCGACAAAGCAGCGAATTTGTTGATCCGCAAAACCCGGAGGCAGGCCCGTTTGAATGGGAAGGGCAGTGGCGGCAGCTAGAACGCGCCTGGGAGTCTGCGCCGCAGTGGGCCAATTTTGTGGAGGCGTGGAACACGGTTGATTTTTTGGTTCTGCTGCGCAACACCTTCATGTACGCTTCGATTACCACGTTTGGGGCGGTGATGTCCTCTGCCCTGGTGGCTTATGGTTTTTCGCGCTTCCGCATTCCGGGCAAGGGCGTTTTGTTCATGCTCATGCTCTCGACGGTTATCTTGCCGGGTGCGGTAACCTTAATTCCAACTTATTTTGTGTTCTTAAAGTTGGGCTGGGTAGGCACCTGGCTGCCGCTGATTGTGCCCGCGTTTTTCTCCTGGGGAACCAATGTTTTCTTGCTGCGGCAATTTTTTATGGCGATTCCGCGCGATTTGGATGAGGCGGCCATGATTGATGGCGCAAATCCGTTTCGGATTTTCACGTCAGTTATTCTGCCGATGTCGGGGCCTGCGCTTACGGCCGTTGCCCTCTTCCATTTCTTCTGGGCCTGGAACGACTTTTTTGGGCCGCTGATTTACCTGGCTGGTAAACCCGAACTATTCCCGATCACCGTCGGACTAACAGCATTTAACAATCTCTATTCACAATCCACCAACCTGATTCAAGCTGCTTCGCTGGTTTCGGCCATCGTGCCCGTGATTATTTTCTTCCTGGCGCAAAAGCAGTTTATGCAGGGCGTGGTGGTGACTGGGGTAGAGAAATAGGTTTGTGAAACGTAAAACGTGAAGCGTGAGGTTTTTCACGTTTCACGCATCACGTTTCCCACCAAAATCATCCATCACTAAAAAACCATGCACCGATTTATCATTTTTGTATCTCTTATCCTCCTAACGGCCGTTGGCTGTGGGGGAGGCAGCGTGTCCATGTCCTCTCCCACACCAACTGCAACGGCCGTACCAGCCACGCCAACGCCAGACTGGGTGCGTGACGGTTGGGAGCTGGTGTGGCAGGACGAGTTTGACGGGGATGCGGTTGACCGAGAAAAGTGGGCCTTTGATCTGGGCCGGGGCAGCGGCGGCTGGGGCAATAATGAATTAGAGTGGTACACCGACCGGCCAGAAAATGTACGGCTTGAGGATGGCATTCTGATCATTGAAGCCCACGAAGAAGAGTTTCTGCGCGGCGATTACACGTCTGGGCGCATGAAGACGGAGGGATTGCATAGTTGGGCATACGGCCGTTTTGAAGCCCGCATCCAAATCCCCACCGGACAAGGCATCTGGCCCGCCTTTTGGCTGCTGGGCGCAGAAGGCGGCACCTGGCCCAACAACGGCGAAATTGACGTGATGGAAAATATTGGGCGGGAGCCGCACACCGTTTACGGCACAGTTCACGGCCCTGGCTACTCCGGCGGCAATGGCGTGGGCAGCCCCTTCACCAACGTCGCCGCCCCCTTCTCCGAAGATTTTCACATCTATGCCGTAGAGTGGGAACCGGAAACGATTCGCTGGTTTGTTGATGACCAGCTTACCTTCGCCATCACCCCAGACGATGTGCCCGGTGAATGGGTTTACAACCATCCCTTTTTCATCATCATGAACGTGGCTGTGGGCGGCAATTGGCCCGGTTCCCCCGATGAAACAACCACTTTCCCGCAGCAAATGCGGGTTGATTATGTGCGCGTTTATCAGCGACCTGCTGACCAGTAAATTTATCAATCAGTTTTTCCACAACGAGGATTGAGGGTGGATGAGCAACGAGAAAAACAAACTTCTGGTTTGTGACACGCCAATGATGCCTAAAACAGACGCGCCCACCGGCAGCTTTGTGCATCTTCAGGGCGAAACGTATTATCGCATTGCCCACTACGACCAGATGCCCTCCTTTTTCATGAGCCTGGTGAGCAGTACCGATCATTGGCTCTTTATTGCCAGCACGGGGGGACTAACCGCCGGACGGCAAAACGCCGAATCGGCGCTGTTCCCCTACGAAACAGAAGACAAGATTGCTGCGCACAATGAGCTAACCGGTGGGAAGACAATTGTACGGGTGACGCGCAACGGCCGTTCCCACCTCTGGGAGCCATTTTCCAACCGCTATGCGGGTTTGTACCGCTGCGAACGCCATCTGTACAAAAATAGCTGGGGCAACAAGCTCATTTTTGAGGAAATCAATCACGATTTAGGACTGACCCTGCGCACCGCGTGGCGCACCGGCGACCGTTTTGGCTTTGTCCGCACCGGCTGGCTGCAAAACGACGGCTCCGAAGCTTGCCAGATTGAGCTGCTGGATGGCCTGCAAAATTTGCTGCCGTACGGGGCAACGGTTGCCCTGCAAACCACCATGAGCAATTTGCTGCACGCCTACAAGCGCAATGAGCTGGAACCAGAAACCGGGCTGGGTATCTTTGCCCTCAGCGCCACGCTGACCGACCAGGCCGAACCGAGCGAATCGCTGCTGGCAACGGTCGCCTGGCAGGTGGGGCTGGAAAATCCCACGCATTTGCTGAGTACGGTGCAGGTGGATGCGTTTCGATACGGCCGTTCCCCCACCCCGGAGCACGATATTTGTGGTCAGGCAGGCGCGTACCTTGTCAGCAGCACATTTACCCTCCCGGCAGGCCAGGAAAAACAGTGGCACATCGTGGCCGATGTCAACCAGAACCGCGCCGCTATCACCCGGTTAATCCAGCTGCTGAATCAGGGGCAAACGGCCGTTGCCCAACAGCTAGAAGCCGACATCGACCAGGGCACGGCCGATTTGGTGCGCTATGTGGCCGCGGCCGACGGCTTGCAGCGCTCAGCCCAGCAGGCCACCACAACCCATCACTTTGCCAACGTCCTGTTCAACATTATGCGCGGCGGCATTTTTGCCGCTGGCTACCAGATGGCGCGGCAAGATTTCATGGACTTTGTGCAGGTGCGCAACCGGGCAATTTTTGACGCTCAGGCAGCGTGGCTTGCCGGGCTGCCCGCCCAAATGCACATTGGCGATTTGTATGCCCTGGCCGCCGAATCTGGCCACCCAGATTTGATTCGCCTCTGCTTTGAATATCTGCCGCTGACCTTCAGCCGGCGGCATGGCGATCCCAGCCGCCCGTGGAACTATTTTTCCATCAATGTAAAACAAACCGACGGCTCACCGCGCCTTGATTACCAGGGCAATTGGCGCGACATCTTCCAAAATTGGGAGCCGCTGGCCCTCTCTTTTCCCGATTACGCCGTGGGGTTGATTGCTAAATTCCTGAACGCCACAACGGCCGACGGCTACAATCCGTACCGCGTGACGCGAGCTGGCCTTGAGTGGGAAGTGCCGGAGCCAGACAATCCCTGGGCCAATATCGGTTACTGGAGCGATCATCAAATTATCTACCTGCAAAAGCTGCTGGAGATTGCCGAGCAAACCCAGCCCGGCGCGTTGGCCCAGCTGTGGCACCAGCCTGTTTTTGCCTACGCCAACGTGCCCTACCGCTTAAAATCGTACCCGGAGATGCTGGCCGATTGGTCCAACACCATCTTGTTTGATTGGGAAAGTGAAGAAAGGTTAGAAACGGCCGTCTCCCAACAAGGAACCGACGCTCGACTCATTCAAGACGCTAACAAGCAGGTCATCCACGTGACGATGGCTGAAAAGCTGCTGGTTTTGCTGCTGGCCAAGCTAACCAACCTGGTGCCGGACGGCGGCATCTGGATGAACACCCAGCGCCCGGAGTGGAACGACGCCAACAATGCCCTGGTGGGCAAAGGCTTGTCGTTGTCACAACAGCTTACCTGCGCCGCTTCATCGCTTTTTGGCTGGCCCAGTTAGACGGCATGGCTGGCGACAGGTTTGTGGTGAATACGGCCGTTGCCACCCTCTTCAGCGCCGTGCAAACCATCTTCACCACCTACCAGGCTCATCTGTCCACCGGCTTCAGCGCTGAGGCGCGGCGGGCGGTGATGGATGCCCTAGGCACAGCAGCAACCAGCTACCGGGCAGCCATTTACCAGGAGGCAGCCCACCGCCAGCGCAGATGACCATCGACGCGGCCGCTTTGCGTGCCTTTTTGGCTCTGGCTCAAACCTACATCGAAGCCACGCTGCAAGCCAATTTGCGGCCAGATGGCCTGACGCACACCTACAATATTTTGCGTTTGGCGACCAAACCGCCGCCGTTGAGCATCTTTACCTGATGCTGGAAGGGCAGGTGGCGCTGCTCTCATCAGGGATGCTGGCTCCAGAGGCGGCGCTGACGTTTGCTGCATGGCTTACGCCGCAGCGATCTGTATCGCGCCGACCAGCATTCCTACATGCTTTATCCCAATCGCCAACTGCCTGGCTTTTTGCACAAAAACAACGTGTCTGCGGCGCAGGTGGCTGGTTCCAAACTGGTTGCCGCCCTGGCGGCGGCGGGCGACGGCCGTTTGCTGGCTCAGGATGCGGCGGGGGTGTTTCATTTTAACGGCCGTTTCCGCAATGCCAACGACGTAAACCGGGTGCTGGACAGTCTGGCGCAGGAGCCAGCGCTGGCTGATCTGGTGCAAGCTGAACGGCCGTTTATGCTGGAATTGTTTGAAGAGACGTTCAACCATCGGGCATTTACCGGGCGCTCCGGCACCTTTTTTGCCTACGAAGGGCTGGGCAGCATTACTGGCACATGGTGTCCAAGCTTGCTTGGCCACGCAAGAATGTTATTTGCAGGCGGTGCATGACGGGGCGGATACGGCCGTAACCCTCCCTGGCCGACGCTTATTACGACATCCGGGCGGGACTGAGCTTCAACAAAACGCCAGACGTGTACGGCGCGTTCCCCACCGATCCCTACTCGCACACGCCCTGGGGCAGCGGGCGCGCCAGCCAGGCATGACTGGCCAGGTGAAAGAGGAAATTTTGACTCGCTGGGGTGAGCTGGGCGTCTCGCTGCGGGATGGGCAGCTCTGTTTTGCCCCCACCCTGCTGCGTCCCGATGAGTTTTTAACCGCCCCAGACAGTTTTGCTTACGTGGACGTGACCGGGCAAAACCAGTCGGTGCCGCTGCCAGCCGGTTCGCTGGCCTTCACCTTTTGCCAGACGCCCATCGTTTACACCCTGGGGGATGAGGGGCAAATTGAGGTTGTGGAGGAACAGCCGTTGCCACATCAGCCACTCCAGCAAACTCGATCCCCAAACGACCCAACACATTATCAACCGCGACGGACAGATCAAACTGGTGCGTGTCGGCGTCTGGCAAGACCTAAGGGTTTAACTCCAAAGGTCAGATTACCGTGAAACCTTAGAACGTAAATGTTCTTATTTGAACTTGTCATGCGATTCTGAGCCCTTGAATTTAACTTAAGTTTAGCAAAGAGGGATCTTACTTGAAACTTTCAATGACAACCTTAGGGTCTTGTGAAGTTACAAAAATTTAATTTAGAGAAGATATGAATCATTCAATTGACAACTTGATAAACGAACTAACTCTGGAAGAAAAAGCTGCCATGCTGGCCGGGGCCGATATGTGGCGCACTGTTGCGTGGATCGATTAGGCATCCCGCCATTCAGGTGAGCGACGGCTAACGGCGTGCGCGGCATGGACGATAACATCGGCAAAACCTCCGTCTGTTTTCCGGTGGGGGTGGCCATGGGCGCTACCTGGAACCCTGAACTCATTGAGCAGGTGGGGCTGGCGCTGGCGGCTGAAGTGCGCGCCAAAGGAGCCCACATGCTGCTGGCTCCGACGGTCAACATCCACCGCACGCCCATTGCCGGACGCAACTTTGAATGTTTTGCCGAAGACCCCTACCTCAACGGCACCATTGCCGCCGCCTACATTAACGGACTGCAAAAGCAGGGCGTCTCGGCCTGCATCAAGCATTTTGTGGCCAATGACCAGGAGTTTGAGCGCTTTTCGATTAGCTCAGAAGTGGCGGAACGGCCGTTGCACGAAATCTATCTGGAACCGTTTCGCCTTGCCCTGGAAAAAGCCAATCCCTGGTCGGTCATGAGCGCCTACAACCGCATCAACGGCACCTTCGCCAGCGAAAACGATCCGCTGCTGCGCGATCTGCTGAAGGACAGCTGGGGCTACGACGGGCTGGTAATTTCTGACTGGTACGGCACCTACAGCGACGGCGTCATCAACAGCGCGCTGGATTTGGAAATGCCCGGCCCGGCCCGCTGGATGGACCCGGAGAAAATTGTAACGGCCGTTACCAACGGCGATCTGGATGAGGCCAGCATTGACGACAAAATCCGCCGCCTGTTCCGGCTGATCGAACGGGTCACCAAACGCCGAGAGCTGATTCCAACCAGCGAACAACTGCCCAGAGAAGTGGCTGCCGAAGCCATCGTCCTGCTCAAAAACGAAAGTGATCTGCTGCCGCTCAACCTGAAAAGCCCCAAACCATCGCCGTCATTGGCGAGAATGCCAAATGGGCTCAAATTATGGGCGGCGGCAGCTCTCAGGTAAATCCGCATCGGGCCGTCTCGCCGCTGGAAGGGATTCAGCAGCGGGCGGGCGAGGCGCTGACGGTTGCGTATGCCTTCGGCACGGTGGTGCACCGCCAGCCACCGCTCATCGACCCGGCCTGGCTAACGGCCGTTGACGGCCAGAGTTCCGGCCTGACGCTTTCTTATTTTCATAATTTAGACCTGAGCGGCGAACCGGCGCATACGGCCGTTGTGGGCAAAAGCGAACTGGCCTGGTTTGGCACCGTCAATCCTTTTGTAGACCCCACCCATTTTTCACTGCGGCTGCAAGGCACGCTCACCGTGCCAGAAAGCGGCACCTACCAGCTGCAAATGTGGAGCATCGGCCAGGCGCGGCTGGCGGTGGACGGTGACGTGGTGCTGGATCAGTGGGCGGGCGACCTGGATCAGCGAACGGCCGTTGACCTGACGCTGGAAGCCAACAAGCCCGTTTCCATCCTGGTTGAGTACGTCACCGATTCAGACAGCCGCTGGCGCACCTTGCGCCTGGGCTGTGTGCCCCGCTTCCTGCTGATCCGATTCAAACGGCCGTTGAGCTGGCAGCTCAGGCCGATGTAGCCATTGTGGTAGCCGGGCTCTCCCGCGAATGGGAAAGTGAAGGGTTTGACCGCGTTGATATGAAGCTGCCGGGCACAAGATGAACTCATTGCCCGCGTAGCTGCCGCCAACCCAACACGGTGGTGGTGCTCAACGTTGGCTCGCCGGTGGAAATGCCCTGGGTGGATTCTGTAACGGCCGTTTTGCAGCAGTGGTACGGCGGGCAAGATGCCGGTCATGCTCTGGCCGACGTGCTTTTTGGCGACGTCACCCCATCGGGCAAATTGCCCACCACGTTCCCCCAGCGGCTGCAAGACAACCCAGCCTACATCAACTATCCGGGTGAAAACGGCCGTGTGCATTACGGCGAAGGCATTTTTGTGGGGTATCGCTACTATGACCAGAAAGAAATTGCGCCGCTTTTCCCCTTTGGACACGGGCTCTCTTACACCACATTTGCCTTCAGCAATCTGCGCCTGAACGGAACCGAGTTTGGCCCAGGCGATGAGATTGTGGTGCAGGTTGACGTGACCAATACCGGCTCCGCTGCCGGGCAAGAAGTGGTACAGCTGTATGTGCAGGATGATGCCGCGCGGGTGGTACGGCCGTTGCAAGAGCTAAAAGCGTTTGCCAAAGTAGCCCTGCAACCGGGCGAAACCAAAACCGTCAACCTGACCCTGACCGAACAGTCGCTGGCCTTCTACGATACGGCCCAATCCGCCTGGATAACTGAACCGGGTCTGTTTATACTTCGCGTCGGCAGTTCGTCCCGCGATATTCGGCTGTACGGCCAGCTAAATTGGGTTGATGAAACGGCCGTTGCCACCAGCACCGACCCCGAATCACAGCAGCTATCAACAGTGGCGACGTAGCTTTTGCCAAACAAACAGAGATTGGAGATTAGATTATGTTAACAAAATACGGCCGTTTGGCCTTGACCCTGCTAACTGTTTTATTCATTTTAGTGGCCTGCGGCGATGCCGAAGAAAGCACAACGCCTGATTCAGCAACCGTGGGAGAGGAAACGGCCGTGCCTACCGACCTCCCTACCGAAGCCGAAGACTCAGAGGAAACGGCCGTCTCTGCTGAAGAACCTGTGGCCGCGAACAACCAGCTTGTGCCCAGCGGCGTTCCTGGTGAAGTTTATTACGCTCCCTTCCCCGTAGCCATCACGCTGGACGGTGATCTGAGCGATTGGGCCGGTGTGCCCCAGGTCACCATTCCAGAACTTTCGGCCGCTGTGCAGGGCGCGACCACCATTACCTTTGCCGCCGCCGCCGATGGTGACACCCTTTATTTGATGGCCGATGTGGCCGACACCAACGTCGTTAGCGGCGAGCACGGCACAGATTACTGGAACGAAGATTCGGTGGAGTTTTATCTCAATGCCTCTGGCGATTTGGGGCTGACTTCCTACAAAGATGGCGTGGCGCAAATCACCGTGCCGCCGCTGAACGCCGGGCGCTCCGTGGAAGAGGTGGTGCTGGGCGGTGTGCAGGTTGATATGGCCGAAGCGCAGGTACAGGTTGCTCTAACGGAGACCGGTTATGTGGTGGAAACGGCCGTTCCCCTCAAAAATCGCGCCTGGAACATTCAGCGAGAACACGGCAACGTCATCGGCTTCCAGGTACACCTCAACAGCGCCTCTGAAGGTGACCGCAACCGGAAAGTCATCTGGTCCATCTTCGACATGGGCGACACTTCTTACCAAAACCCCAGCGTTTTTGGGCAGCTACTCTTTTTTGAGATTGGCCAAAGTGACGTGGTGGCCAACGTGCCCGAACCCACGCCCGGCCCCGAACGGCCCGAAGTTCCTGCCGACGCTCCCTACAAAAACCCGGAACTGCCCATCGCCGAGCGGGTAGATGACCTGCTGGCGCGCATGTCGCTCATGGACAAAATTGCCCAAATGACGCTGGTGGAAAAGAACAGCATCAACCCTGACGACATTACTGCCCTGGGCCTTGGCGGCCTGCTTAGCGGTGGCGGTGGCTACCCCGACCCGAACACGCCAGAAAGCTGGGCGGCTATGGTCGATGGCTTCCAGGCCGCAGCGCTGGACGCTTACCTGGGCATCCCCCTGATTTATGGTGTAGACGCGGTGCATGGCCACAGCAACGTGGTCGGAACGGTCATCTTCCCCCACAACATTGGCCTGGGCGCGGCTAACAATCCAGAACTGATGACTGAAATTGGCCGGATAACGGCCGTTGAAATGATTGCCACCGGTATTTACTGGAATTACGCTCCGGCCGTTTCTGTGCCGCAAGACATTCGCTGGGGCCGCACCTATGAAGGGTACAGCGAAAACACCGAGCTGGTAACCGCTCTGGCAACCGCTTACGTGCGCGGCTTGCAGGGAGATGATCTGGCCGCGCCAGACACGGTGCTGGCCACGCCCAAACATTTTGTGGGAGATGGCGGGGCTGTGTGGGGCAGTTCCACCACCGGCAGCTACCAGATCGACCAGGGCGTGACTGACGTGGATGAAGAGACGCTGCGCACCGTGCATTTGGCACCCTATCCGGCTGTTATCGAAGCTGGCGCGCAGAACATCATGATTTCCTACTCCAGCTGGGGCGGCATGAAGATGCACGCCCAGCAATACCTGATCAGTGATGTGCTGCGCGGCGAACTGGGCTTCCCCGGCTTTATCGTCTCCGACTGGGCGGGCGTTGACCAGATCACCAACGATTATTACGAAGCGGTTGTCACGGCCATCAACGCCGGGGTAGACATGAACATGGTGCCTTACGATTACAATCGCTTCATCAACACCGTGCTGGAAGCGGTTGAAGCGGGCGACATCTCTGAAGAACGCATCGATGAAGCCGTGCGCAGCATCCTGACCGTGAAGTACGAACTGGGGCTGTTTGAGCATCCGTTCTCGGACGCGGCGTTGCTGGAACAGGTTGGCTCCGATGCGCATCGAGCAGTGGCGCGAGAAGCGGTGGCTCAGTCGCAGGTGCTGCTGAAAAATGAAGGTAACTTGCTGCCGCTGTCACCAGAGTTGCCTGCTTTGTACGTTGGCGGAACGGCCGCAAACGACATCGGCATTCAGTCTGGCGGTTGGACCATTGAATGGCAGGGCGCAGAAGGTGAAACTACCGTCGGCACAACCATTTTACAGGCGATCGAAGCGACGGTGTCTGATGATACGGCCGTTTTCTACAATGAATTTGGCCGCTTTGAAGAGTTACCAGCCAATGAGCCTGCCGTTTGTCTGGCGGTGGTGGGGGAACGGCCGTATGCCGAAGGTCAAGGCGACAGCGCCGACCTGCGCCTGCCCGTGAGCGATCTGCGCGTTTTGCAGCGCATGGAAGAGGTTTGCGATCAGTTAGCCGTCGTTTTGATTTCTGGGCGGCCGCTGATTATCACTGACCTGATTGACAATTGGGATACCCTGGTTGCCGCCTGGCTGCCGGGCACAGAAGGGCAAGGCGTGGCGGATGTGTTGTTTGGCGAACGGCCGTTTACCGGCAAGCTCCCCTACACCTGGCCGCGCAGCGTCGAGCAACTGCCCTTTGACTTTGCCACCCTGGACGAAGCTGCACCGCTTTTCCCCTTTGGCTACGGCCTGGGGGAGACTGAATAAACCCACGCCATCTAAAAAGAAGAAAGGCTCTAATTTCGGTAAAATTGCCGAAATTAGAGCCGCTTTTCTTGTTTCCAGACCTTAGAATCTTTCCGAAAAGCCACAGAGGAAAAAGAGAATTCAGAGGCTTTGAACTCAAAAACCTCTGTGAACTCTGTGGCCAATATTCGGAGAGGTTTTTAGCGGATACTCACCGGAATTTCTTGGGAAAGGGTGTGGAATTTACCGCCACCGCTCAGGCAATTTTGAAAGCCATCAAAACAAACAACCAGACGAATGGTAAAATCGCCCGTTTCTGGAATGGCCATCCACGATGGCCAGCTCAAACCTTCTGGCGGCATCACGTCGTTGTTGCCACCCCAGTTGTTTTGGTACCAGGCCACAATATCTTGCCCGTTGCGGCGGGGCATCACGCCAATGGTGGAATAGGGCACGCCTACCCCAGCCGTATTGCCAATGCGCCATTCATACCAGATTTGCCCGCCTGGGGTAAACGAGGAACGGCCGTCTTGCAAGGCAAAGCTCTGTCCCACAAGTCCGTTGGCGTTAGCAGGCTGTGGCCCAGAGGGAACGGGCGTGTTGGTTGGCGGCACGGGGGTGCTGGTGGCGGGTACGGCCGTTGGCGGCGGTACGTTGGTGGGGGGAACGGCCGTGGCCGTGCTGGTGGGCAGCGGCGTTTCCGTGGGTAAAGGCGTTTCCGTAGCCGTGGGCGACGGCAGCGGGGTGTCTGTGGGTAAAATTTCAACCACTGCCGGGGGTAAAACGGTTGGCTCGGCCGGGGCAACGGTTTCAGTTGCAGGCACATCAGCCACCGCCTCAACCGTTGGTTCAGCAGAATCGGCCGTTGATCGATTGTCCTGAATAACCAAGACAATCGCCACAATGAGCAGCAAAATCAAAATGCCTAATGCGCCAATCAAAACGCTGCGCAGCGTTTTATTATTCATATAGACTCCTTTTCTCTTCCGTTACAAATCTGTCTCAGCCACCGCTTCCGGCTCGGAAGTCTCAGCAAAAACATTGTTGCGAATGCCAAAAATGTTTTGCGGATCGTTGGCTTTTTTGATCTCTTTAATGAGCCTGGCGCTGGCTGGTGAGATGGTGTACTTCATGAAATCCTTGCGAATTTTGCCCACGCCATGATGGTGCGAGATGGAACCGCCCGCGGCCATAATCGTTTCGCGCAGGGAGTGTTCAATCTCAGCAAAAATCTCATCTGGGTTTTCTACGCCTACGGCCGAAAAACCGTGCGTAAAGTAAATGCAAACCCCGGTATGGTACAGTTGGGTAATGCGTGGCGAAATATACGGCCGTCCTGGCAAACCATATGCCGCGTGCTTCTCAAACACCTGCTTGGCCACCGCATCAATCACCGCCTGCACCTTGTTCCAGGGCACCGTCGTTTCATACGTCTCCCCAATAATGTGGAAATCCGTCAGAAAATCACGAATGTAGGCAATGGCATAGGTAAGCATGTAGCCGCGTTGGCCATTGGTTTCGCCCCCGGCAATGCCGCCATACCGCTTTGCCAGCCGGTTAATCAGCTTGGCCTGATAATCTACCTGCTCCTTCGTCCCTTCCATCACAATTGTGGCGGCAACCAGCTCATTTGGATCAAACTTCTTCACCTTAAGCAGGAAAAACTTCTGAATTTCGCCAATGATCGCTTCCATGCGTGTCGGTTCACCCTTCAGCGCCGAACCAAAGCGAAACTGAATGTTGTCTAGCAAGCGAATGCTGGCAGGCAGCGTCCCCGTTTGGGACAGCTCATAAAGAAATTCCGTGCCAGCCTGAAAATTGGGGAAGACCAGCGAACCGTACTTTTTAGCCTCTGGCAGCTTATGGATTTTAATGACGGCGCTGGTGATGATGCCCAGGTTGCCCTCGCTGCCAAACGCCACCTGCTGAGGGTCTATCCCCAGCGACTGACGCGGCATGGCTGCCCCTTGTTCAATGACCCCGTTAGCGGTCACCATCGTCACCGCTTCCACAATGTCCTCAATATTTCCGTAGCGATTTTTCTTCATGCCGCTGGCGTTGGTGGCAATCCAGCCACCCAGCGTAGACAGCTCCAGGCTGTCTGGCTCATGGCCGCTGGTGTAGCCCAGGCGCTCCAGCCGCTCTTCCAAATCCTTGCCGGAGATGCCCGCCTGCACACCCGCCCGGAAGTTTTCGTGATCAATCCACAAGATTTTGTTCATGCGGCGCATATCCACAGAAACGATGGAGCGGGATTCGTTTTGGGGCAGCTGCAAAGCACAGCTCACGCTGGTGCCCCCACCGTAAGGAACCAGGCACACATCGTGCGTTTTGGCCAGCTCAACAATGGTTTCCACATCTTGCTGGCTTTCGGGAAAAAGCACCAGGTCCACGACGCGATCAAGCGCTCCGTAGAGCACTTTGTACACTTCATCGGCCGTTGTCTGGCCGTGGCTGTGGATCAACCGTTGGCGGTCGTCGATGGTAATTTTTTCTGGGGAGAGCTGCGCCTGTATGGCCTGGTGAAAACTTTCATTGAGTTTGGGCGGGGCAGCGGGTTTATTTTTGACCTCTGGTTTCAGGTTGTCATAATCTATTTTGATGTCCAGCATTTCTTCAACGAAGGGCAAAAATTCGTGCATGACGGTACCGGACAGCGCATAGCGGCTGCCTGTGACGGTAACCGTTTTGTCTGGATTTACCTTAAAATAGGTGTCGGTAAATCCCCATTTGTGATCGTAGCGAATATCTTCGCCACTTGATTCTTTATCAAGTGATTTATCTGCCATTGGTTTTCTCTCTTCCTAATTTTTTTGGATTACGGCCGTAATCCACCCTGCATTATCAATCAGATTACCATTCCTGGCAAAATGTATACTAAAATGTTCGCCCTGCGTCCCGCATGGCCAGCAGTTTCGCTGGTGGGGCAAACCGCTCGCCAAACTTTTGCGCCAGCTCCTGGCTGCGCTGCACAAACGCCGCCAAACCATAATCGTTGATGTATTGCAGCGTCCCCCCCTTAAACGGGGCAAACCCCCAGCCAAAGATGGAGCCAATGTTGGCATCGGCCACGCTGGTCACCACGTTTTCCTCCAGGCAGCGCACCGTTTCCAATGCCTGCACAAACATGAAGCGCTCCATCATTTCCGTTTGGGGCAGCGGTGTGCCCTGTGCTGGGAAGATGGTTTGCAGGTCTGGCCAGAGGTGCTTTTTGCCGCCTACGGGATATTCATAAAATCCAGCGCCGTGGGCTTTGCCTAAACGGCCGTATTCCCCCGCCATCACATCCAGCACCGCATCAGATGGATGGCTGGGCACAGGCTTCCCCTCTGCCTCTAAATCTTTGCGTCTTTGCTCCCGGATGTGCCGCATCAGCCCCAGGCTCACCTCGTCGGCCAGGGCCAGCGGGCCAACGGGCATGCCCGCCTGCAAACCGGCTGCCTCAATCGCTCGCGGATGCTGCCCTTCGCCCAGCATGGCCAGCCCTTCCCCCAGATAGGTGCCAAACACTCTGGAGGTGTAAAAGCCCCGGCTGTCGTTCACCACAATGGGCGTTTTGCCAATTTTTAGGACAAAGTCAAACGCTTTGGCCAGCGTCGCATCGCTGGTTTCTGCCCCAGTGATAATTTCAACCAGCTTCATTTTTTCTACGGGGGAAAAGAAGTGCAGGCCAACAAATTTTTGCGGCCGTTTTGACTGCATCGCCAGCCCGGTGATGGGTAAGGTGGAGGTGTTGGAGGCGAAGACGGCCGTTTCTGCCAAAACCGCTTCCGCTTCCTGGGTCACCCTGGCCTTCAGGTCACGATCTTCAAACACAGCTTCAATAATCAAATCGCAGTCAGCCAGATTGGCCGCCTCGGCGGTGGTTTGAATGCGTGCCAGGGCTTCATCGCGCTGGGCGGGGCTTAACTTGCCCTTGGCCACGCGCTTATCTAGCAAAGCAGCAATTTTGGCTTTGCCCGCCTCGGCTTGTTCCAGCGTGACATCTTTGAGGACGACGTTTATGTGGGAAACGGCCGTGACATACGCAATGCCGTGCCCCATCATGCCCGCGCCCAGCACGCCCACTTTGCGCGTCGTTTGCGGCGGCACCGTCTGCGGGCGGCTGGCCCCGGCATTAATCTCATTTAGCTGGAACCAGAAGGCATTGATCATGTTTTTGGCCACCTGCCCGGTAGCCAGCTGAGTAAAATAACGCGACTCGATCCGGCTGGCGGTGGCAAAATCAACCTGAGCCCCTTCCACCATGGCGCTTAAAATTGCCTCTGGCGCAGGATAATTGCCATAGGTGCGCTTTTTGAGCATGGCTGGGGCCACCGCCAGCATTTGGGCCACGCGAGGCTGGCGCGGATCGCCGCCAGGAATGCGGTAGCCGGGTTTGTCCCACGGCTGAGCTGCCTGCGGGTTGGCCACAATCCAGGCGCGGGACTGAGCCAGCAAATCGGCCGTGTCTTGCGCCAGGGCATCTACCAAACCGGCGGCTTGCGCGGCCGTGGGGTCTAGCTGTGTGCCTTCGGTCAGTAGCGGAAAGGCAGCTTGCAGGCCAATCAGGCGCGGCAAACGGGCAACGCCGCCACCGCCCGGCAGCAATCCCAAAGTCACTTCTGGAAAACCGAGCCTGATGCGCGAATCGTTTAGCACAATGCGCTGGTGGCAGGCCAGGGCCAACTCCAAACCACCCCCCAGGGCTGTGCCGTTGATAGCTGCCACCACCGGAACGCTCAGCGTTTCTAGCTGCCGAAATCCAGCCTTCACTGCTTCAACGCTGTGGAACACTTCGGCGGCATCCGTGGCGGCATACAGCCACTCCAGATCGCCACCGGCCATAAAGGTTTTCTTTGCCGAGGTTATGATGACGCCTGCCAAATTAGATTCTGCCTGCAAGCGGGCCAGCATGGTGGCCAACGCCGCCCCAAATTTAGCGTTAATGACATTTGCAGACCGTGCTGGGTGGTCTAAGGTCAGGGTAACAATTTGTTGTTCATCTTTTGCATAATGAATAGCCATACCAACTCCATTTACAACATTATTGGCCAGCATATCGCCTGGTTACTGCAATTTTTATCGATGTAGATAGTATATGCGACTCTCAATTTCTGCGCCTTTTTTTCTGCGGAAAGCGGCACGCGAAAAAACATTTTCTGACAAATCACAGACAAAGCCATGACAATCGTTAGGGGCTAAACACGGCCGTCTCGCTAAACTGGAACCATCCACATTTCCAAACTGAGGAGGTCTTTATGACTAAGCAAAACCGCCAGCGCGTGCTCATCATGGGCGCAGCTGGTCGTGATTTTCATGACTTTAACACGGCGCTGCGCCACAACGACCAGGTCGAGGTGGTAGCCTTCACCGCCACACAAATACCAAATATAGACGGCCGTCGCTATCCCCCTGAACTTTCTGGCCCACTCTACCCCAAAGGCATTCCCATCTACCCCGAAAACCAATTGGAAGAGCTCATTCGCCAACATCAAATTGACGATGTCTATTTTTCATATTCAGACGTGGCGCATGAATACGTCATGCACATTGCTTCGCGGGTGCTGGCTGCTGGAGCTGGCTTCCGCCTGATGAACCCGCGCCTGACCATGCTTAAATCTAGCAAACCCATCGTCTCTATTTGTGCCGTGCGCACTGGTTGTGGCAAAAGCCAGACCTCGCGCTATGTGCTAAACGTGCTGCAAAAGCAGCTAGGCTACAAAAAAGTTGTCGCCATTCGCCATCCCATGCCATATGGCAATCTGGCGGCGCAGGCTGTGCAGCGTTTTGCCACTTACGAGGATATGGACAGGCACGATTGCACCATCGAAGAGCGGGAAGAGTACGAGCCGTATGTCGAGCGCGGTGCGGTTATCTACGCGGGTGTAGATTACGAAGCGATTTTGCGCGAGGCGGAAAAAGAGGCGGACATCATCATTTGGGACGGTGGCAACAACGATTTGCCATTTTACCTGTCTGACTTTCACATTGTGGTAACCGACCCGCACCGGCCTGGCCACGAACTGCGCTACCATCCCGGCGAAGCCAATTTGCGGCTGGCTGCGGCCGTTATTCTAAACAAGGTCGATACGGCCGATTTTCAAAACGTCCTCACCGTGCAGCAAAATATCCGAGCGGTAAACCCAACCGCCACCATCATCCAGGCCGCGTCGCCCATTTTTGTGGACGATCCGGCGGCGATTCGCGGTAAGCGGGTGCTGGTGGTGGAAGATGGCCCCACCCTCACCCACGGCGAGATGGCGTACGGTGCAGGCGTGGTGGCGGCGCAAAAGTTTGGCGCGGCAGAGATTTTAGACCCACGGCCGTTTGCCGTTCGATCCATTGCCGCCACCTACCAAAAATACCCCGGCACAGGGGCGGTGTTGCCCGCGATGGGCTACGGCGGCGACCAGATTGCCGATCTGGAAGAAACCATCAACCGGTCTAATGCCGAGCTGGTCATCATCGCCACACCCATTGACCTGGGCAAGATTATCAACATCAAGCTGCCCAGCCAGCGGGTGCGCTATGAATATCAGGGCATTGGCCAACCTGCCCTGGCCGATTTGCTCAAAGAACGATTTGGCTAGAAGAAACGCAGCCGTACCTGCGGTCGGCTGACAAGATTGACGCAAAAACTGCCTGAAGTGATGTTGCTACTTCAGGCAGTTTTCTCTTAATGGGTCAGAAAAGGAACAAAGGTTGCGTAATTGCTAAATTCCACAATGATAGATTGGCTAAAGGGGGGGGGACTGCCAAACTCATTGCTGCTCACGATGATAATATTTTCTAACACGGTGCCTGGGGCTAAATCTTCAGAAACGATGGTGGGCACGGTGATGATAATTTCTTGACCTGGACCAATCTCGATGCCGCTGGCTAACAGGGGTGGGGTGCTGCCAAGCTGGCCAGAAACGGCCGTAATGCCATCAATCACCACTTCGCCATTGAGCTGCAAACCAGTAGCCATAATAAAGTTAATGACCGAGTTGGTGGCCGTAACCGTTTCATTGTTGGTCACCTTGATTTGGAAATTTACGCTCTCGCCGGGCTGCGGATTGGGGTTGTCTACCAGCTGCGTTGCCACCAAACCTTTGGGCACACAGGTCAGACCCACGTCGTCAATGGCGTAGCCATCCCCCGCGCCAATGTTTTCGGCATTGAAGGCAAAGTTATCGTAGAAACCAAACTTAATTTGAAAACGATCCGAGAGCGAGAATCCGCCAGCCTGGGCAGCGGCTTTCAAATCAATCTGTGCCTCTTGGAACGCTTCGTGATTGCTGCCGGCAAAATCATACACTTTTGTCCAGGCATCATTTGGCGTTTCGCGCACAAAAAGGCCATCGTAGGCGGCGTCGTACTCATCGCCCAGATCATACCAGCCAAAATCTAAGGTCACCTCGGCCTGGTTGGTGAGGTCGGCCGTGAGAATGAGGGCGGCTTCGGATTTGGCTGCGCCAGCCACGCTGTCGTCCAGGATAACGCTGTAGCTGCCGCTGCGGGGCAGGTTTGTTAAAACGCGCACCCGGCCTTCTTCGGTTACGGCCGTTTCCCAGGCCGTGCTCAAGGTGCCAGACTCAAAGCCATCGCTAAAGCCACAGCCAACGACTTCATTGATGTTGAGAACGGCCGTTGCCTGCCGCGCCTCATCCATTGTTGATGATTCGGCCGTTGCGGTAAACGTGGTTGCCCCCGCCGTGGCGTTGGCCTTCACCACAAAAGTGACGCTGCGGCTGAGCGATTGGCCAGGATTCAACGTCTGTCCGGTTGTCCACACGATCTCATTGTTCACAACGGCCGCATCGCCGCTTAATGACCCCATTTGCAATGTGAGTGCATCCAACTGGGGCGCGGTTAGCACCACTTGCGAAGCCGCAGTACCCGTGTCATTGCTCACTTCAAGCGTCAGAGTAACCAGATCGCCCGGCAGTAAAAATTCTTCTGAAGCAGTGGCGCTGATGGTCAGCCCAGTCACGTAAGAATTGATGGCGTTGGGTACCTGAATGCGGGCCAGATCAGTTTCTACACCGCTGGTACGATTATCATCCACCAACACCGCACCCGCCTGGAAGGCAGCCAGCGCTTCGTCCACCGACGCCCCAGGCACGGCTTGCTTGAATAAAGCCCAGGCTCCCGTCACGTGAGGCGTAGCCA
The DNA here is from genome assembly GCA_020634495.1 of Ardenticatenaceae bacterium. Next base: position 66,678 of record JACKBR010000021.1, on the reverse strand, counting down.
TCGACGTGCCTTGTTTGCCCAACCCACCAGGAACAGCCGCGTATAAATGCTCACGCGGGCCAGCAAATCGAAACGGCGCGTTGCTGGAAGGCGGGCGTGTCGGCATCGTCTGTTGCCCCCACGCTGTGGCCGAGGATGCAGCCTGGGCGCTCAGGCCGTCGCGGTAGCCATTGTTGCCAAGAGGCGATAATGGTGGCAATGCCCTGAACCGTAAATTATCGATGGCGAAAAACTTTCCGGCTGTCGCTGTCGCAAGCCGAAAATGTGCCCACCGCCCAGGCTCATGTTGACGCTGGCAATGTTGTAGGTATCGCGCAGTTCATACACACGCTCCAGGGCTAAAATTTGGTCGCTGGTAAAGGTGAGTACGCAGTTGCTGTAGCCGCCGCAGTAGCTGGTGCTGTTGAACAATGAAAATATCTGGATGGCAATGATGTTGGCCTCTGGTGCAACCCCCACGATACTGCCGCCATCATCTCCGGCGGCAATGCTGGCCACGTGGGTGCCGTGGCTGCAATCGGATTGGGCTTTGCTGTTTGAGGGGCCAACGGCGTCTGTGCAATCTACCCCGGAACCAACGGCCGTTGAAAATTCCACCCCACCCGGGCAAACAGTCGTAGAACTGTAAGCGCCGTTGGTGGTGGAGTAACACGCTTGTGAAACAATGCGGCTGCCGCCTGTGGTAAAGGCCGCATGGCCCGTATCGACGCCGGTGTCTAAGATGGCAACCGTCTGGCCTGCGCCGGTGTAGCCGCTGGCCCACGCCTGGTCTGCCCCAATGACGGGCACGCTGCTGCTGAGGGCGGGCGGCACCGGAATATCTTCTTCAATGGCCACAACCTGGGGCAAACTGGCCAGGGTCTCCAGGGCAGCGGCGTCCAGTTCTAGAGCAAGGTAAGGAATATATTCGAAGGCGGCGATAACGGCCGTATTGGTATCGGCCAGCTCATCCAGCACATTTTCTTGTACGCTATCAATTTCCAACTGCTGGGCCTGAACCACCTGCTCATTGTCTAAAGCACCTGCGGGGCGGAAGGGCATGTCTAGCTGCACCAGCACCCGCACGGTTCCTGCCTGTTCTGCCTGGGCTGTTAACTGGCTAAATGAATCCGACTGTTGTCTTGGCACGCTGGCCTGAACGGAAACGGCCGTTCCCCAAGCCAACAAAATGAAAAGAACCAACATGAACCAGGCTAACCCATAACGCCAAAACACCGAGGGGGTAATAGAGTGATATTTTGCCAACTTCACAATCAATCTCCACAAGCGGCCAACCCAAACCAGGCAGGGCAGGTTCGTTGCCAACAGTTAAATTTAATAAAATAGTAAAAGGGGAAAGGCTCCCACCTCTCCAAAATCTGTTTGGTTCCACATTTTTCGCCACAGCAAATAAGGATGTTTGCTTACGAAAATTGTTACAACAGAATAAACCCAAGCCAGGCCAACAGGTATAGCGAATCCGTCATAGCACCGCTGTCCTGTTGCCCCCCAAGAGCCAAACATTGTTAACAAACAGACCATACTTTATAATCCGCTGCGTGGGGCATGAACTCAAAATGGCGTGTCCTGTTGGCTGCGTTTCATGTAACCAATAAAATCATGATTGAGCGCAAAAAGGAGAAAACATTCCTATGCTGCCTTTGGCTAATGTAGATGTGATGGTTGAGTTTCTGGTTGAATTGCTCAACACACCCAGCCCAACTGGGGATACAGATCGGGCCATCGCCTGGCTTGAGGAAAAATTTGCGACCTCGTTTGCAGATTTGCCCGTTTCGTTACAACGTACGCCCAAGGGAATATTGGTGGCACACTGGCCTGGAAAAAAGCAAGATGCGCCACGTGGTTTAACGGCTCATGTCGATACGCTGGGGGCAATGGTGCGGCAGATCAAGCGAAACGGCCGTCTCCGTATAACTCAACTTGGCAGCTGGAGCTGGACATCTGTAGAAGGTGAAGGCGTTACCATTTACGCCAGCAATGGCCAGGTGTATCGCGGCACCATCCTACCAACCCATGCCTCAATACACGCCCACACCAGCAAAGATCGCGGCCTCCCGCGAGACGACACCAACATCGAAGTCCGCATCGATGCCCACACGACCACTGAAAAAGAAACCGACGCGCTCGGCATCCGCGTGGGCGATGTCATCGCCTTCGACCCCCGTGTGGAAGTTTCCAGCACAGGCTTTATTCGCTCACGCCATCTGGATGATAAAGCCAGCATTGCCTGCATGTATGGTGCCATGCTGGCCCTGGCCGAAGCCGGTTTGCAGCCAGCCCAGGACAGCTACTTCCACATTAGCAACTATGAAGAGGTGGGGCACGGAGCCGCAACCGGCTTCCCGCCCAACTTAGCTGACCTCATTTCCATTGATATGGCCGTTGTGGCCCCCCAACAAACCTCAGATGAGTATTCCGTGACGATCTGTGCCAAAGACTCTGCTGGCCCGTACCATATGGGGCTGCGCCGTCACTTAGAAGCGCTGGCCCAGGCCAACAACCTGCGCTACGCTACCGATATTTATCCTTATTACGGCTCTGATGGGGAATCTTATTGGCGGGCTGGTGGCGATGTGCGCGTGGCGCTCATTGGGCCAGGCGTTGATGCTTCTCACCACTATGAGCGCACGCATCGGGACGCTTTACAAAACAGTGCGCAGCTAATTTTGGCTTATTTGCTTTCTGCGTAAGCAAACCACAGAATATTCTTTAATATAACCACACACATTTTAACGCGACTTCCTATACAAAATATGGGAGATTGAATTTTATGAAGAAGATATTGCTTTTTATTTTTTTACTCCTTCTGGGTGCCCTGGCAGCTTGTGGGGGCAACGAAGACCCGGACGCCAACGCTGACAGCACCCCAACTTTACCCGCCACACCGTCTGCCACTGACGCCCCTGTACAGCAAGAAGCCACTGTTGACAGCATCGAAATATTAATTCTGGAATCGTTTCCGGTGCAGGTAAACGTGCGGGCCAGGGGCGATTTACCCGATGGTTGTACGTCGATTGATTCTGTAGAAACCAGCAAAACAGGTACCCGGTTTGATATCAACATTACCACGCTGCGCCAGTCGGGTGAGCTGTGTACAGAAGCGCTGGTGCCTTTTGAGGAAACCGTTTCGCTGGATGTGCTGGGCTTAAGTGCAGGCACTTACGATGTAAGTGTAAACGGCATCAATGGCTCTTTTACTTTGCAGGTAGACAATGTAGCCCAGGCAGAATCTGCGGAACCCACCGCAACGGCCGTACCAGAAGCAACCAATATGGGCATTATCAACGGCCGTATCTGGCATGATTTGTGCGCCGTGGCTGGGGGGGATGGCAGTGACGAAACGGCCGTGCCTTCCGCAGGCTGCATCGCCTCGCCTGATGGCGGCTTCCAGGCCAACAGTTTGCTTGAAGACGAAGAGCCAGGAATTGCGAGCGTGCTGGTGAACCTTAGTGAAAATGCCTGCCCGTCAGAGAGCACCATCCAAACTGCCACCACCGACGAGGACGGCGATTACGTCTTCACCGATCTTTCCGCAGGCACCTACTGCGTGTCTGTTAACGTGCTGGACGTAGAAAACGAGCTGCTGCTCCCCGGTGGCTGGACTTTCCCAGACAGCGAAATGTTGGGCACCACCGTTACGCTAGAAGATGGCGATCTGGTAACGGGCATTAACTTTGGCTGGGACTACCAGTTCCTGCCTGTGCCAGATGTAGACGCCGCAAACTGCACCAACAGCATTGCCTTTGTGCAAGACATCAACGTGCCAGACGACACCGTGTTTGCCCCAGGCGAATCGTTTGAGAAGACGTGGCGGCTGCGCAACATTGGCACCTGTCCCTGGACCACCAACTACAGCCTGATTTTTGCCGGAGGCGATGATTTGGGTGGAGAAATCAGCCTGCCGCTGCCCAATGCCGTTGTGCCAGGGCAAACCATTGACCTCAGCGTGCCGCTGACCGCCCCAGAAACATTGGGCACCTACCGCAGCGATTGGCTGCTGGCCGATGCCGCGGGCAATCCGTTTGGGGTGGATGGTTTTGCTGATCAGGTGATTTGGGTGCAAATTGAGGTCGGCGTGCCAGAAGCCACGGCCGAACCCAATTCGGCCGCGATTGGCGGCGTGGTTTGGGAAGATATTTGCTTCTTCACCAGCAGTGGCGAACCTTCGGCGGGCTGCACAGACATTAGCGTCGATGGTACCGGATTTTACCGGGGCGATGGCGAACTCAGAAACGAGCCGCGCCTGGAGGGCATTACGGTGAAGCTGGCCGCAGGCGCTTGCCCGGCAGATGCCATCGTGCCAGACAACACGGTATTGGCCCTGGCGGTTACCGACAGCGCAGGTTTGTACCGCTTTGAAGGATTAGACGCTGGTTTGTACTGTGTCGCCATCGAGCCGTTTAGCTCTGAAAACGTTGACCTGATGGTTCCTGGCGATTGGACCTGGCCCAATTACGGGGTTGGTTTACAAGGCATTAATCTAGCGGCTGGCGAAGAGCGGCTAGAAGTTGATTTTGGTTGGGAGTTTTATTAGAGATTCATTTGGCCGAGAAGGCGGGTTGGCGAACTCGCCTTTTCGGCATTAAACACGGCCGTTTTACACCACACATGGCACAAGATAACACCCATCTACTTTTTGCAGCAGCCACCGAGGCCAAGCATCCTGGGCAAGCTCCAAACCAGGATGCTGTTTGGGCCATTTCTGGCAAAACCGGGAGCGGCATTGCCTATGGCCTGTTTATTGTGGCCGATGGCGTTGGGGGCCTGAAAGATGGCAGTCGTGCCAGCCAGACAATCATCGATACGCTCACCGCTCATTTTTCTAAGATTTGGCCGGTGATTACGGCCGTTTCCGACAAAACCATCACTCGTTTACGTCAGCAGCTTAAAAAAGCCATCTTCTTAGCCAATGAAAACATCCAGGCAATGACCCACACCAAAGATGACCGCATGGCCAGCACCATCACCTGCGCCATTGTCCTGGACCAGGTAGTGATTGTGGCCAATGCCGGCGACAGCCGCACATATCTCTTCCGCCAAAACCATCTGGAGCAAATTACCCAGGATCATTCGTTGGTGGCCTGGCTGGTGCGGCAAGAGCAAATCACCGCCGAGCAGGCGCTAACCCACCCGTACCGCAATGTTCTCACCCATGCGCTGGGAGCCACAGACAAGCCGCAGCTTGATCTATTTACGCAGCGGCTGTTTCCGGGTGACTGGCTGCTGCTGTGCAGCGATGGCATTTGGGGCACGCTGGCCGATGAGATGCTGGCAGGTTTTTTGCAAACGGCCGTTTCCCCCCAGCAGCTTGCCCCTGTCCTGATGCAGGCCGCACAAGACCACACCGATGATTTGTCGTTGATTCTGGTGCAGATACCCCTGGCCGCTTCATAACCAGATCAGGCACACTATGTTACACTACCCAGCGCGACAAAAAAGAACCCAGGATTAAACCGTGATTGAGATTCACAACGTTGGCAAACAATTTTTCTCACTTAAAGCTTTAGACAATGTGTCTGTGCAGGTTGGGCGCGGTGAAGTTGTGGGACTGCTGGGGCCAAATGGCGCAGGCAAAACCACTTTGTTCAAGCTAATTGCCGGAGTGCTTCATCCCGACAGCGGGCAAATTCGGCCCATAAACGGCCGTTGGCCCGCCATTGGCTACAAACCAGACCGCTTGCTTTTCCCCAACCGCCTGCGCGTTAGCGACTATTTAATGATGGTGGCAAACCTGTGTGGCATTCCCCCGGCAGCCCAAGAAAAAGCAGTTTTTGACGTGCTGGTGCAGGTAGATATGGTCAGCCAGGCGAACAAGCGTATTGGCGACTGCTCCAAAGGGATGCGCCAACGGCTGGGGCTGGCCCAGGCCATCATGGGCGATCCACCTTTGCTGCTGTTGGATGAGCCTTCTAACGGATTAGACCCCAACGGCCAGGCAGAAATGCAGATACTTATTAAAAAGCTGCACGCCACAGGCAAAACGATTGTGATTAGCTCGCACCAACTTGAGGAGATTACGGCCGTTTGCACCCAGCTCATCATCCTAAACAACGGCCAGGTGCATTACCAAAACAGCATGGTCGAAGCCCTCACCATCAGCCCACACACGCTCATTCAGGCAGACCGCGACCTGGCGGAGATTGCGCCCATTGTCCAGGCCCAGCATCCAGAAATTCGGGTGCAGGGGAACAAAATTCAGCTGCGGGGCGAGGCGATGAAGCTCCGCCGCGAAATTCTAGCCTTGCTGCTGCAATCCCAATACGATGTGCTGCACGTCGAACAAAAACACGTAACGCTGGCCGAAATTTATGCGAGGGCCGTACGATGATTCATCGAATTTTCACTTTAGCCCGCTATTTTATTAAAACGGTGCTTTTTTCCCTGACGGGTCTTTTTTACCTGCTGATCACGCTGGCTGTGTGGTTTGTGCTGTTTAATCCGCAGCAAATAACGCCAGATGTAGCTTACTACCAACTGCTCATTGGTGGGTTTGGGGCAGGTCTGGCCTTTTTGGTCACCTTAAGCGTAGCTTCCCGCGCCAACAATGCCCAGCATTATCCATTGCTGGTGCGTCTACGGAGCCGGGTGGAATTTGTAACGGCCGTTTTGCTCAGCAGCCTCATCGTAACCCTCATTTACCAACTGCTGCTGGCGGTTTTGGCGCTGCTCAATGGGCCATCCCTCACGCTGGGCCATTTGCTAGAGATTCCACCACTCTGGTTAGCGCCTATGATTGTAACGGCCGTTCTAGCCCTGCACGCTTCAGACTTTGTCACCATCGGCTGGTCACGCATTTACGTATTTGGGCTGCTGGCCATCTTGCTATTTGGCCAGGGGCTAAAAAATGAAAGTCTGGCCAGCCTGGCAAACAGCATCAGCCGCTACGCCGTCAGCCAGGGCTGGGTGGACATCAGCACACGCCTGGAGAATTACGCCAACACCATATCGCTGGCAGACGACAACATGATTAGCCGTCTGTTTGGCTTTGTTTTTTGGCCGTTTCAGGCCCTGGCCGATGGCATTACCAAAGGATTCTTCACGGCCAACCAGGCGTTGGCTCCGGCAATTCTGCTGCTGTATGCCACCGTGCTGTTTCTCCTGGCCGCCGATCTATTTGCCAATAAAGATTTAGAGTTCACGGAGTAAGAAATGGAATGCTGGCACTGTGAAAGACCGGCACACGCCGCCTGTAAATTTTGTGGCCGGGCCGTTTGCAAAACACACGCGGAAGAAAAACCATATATCATTCATTCTTACCGCACCACAACGGGCCAGTACAAAGCGTTTGTTGTGGCGGGCGCTGTCTGGTGTGGCGTTTGCACGCCACAGCAAGACCCCGTAACGCTGAAAGATTTAGAGTAACGCTTGACTAATCCGAAAACGCAGAATTCCTCGTTAACGAATGGTGGGGCGAGCCAAGGCCACGCCAACCACCAACCCTATGATGACTGCAATCAAAAACAAAATCACTAAAAATGCAAAGGTAACCTGAATCATTGCGAACTCCTTTTACCAGATACCTGTTTATGCCTCCTGCTATCGCCTACGACTGTCATTCTCACCGCAGGGAAGAATCCCTCCAAAGACCATCATCCCAACATTTTGCCTACGTAAGACAATGCCCATAGGGATGCTTCGCTTGCTCGGCATGACAAGCCATCACACGAACATTAGTTAAGCTGCGGCGCTAAATAAAGCCGGTAGCCACGCCCATGAACTGTAAAAAGAAAACGTGGTGCGCGGGGGTCTGGCTCTACTTTACGGCGCAAGCGGCTTACGGCCGTATGCAGCCGGTTCAGCTCATCTGGGTCAGGATCACCAGACTCATTTAGCCCATCCTGCAAAATATCGTCATATTGGCACAGCTGCCCTGGGTTTTGGTAAAGATACCGCATAATTTTGAATTCCTGGCTGGTTAGCTCTACCGGCTGGGCTTCTACCCACACCCGCTTGTCACGGTGATCCAACCAGATGCCGCTGCTGGCTTCTTCTGGCACCGTCTCCGTTTGAATGTTTTGCCACTGTTCAGCCAGCATGGCTGCGGAGAGCAGCGCATGGGCATAGGCGGCCACTTTGCGCGGCGTGTAGAACGTGTCTGGGTCAAAGCTGGCAATGCGGGCGATGGCACAAAAGAAAAGCGCCTGCTGGTAGGCGTCATAATCGCAGCCCGCCAGCCTGGCAGCATTTTGGCGCACCCGCTCAATCATCCACAAAGCATTGATGGCGTCAGACTCCAGATTGTCCAGGTTAATATCGTCTTGCAGCTGGTTGACCTCGTTCAGCTTAATTTCGATGGCCAACCGCTGGCTAAAGGCGCGATGGTTGAAAAGATCATATTTCACGGCCGTTTCCAATGAGACAAAATCGATTAACAAGGGTGCCCGGCTCACCTGGGCAAAATCGAGCAGCCAGGCGTGATTTTGCTGGTCAACCAGCACCGTGTCTCCATTGATACGGCCGTGCGTAATGCCCCACAGCGCCCGCCGCGTTTGCGGCAGCCGGTTTTGGCCTAGCAGCGCCACCGGATTGGGAAAACGATAAGTTTGATCATCGCGCTTGAGCCGAAAAGAAAGCTGCCGCCCTTCTACCTCCAGCTCCACGACATTTGCCGCCAATGCGCGTTCTGCCAGTGCCGGCAGCAGCCGCTGAAGCTGCGTCATCGAAGGAATAAGATCATCCAGCTGCAACCATTGGTGGAAAAAGGCGTGCAGATCGGCCTGTTTGTTTTGCTCCCGGCCTGTTTCATACCAGCCACCCAGGTTTGTCTGGTACAGATGGTCAATGGCGGGCAGCAAATTTTCCACAGCTCGTTTGCGGTAAAGTTCCCGGATAGGAGCTGTTGCTTCTAAATCATTGCCCATGAAGTTGTAGGCGGTAGCACCGAAGTTGGTGGTTTTTACCGTGTGCAGCTGGCCCAAATTTTTGACGCTGAGCCGGTCTGGCACGCGCTTTTGGTACCGCTGGTTTTCGGCGGTAACGGCCGTTTGGCAGCCACAAGAAACAATATAGCGCGTCTCGGCTCCGGCCGGATCGTAGGCAAAAACAGGCAGCATCAAACGGCCGTTGTGCTGGGTAAACGTTTGCCCAATGGTGATCTGCACAAAATCCAGAAACAGCTTGCGGAACAAATCTTCAAACTCCGCCGAGCGGCCAGCCAGCTGAGAATCTGGCAGGTTGGGTGAAAGGCAGTTCACCAACTGCAAAAAGGTGTTGTGTGGCTGCCACTCGATGCCCAGTTCCCAATTGATGTTCACAAATTGGGCCAGGATTTCTTCAACGGCCGTTACCAGTTGATTGGGCTTCGTGTCCCGCTTATCTAAAAACTCAACCGCTGCCTGGTAGCCTTGCAAATCCTGCTTGAGCACCTCAACCACATCCTGGTACGCCGGGAATTTGGTTAAAATAATCTTGGGAATCAACCGGGAGGTCTGCTTGGCCACCAGCAAACCACTTTTGTCCTTCTCATCATCATCCCGCTCCATGCGCAAATCTAGAATGGCCAGATGAACCCGCTTTGTTTGCAAAATATCAATTGCGTCATCGGGGTTGGTGGCGCTCAACACCGTGTAGCCAGCCTCCTCCAACCGGCTGCGACAAGTCCGCAAAAAAATCTGATCATCATCGGCTAACAATATTTGAAAATCTGCAACTTTACCCACAACGGCACCTCCTCGTGTGCATAACAGTACATACTCAAAGCGAGCATTCAAGCAAAGACCGGCAGCGGCTCAACAACGTTTCGTCGTTGACGGAGCGGCGCAAATAGTCGGATGCGCCTGCCTGCAAAACTGCGCGTGCCCGCCGCCAGGTTGGCGAGTTGGTCAACACGATAATGGGCACGTCTGGAAAACGGCCGTGTAACCAACCCACTCGTTCCCCCAGCTCAATCTGCAAGCCACTGGCATCTACAACCATCAAGTCAAAAAACTCGTCTGGTTCCTCTGCCAAACTATCCTCGGTTAACATCTTCAACATACCCAAACTCCCTAAAAGTTCCGATGTATGCTTCAGCCAGGGCGACTGCCCATTATTACTTAAAATAGCGATTCGTTTTCGCTCCACAGCGATGTCCCCTTCTTGGAAAAAGTTGCCAAAAGATCAACGTTTTTACCAATGGGTGATTTTTACCAAAAGGGGCTTCAGTTTGATGGTAAAATCACTCTTCTTTCTTCTCCAAAACTAGCGTTCCGGTCAACACAACTGCTGCTGCATGTAGATAGGCAGACAAAGCACCATTCTGGTACCTTCGGGCGTTGAATCTTGCACGTAAATGTCACCACCGTACGTCTGCAAGATCGCCTGCACCATCAATAAACCGCGTCCCAAATTTCCGGCGCGTGGTTCGCGGATTTCAGAATATTGAAACAGCACGGGCAGTAAATCTGGGGCAATGCCCTTGCCGCTGTCTTGCACAATGATTTCGAGATTATTTTCGGCAACGGCCGTTTCAATCCGCAACTGCTGCACCGCACAGCCAATCATCGCTTCAAGGCCATTATCCACCACCAGGTCCAGCGCCAGCCGCAGCCACTCCGGGCTAACCCACACCGTCACCTGCTCAGTTTGCCCCAAGTCCATTTCCGGGAACGTCAATTTGGCGTATTTGTCATCCTCCCAAAGCTGGGCCAAACGCTCCTGAATCAGCTCATTGACCGAAATAGCCGCCGCCCCCTGCTCAGACCGCAGCGGCGGCGTAATGGGATGATTAAAAATCTTCTCCGCCAACCCAGAAATGACCTCAAGCTCGTCGGCCACATGGTCGGGCAGCAGCTCTTTGGCCACCAGGTCAGTCACATTGGGCAAAATCGCATCCACCAAATTGCGAATATTGACAGCATCTCCCTCAATGCTGTGCCGCCAGGCATTGCTCGCCATGCCCATCCAGGCCAGCGCGGTACGCGCCCCCACCAGCCCTTTTGTCTTTTTCAGCTCCTCATGCTGGTTGGCTTTGGCAATGGCCATGCCTGCCTGGTTAGCCAACGTTTGCAGCAGCGTCACCTGGTGATCAAAAAAGCGCTGCGGCTCCTGGCTGTACACATGCAAAACCGCAATAACCTTGCCTTCTGCCTGCACCGGCACCCCAATAAGTGATCGACGGTTCTTCTTTAGAATCATCGGATTGATGTTGTCCTCCACCAACGAATCGTAAATGATAAACGGCTTGCGCTGCTCGATGACGTAGCGCGAAAAACCGCCATCGACGCGGGCTGAGGTGTTATATTGCTGCGGCTTTTGGCCTGGGCCAGCCGAATTGTAAGCTGGAAAATACCGCTCTTGCACATCGTCCCAAAATAGAATGCTGCCGCTGGTCGTGCGCGTCAGCTCCATGGCGGCATCTAAAATAATTTGCAGCATTTCATCCAGGTTCAAGGTGCTCACCAGGGAGACGCCAAGCTGCTGCAAGATTTTTGCTTCGCGGTACGCTTCTGCATTTTGGATGGCAATGGCGGCCTGGGCTGCCAGGGACACCAGCGTCGCCTGGTCTTGTTCGCTAAAGGCGTTGGCTTGCGGATGCTCAATGTTGATGACACCAATGATGTTGCTGTCTACACGAATGGGGACCACCAATTCTGATCGCGTGTCACCGTCGTAAATGATGTAATCGGGATCGGCCTGAACGTCTGGCACCAGTTGGGGTTTACCCGTTTTGAAGGCGCGTCCGGTGATGCCCTGCGCCCCGTCTGTTTCAAGCGGAATGCTGTGGACATTTTCCTGGAGGCCGGCCAGGGCATCTGTTGGATAAGCTGCTAAAAATTCCAACTCACCGCCATTGCGCATGAGAATGCAGCTAAACCCGGCTTTACGGCCGTTTGCCTCCGTCAGTTCCCACGCTTTTTCCACGATTGTTTGCAAGGTGCTGTTGATGTCTAAAGAGCTAATCACTGCCTGCCCCGCTTCGTACAGCACGCGCAGGGCACCCGTTTGGGCCTGCGCCTGGGCAAACAGGCGGGCGTTGTGAATGGCGTTGGCCAGTTGATTGGCCATCGTTTGCAGCGCCCGAATATCCTCGTCGGCCAACTGCCAAACGGCCGTATTTTGCACATCCAACACGCCAATCACATTCCCCTGAACTTTTAAGGGAAAGACCAGCTCCGCCTGGGTTCTGGGCAGTTCTGGATTGGGCAAAAATCGCTGGTCTTGCGTTACGTCGGCCACCAAAATAAATTCGCCGCGCCGAACGGCCGTACCCACAATGCTTTGCGACGCCACCGCCAATTTGAACTGGTCGTTGATCAATTTACGGCCGTTTACCGAAGAAGCGCTGCGCATCACGGCAAATTCATTCTCATCGTCCAGCAAAAAGACAGCCACATGGTAGGCATGAATGCGCTCCGCAATGATGTGAACCACATTGTCCAGCAGCTGCTCTTCATCCAGCAGGCTGTTGGCATAGCTGGCCACCATCGCCGCCGCATCCAGCAGCTCCGCATGGTTCACAACCTTCTGGTACAAACGAGCATTTTGCAAAGCAATGGCCGCCTGGGCCGCCAGCGCTTCCAAAGCCCTGGTGTTTTCCTCATCAAACGCATCGTATTCAGCATGCTCCACATTAATGACGCCCACCACCTCTTGCTCCAAAATAATGGGCACCACCAGCTCAGAAAGCGTCGTTTCGTGCGAAGGCAGGTAGTCGGGGTCTTCCCGCACATTTTCCACAGGCACAGACAGCCCCGAATCAAACGCCCGCCAGATGATCCCGTTACGGCCGTTCCTGCCTGAGCCGCGCTTGACGGTACTGCCCCCCACAGCCCGCTGCGTATGCCGCAGCTCCTCTGGTGGATATGCCGCCACTAAATTGGCCTTGTCTGGGCTTTGCCGCAGCCAGATGCTGGCATAGGTAATTTGCCGGTTAGGAAAACCAACCAGCCGCCACGCCTGCTCCACAATGTGGTTCAACACCTCGTCACGTTTGAGCGTTGAGTTGACCGCTTTGCCAGCAGCGTAAATTGCCTCTAAAACGGCCGTGCGCCGGGCACGTCGTTCAAAAAGTTGGGCATTAAAAATGGCCACTGCCGCCTGGTTGGCAAAAAGCTCAATGTGCTCCAGCTCTTCTTCGGTAAAATGGCGCTGCTGGCGATGGTAAATAAACATCACCCCCACCGTAGCAATGCCCACACTCAGGCGAACCGCCACATAAGAAGCCACATCTTCCCCCGCCATAAAATCGGTATCGGCAAACAGTTGGTCTTCGGCGGCGTTGTCGGCAATCTGCATTTTTTGCGTATGGCTCAACACAAACATTACGGGGGAATCTGGCGCAGGTGGTTGATGGAACGGCCGTTCATCCCGAATACCGTACATCGTCGGCGGTAAAACCACCTTGTCCTTCTCCTGATCATACACATGAAGCGTCACCGCATCGCAGCCCAGCGCCTCATGCGTACCATCCACCACAGAGCGCAGCGTGTCTTCCAGCTTGGCCAACGTGGTCACATTCGCCACAATGCTCGATACCTGCCGCGCCTTACCCAGGCGGCTCAGCAGCCGGGCATTGCGCAGCGCCAGCGCTGCATGGTTGGCAAACGTTTTAGCAATATCCTGCTCCTCGGCCGAGAAGCTGTGTGGCGAATTGTAGTTAACATAAAGCACACCCAGCTTTTCCTCGCCTACGCGCAAGGCAATCCCCTGAAAGCTGCGCACCCCCGTTTCTTGCAGCAAGCCATGCGTCGTTTCGCCAATAAAGCGGTACTTATCCAAATCGTCTACATTTTGTACCCCAATCCAGCCAAGCTCCATGGCCGTTTCGGCCGTACCGCCCTTGCTGGGGCCAGATTTGATGTGCTTTTGCCAGACTGAAGCTGGAATGCCAGAGTGGATTGAATGGGCCAGATCAAACTGGCGGTGGGTGTTATCGTACGACCAAATAACGGCCGAATCCGCCTGCAACACCTGGCGCGCCCCCAACACAATTTGCTCCAAAACCGCCTGCAAATCGGCCGCCACCGCCAGCGATTCGGCCGCCTGCCGCAAATGTTCCAGCTCCTTCAGACGGCGGGCATTTTCATAAGCAATGGCCGCCTGATTCACGTACAGTTGCAGCGCCTCCACTTCTGACTGCACAAAGCGTCGTGGCTCTGAAAAATAGATCCACATCACGCCAATGCGCAGCCTGTTCACCGACACGGGCAAACCAACCGCCGCCCGAATGCCGCGCTGGAAAAATGACGGGTTGGCCCGCTCACTATCCCGCTCAAAATCTTCTACAATTTGCGGTTCGCCGCTCTTCATCACGGCCATAGAAAGGCCATTGGGGCGGATGGCGCTGTCCACGTCCACATCATCAGATTCCGACAAGATGAGGTCGGTGATGTTGCCCGCTTCCATATCGATGAGTACCAGCCGTGCGCCACTGGCATGGGCTGTTTTTTGCGCCTGATGCACAATGTCTCGCCAGACCAAATCGGGATCGGTGGAAAGCACCAGGGCATTGCTGGCGCTGTAGTAAGAACGCAGCCGGTTGCGAGAAACGGCCGTTTCCTCCAACAGTCGATTCTTTTCTATGCCCATTGCGGCCGTATTGGCAAAAGTCAGCAATCGCTCCTCGTCCTCACGTGTGATCGGCGATTTGGTGAACTTGTTATCTGCCACCAGCAACCCAATTGCCTGATCTCCGGCCAAGAGCGGAGCCACGACCAAGGGCCAATCTGGCTGAAACAGCTCCACAAAGGCAGACGGCAAACGGTCATATTCAAACTGCGTTACCTGCAAACATTTGCGCTGCACAATCACGCGAGAAAGCAAATCGGTTCCGGCCGTTTGCAGCGGCACTTTTAACTGCATAATCGCCTCGCCAACGGGCGTCAGCTTGATGCCTTCCAAATCGAGCAGCTCCAAATAACGCCCAAAATCAAACAGCCCCTCCCGATGATCCCGCGCCCAATCTAGATGTGTTTGCTGCGCTTCAAAATTGCCAATGCCCATCCGACCCACCAGATACTCGCCCATCTCATCTAGCAGCAAAATAGCCGCCCGGTTTAGCCCCAGCCCATAGCCCGCCGTAACCCCGGTAAGCACCACATGCAAAATCTTGTCCATTTCAGTGGATGATTGAATATAGTTGCTGATGCGATGCAAGATTTTTAGCTGGGAAAAGAGCCGCTGCTCGCGCCCAATGATTTGGGAAGTGTGCAGGGCAATTGCCGCCTGGAGAGCAAACCGTTCTAAAACTTCGATATCTACCTTGCTCAAGCGGTGCTCATTTTCTTCATTCGCTATAAAAAGAACAGCCTCTACTTCGCCAGCGTGGCGCAGGGGAATCGCTACCATTGTGGCAAAGTTATTTGGTTCCCACAGCGACGTGCGGTTGGGCCATTGGCCGTACTGGTTGGTGAAGCAGGTTTCGCCCAGCCGGGCAACCTGGCCAATCATGCCGTCGGCGTGGCTGATGATGCTGCCAATGAGTTCGGTTTTAAGGCCGTACACATCGCTCAGGGTCAGTTCGCCCATGTGCGGGCTGTTGATGAACAGGCCGCCCTTGTCGCAGTTGACCAGCCGGGCTGCCAGGCGAATGACTTCGCGCAGCAGCACGGGCGACTCTTTGATGCCGCGAATGTTGCGGGACGTTTCGTCCAGGCTTTCTAGCAGCTGGTTGCGCCGCCGGGTTTGTTCGTAAAGGTTGAGCCGGTCGATGAGTACGGCCGTTTGCTTGGCCAGGGCAATGGCTAAATTTTGCTTTTCTACAGACAGGGTGCCTACTTCTTCTTCACGCAGCTCGCCCAGGTCCATCAGACCCACCACCCGGTCGCCACTGCGTAAGGGCACCACCAGCAAGGTTTGGATGGGCTGGGTTAGCTTGAGCCGTTCATGCCAGTTTTGCAAAATGTGGCGGCCGTGCCGCCCTTCTTTGCGAATGAGGCTGGCGGAGCGTTCGTTCAGCAGTTCATCCAGACGATGCCATTCAGAAACGGCCGTTTCCAACCCAATCTGCGGCTCCCAGGCCCACCCGTCATTTTCTTTTTGCACCGGGTAAACCGCCTGGGTCGTCAAAACTTGTTGCTCCGCATCCAGCAAAAAGATGCGGCAAAAAGAGGTTCCCCAATGATTCACCATCATCTGGGCCAAATCTTGCAACCCTACCGCCAGATTGTCCGCCTGGGCCAGCATGTTGCTGGCCGACACAATCAGATTCAGCCGCCGCTGCGTCTCCGTCACCGAGCGCATATCCCGGAAATATCCCACCACGCCCGCTTTTTGCTTGTTGGCATCATACTGCCAGGTCACCGAAAGACGGATGGGAACTGGCTTGTTATTAACATCCAGCACCACTGTTTCGTAATCACGCAAACGGCCGTCTGGCGAGAGCAACAGCTCTTGGGTGATGTGGCGGGTTTCTAACGGGTCAGCAAAAATGGAGCGCACGGGCAGGCCCAAAATTTTCTGCCGTTCATAGCCTAAAATGTTTTCTGCCTGCTTGTTGTAAAAGGTAATTTTGCCATTTCTGTCATTGGTAATCACCCCGTCAACGGCCGTTTCCAACAAACGAGCATAGCGCAACTTACGCTCACTAATCTCCCCCACCAGCCGGGCGCTTTCAATGGCCGCCACCACGGTCTTGGCAAATAAACGGCCGATCCACTCATCCTCTTCAGTAAAAAAGTAGTTGGGGCCAATATCCCCGCGACGGCTCTTTTTATTGTCCAGGCGCAGCAAGCCCAGCAGCGCTGGCTCTTCCTCTTCGGCCTGCTCAAACAGCAGCGGAATGGCCAACATGCTGTAACATTCCCGCGATTTCATGTAGGGATGCTCCCGCCCGCGTACGGCCGGATGTGTGACCAGCGTTTCGCCATGTGCCTTAAACAATTTCTTTTCGTAGGCAATATGGCCCGTTAGCCCCGTGCGATGCCCGGTGCGTACCGCAAACTCACGCCCCTTTTGAATGCCCTGAGAGGTGTAGCCATAGCCCGCTTCAAAGCTCAAGAAGCCAGGCCGCCGCACCAGCAAAATGGATCCCGCCTCAGCTTCCAAAATTTGCGTTGCGTGTTGGGCAATGAGGTTGAGCATTTCTTCCGGGGAGATACGGCCCAAATTGCTCATGATTTGCCCCGCCGCCTGGGAAAGCTGTTGCAGGCGATTCACTTTGGTGTGGTCGCGCAGCACAAGATCGGCATTGGCAAAAACGATAGCCGCCTGGTCGGCAAAAACTTGCAGCAGGCGGGCATCCTGGGGCGTAAAATCGCGCCCAACGTCATCATCGATGTACAAAACCCCCACGATATGGTTTTGCCACTGAAGGCGCAGCAGCACTTCTACCACGGCGCTGTCTGGCCGCTCTTTGGCAAAAATGCCTTTTTTGCCATCAAATTCGGCATAGTGAGGCACAATCAGGTGCGATTCGCCTGTGGATACAAGCTGCCCGGCCATGCCTTCGCCAATCTTCAGGGTAGAGCCGCGCATTTTGCTGGCTTTACGGCCGTAATCCACCACCACCGTCAATAATTCCCGCGATGGATCATATTCGTAAATGCCACCGCCCTTGGCCCCCAACAGGGTGACAGCTTGCTGCAAAATCAGGCACAGCAGCTCATCTCGTTTGGATTGGTTGGTAATGGCGCGAGTGGTTTGGCGCAGGGTAAACAGTTGAGATTGCTTGTGCTGCACCTCGCGCCGCCATTGGTTCGTTTGGTCCTGGGTGGCCAGGGCCAGGCGCTTGAGATGCAAATAGTCGGCTGCATCCTGCACGGCCAGCCCCAGCTCTGGCAGCTTGGGCTGGGCAGGCAGCTGCCGCTGCACCCCCACGCGCCGCAGTTCCACCGCCGAAAAATCGCTGTCTGACAAGATGAAGGTAAACAGGTCGGGATATTGTTCGTGAATATAGGGCATCAATCGCCGGGCAATGACGACGGGCTTGTTCTTTTTGAGGGAGGGCAAGGCATCGGGAATGAGCAAAATGTTGAAACGGCCGTGTTCCTCACCATGTCCGGCCGCCAGCGCCGCTAACAAATCTTCTGTGGTGGCAACGGCCGTTACGGCAAAGCCGCATTGCCCTTGCAAATACCGTTTCATTCGGCTGCTGATTTGGGGATTCTCTTCACCAATTAAGAGGTTGAATGCTGGTTGTTGCCTCATCTGACTCTCACTCCAAAGCGCAATCCGAGGCTGTTTTGTTCATAGCGATGTTGATGTGCACTTCCTACACGCGGCCCTGTCTCTGGTTTCATTTATACCATAAGACGTGAACAAAACTCTGTCAGTAATCTGTCAAAAATCTCACAAGGTACGCGGGGGCTTTGTACGTTTTGGCTGAAACGTGAAGCGTGAGAAGCACACCATCACGTTTCACGCTTCACGCATCATTCTCTATTTTTGGAGGGTAAAAATGGGGAACGTTCTTAACGATACTTCTCGCGGAGGGCGCGTTCAACCTGGCGTTGGCTGTCCCGCTTGGCCACGGTTTGCCGCTTGTCGTGCAGTTTTTTACCACGCGCCAGGGCAAATTCCAGTTTGGCACGGCCGTTTTTCAAATAGAGCATGGTGGGAACGGCCGTTAACCCTTTTTGCGCTAATTCATCCAAAATCTTGTTGATTTCCCGGCGGTGCAGCAGCAGCTTGCGCGGGCGGGCTGGTTCATGGTTTTGCTGGTTGCCATGCTCATATTCAGCAATGTTTGCCCCCACCAGCCACAATTCGCCATCACGCGGCTGCACGTAGCTGCGCGCCAGGCTTACCCGGTTGGCCCGCACCGACTTAATTTCTGTGCCGGTCAGCACCAAACCCGCCTCAAAAATCTCCAGCAATTCATACTCATGACGCGCTTTTCTGTTTTTGGAAATTACCTTTTTACCGGTCGCTTGTTGTTTCATGTTGATTATCGTTCTCTGTCGTTTCACTCAGACTATTTTGTTCAGCAGCGGCTTCTGCTGCCAGATATTCTTCTTCGGTGATGAAACGGCCGCCTGAAATTTCGTGGTTCACCATCTGGTAATTGGCGTCCAGCTGCACCACCGTCTGAATGCGTCGAAAGCAGCGGCTGTCCACAATTGTTTTGTGCCATTCATAGCCGCTGCCCGTATTTTGCAAATCGTGCTGCTTGTCGGCCCGCACCCGCACCCGCGTACCACAATTATCGCAAACGACGTAAAAATAAACGCCTTGCTTATCCACATATTTTTTGGGCGATTGTTCCCCGCCGCCAAACAACTTCTTCAAAAATCCCATCTTCCCAAGCTCCTGAGGAGTTTGGCATCCTCAAGATGCCGGTCGCATTTGAGAATGCTCCCTCCTCGTTTGAATAAACTTACGCTGCTAATGACAGACTCGATTATAGCGCAACTTTCAGGGAAGCAACTTGCCTCTTCACCAGACTCACCAGACATGTTAAACTTACGTTATGTCCACCGAGGAATTTTGGCAGGCGCTTGACGAAGCCACCAGCCCCACCGCCTACAAGCCGCTGCGCAATCCGCGGATTGTGGTATCGCGGCTGCAAAGCAAAACAGAGCCTTACTACGTCATCAAAGAACCTGAGACAAAATCATATTTGCGTTTAGGCGAGGAAGATTACGCGCTGTGGTGGCAGATGAACGGCCGTAAATCCATCAAAGACCTCTTGTTCTACAGCCTCAAACGGTACAAAACGCTGCCCATTGGCCACCTGACCTCGTTGATTGGTGAACTGAAAGACGGCCGTTTCCTGCAAGCGCCCAACGTCAAAATATACGATCAAATCGAAGCCGAGCTGGCCGCCCGCGCCCCCGCCAGCCGGGGCCAAAAACTGCTCAAAAGCTTCCTCTACACCGAGCTGGCCACCTCCGGCCTGGACGATTTTTTCACGCCACTGTACAAACAGCTCAAGCCGCTCTTTTGGCCGCTGGCCCAAACGCTGCTCTTTTTTCTGGTGCTGGGCGGCGGCTTCCTTTTTGGGCTGGGCTACTTTTTTGGCAATTACAACATCACCGGCAGCGGCCTGGGCGTGCTCACCCTGCTGCTGGCCAATCTGCTGGTAATTGGTCTGCACGAACTGGCGCACGGGCTGGTGACCAAACACGTCGGGCGGGAGCTGGATCGCGGTGGGTTTTTGGTCTACTGGGGCTTCCCCGCTTTTTTTGTCGATACCCGCGATACCTGGCTGTCGCCCCGGCTGGACCGCATCAAGGTGTCCTGGGCCGGGCCATATTCCGGGCTGATGCTGGGTGGATTGGTGGGCGTGGTGCTAACGGCCGTTTCCGCCTTCTCCCCCCCCGAATTCCAACAAACCCTCCTGGCCACCTTCCTCTTCCAGGTTGGCTTTTTGGCCTACCTCAGCGTCTTTGTCAACCTGAACCCGCTCCTGGAACTGGATGGCTACTTCATGCTCATGGATTGGCTGGAAATGCCCGGCCTGCGTGACCGCGCCTTCCATTTTTTGCGTCATGAAGCGTGGTCCCGCCTGCGCGAAGCAGGCACTCCGCCTAAATTTTGGCAGAGTTTGTCCCGCGCCGAGCGCATCTACCTGCTTTTTGGCGTGATGGCTCTGGTTTACTCCCTTTTTGCCCTGTGGCTGGCCTTTACCTTCTGGCAAGGGTACGTCAGCGAATTTTTCTTTAACTTGTGGAACAGCGGCAATTGGTGGGGCAAATTAATTGTGGGGCTGATTACGGCCGTTCTCATTTTGCCCGCGCTTTACTATTTGGGCGTCTACAGCTGGAGCCGCATCCAGGCCGGGCTGGAATGGCTGTCCCGCCGCCAACTGCTGGCCCGCACCGATGTGTTGGCCCTGCTGCTGGGCCTGCCCATCATCGTTGGCCTGCCCCTGCTGCAATTTGGCCTGCGCAGCCTGACTGGTGGCCCTAGCAGCTTTGGGCACGGCATCTTTGTCTGGCTGCTGCACATTGGCACTATTGCCGCCCTGGTCGGCGTGGCGCGGCAGCTGCCGGGGTCTCGCTTTCAATGGGCGCTGTGGGCGCTGACGGCCGTTCCCTTCACCCTGGCCCTGGCCTGGATTAGCCCAGAAAACAACACCTTTGGCCGCGACCTGGCGCTGATTGCCGCAGCCGGAGCCATTCTGGCCGCAGGCATCGTCGCCTGGTACACCATCAACCCCGGCTACCTGGAAGCCAGCGACCGCCTGCTAATGGCCCTGTTCATTTTGTTGGGCGTAGCCACCTACACCGGCATGGCCTACCTGGTGGGCGTGGAAGAATTGTCGGTAAACGGCCGTTGGTTGGCAACGGCCGTTATTTGCCTGGGAACCGGTCTGGGGCTGGCGCTGATGGCCCCCCTGCTCATCAACTTTGCCCGCTCCCGCTTTGCCCTGCCCTGGGCATTGCTCACCCTGGCCATTCTGGTCACGCCCTGGCTGCAGCTGTATCCCCAGCTCGATTTCACCGTCATCACCATCTGGCTGTATGCCGCCCTGCTCTACCTGCTGCTGGGTGCGTTGGCCCAATTTTCCCGCGCCGATGTTGCCGAGAGCCAAACCGGCGTTTTCAGCGAGCGGCAGCGGCTGCTCAACAGCTACAGCCAGTTCATGTTTGCCCTCTTCACCAGCTACGAAGCCATCTTCGGCCAGCGGCGGCTCGAACTCATTCAAGGCCAGATGGCCGCCCTGGGCGTGCCTGACCCCGACGCCTCCATTTTGGATTTGAGCCAGCACGCCCAAAAAGCGCTGCTCCTGGCCGTAGACCGCCTGGATGATCTGGCCGGAACGCCCTTCACGCGCAAAGCAGGCCAGGCCGCTTACGACAGCCTGGATTGGCTGGATGCCGAAACGCTGGCCCGGCATGTGCTGGCCAAAACTGAATGGGGGGCGCAGTTAGCCCAGGGCTTCATCCAGTCCCGCGATAAGCGCATCGACCTCATTCGCCAGGCAGACTTGTTTGCCGGATTTGACCAGGAAGGCGTGGATGAACTGCTGAAGGTGATGCGCCGCTGGCGCACCCGGCACAATCAGGTCATTGCCCACGCCGAGCGAGAGGCGCTCTATTTTTACCTGATCGAAGAGGGGGAAATTGGCGTGTTTCACAACGGGGTACAGCAGGCGGTTTTGGCAACAGGCGGTTATTTTGGAACGGCCGCACTCGCCGGAACCGGCAGCTACCAATTCACCTACCGCGCCCTCAGCCCCATCACCCTGTTGGTCATTCACCGCGACCAGTTTGACCCCCTGCTGCGCGCCGACACCACCCTGGCCCGGCAGGTTAGCTCCGGGGCACAGGCACGTGGGCTGCTGCGGCAGATGCCGCTCTTCAGCAGCCTCAGCCCACAGGAATTAGCCTCGGTGGATGCCCGGCTCCAGCCGCGCCGCGTGGCTGCCGGGGAGCAATTTGTGCAGCAGGGCGCACCGCGCAACCACCTGTACATCGTTGCCGAGGGGGAAGTGGAGGTGTTTGTAACAGAAGACGATGAGGAGAGAATTATTGGCAAATTAGGGCCGGGGGAACATTTTGGCGAATACGCCCTCTTTGCCGATACGCCATACCACGCCAGCGTCCGGGCCGTGGTAGACAGCCGCCTGCTGCTGCTAGACGAACCCAAATTCGACGAACTGGTCGCCACCTGCGAGCGCATGACCCATTACGTAGAGCAGATTGGAAGCGGCCGTCTTATCGCCACCCGCCGCCGCGCCACCCCCGCGGCCTTGATCTCGTAGGTCAATTTTGCAAAATTGACCAACAGTTTGCTTCAAACCAGGCGGCTATTTGGTTGAGAGACGGCCGTTCCCCCACTTTTCACTTCTCACTTTTTACTTCTCACTCTTCCCCCTTGCCATCCCCACCGCTTACCCGTAAAATCCCCAGGCAACAAATTACCATTCCGTAGGTCAATTTTTAAAAATTGACCAACTGCTTAAGGATATTTTCATGGACGCAGACGTAACCAAACGCGCCACCCAAAAAAAGGCGCTGGATCAAATTAAAAATGGCCTGGCCACCAAAGTACGCATCATGGCCAACCGGGACTGCTGCCCCGCCTGCCGCGCCGCCGCTGGCGCTTACGAATTCGACGACGTACCCGAACTGCCGCTGGAAGGCTGTTCCCACCCAGACGGCTGCCGCTGCTCCTATGCGCCCGTTTTAGACATGTTTGGCCCATAAAATAGCAATCAAAGATTTTGCAGATTTACCAGATTGAATCTTTTTAATCTGCGAAATCTTTGATTTTTGCCCTACTTTTTTCACCCAATGCCGATTCGCCTCAAACCTTTCCTCATCCTTTATCTGCTTTTTTTGGCTGCCTGTGGCGGCGGGGCAGAGGCGGCTCCGCCCACGCCCACGCTCAGCCCGCAGGCGCAGCAGGGCAAGCAAGTTTTCTCCCGTGATTGTGGCGCTTGCCACAGCACCACCCCAGACACGATCATCGTTGGCCCCTCGCTGGCGGGCGTGGCCAGCCGCGCCGCAACCCGCGTGGATGGCCAGGATGCCTACACCTACCTGCTCACCTCCGTGATGCAGCCAGAGGCTTACCTGGTGGAAGGGTTTGAAAACCTGATGCCCGCCTCACTCAGCAAGCAGCTCACCGGGGAAGAGCTGGACGCGGTCATCGTTTATTTGCAAACTCTCGAATAGATCTTCGGCAAATAAATTTTGGCCAGTTACTTCATTGCCGATTTGCCATTTACGATTTACGATTAGGCTTCATCAACAACCATAACCAGACACAGAGAAAAACCGTGAAAAATCAGGAAGTTTTGCAGATTGCATAGATTTTCTCTGCGTCCTCCGCGCTCTTTGCGGTTAATCATTAGAGGAGAATCCCATGTCCACTGTCCTAAAATGGATCGCTCGCATTTTGGGCGTTCTGGTCGCCCTGCTGCTCATCATTTTTGTGGTCGCCGCCATCGTTCCTGCGGAGGCTGACCCTGACGTTGGCGAAAATCATGGCGCGGGGGCCAGCAGCGTGCAGCCGTCGTACACGGGCTTGCAGCGCGAATTTCCGCCACTGAACGAAACGGCCGTAAACCCCACCACCGACGCCAAAGCAGAACTCGGCTATTTGCTCTTCTTCGACCCCGTGTTGTCAGAAAACAACGACATCGCCTGCGCCACCTGCCACCAGCCGGATTTGGGCTTTAGCGACGGCCGTTCCACCGCCATCGGCCCCAGCGGCACAGAACTCACGCGCAACACGCCCGGATTGTGGAATGTTGGCTATGCGCAGAATTTGTTTTGGGACGGCCGTCTCGATTCCCTCGAAGCCCAATCTGAAGTCCCCCTCACCCATCCCGACGAAATGGGGGTTAGCGACACTGCCGCCCTGGTAGCCGAAGTTGCCGCCATTGGCGAATACGAAACGATGTTCAATGCCGCCTTTGCCGACGGCGTCACCCTGGAAAACATCGAAAATGCGCTGGCAGCGTTCCAGCGCACGCTCATCAGCAACAACAGCCCGTTTGACCAGTACGCGGCGGGCAACGTCGATGCCCTGACGCCCAGCCAGCGGCGCGGCCTGGCCCTGTTCCGCTCCGGGGCAACGCGCTGCTTTGAGTGCCACACCGCGCCGACCTTCGCCAGCGACAGCTTCCGCGTGGTCGGTGTGCCCAGCGACGATCCGGGCCGGGCAGGCGTGGTGGCCGATGGTTCACAGGGCGCGTTCAAAGTGCCCTCGCTGCGCAACATTGCCCTGACCGCCCCCTACATGCACAACGGCTCGCTGGAAACGCTGGACGCGGTGGTTGATTTTTACGCCGACGGCGGGGGTCGCCTGCACGGCCAGGAAAATGTGGATGTCTTTGTGCAGGGCTTTGACCTGACCGACCAGGAGCGGCTCGATTTAGTAGCGTTCCTGTACGCGCTGACCGATGAGAGTGGGTTGCCTGATGTGCCAACGGCCGTTCCCAGCGGCCTACCCGTCATCCAACCAAGCGACAATGCAGCGCGGGCTGAAGTGGCAACACACAATGTTGGTGGCGACACGGGCATTGATTTAACCGACCGGGAACCAACGACGATTGTGGTGGCAGATGGAGAAAGTGTGCAAACGGCCGTAGACCGGGCCCGCCCCGGTGACACCATCGAAGTGCCCTACGGCGTCTACCACGAGCGCGTCGTCATCGACATCAACAACATCACCCTGCGCGGCATTCCCAACGCGGCAGGCGAATGGCCCATCTTCGACGGTGAGGGCAAGCTGACCGAAGGCGTCATCGCTTCTGGCAACAACTTCACTGTAAGCAACCTGCATGTGCGCAACTACACCGACAACGGCGTCCTGGTCGAGGGCGTGACGGGCGTGCATTTCCACGACATATTTGCCGAAAACGTAGGCACCTACGGCGTCTACCCCGTGCGCAGCACCGACGTGTTGATTGAGCGCGTCGAAGTCACTGGCGTGGACGATGCCGGGATTTACGCCGGGCAGTGCGAAAACGTCATCGTGCGGGACAGCGTGGTTTATGGCAATGTGCTGGGCATTGAGCTAGAAAACACTTTTGGCGGCGAAATCTACAACAACCACGCCTACGACAACACCGTCGGCATCTTCGTGGTTCTGCTGCCCCAGCTCACCTCTAAAATCTCGGCCAATACGCTGGTTTACGACAACATCACCGAGGACAACAACCACGAAAACTTTGCCCCGCCCGGAGCCATTGCCGGGATTGCCCCATCTGGCGTGGGCATTTTGCTACTGGCCACCGACAGCGCGGAAGTTTACAACAATGTCATCAGCAACAATAAAACCACCGGCGTGGCCATTTTCAGCCTCACCAGCACGGGTGCATTTGACGTGAACGAGGTAGACGTGGGGCCACTGCCAGAAAACAATTGGATTCACGACAACATCTATGAAAACAATGGCTACGATGCGGATCCCTTTGTGCGCGATTTGGGCATCCCCACGGCCGATATTATGTGGGACGGCACCGGGCTGAACAACCGCTTCAACGAGGCAAGCGCCTCGTCGTTCCCACCGCTGGTGCCCGGTGACGGCTGGCCTAATTTTGCCCGTCGTGGCTACAGCAACATCCTCGGCTTTTTGGTGAGCCAATTGCTCTAAACCTGAGGTGCGACGCACTTTTGAAGTGCGTCGCACCTGATTAGGGTGAAAGCGGGGCCACGCCCCAAAACGGCCCAGGGCAGGCGACTTTGTTTTCGAAGAAGCGGTAATTTTCGGCCGTTTTCTCTCCACCAGTCAGCGTAATTTCATCCCCCACGGCAAACAGCACCGCCTCAATGCCATCTTTGCGGTACACAATTTGCAATGGGTCGGCGTCCTCATCGGGCCAAACGTCTGGCGGCCAAAAGATTGTGTAGCCATCCACCCGGAAACAGCCATCCTCGACGTTTAAGGAGCCGCTGATGCTGCCTTCAGCAACGGCCGCTTTGGACTGAAAATAGTAAATTGCCCCGCTGCCGGTGCTTACTGGCTGAAGGTAAATATCGGGGATAGCTTGCTCGGCCATCGTTTCGATGCTGCCCAAAATCCAGTATGGGCCAGGGCAGTTTGCAGGCATCTCCGACTCTGCCAGCGTGCGCCCGCCTTCCCCACCGCCCAGGCGCGTCCATTCGCCGACGCGGCCAACCGGTTCGCCATCACCGTTCAGCACGGTGATGGACTCACCATTAATTTCCAGCGAAAAATCATAGTGCCAGATGACGATTGGCGCATCGTCCACAGGCACGCTTTCATGCTGCACGCGCAGGCAGCCATTTTCATCGAGGACGAGGCTGCCTTCTAGCAAAGCATCCATGCCCGCTACGGCTGGGGCCTGACGAGGAAAGTAGATTGTACGGCCGTCCACCCCAGCGTATTCATCCAAACCACCAGAATTGCTTTCGGGAATATTTTCAGGGTCGATTGGCTCCACAGCCACCAGCGGCGGCAGTTCGTAGCCAGCATCGGCCACGGCTTGCAGGAACAGCTCTGGGTTGCCCACTGTCAGGTAAACGCGATTTTGCATCACGTCCACACCGCCCGCAACGGACATCGGCTCCAGCTTCGCCACGATGTTGAATGCTTCTTGCTGGGCGGCCAGCAGTTCGGCCAGGGTGTACTGCGCGGTGCGAATTTCGATGATGTCGCTTAGTTGGGGATAGGTTTGGCGATACGGCCGTATCACCGCCTCCCCCGCATCTCCCACAAACGCCACCACAACCTTGTAGGCTGGCTCATGCTCAATCCACAATCCGGCAAAGGTGTCGGTTTCGTTGGCTTCTAAAGATGCCCCCAATTCACCAATTGCCTCTTGCAGGTTCAGGCGACGCGAGGCTTCTTCCAGGCTCACGCCTAAATCATCGGCATAAGATTGGGCATCGAGGTGGATTTCCTGGGTGGGAACGGCCGTTTCCACCAATTCAGGTTCTGCGCCGCCGGGGGCACAAGCTGCCAGCAAAATAACTAACAGGCAAATAAAACTGACTCTAACTCTCATCTACATCCTCCAGTCCGCCTAACAAAATATACCTTTGCAACGCTGCCAACAGCCAAGATGTTCCTGATGTGTCTAAGCAGATTGCGGGAAAACGGCCGTCTCCCCCGTTTATGATTATAGATTTCATTCGTGCTTTACCAACTCCATTAACCGTTAGTTCCATTTGCTGCCTGCAAATGGCCGCAAAGTGCCCATTTGGAGCAGCCTAAAATCAGGAGAAAAGGCATGTCACAAGAAACACAAAATCGAGGCGGTTGCGCAAGTTGGTTCAAGTGGATAATTGGTGTCATCATCGCCTTGCTTGCTGCCGGGGGTGGTATTGTTGCGCTGTTAAATTATATTGACCCGCCAACGAATTATGAAGCAACCCGCATAGCCCAAAACGACCTCGAAAACAATTTAGAAGATTGGATCAATTTCTCGCCGCAGTCCTTGTCTGGCGACCCGCAAGAAGCAACGCTTCAGGGGCTGGATGCAATTGATTTTGAAACAGGCCACATTAGCGCCGCCCCTTCACAAACAGACCGGGATTGGGATTTGCAGTTCGGCTGTTGGCCAGAAAACATGGAATCTTTAAGAGTGTTTGAGGGCGTCAGTTGGTTTGAATATGGCACTGCAAATTTTGAATCCATTAAATATCGAGATATTCGAGATGCCAATTTTGCGGCACAAAAACATGCACAAACAGGTTACTTCGATCTGTATTACCTGCACAAAGGAAATGTCCCAGCCGATGGCTTTATCTACCTTTTCAAAACCTTAGATGACCATGTGGTTAAGTTTCAAATTGTTGGCTATGAGCTGGTAGATTCCAATCCATTGGTTTGCCGAAACATCTCAATTCGGTATGAAGCCTTCCCCGTTGTTGCCGATCCACCAAGGCCGGTGTCAGGAGGCTGATTCAAAAAAATGCTTGACCGTCCAAAAAAGGCATGGTAGACTGTCGGCGTTAACCAAACAAAAATTTTGAAAGGAGGTACCCACAAGATGGCAAAAGTGAAAAGCAACATCTTCGAAAACGTAATCGGACGTTGTGTGGGTACACCTGTTAACTGCTAAGAATCCAAGCGTAATCCTTTTTGGATGATTTTGTGGCCACGGGTGTACAAAACCTGTGGCTTTTTTGTTGCCTATTTTTGGCAGCTCAGCCACCGACACACAATTTTGCTCGGTGGCTTTTTGTTTCTCTCTTACCCTAAACCAAACAAAAGCCACAATTCCTGTCTAAAGAATCTTGGGATGTTCGCCGGATCATTCTAAAACCGGCCCAAAATCAATCTCATGGACAAGTTTGAGGCTTTTGAGAAATACGAAGCGTACCAGTTCGACGACAACAGTCGGGAGGCCCGGCGGAACCGGCCTGGGCCAAGAAAAAAGAAAAAGAAGAGCAACGGCCGTTCCCGCCAAATCATCCGCGAAATTCAAGAAATGGACGACGGCATTGAAAATTGGGTTCCCACCTACGCCAAAGCCATCGACCCACGCCACCACGAGCGGCAGTGGGTGACCGAATCGGTTGGCCCCTTTTACCGCGACCAGATTGTCACTGACGTGACGCGGCTGGTGAAAGGTGGCAAGGAGGCCAACGTCTACGCCTGCACGGCACACCCGGCCACTGGCCTGGAACTCATCGCCGCCAAGCTGTACCGTCCGCGAATGCTGCGCCATCTAAAAAACGATGCTGTTTACAAAGCAGGCCGCGTATTGCGCGATGAGCAAGGCAAGCAGATGAAAGGACGGCGGGTAAAAACGGCCCTGCGCAAGAAAACCAATTTTGGCAAATCAGTGGATATTCAATGGTGGATTGGCAACGAGTACCGCACCCAAACCCAGCTTTTTAAGGCTGGGGCCAGCGTGCCCAAACCCATTGCCCACCAGGGAAACACCATCCTGATGGCCTACATTGGCGATGAGTACGGCCCGGCCCCCACGCTTAGCGAGGTGCGCCTGCCAAAAGAAGAGGCAGAGCCACTGTTCAAGCACATTTTGGACAATGTGGCCCTGATGCTGGACAACCATCTGATTCATGGCGACCTCTCGGCATACAACATTTTGTATTGGGAAGGCTCAGTTTATCTGATTGACTTCCCGCAAATGGTGGAGGCGCGGCACAATCCACACGCCTACGAGCTGCTGGAACGGGACATCACGCGGGTTTGCGAATACTTTAGCAGCTTTGGCATTGCCACCGATCCGGTTTCGCTGACGCACAGCTTATGGGATCCGTACATGGGGCCTGGTTCAAGCTCAGGAGGGTAAATGTTAAGTAGTTGGGACTTACTGAAACAATATTTACGGCCGTTCACCACCCGTCTTGTTGGATTGGGCAGCTTACTGGCCATCAGCATTGGTTTGCAGCTTTATGGCCCACAGGTCATTCGGGACTTTTTAGATGCGGCACAGGGCGGTACGGCCGTACGGCTGCTGGTCAATCTAGGCCTGTTGTTTTTTGCGGTAACCGTTGCCCAAAAAGCTGTGGCGCTGTGGACCACCTACCTGAGCGAAGATTTGGGCTGGGCGGCCACCAACAACCTGCGGGTCGATCTGGCTACCCACATCATGCGGCTGGACATGGGCTTTCACAAGCTGCAAACCCCCGGCGAACTCATTGAGCGCATCGATGGCGACGTGAGCAACCTGGCCGAATTCTTTTCCCGGCTTCTGGTGCAGGTGTTGGGCAACGCCGTGCTGGTCATTGGCATCCTGGCGCTACTTTTTGTCGAAGAGTGGCGTTTGGGTCTGGTCGGGTTGGCTTATGGCGTTTTGACCCTGGGTTTACTGCAAGTAATCCGCAAACCCACGGTGAACGTGTGGCGCGACGTGAGCAAAGCATACGCCAAACTGCACGGCTACGTAGAAGAGCGCATCGGCGGCACGGAGGATATTCGGGCCAATGGCGGTGAGGCTTATGTTTTTCAGAAGCTATATCCCTTGCTGGCAGATGTGGCCCAGAGCCGCATTCGGGCATCGGTGATTGGCGGCTACACCTTTAGCAGCAGCTACATGCTGTATGTGTTGGCCATCGTGGCGGCGCTGGCGCTGGCAGGCACTCTCTTTTTGCAGGGGCAAATTAGCATTGGCACGCTGTTTTTGCTGGTGGCTTACGTGCGACTGATGGAATCCCCCATCAAGTACATCCGGCGGCAAATTAGCGATTTGCAGCGGGCGGTGGCCAGCGTGGGCCGGATCAACGAATTTTTGCAGCTAGAGCCAGAAGTGAAGGAATCAGTTTCTGCCGTGCTGCCTGCGGAGGCAACGGCCGTTTCCTTCCGCAGCGTTTCGTTTGCCTATAAAGATCAGTTATCGGTGGTCAGTAATCAGTATTCAGTGAACGGCAACCAATCTCCAATCTCCAGTCTCCAGTCTCAAAACGTCTTGCACGACGTGACGTTTGAACTGCCAGCTGGCAAAGTCCTGGGCCTGCTGGGGCGCACCGGCAGCGGCAAGACCACGCTCACCCGGCTGCTCTTCCGGCTGTACGATGTGGACGCAGGCAGCATTGCCCTGGACGGCATTGATTTGCGAAATGTTGGCCTAGCCAACGTACGGCAGCACATCGGCATGGTGACGCAGGAGGTGCAGCTTTTTGCCGCCACCGTGCGCGACAACCTGACGCTGTTTCGTCGCTATGACCCCAGCAAGCCGCCCATTCCTGATGCAGAAATTGAAGCGGCGCTGCACACGCTGGGGCTGGGCGACTGGCTGGCCAGCCTGCCAGACGGTCTGGACACTGAACTGAAAACGGGTGGCCAGGGTCTCTCAGCCGGGCAGGCGCAGCTGCTGGCCTTTACGCGGGTCTTTTTGCGCGATCCGCAGCTGGTGATTTTGGATGAGGCGTCGTCCCGGCTGGACCCGGCCACGGAGCAGCTGCTAGAGCGAGCGATTGATACCTTGCTGTACGGCCGTACCGCCATCATCATCGCTCACCGCCTGCGCACTGTGCAGCGGGCCGACGATATTTTGATTTTGGAAAACGGCCGTATTCAGGAACACGGGCCACGTTTGCAACTGCTCAACGACCCTGATTCGCGTTTTTCGCAACTGTTGAAAACTGGCATTGAAGAGGCATTAGCATGATAAGCAATAAAGTGATTTTGATCGGTGGTGCGCCTGGGGCGGGCAAAACCACGTTGGGTTCTGCATTGGCCGTCAAGTTGGGCGTTAATTCCCTGACGATAGATGATTTGGTAACGGCCGTAATCGCCGTCACTACACCAGAAACCCATCCAGGCATTCATGCCCTGCGCAAAGGGCCACATACCGAATATTTCACCAACAGCACCGTGGATGAACTCATCGCCGACGCTACTCTGCGGCACGAAGCCACCTGGCCAATGGTGGCGCGGCTCATCCAAAAATATACCTATCTAAAACGCGGCATTGTCATAGACGGCTGGCACATCCGGCCGGAATGGGTGGCGCAGCTGCAACTGCCAAATGTGTGGGCTGGCTGGCTGGTGATTGATCCCACCGTTTTAGAAGCCCGCGAGCGAAAAAACGATGAATTTCTGGAAGGCTCTGCCGATCCAGAGCGCATGTTTGCTAACTTCATGGGGCGCAGCCTCTGGTACAACAACCTCATGAAAGCGCAGGCAGACGCATTGCAGATAAACGTTCTTTATCAGGATGGCACCAAATCTGTCGATGATTTGTGCCAGCTTGTGCTGGCAAATTTGGAGAAAAATGAACAACAGTAAAACGACCTTCGACAAACTTCCAATTAAAACAGGAACCTGGTCGCTGATTCGTTACCGGCCGTGGCATTTTGTGCTAAGCGTGGCGATGGCGCTGTACGCTTTTGGTATGCGGCTGGTACCGGGCTGGCTGGAAAAAAGTTACTTTGATCAGTTGAATGGTTCGGTGGAAACGGCCGTTGCTCTTCCGAACGCCCTTTGGACTCTGCTCTTGCTCATCATTGGTGTGGAACTGAGCCGAATGGTGTTTGACATCCTGGGCAATTGGGGGGCGGCCAAGGTACGCATGGCGGCACAATCGCTCATGCGCCTCAACGTCATGCAAAACATCCTGCACAAGCCAGGTGCCGAGCCGCTGCCCGTGCCTACCGGGGATGTCATCAACCGGTTAGATGATGATCTGGCTGATTTTGCTGACTTCCCCACCTGGGTTCCCGAAATCAGCGGCCACACGACGTTTGCCATTTTTGCCCTGATCATCATGTTTCGCATTGCACCGGGGATTACGGCCGTTGCCATTCTGCCCCTCATCGGCGTTTTCTTTCTCACCCGCTGGGCCTGGGGGCGCTTCCTGACTTACGTGCGCATTAGCCGGGTTAGCGACAGTGCCGTTGCGGCCTTTTTGGGCGAAACGTTCGGGGCCATCCAGGCCATCAAAGTGGCCGATGCGGAAACAGGCACCATTGGCTACCTGCGCGAATTAAGCGATGCGCGGCGCGTGGCCAACGTTCGCTTTGGCCTCTTTTGGGCCATCTTCCAATCCGTCACGGACAACATGGGGGACGTGGCCGTGGCTTTGATGGTGATTATGGCTGGCTTTTCGTTGCAGCAAGGCACGTTTAGCGTCGGTGATTTTGTGCTGTTTACCAGCTACCTTTTCTTCGTCTCTCGCTTTCCGGCGCAAATTGGCAGCTATTTGTCTGAGATTGCCCAGCAGCGCGTGGTTTTGGATCGCCTGCAAGCCATCACGCCAGCCGCCCCGCCAGAAAGCCTGGTGGCCCACGTGCCCATCTATGAAGATGAACCAGTTCCGGCTATTCAGAAGCCGGTGAAGGCGGCGGAAGATCGGCTTGAGGTTTTGGAAGTTGAAGGACTTGGATTTGAGTATTCAGTATTCAGTAATCAGTATTCAGTAAATACTGACCCCCTGACCACTGACCCACTGACCACTGATTCCTGGTCCCTAGAAGACATCAGCTTCACCCTGCCGCGCGGCAGCTTTACGGTGATTACGGGCAAGATCGGCTCAGGCAAGACGACGCTGCTGCGGGCGCTGCTGGGTTTGCTGCCTGCGGCTGGCGGTGAGATTCGCTGGAACGGCCGTCTTATCACCAATCCCGCCACCTTCTTCACCCCACCCCGTGCGGCTTACACGCCGCAGGTGCCGCGCCTGTTCAGCGAACCGCTGCGGGACAACATTTTGCTGGGTTTGCCGGAGGATGGGTTGGAGATGGCGTTGCAAACGGCCGTGCTGCAACCAGACATCGCCCAGCTAGAAGCCGGGCTGGATACCGTCGTGGGGCCGCGCGGCGTGCGCCTGTCTGGCGGCCAGGTGCAGCGCACCGCCACCGCCCGGATGCTGGTGCGCGAGGCGGAACTGCTGGTATTTGATGATTTGTCCAGCGCCTTAGACGTGGAGACGGAGGCGCAACTGTGGGAGGGGATTTTTAATGGAGACTGGAGATTAGAGACTGGAGATTTTAGTAATCAATCTCCAATCTCGCAGCTGCAAGCTGCCAATCTCCAATCTCCCACCTGCCTGGTGGTAAGCCATCGCCGGGCGGTGTTGCAGCAAGCCGACCAGATCATTGTGCTGGTAGACGGCCGTATCGCCGCCCAGGGAACGCTGGATGAACTGTTGGCAACATCAGTAGAAATGCAGGCCTTGTGGCAAGGGGAGATGGTTTAAGTGGGCAGTATAGAAATATTAGCGGCACGGCCAATTTTGAGTGAAAACGGCCGCAAGCAATTTGGTTTTGGGAACGGCCGTGCCCGAAAATTCCTCTCCTACTACAAGCCGTACATGGGTTTGTTTTGGGCAGACATGGCCTGCGCTTTTGTCGTTTCCGCCACCACCCTGCTCATACCGCTGTGCGTCAGCTACATTACCAAAAATGTACTGGCGGGCAGCGAGGCAGCCAAACTTAACCAAATCTACGGCATGGGCGCAGTCATGCTGGGGCTTATCGTCATTCATACCCTGGGCAATATGTTTGTGGCCTACCAGGGGCACATGATGGGGGCCAAAATGGAACAAGACATGCGCCGCGAGCTGTTTGACCATTACCAAAAGCTCTCATTTCGCTTTTACGACGAGCAAAAAGTGGGGCAGCTGATGACGCGGCTCACCAATGATTCATTCAATCTGGCTGAACTGTTTCATCATGGCCCTGAGGATATTGTGATTTCATCGCTGAACTTCATGGGCGCGTTTGCCATCTTAATCACCATCAACGCCAGGTTGGCGCTCATCGTCTTTCTCTTTTTGCCCATCATGGCCATCTATGCCTTCCATTTCAACAAAAAAATGAAGGCCGCCTTGCGCCAAAGCCGCGACAGAATCGGCGACATCAATGCCCAGGTGGAAGATACGCTTGCAGGGATTCGCGTCGTGAAATCGTTTAACAATGAAGCAGTCGAGGCAAAGAAATTTTCCCAGGAAGATAACCGGTTTTTGCAAAGCAGAAGCGATAGCATCCGCAGCGAAACCTTTTTTTATGAAGGGTTAATCGCCTTTACCCAGCTCATGACGGTGGCTGTGATTGTTTTTGGCGGCATTGGCATTGTCAAAGCTTCGCTGGATTTGCCAGACCTGATCACGTTTCTGCTTTGCGTGGGCATTCTTATTGAACCGATTCGCCGTTACGGCAATTTCACCCGACTTTACCAGGAAGGCATCGCTGGCTTTGAGCGATTCATGGAAGTTCTGGAAGTAGAACCAGACATTCAAGACGCGCCAAACGCCAACCATCTGGAACAGGTTCAGGGCAATGTAACCTTCAAAAATGTTAGCTTTAAGTACAAAGAGGAAGCTGATTATGTTTTTAAGAATCTTTCATTAGACATACAGGCCGGGGAGTTTGTGGCCCTGGTGGGCACGTCTGGCATTGGCAAAACCACGCTCTGCTCCTTAATTCCCCGGTTTTATGAGGTGAATGAGGGCGCGGTGTTTTTGGATGGCAACAACATCAAGAACATTCACCTGGGCACACTGCGGCGCAACATCGGGCTGGTGCAGCAGGATGTGTACCTTTTTGCCGGAACGGTGGCCGAAAATATTCGCTATGGCCTCATGAATGCCAGCACGGCGGAAATTGTAGACGCTGCCAAAAGGGCAAATGCGCACCGCTTCATTATGGCTTTGCCAGACGGGTACAACACGGATATTGGCCAGCGCGGCGTGAAGTTGTCTGGTGGACAAAAGCAGCGGTTGAGCATTGCCCGCGTCTTTTTGAAAAACCCACCCGTTATCATTTTTGATGAGGCAACCAGCGCTTTAGATAACGAAAGTGAGCAAGCCATTCGGGAATCATTAGAAAAGTTGGCCAACAATCGCACCACCATTGTGATTGCCCACCGGCTATCCACTGTGAGAAATGCGGAGCGCATTGTTGTTTTGACAGAGCGAGGGGTTGATGAACAAGGCACGCATGAAGAATTGATCGCCTTAGGTGGCACGTATGCAAATTTGTACAACATGCAGTTAAGACTGTAATTGAATGCAGGAGGAGTAACATTATGTCTAGTATTGAATTAGTGAACAACGAAATTGAAGTAGCAGAAATGCCTGCTGTGCCAGGGCTGCGCTTTCGTGGCTTTCAGGGTGAGAGCGACTATCCGCACATTGTGGACATCTTCAATGGCAGCCGCGAAGCAGACCAGTCTGATTATGTGACCAATCTGGAGGACATCGCGGCCGATTACAGCTATCTCTCCAACTGCGATCCGGCAACGGACATGATTTTTGTGGAGGTTGATGAGGCTGTGGTGGGATACGGCCGTTGCTGGTGGCACGATCTCAAAGATGAAGGGTACAGCTATTACTTTTTTGCCAGACTGCTGCCCCAGTGGCGCGTTCACGGCATCCGCCGGGCAATGATCCACCATCTGCAAAAACGTCTGCGCCAAATCAGCACCGAGCATCCGGCAGCCATCAACCAGTTTTTTACCAGTTGGGCGGGCCAGGGCGAAGTGAGTTGGCATCAACTGCTGCAAGATGAAGGCTTCAAAGTTGTGCGCTACGGGTTCGACATGGTACGGCCGTCTCTCGACGACATCCCCCACTGCCCCGTGCCAGACGGCATTGAGGTTCGCCGGGGCAGCCTGGCCGAATGGCGGCAAATTTGGGAAGGGGCACGCGAGGCGTTCCGCGACCATTGGGCTTCGCCTGAATGGCCAGAGGAATCGTTTGACGTCTGGGAAAAATACCCAACCTTCAACCCCGATCTGTGGCAAATCGCCTGGGATGGGGATGAGGTTGCCGGTGGCGTGCTCAACTACGTTGATGAAGCCGAAAACAAAGAGCATGATCGCCAGCGTGGCTACACGGAAACCATCTTTGTGCGTCGCCCTTGGCGGCGGCGTGGCGTGGCCAAAGCGCTCATCACGCGCAGCTTCCAGGTGCTAAAGGATGCTGGCATGGAAGATGCCGCCTTGAGCGTGGATGGCCAAAATCCCAACGGGGCTTTGCAGCTTTATCGCAGCCTGGGCTTTAAGGAAGTGAAGCGAGGCGTTACTTTTCGTAAGCCTCTGTAAATTAGAGGAAGACATGCGTATTCAAAATAATTTGATCGATGTGAAGATGGAAACGGCCGTTCCTGGCCTGGTTTTTCGTCATTTTCGGGGTGATGAAGATATTCCCGCGATGGTTGAGATCATCAACCGCAGCAATATTGTGGATGGCAATGATTGGACAACCACTGTTGAAGAGACCCGGAGCAATTACCGGCACATGACAAATTGTGATCCTTATCAAGATATGGTTTTTGCTGAAGTTCATGGCGAAATGATTGGGTACAGCAGATGCTGGTGGGAAGTACAGCTCGACGGTATTCACAACTATGCTCATTTTGCCCAGCTGCGCCCAGATTGGCGAGGTGAAGGAATCCGCCGGGCCATGCTGCAATTTAACGAATCCCGTTTGCGTCAAATTGCAAAAAGCCATCCGTCAAACGGCACAAAGTTCCTCACCAGCTTTGCCAGTGATGGCGATGTCAATTGGGCAGAGGCGCTGCAAGACGAAGGGTATAAGCCGGTACGTTACTTTGTTAGAATGGTACGGCCGTCGCTCCACAACATCCCCAACTACCCGCTCCCTGAAAACATTGAAGTACGCCAGGGTTCGCACACAGAGTGGCGCAAAATCTGGGAGGCGTGCCGGGAAGCATTCAAAGATAATTGGGGCGAGACGGAATGGACCGATGAGGATTTTCACGCCTGGTCAGAGCAGCCGAGTTTTGATCCGACCCTGTTTCAAATTGGCTGGAACGGGACAGAAGTGGCTGGCGGTGTGTTAAATTACATCGACACGAAAGAGAATGAAGCATTCGGCCGTTTGCGTGGCAACACTGAAGGCATTTTTGTGCGACAGTTCTGGCGCGGCCAGGGCCTGGCCAAAGCCCTCATCGCCCGCAGCCTGCAAGTATTGAAAAAAGAAGGTATGGAAGAAGCGGCGTTAGGTGTCGATACCGAAGACACGACAGGGGCTGTGCAGCTTTATACAGGACTCGGCTTTCAAGCCGATAAGCTATCCGCCACCTACCGCAAACCATTGTAAAATAGCAGATTACACAGATTGCACAGATTTTTCTCTGAATTCTCTGTGAAACTCTGCGCTTTCTCTGTGAAACTCTGTGTTCCGCTTTTTATTTTCAGAGGAGACGACACCGACTGTCGTTGACCACCATGAATGAAAATCAGCAGATTGCGCAGATTTACCAAATTTTTCTCTGCGTTCTCCGCGTTCTCCGCGGTTAAATTATTTTCGAAGGAGCGCAATTTGGCAGTAAATACAAAAGGCAAACGCAAGGTAAAAGTGAAAGGACGGCCGTACATCTGGTACGTCGAGAGCAAAGATGAACACATTCCCGAAGAGGGCGGCTTTGTTGATCACACGCCGGAGCGGATTGTACACATCATTGCCACCAACAAAAAGTTCATTGTGCATTACCGCATCCCCAAAGAAGGGGATGAATTCACCACGCTCCGGGTGGAAGGGGAGCAGTTTCCCCGCCAGCCCGGAGCCAAAGAGGTGCAGGTGCCCCGCTGGAAACACGACAGCAAACCGTACCCCACCAACGACTTCGTGCGCCGCCTCATCGGCTGGTGCATGTCTATAGAAAAATAGGACGCTGATGAACGCCGATAAACGCTGATTTATTTCTTATCCGCGTCATCCGCGTAAATCCGCGTCCCATTTGGAAAAAAATATGAGTAAAAAGAGAAAAGAGATTCGCCAGCAGCAGCGCAAAGCGTGGGACGCCGAAAAAGGGCGTCGCAAAAAGCTGCGGCACAACACGGCCGCTAACCAGGAAAAGCATCGCGTCGATTGGCAGCCGCTGGTGCCCGATGAAGAAGGCCAGATTGCTGATCAGCGCATCATGCCGCTGGATGAGCTAGATCGGCGCAAAGCAGTGACAGAACAGGCAACGGCCGTTCTGCAAGCCAGCCTAAACGATGACCAATGGCAAGCAATGGCCGCTGAGACGCCATTTTTGCTGGGCAAAGTGGTAGAAGTGAGCCGTGGCCTGTGCCGCGCCGAGGTAAACGGCAACACGATTGTGTGCGACGTGCGCGGCATCCTCACCGCCGAAGGCACCGGCTACACCAACATTTTGGCCGTGGGCGACCGGGTGCTGGTGCAGCCGCTCAGCGACGAGCGCGGCCTGGTGGAAGGGGTGCTGCCGCGCCGCAGCGGCCTGGCCCGCGCCGACAGCTTTGATGTGCATCTAAAGCAAATCCTGGCTGCAAACATTGACCAACTGCTGGTAGTGGCCGCCTGGCGCGAGCCAAAAATTTGGCTGCAAATGATTGATGAATATTTGATTGGGGCAGCGCGAAATGGCTTGAAAACGGCCGTTTGCCTCAACAAGATCGATCTGGCAAAACGGGTCACGGAGGTGGAAACGGCCGTTGCCCCCTACCGCGCCCTCGACATTCCCGTTTTCCTCACCAGCGCCGCTGAAAATGACGGGATTGAGCCGGTGCGCGACTTTTTGCGCGGGCAAACGACGGTGCTGGCCGGGCTTTCCGGCGTGGGCAAATCGACCCTGCTCAACGCCGTGCAGTCCGGCTTGCAGCTGCGCACCAGCGAGGTGAGCAACCTGAAAAGCCGCGAAGGGAGGCACACCACCACCCAGGCCATCATGCTACCTCTGGCAATGGGCGGCAGCGTCGTCGATACGCCCGGCATTAAGGACATGGGGCTGCATGGTCTGCACCCCGATGACCTGATTACGTTTTATCCTGATCTGGCGGGCGTGGTGGGTTTTTGCCGCTTTAATGACTGCACTCATTCGCACGAGCCAGGCTGTGCGGTGAAGGATGCGGTGGAAAACGGCCGTATCGCCCAATGGCGCTATGATAATTATGTCAACTTATATGAAGTTCTGTCTGAACTTGATTAACCATTCTTAAAAAATTGAATCAACAGCATGTCGTTCCTGGCGTGGCTCACATGCTCAACTTGGAAAACCAGCGTTGTTTATCCAGCTAATTTTGGAACTTTTGAATGGAAAAAGCAGAACACAGAGGGACACAGAGTAGGCGCAGAGTTTCTCAGAGTTTTTTCTCTGTGTAGCTCTGCGGTTCTCTGCGCAACTCTGTGTTCCTAATAAAAGAACACAGACTATGATTCGCTTAAAACCAGAACAATTCGCCAAGGCAACTTCCCTTTTTGCCAAAATGGCTGAGTGGAATGTGCATGTAACGGCCGTTCTCCAACAAACCAGTCCCGGCCGCGTCTACGTAGACAACCTGGACGCCCCCCGCAGCGGTTTTGCCGTGTCGCTGGACTGCACTTATTTGGTAGGCAATCCAGACAACGCCGCCTTCAACAATGCGCTCAAGACAGAGCTGGCGGCTACCCTGCTGGCTGGCGACCGGGTCAATCCAGACAATCCTGTGCTGGACATTTGTCTGGATTCACAAGCGTGGGAACCCGCGCTGGCCGACATTTTGGGCGACTGGCGCTGGCCGCCGATTTGGGGCGACAATCATTACTACCTTTTTGACAAAGCGCGGCTCGATTGGCGCACAATTTTGCCCGCAGGCTACCAAATTGCCCGTTTGGATGCCGCTTTACTGGCGGAACAAGGCCAGCGGCTGCCCAAACACATCGCCGATTCGATCCGCATTGGCTGGCAGAACGAAGCCAACTTTTTGCAAAATGGCTTTGGCTTTGCCGCTTTGCACCAAAACGAGATTGTGTGCTGGTGTCTGGCGGACGTGACGGTGGGGGATGCTTGCGAAATTGGCATCCAAACGGTTCCGGCCCACCAACGGCGCGGTCTGGCAACGGCCGTAACTGCCGCCACCGTAGAATTTTGCCAGCAGGCGGGCTTCAAACATATCGGCTGGGACTGCGGCGCGGATAATCCTGGCTCGATTGGAACGGCCGTTAACGTGGGTTTTGTGTTTGAACGGCCGTATCACTTTTACGAATTCCACACCAACGAAGCCCAGCATTACGCAGAGTTGGGCCGCTTCTACTTCTTCGAGGCACAAATGTACGAAGAAGCCGCCGACATGCTGGAAATCGCCATCGAAGTGGATGATGAACCGCCTGCTTACATTTACTTTTTAGCTGCCCGAGCAATGGCCCATCTTGAAGAGCCGGTGGCCATTGATTATTTGCAAGAGGCGATTGCCGCAGGCTTTAAGGACAAAGAATTACTGGAAGCCTTGCCTGAATTTGCCCCTTATCACCAAAACCCGGAGTGGCCCAACTTATGGCCTGCTTCTCCGTAGGTCAATTTTATAAAATTGACCAACAGCAGTGGAAACTTTGCCTGAATTTGCACTTTTTTACCAAAAACCAGAGTGGCCCAACTTGTGGCCTGTTTCCCCGTAGGTCAATTTTGCAAAATTGACCAACAGCAAGAACGGAAAATAATGATTGAAATGAAGCTTTCAAAAATACATACAAATGTCATCCACCAACTGGACAGCGAAGGAATTCTAAAAAGCGCACGGCCGTTACCCGGCAGTTTCTCAAATGAGAGCACGCTGCTGGCTTATGAAACGGCCGTTGGCCCCAAACAGGTCGTCGTGCGGCGCTACGCTGTGTTTGGCGATTATGATCGGGGCGCAAAGGCGGAGCGGGAATTCAACACCCTGGCTCTGTTGCAGCAGCACCACATTCCGGCCCCCACGCCGCTGCTGCTAGACAAAAGCGGCAATCTGCTGGGCAGTCCGGGCATCGTCACCAGCTTTGTGGCTGGCCAGCAAATCATTCGGCCAGCAAACCAGGCAGCCTGGGTTAGCGAACTGGCCCAAACCCTGGCCAAAATTCACGCCATTCCGCTGGCGGCAGCTGACAGGCGTTTCCTGCTCGATGGCAATGAAGAAGTGGTCTGGTTTTTACGCAATGAAAAGGCCAAAGAAAAAATGTGTGCCCACCCAGACGGCCGTTCCGTCTGGCAAGCGGTTCACGATCTGCTGCCCACCATCCAGCCCGCCCCGCCTGCCCTGGTACACATCGATTACTGGTTGGGCAATATTTTGTGGCAGGATGGCCGGATTACGGCCGTTCTCGATTGGGAAGAAGCCTCCTTTGGCGATCCCGGTTACGATGTGGCCTACCTGCGCCTGGAATTGGCCATGCTGGGCGGCGAACCGTTGGCCGATGCTTTTTTGGCAGCTTACGTGCAGGCAAACGGCCGTCCAGTAACCAATCTCACATTTTGGGAATTGGCCGCCGCTGCCCGCTTTATGCCCGACCCAGAAGGGATGATCCCTGAGTGGCAAACTTTGCAGGCGGGGGTGTATTCGGAAACGGCCGTGCGCCAAAACTTTAGCGACTTTATGGCCAGCGCCATGAATAGAGCCTATCCAAAGAAGGCGGCATGAGCGCAAGCTCAACACCATGAATTAAAATCAGCAGATTTCGCAGATTTGACAGATTTCTTCTAATTCCTCTGTGCACCTCTGTGTCTTCTCTGCGAAGCTCTGTGTTCCGCTTTTTATTTTCGAGGAGAAAGTATGAGTGAACCAACAAACGAACAAATGATGATTGAACAACTGCGGATTGAACCATTGTCAGCTACCGATCCGGAAATTGGCCGGGCGCTGTGGCTGCTGGAAGGGGCGCGCAGGCGGCTGCGCAGAACGCTGGCCGACCTGGACGAGGCGCTGCTGGATTGGGAACCGTATCCCGGTGGCAACAGCATCGGCACGCTGCTGTACCACATTGCGGCCATCGAAATTGATTGGCTGTTTTGCGAGGTGCTGGAGCAGGAATTCCCCGCAGAGGTTCAGGCACTGCTGCCCTACCCCGTGCGGGATGAAAGTGGGCGGCTGTTTCCGGTAACGGCCGTTTCCCTCACCACCCATCTGCAACGTTTAGACACCGCCCGCCAACTGCTGCTAGACGTCTACGCCAACCTCACCCTGGCCGACTTCCGCCGGGCGAGATTGCTGCCCCAATATCACGTCACGCCGGAATGGGTACTGTATCATCTCACCCAGCATGAAACCGAACATCGCGGCCAAATTCAAGAAATCTGTGCTTATTTCGGTGCGACGCACTTTTCGCAGACTGATTTACCATAAACCAAACTTTGCAAGTGCGTCGCACCTGGGAGAGAAAGTACATGGAAGAGAAAATACGTAACCGGTTTAACAACACAATTTTGGCCGAAGCCCAGCAGCGCTACGGCATTGCACCGGACAAAATTGAAGAATTGGGCGGTTTTGAGAGCTTCATCTACGGCTTTGAAAAAGATGGAGCACGCTACGTCTTGCGGCTGGGGCACAGCCTGCGCCGCAGCCCAGACCTCATTCGCGGCGAGGTGGACTGGATCAACCATCTGGCAGCCGGTGGGGCAGGCGCGGCCCGCGCGGTTCATTCCAAAGCCGGGCATCTGGTGGAGCTCATCGACGATGGCCAGGGAGAGCATTTTTTGGCAACGGCGTTTGCCTGGGCCAAGGGTGGGCCGGTCTGGCAAAATGGCGGCTGGACGGAGCCGTTTATGCTGAATTACGGCCGTCTCCTCGGCAAAATGCACGCGCTTACCAAACAGTACAGCCTGCCAAATGATGATTGGAAACGGCCGCAGTGGGACGATCCCATCATGACCGATGCCATCAGTGCCCTACCCCAGCTTGATCCCAAAGTAATGGAATTAGCCGAGGCCAATATGGCCTATCTGCGCAGCCTGCCCGCCCCGCCAGACGCTTTTGGCCTTATTCACCAGGACGCCCACACAGGCAACCTATTTGTCGATGAAAATTGCCAGATCACCCTGTTCGACTTTGATGATTGCGTCTACGGCCACTTCATTTACGATATTGCGATGGCGGTTTTCTACGCCATCACCAACCACCCCAACCCGGTTGAATTTTGCAGCCAATTTTGGCCAAAGTTCTGGCAGGGCTACCGTGAAGAAAACCAGCTCGACTCCGTCTGGCTCAAAGAAATTTTGCCCTTCATGAAGCTGCGCGAGATTGATCTGTATGGCGTTCTTTCCCGCGACTATCCAGACCTGAGCGGCGATGGTTGGGGGGCTACTTTTATGCGCGGGCGGCGGGAAATTATTCATGCGGAACGGCCGTACATCGACTTTGACTTTGCGGAGGTGATAACCGATGAAGCTTGAACGAGATACGGCCGTTTACCGCCAAGAAATTGCTCGTGTCGAACCTGATTTGGTGCTGGAATCAGTGGAAATCAATAACGAAGGGCTGGTAAATGACGTGCTGATTGTGAACGGCCGTCGCGTCTTTCGCTTTCCTAAACATGATTGGGCCATCGATCATCTTCGCCAGGAGGCCAACTGCCTGGCGTTGGCTCAAAAGCACCTGGACATGCCGCTGCCGCACTGGACACTCTACGAAAGTGAAAAGCTGGGCACGTCTTTTACCTCCTACGACTGGATTCCTGGTGAAGCGCTCACCCAACACATTCTGCTGCGCCTGCCCCTGGCCGACCGTCAGGCCATTGCCACACAGTTGGGCACGTTTTTGCACCAATTGCACACGATTCCAATGGTTGAAGTTGAGAAAATGGGGATACGGCCGTCTGTCACCAACCGCACCCCGGAAAAATGGCAGCAGCTGTACGATGACGTCAAAGAAAATCTCTTTCCCCTCTTGATGACCTTTGCCCGCGACTGGGTTGAGCAGCACTTTGCCCCCGTGCTAGAAAATCCTGACTTTATGCACTGCGAGCACGTCTTCATGAATGGCGATTTGGGCCCTTACCACCTGCTTTACAACCCCGAAACGCGGCGGCTCAACGGGGTCATCGACTTTGGCACGGCAGGCGTGGGCGACCCTGCCACCGATTTTGCCTGCCTCATCAACCAGTTTGGCGAAACGTTTGTCCGCCTGATGGCTCCAGCCTATCCGAGCATTGGCCAACACATCGAGCGAGCCCGCTTTCGGGCAGGCACTTTAGAACTGCAATGGCTGCTCGGCGGCCTGCGCTACCCCGACGAGCCAGACTGGTTCATGGTTCACGTTGGCCGGGCGCGTGACGTGCAGCCCATTGGCAGCGGTTGGTAGCCCACGTAGGTCAATTTTTAAAAATTGACCCACACATTGAAAGGATTT
Source organism: Ardenticatenaceae bacterium (assembly GCA_020634495.1). Next base: position 21,927 of record JACKBR010000021.1, on the reverse strand, counting down.
TTTGAATGCTGGATTTAACCAAACATTTTATAACCTTCCCCATCCTGGAAACCGAAAGACTGCGGCTGCGGGAGTTGGTTCCTGATGATGCAGCGGCACTTTTTACCGTCTTTAGCGATCCCAAGGTGATGGTCGGGCACGGCACGCCTGTCTACAAAGATGTGGCCGAAGCGCATAAACTCATCAACTGGTATACCAAAGCATTTAGCGAGAAGCGCGCTTTGCGCTGGGCCGTTACGCGGCAGGGTGACGACACGGTTTTAGGCACCTGCGGCTACCACGACATCACCGCCTACCACCACCGGGCGGAGATCGGCTATGAATTGAACTCCGCCTACTGGCGGCAGGGCATCATGTCTGAGGCGGTGCGGGCAGTGGTGCGCTTTGGCCTGGCAGAGATGGGGTTTCACCGCATTGAGGCCAATGTCGATCCAAAAAATCCGGCATCTGCCAATTTGCTGCGCAAAGTGGGCTTTATTGAGGATGGCTATTTGCGAGAACGCTTTTTTGACAACGGCCGTTTCGTCGATGACTGGTTCTTTTCCATCTTAGCGACAGAATTAGACAAACTGGAGTAATTCTTAATGTTTACGATTCGCCCCTTTCAACCAACCAACGCGGAATACGAGGCCATTGCCCAAATAGAAAAAGCCGTCTACCCAGAAAATGCGGATTCGGTTGCCGAGTTCAAGCACAACGACGCCATTCGTAAGCCTGAGCAATTTTTTCGGCGCTGGGTGGTGGAGCAAGCTGGCCAGATCATCGCCTTTGCCAGCGCCAACCAGCCAACCGACAGCAGCGAGCCAAACCGCTACCGCTTCAGCATTGTGGTACATCCCGATTTTGAGCGAAAGGGCGTGGGTACGGCCGTTTATAACCAAATCCGGCAAACGCTACAAAGCTGCGATCCCCAGCCAGCCATTCTGGCAACCAGCTGCTACCAGCACCATCCGCAAACCGTGCAATTCCTGCAAAAGCGCGGCTACCAGCAGGTGATGCGCTGGGTCATTAGCAAGCTGGATGTGTCAGCCTTTGATGTTTCAGCCTTCGCGCCGCTGCACCAAAAGCTAGAAGCACAGGGCATTGCCCTTTACACCGTGCCGGAACTGCAAGCCAGCGATCCAGCCTGGCTGCCCAAGCTGCATGAGCTGGATTGGCAGTTGGTGCAAGATGAGCCACTGCCGTTTACTCCCAAGAAAATGCCAGAAGATCGATTCAGGCAGCTCTACCTGGAGTCCCCAAGCGCAATGGTAGATTCGTGGGTGGTGGCGGTGGAAAACGGCCGTTACGTGGGTAACTCCATGTTTGAGAAAGGCAGCCAGCCCGGCATCGTCCGTACGGGCTTCACCGGCGTGCTCCGCGATTACCGGCGGCGCGGCTTGGCTACGGCTCTCAAAGCCCACGCTATCGCTTACGCCCAGTCAGCCGGCTACCCGGCCATCCGCACCGGCAATGAAGAAAACAACCCGATGTTGACGCTAAACAAAAAGCTGGGTTTCCAAGAAATCACGGCCAGCCTGGCTTTTGAAAAACGGCTAGACATGAATGAGATGAGCTAATGCCCATCTCTCTGCTGCTTTGCTGCGGTGAGGGCTACAATCAGCCTCGGAGAGGCTTTCCTGAACCAGCCTGCAAAAAGAATAAAAAAAGGTAACGGCCGTTTGGGGAAACGGCCGTTACCATCATCAAAGCTTCAAGGCGATTATGCTACACTCAGGTTTAGCAATCACCTAAGCTGCCATTAAGAAGTTTGCCTCAAGACAACCTAATTACCAGACAGCGCAAAATAAGTTGGGAGGAAGATAGTCGTATCATTTACCTCATCAATAACCGCTTGCAGTTCGGCCAGCGTTGGCGGTGTGCTAAAGGCTGGCAAACCGAGCGCGGTTGGGTCAAAGAAGCCCATCTCATACCGTTTTAGCATCATGGCGTGAACATTAACCAACCCGGCACCCGTCAACTCAGCAACTGAAGGGCTACCGTCAGCAACTGCATCTGCGGCCGCCACAAGCGTCGCAAGAATTTCATCAAGGGTGTCATTGTCCGTGCCGTCATTTGGATTGGTACCCGCATCAAGCTCCGTCGCGTCACTGATGCCGTCACCATCACTATCCGTCACCAGGTTAACCTCGTTTATGATAGCTTGCAGACCAACCAATGTCGTTGGCGATGGGTTGGCGTTGGCAAAAGCTTCTTCGTAAGCGTTCATGCTGCCCGGCACTACATTGATTAGGCCAATATTGGTGAGATCAGTAGCGGTTGGCGTGCCATTTGCCATTGTGTCAGAGGCCGCCACAATGGTAGCAACCCGCTCCGCTTCCGTGTCGTTATCCGTCCCTTCGCTGGGGTTTGTGCCCGCCTCAAGCTCGGTCGCATCACTGATGCCATCACTGTCACTGTCAACCGTCACATTGAAACCATCAATAATCGCTTGCAGCTCTGCCAACGTGGTTGGCGCGGGGCTGGCATTGGCAAAAGCTTCTTCATAAGCGCCCACATTGCTAGAGACAATATTGGTCAACCCGATCATAACCAGGTCAGTTTCATTCGGGGCACCATCAGCCGAGACATCGGAAGCCGCCACAATGGTGGCAACGCGCTCTGCTTCGGTGTCATTATCCGTGCCGTCATTCGGGTTTGTACCCGCATCAATCTCTGTGGCGTCACTAATGCCGTCACTATCACTGTCTGCTGACTGGTTCACCACATCAATAATGGCTTGCAGATCGGCCAACGTCGTTGGTGCCGGACTGGCATTGGCAAAAGCTTCTTCGTAAGCGTCACTGCTGCCTGATACAACATTGGTTAAACCAATATTGGCTAGATCGTCAGCGGTTGGCGTGCCGTCGGCCGTTGGGTCAGAGGCGTCCACAATGGTAGCCACCTGCTCCGCTTCGGTGTCGTTATCGGTGCCATCATTTGGATCTGTGCCAGCCTCAAGCTCGGTGGCATCACTGATGCCATCGCTGTCGCTGTCTTTTGTCTGGTTAACGCCATCAATAATGGCCTGAAGGTCAGCCAATGTTGCCGGTACGGGGCTAGCTGCGGCAAAGGCTTCTTCGTAATCATTCATACTGCCGCTAACCAAACGCACCAGGCCGATGTTGGCCAATTCAGTGACCAAGGGGAACCCATCAGCTGGACTATCAGACGCAGCGACAACGGTTGCGACCCGCTCGGATTCGGTATCATTGTCCGTGCCGTCGTTGGGGTTGGTGCCAGCATCCAATTCAGTCAAATCGCTAAAACCATCGCTGTCGCTGTCTGCGGTTGAATTGATGTCATCAATGATGGACTGCAAATCAGCATAGGACGTTGGGGCCGGGCTGGCATTCGCAAATGCTTCTTCATAGTCATCTATGAGGCTCGCATTCACATTTGCCAGGCCGATATTGGTTAAATCATCGGCGGTCGGTGTGCCATTGGCCATGGTGTTTGATGCAGCAACAATGGTGGCAACTCGCTCAGATTCTTCATCATTATCTGAACCAGCGGTGGGGCTGGTGCCGCCATCATACTCTGTGGCGTCGCTGATTCCGTCGTGATCGGTATCAACCGTTTTGTTAACACCATCGATAATGGCTTGCAATTCAGCCAAAAAGGTCGGCGCTGGACTGGCATTGGCAAAGGCTTCTTCATAAGCAGCCATGCTGGTTGTAATAACGCGCACCAGGCCGGTGTTGGTGAAGTCGGTTGCCGTTGGTGCGCCATCAGCGGTTGTGTCTGAGGCGGCCACCAGGGTGGCAACTTTTTCTGCTTCCGTGTCATTATCGGTGCCGTCGTTCGGGTTGGTGCCTGCGTCAATTTCTGTCGCATCACTAATGCCGTCGGAATCGCCATCGTTCCCCTGGTTAACACCATCTACAATAGCCTGGAGTGCAGCTAATGTGGTCGGCGCTGGGCTGGCATTGGCAAAGGCCGTCTCGTAAGCGCCGATGCTGCTGCTGACCAGGCGCACCAGACCAATGTTGGTCAGGTCGGTTTCGTTCGGAGCGCCATCGGGGGAAGCATCGGAAGCGGCGACGATTGTGGCAACTTGTTCTGCCTCGGTGTCATTGTCGGTTCCGTCGTTTGGATCGGTGCCAGCATCGTTTTCTGTGCCATTGCTAATGCCATCGTTGTCGCCATCGGCCGTGCCGTTGACGGCATCGATAATGGCCTGCAAATCGGCTTTGCTTGTGGGAACCGGGCTGGCATTGGCAATTGCTTCTTCGTAATCCCCGATGCTAGACGCATTGATACTTGTTAAGCCAAGCGTGGGGTTTACCAAATCGCCAGCTGTTGGGGCACCGTCGGCTGGGGAATCTGAGGCGGCCACGATGGTAGCGACTTGTTCGGCTTCGGTGTCATTGTCGGTGCTGTCGTTGATATTGGTTCCAGCATCCGTTTCGGTGACGTCTCTGATGCCGTCGCCATCCGTATCTATTTCAACGGAGATAAACACGGTGTCTGGTGTGGGGTCTGCCAGCGCCTGACTATCCGTGGCGGTAAGGGTAAATGTGAGGCTGCTGGGTGTAGCTGGGGCGGTAAAGGTTGGCATTTCTGCGGTGTTACTGCTGAGGGTAACGGCCGTTCCGCCCGTCTGCGTCCATACATAAGTGAGAGGCGTATCCCCTTCTACATCGGAACTGCCACTGGCATTCAGGGTAACAACACTGTTGGTAACCACATATTGATCTGGGCCAGCATTACTTACCGGCGCATCGTTGACAGCCGTGATGTCGATATTGGAGGTAGCTGAACCAGTTGAACTATCACTGGCCTGCGCGCTTACCGTTAAGCTGCGTGTGGTGATGTTAGGCGCGTCGGACGTGTTCTCAAACGTAATGTGTTGGGCCACAGCAGAGACAACATCATCATTGATAGTGCCTGTTGAAAGCAGGCGAATATTGTCTACATACAAATCTGCGCCAACATAGTAACCGCCTGTAGCATCATAAGTTCCACCGACAAAGAGGAATTTGTAATTACCCTCGATAGTAATGTTCGCCGTTTGGGTATTCCAACTGGTAATTGTGTCACCACGTTGGCTAAAAAGCTTGGTGTAGATGGTTTCATCCTGCACCAGAAAACCAAATACTTCATAATCATCGCCACCACCCTGAGCGCGCCAGTCTAATGAAATCTGATCGCCAGGAAAGGCGTAGAAAGAGTTGGCGCTAACAGCATAAGGGCCATGCAGCGAAAGATTACCAGTGGGATTGTCATTACCGGTGCCACCACTGTATACAATATCACCTGAGCTATGCAGTAGCAGAGAGCTTGTGCCTTCAGACGCATAGGTGGTTGAGGTAGAAGTGGAAAAAGTGACAGAATCATTTGTGCCAAGAATAATTGAGCCGGTACCGGTGGTAGAACCACTATCCATGTAGTAGAAGATGGGGTCCCCATTGAGGTCTTGAGCATAGTCCGTGCTGGAGGCGTTGAACTCCTGATCATAGGTGACCCATTCATTCAGGCCGGTTTCAAAACTGAAGTTATCCAGCGGTGCAGCAAAAAGAATTTTCAAAGGCTGGCCATTCTGGCCATTTTCGGTGCTGTCTACTGTTCCTATGCGGATCACATCCGCACCGTCTCCCCAAAAGACATCGGAACCAACAATTGAAATAGCGCCATTTGCCGTTGGCGTTGGATCACTGCTAACGGCCAACTGGTCATTGACGGTGCTATTACTTAAGGCAAAGCGTACATAACCATTTCTGTAATTGTTCCCGCTAGAAAAGGTTATATCGCTGTCAATAATTATTGGTGCTTGATTTTCGGTATAGGTATTATCATCCAGATTTGTTACAGTGGGTGCTGCAACAACATTGCTAGCCTGGTTCAATCCCAAAATTAGCACAAGAGCAAATACCAGTGTTAAGAGGTGCGTTTTTTGCATTAATTTCCGTTCCTTTGAATAATTGAGTTTTATAAGTTTTAAAGCGTGTTTTTATCTGGCACTCTTCCTTAATTAGTGCATCATTTAGTGCATCGCAATTGTGAAGATTTACGGTTCCAAGCGGATACAGCCGACCCTAAATCACATGGACGTATATTCAAGAGATAGATTTTTTGTGATACTTTGGTCTGTTTTTGATACGACTGAATTTTGTCTAGCAGAAGTCCCGGCCTAGAAGTTAGGGTTTATTCTAAATATGGTCTGGGACTCCCAAGATCATCAGCTTAAGCATCCTATGTGGTTTTAAATTAAAATGGGATAAACCTGCCTGATAATACACGAGGTAATTCCCTGGTTCATATAGGGAGTAGGTAATGGGAAGCAGGTAATTTGGATAGCGTGGCGGTGGGTTGGATCAATTAAAGTTAATCGTAGAAATTGCTGCGTTTGCCAAAAAATCTAAGAATCCTCGATAGAAATTCGGCACCCGATGGAAACTTTTAGTGGATGAGGCGTTTGCCATGAAAACGGATTTGCTCACTGGCTGTGATTTGCATGTGCATCTGGCTGGCTCCTTCTACACAGAAGATTTGCTGGCCATTGGCGCACCCATTTTCCGGGAGGTTGATTGGACAGAGCGGGATTTTTTGAACGGCTACAACAGCAGCCTGGAAACCGAGCTTGATCCGGTTCAGCTTTTTGCCGAAGCGCTAGAAAATCCAGAAACGGGCTTCCCCAAGCTAAAAGCTGCTTACGTATTTGGCCCCGAAGACAGCGGCGATTTTGAGCGATTCATGTGGAAATACCGGCTGTTTTCCCATTTGTGGGGCTATGGTTGGGAGCAAGGGCAGGAAACGGCCGTTGCCATGATTCGGCAGGCTGTGGAGCACCATAAACGACAGGGGTTGGACATCGTAGAATACCGTGCTGGCTTTTGGGGCGAAGGAGCCGACTTGCGCCAGAAGATGCAAATTTGTGCCGAAACGCTGGCCGATGAATGTGATGAGCAGTTCACCGCCCGCTACATTGTGGCCCTACCCCGCGATGATCCCTGGCCCATGTACCAGGCCGTGCGCCAGCTTTTGACCGAGCAGCCACATCTGGCCCACACCTTGCGTGGCCTCGACTTTGCCAGCTACGAAGAAGGATTTCCGCCAAAATTATTTCGTCCCATTTTTCAACAAATTCAGCACGACAATGCCGCCCAACCAGACCAGCAGTTAACGGCCGTTTACCACGTAGGTGAAACATTTTTCGACAAATCTTTGGAGAGCGCCGTGCGCTGGTGCCATGAAGCGGCGCTGCTGGGAGCCAAACGGCTGGGTCACTGCATTGCCCTGGGGCTAGACCCGGCCATTGCGGTTAGCCGCCGCCCACAGGCGCACGAGGCAGAATTGGTTAGCGAACGGCTGGATCAGATTGCCTACGACTTGCAATTTGCCCGCGGGTTGCGGCAGGCGGGAGTGTTGGTAGACGAAGCTGCTTTACATGCCGAACAGCAGGCATTGGCCAAAATGAAAAAGGAAGATGTGGTGGAACGGCCGTACACCCCCCAACGCTTCCACGACATTCGCCAACGACAAACCTTTGTCCTTGGCCAGCTTACCCGGCTGGGCACGGTCATCGAATGCTGCCCCACCTCCAACCTGCGCATTGGCGGCGTGCCCGATGCCGAACACCACCCCATCCACCGCCTGCTGGCCAGCCAGGTAAACCTCTGCCTCTGCACCGACGACCCCGGCACCTTCGACATCACCCTGGCCTCAGAAATTGCCTGGGCGCTGCGCCATACCCAGTTCACCGCTAACAGCCTGGCCCAGAGGCTGGGCGATCCGCGCCGCTTTGCTCTTTGAGGTAAAATTTCCCCAGCCTCTGGTTATTAGACCCAAACCCCAGGCCTAAAAATCTGCACTTAAAAAATATCACTCTTGTTCGACAAACATCTGCCTTAACGGGAATTTGCGCTGTTCAATGAAGGCAGCATAAAGCTTAATGTCTGGTCAATAGTTTGGACTGCCAAACCGTAGTTAAAATCATCTACCTGTCCAGCATTGACACAAGAAAGATAAGCAGGTCGCGTTCTATCCAGGGCATAAATGAAAGACAAGAAGTAAACAAAATCAATCTCTTCCCAATCACCCGGCACATCTTTGTAAAAGACGCCCGAATACAAAATGTTATTGTAGGCGCCGACGTAGGTGTCGCAGGCAGCTTGATCGCCCCCTTTTGCGCCATCAATGTTGCCGCGCATCGTTTGCAGGGAGCCGTAAATGTTGTTCATATTGGCAGTTAAACCGGCAGCATCAAACGGCAATTCCGGGAAAACACCCAAAATATCATTCGGGTTAGAGATGTAGTAAACGGTTATCATTTCCGGTTCGCCGTCTTCTGCATCGTCGCCATCGTCGGCTGCCCCGTCTGTGTCGTCACTGTCGCTGTCACCGGCATCCGATTGCGGCGCAGCGGTTGGCGGCACGGGTGTATCGGTGGGTTCAGGCGTCTCGGTGGGCGTTTCGGTTGGGGTTTCTGTGGGTTCCGCGGTGGGTGTGTTGGTGGGTGTTGGGGTATTTGTTGGCGTTTCGGTTGGGGTTTCTGTGGGTATTGGCGTCTCAGTGGGAACCGGCGTGTTTGTGGGGGCCGGTGTATCCGTCGGCGGCAGCGCTGTTTCTGTGGGTTCTGGGGCACTTTCAGCAACGGCCGTTGGCTCAGGTGTTGCTTCTTCGTTGCGACAAGCGATTGCCAACAACAAGAAAAGCCCTGCAAAACAAATCGCAGCAATTCGTTGACTATATACTTTTTTCATGATCTTCTCCTCGATGATTAATTGAGCGATTAAGAGAAAGCGAACAAAAACCATATTAACCATATTTCTCCACACTAAAACGTGATGTTTGGCCCTTTTTTTAATGAAATTAGGCACAAATCAGGTGTCTCAATCCTAAAAGTTGTTCCCCTGAATCTTTTCTGCCTGCCTGCTTGGAGACCAATGTTGCGCTGGCCCCATTGACGGGGCAGTTGTGCTAGAACGAAAGATGTGGCAATTCACGCACAGGTTTAAGCGGAAAATCTGTTCAAAATATAGACAATCGTGCGATTTTGTACTAAAATTGTGACTAGATGGCTACTAAAAAAGGAGCGACTGTTTAATGCGAATTATTATTACTGGTGGAACCGGACTGATAGGCTCGGCTTTGGCCAAAAATCTGGCCGCAGATAATCATGAGGTCATCGTACTCAGCCGCAATCCGGCAAAATATAGCTTTCCAAGCGGGGTGCGTGGAGAAAAATGGGATGCCAAAACGGCCGCACACTGGGGTCACCTGGCAGATGGGGCAGACGCCATTGTGAACCTGGCTGGTGCACCTATTGCCGGGGACGGCTTGCTGCCCAGCCGCTGGACCGAAGAGCGCAAACGGCGCATTCGTCAAAGCCGGATCGATGCGGGTACGGCCGTTACCGAAGCCATCACCGCCGCCCAAAACAAACCCCGGCTGGTCATCCAATCATCTGGCGTCGATTATTACGGCGATGTGCAAAGCGACCAGATCATCACCGAAACGTCGCCCAACGGCAGCGGCTTTTTGGCCGATGTCACGGTCGATTGGGAAAATTCAACGGCCGCTGTGGAGGCAATGGGCGTGCGGCGGGTCATCATTCGCAGCGGCATTGTGTTGAGCATGGACAGCGGCGCGCTGCCCATCACCGTGCTGCCCTTCAAGTTTTTTGCAGGCGGGCCGTTGGGCAGCGGCCAGCAGTGGTGGCCCTGGATTCATCTGGAAGATGAGGTGCGGGCAATTCAATTTTTGCTGGAAAGTGAAACGGCCGTTGGCCCCTACAACCTGTGCGCCCCAAATCCCCTGCAAAACAAAGATTTTGCCAAAACCATTGGCCACGTCATGAACCGGCCCGCCATTATGCCCGCCCCCGCCTTTGCCCTGAAGCTGGCGCTGGGTGAAATTGCCGCCATTGTGCTAGACGGCCGTCGCGCCATCCCCCAAAAGCTGCAAAACGACGGCTTCACCTTCAAATACCCCAAAGCCAAAGAAGCCCTGATGGATTTGCTCAATCAGTAGCCGCGGATTCTTTTCGCACCACCTGCGCCGTAAGAAACTGCGGCTACTTGTTGAATCACTCATGTAACGCACCCAACGGCACTCTACCCCCTCCCTAACCCGCTCCCTGAGGGAGAGGGCTGGGGTGAGGGTGAATTTTCACCTGTGCGTAACATCAGTGAATCATATGAAAATTTCCCAAATTTTAGGAGAGATTGGCAGGCAGTGAGATGGTAAAAATTGCGCCGCTGTTGTTGGGGGAGAGCGCCGTCACCTGCCCCTGGTGCAGGTCGGCAATTTGCTTGACGATGGCCAGGCCCAGGCCAGAGCCGCCGCTGTGACGGCTGCGCGACTTGTCGCCGCGCCAGAAGCGGTCGAACACAAAAGGCAAATCGGCCGGGGGAATGCCGGGGCCGCTGTCGATGACGGACAGGTGGATGGTTTGTTTTTCCTGAACGGCCGTAACCCGTACACGTCCTCTCTTTGGCGTATGGCGAATGCCATTGGCCACCAGATTGGTTAACGCCTGCTGCACCCGATCCTCGTCGGCCAGGATGAAGAGAGGCTGCGCTGGGGCATCATCCACCAGCTTTACCTGACGTGCCTCGGCCAGCGGTGACAGGCGGGTGACCACCGTAGCCGTTACCTGGCGCACATCCACCTTTTGCAGCGACAAAGAAAGCTGGCCAGAATCTGCCAACGACAGCAGGCGCAAATCATCGATCAGGCGAGAAAGACGATGCACCTCATCATTTAGCTCCTGCAATTCCGCTGCGCTTGGCTCCAAAAGACCATCCAGCATCGCTTCCAGATTGGCCTGCATCACGGTGAGCGGCGTACGCAGTTCGTGGGCCACGTCGGCCACCATCTGCCGCCGCTGCTGCTCCTGTTCAGAGATTTTGCTGGCCATCTGGTTAAACGCCTCGGCCACCTTGCCCAGCTCGTCCTGCGAGCGCACCGGCACGCGCACATTACCCTGGCCAGCGGCCAAGGCTTGCGAAGCGCGGCGCATTTGGGAAAGAGGGCGAGTGATTTGCCAAAAGATTATCGTGCCCAACACCAGCGAAACGGCTCCGGCGGCGATAACGGCCGTTTCCGCCGCCCGCTGCACATCAGACAAAAAAGAAAGCCCCAATGTCTCTGGAGAGGTGGGCGCTAGAATTTCTAATAAAGGCAGTACCAACACTTCTTCGGTAACGGCCGTTTCCGGCTCTGGCACAATGACAATCTCTGGCTGTTCTGGCTCCAGGCTTTCTGGCAGTTCTGGGCGTACGGCCGTTGTCACAGGCGGCGGGGGCGTCACCAGCTGGATCACCGGCTCGCCATCGATGATGGAAATCTCTGCATCTTCCAACGTGCCTGGGGCCACCACCGTTGGCAGCACATTGCGGATGTAATCATTGCGCTGGGCCACATATTGGTTAAACGCCCGCGAGGTAATATCCCCCACCACGTTGGTCACAATGACCAGCATGAGGAAGATGACAACGGCAAACGCGCCCATCAGCCGAAACCAGAGGCTGCGCGTCATCCAGCGGAAGCGGCTCCAGGCGCGGCGCAGCAGGCGGAACAGCCAGCCCAAAACGCGCCACAGAAAACGAAACGGCCGTCTCAACCGGCCAAAGCGCGTGGTTTCCTCTTTTAGCACCACCAGCTCGTCGCCAAAGCGCAGCTCCTTGGGAGAGATGCGTCGTCCTCGCCGCCGAAACAAACGACGCAGCCAGGTAGACGGCCGTAACCGGTTTAATCGTTCACGCATGAGGCAGCTCCACCTCGTCCAGCCGGTAGCCCACACCATAAATCGTGCTGATGATGGCCACATCTCCCACCGTTTCCTTCAGCTTTCGGCGCACATTTTTGATGTGCTGGTCAATGGCCCGCTCCAGCTCCTCGTGCGCCACGCCCTGGAGCGCCTGCAAAAGCTGGGCACGGCTCAGCACATGCCCTTTGTGGCGCATCAGCGTGGCCAGCAACTCAAATTCCATTTGCGTCAGGTCTACCAGCTGGCCATCGAGCCAAACGCGGTACGCTGCCAGATCAAGCTTTAGCGCCCCGGCTTGCAGCAAATTGGCGTTGGTCAGGCCACCTTGGGTGCGGCGCAGCACGGCGCGCACCCTGGCCACCACCTCACGCGGTGAAAACGGCTTGCTGATGTAATCATCGGCTCCCAGTTCCAGGCCAATCAGCCGGTCCATTTCTTCGGTGCGGGCGGTGAGCATAATGATGGGCACGTCCCCCAGGCGGCGCAGGCTGCGGCAAATGTCCAGCCCGTCCTGGCCTGGCAAATTGAGATCGAGCAAAACGAGAGACGGCCGTTCCTGCCGAAATGCTGGAACCGCCTGTGCGCCATCGTGAACGGCCGTAACCGCAAACCCCGCCTGCTCCAGATAAAGCCGCAGCGTGCGCACAATCCGCACCTCATCTTCCACAATCAAAATTTTATCGCTCATCGTTTGGAAATTTTATCATAGGGTGAAGAAAAAGAGATTGGAGAGTGGAGATTGGCTAATCTCTACTCTCCAATCTCCAATCTCGGCTTACTGGCTCAGCGACTCCGGCGATTTTTCTTTTGGCTGCCGCCAGCCGCGCACCACCATGAGCACACCCAATCCGATCAGACCCAGGGAAGCCAAAACCGTGCCAATGCCGTTCACCACTTCAAAAAAGGAGGGCTGATGATCGATGTAAATGCGGGTGGGCACATCTGGAATCTCCGGGATGGGCGGAATCGTGGGAATGGGTGGGATGGTGGGAATAGGTGGAATGTCAATCTGCTCAATATGGGCCACGACGTCCCGCTCAATGCGCTGCTCAATCGACTGCCCCACCTCTTCAAAATGGTCTGGACGTACAATAATCGTTTGCCGTGATTGGGCTGATTCGCTGCCAATGAGGAGGCCCATTATAAAAATAAACCCGACCACAAAAAAGAGACCGCCTACTTTCAAAAGCCGCTTTATCCATCGCTTCATTCTTTTACGCATTTTCCTGCCTCCACAACATATAAAAAACAAACGAGTCTAAAAATCACAATCTTTTCAAGATAAGATTAAGCGTACCGGGCAAATGTGTAGGCATTGTGTACAGGTTTTTGATAGTTCATGTAGATTTGCACAATCCCCAAATCAATTCTTAATATTTCCTGAACATTTACGGCTTAGACTAAACCAAAAGTCAAGATGACAAGCACAGCGGGTGCGTTACAATAAATTGCCATAGGCTGGCAGTGGATTCGTTTAGAGTATGTTTGGTGAGGAATGGCAATGGCTCAAACAATTTTAGTGGTAGATGATGAGTTAAAGCTGCGCGACATGCTGCGCGTTTATTTGGAGCAAGAGGGGTACCGTGTGGTTGAGGCCGGAAACGGCCGTGAAGCCCTTTACGTCGCTCGCTATGAAAAACCAGACCTCATCATCCTTGATCTGATGATGCCAGAACTGGGCGGTTATGATTTCTTGCGCACCTACAGCAAAGAAGCCGATACGCCCGTCATCATGCTCACCGCCAAAATTGAAGAAAGCGATAAAGTGGCCGGGCTGGAACTGGGCGCAGACGATTACATCACCAAGCCGTTTGGCATTAGCGAGCTAATTGCCAGGGTACGCGCCGTGCTGCGCCGGGCCAACAAACAAGCCGCCCCCGCAGAGATTCTGCGAGTCGGCAGCATCACCTTAGACCGCACCGGGCATATTGTGCAGGTAAACAACCAGGTTGTTGATTTAACACCTTCTGAATTTGAACTTTTGGCCACACTGATGGCCACGCCAGGCCGCGCCTTTTCCCGATTAGACCTACTGGAGTCCACTTCTGGCGATGCGTTTGAAGGATATGAACGGACTATTGACGTACACATCCGAAACTTGCGCGCCAAGGTAGAGCCCGATCCCAGCAACCCCCGCTATATTCAAACGGTGTACGGCATGGGCTACCGCTTTGCTGTGGAATAAGAGGCATGATGCGCTCACTCTCTGTTAAACTCACTCTTGCTTTTCTGGCTGTTGGCATTGCCGGGGCTGCGTTGGTCGCATTTTTTGTCGGCTTTCGTACTCGTATTGAATTCAACAGCTTTGTAGACACCCAATCCCACCTGGATATGGCCGTTATTTTAGGCAATTATTATGAAGAAAACGGCGGCTGGGAAGATGTGAATTCATTCATCCACCAAGATTCCGCCTTTAGCTTCCATGAAGCAAGATTGATTTTGCTGGATGCAGACAATATTGTTCTGTACGGATTTGGCCCAGAAAATGACGGCAAGCCCTATCCTTTTGACAGGCTGCCGCCCAGCCAGCCGATTGAGGTGAATGGCGAAACGGTTGGTCAGCTAATTTTGAATCCTGACGACAATTATATCTCGCCACCTGACCGTTTCTCGCCGGAAGATTCATTTTTGCGCAATGTGAATCTGGCAGCGGTGGCCAGCGCCATTACGGCCAGCGTGTTTGCCCTGGCGCTGGGCAGCTTGTTGGCGCGCACGCTCACCCGGCCGATTCGGGAATTAACGGCCGTTACCCAATCCATGGCCGATGGGCAGCTGGGGCAGCAAGTGGCCGTGCGCACAAAGGACGAGATCGGTGAGCTGGCCTCTTCCTTCAACCAGATGAGCCACGATTTGGCCGATGCCAGCCGCTTGCGCAAGCAAATGACGGCCGATATTGCCCACGATTTGCGCACCCCCCTCACCGTGCTGCGCGGCTACACCGAAGGGCTGAAAAAAGGCTCCCTGGCCGGTTCTGAAAAGCTGTTCAACATCATGCACGAAGAGGTGCTGCTGCTGCAACATCTGGTAGAAGATTTGCGCACGCTGTCCCTGGCCGACGCCGGAGAGCTGAAGCTCAATAAGCGAGCCATTGACCCCAAGGCGCTGCTGGAACGCACCGGGCTGGCCTACATCATGCAGGCGGAGGAAAAGGGGCTGGCGCTGCGGGTGGATGCGCCTTCTAATTTGCCTGCTATTTTTGTGGATGGCGAGCGCATGACGCAGGTGCTGAACAATCTGGTTTCTAATGCGCTGCGCTACACCAGCACTGGCGAGATTGTCTTGAGCGGTACGGCCGTTCACGAAACCGTCCAGCTGCAAATAAAAGATTCCGGCGTGGGCATTCCGGCTGAAGAGTTGCCCTACATTTTTAACCGCTTCTACCGCGCAGACCAATCGCGCCACCGGACGGTAGACGGCGCGTCTGGCCTGGGGCTGGCCATTGCCAAAGCCATTGTGGATGCCCATGATGGAAAGATTACGGCCGTTTCCAACCCAGGCGCAGGCACAACTTTTATCATTACCCTACCCCGTTTTGTGCGAGGAATTAACTAATTTTGTTGAAGACCTTGTGGCGGCAGCCCGCCGTGCGACAATCGCTCCTCATTTTTGTGGCGCTGCGCCTATTTTTGAGCCTGTGGGCCAGCCTTGCGCTGCAACTCATCCCGCCGCCTGAAGCGTTTACGGCCGTTGGCGGCCCCTACCTCAACCAACCCGTTCTCAATGATGGCGCAGCCGGGCTGCTGCTTGGCCCCTGGCAGCGTTTTGACGCCATGCACTACACCCGCATTGCCGCCGAGGGCTACAGCCACCCCGAAGATTCTGTGTTCCCGCCGCTGTACCCGCTGCTCATTTGGGCGCTGGGTGGCCTGATGGGCGGCTCCCACGCGGCCCACCTGGCGGCAGGCATTCTCATCGCCAACGCGGCGCTGTTGGGCCTGCTCATTTTGCTGCACAAAGTCGGCAGCGACCTCATCGGGCCAGAAAATGCACCCCGCCTGCTGCTCTATTTTGTGCTGTTCCCCACCGGATTTTTCCTCTTTGCCCCCTATTCAGAATCGCTTTTTTTGCTGCTAACGCTGGGAGCGCTCTGGCTGGGGCTGCGGCACCACCAGTTTGGGTGGGCCGGTGTGCTGGGGCTGCTGGCCGCCCTCACCAGGCTGACGGGTTGGGTACTTGTTGTGCCGCTGGCGTACCATTTTTGGGAGCGGCATTTGGGGCAGGGCAAATGGAAAATTGATCCGGTTGGCGGTTGGCATCCCCGGCTGGTTGGCAAGGCAACGGCCGTTTTCCTCCCCATGATCGGCTTGCTGCTGTTTATGCTTTACCGCAGCTGGCTGGGGCTGCCCCCCTTAAGCAACATTTATGCCGAGTATTGGTTCCAGCGCACCGGCATCCCCGGCAGCGATCTGCTACGCGCTTTGCGGGGCATGGTTGGCCTGGGCACGGGCCGCGCCTGGGAGTTTACGCTCTGGTTTGACTTTTTCATCACGCTGCTGCTGCTGGCAACAACCGTTTGGGCTTTTTTCCGCTGGCGCAACAAGCTGGGTTGGGGATTGTATGCGGCGATGCTGCTCTTTTTTATGCTGCTGCCCAGCTCAGAATTTAAGCCGCTATACTCATTTTCGCGCTACGCGCTGGCCTTTTTCCCAACTTTTTTTCTGCTGGCCGAGCTGGGTTCTAATGGCAAAGTGCATCGACTGATTTTATATTCATCCCTCGTGCTGCTCCTCTATTTTTCGGCGCAATTTTTCATCTGGGGCTGGGTGGCTTAAGGGATCAGTAGGCCAATTGTCCTATTCACGCTAACGGCCGTACTCCTTATAGTCAGGACGCTTCTTGTTGTGGCCAACTTTGGCCAACCTGCTTCTTCACAAGTTAACCAACTGCCCTGAGGCCGGTTAACACCCCCTTTTTTTTGCAACAAAAACATTTGCCTTGTCTGTGCGGCAGGCTGTTTGGCTGTCGTTTGACGTTGGCCCAAGAAGGAGCAGAGTCATGGATTTGCACACAATTTTATTGATTGGTCATATTGTTGGCGTAGCTTTGGGAGCTGGCGGCGCTACCACGAGTGATTTTTTGTTTTTGAGCGTTTTGCGCAACGGCCGTATCGAACGGGCTGAGTTTCGTTTGCTGAAGGTTGCCTCTGGCATTGTTATTGGCGGACTGATGCTGCTAACGGCCACCGGGATGGGGCTGGTGATTCTAAACGGCACCGTGAGCCACCGCTTTTTTGCCAAAATGGCCATCGTGTTTATTGCCGCGCTAAACGGGGCGCTGCTGCACGCCAAATTGTTCCCCCTGCTGCAACAATCGGCGCAAAAGCAGCAGTTGTTTCATCTGAACGGCATCGCCCAAAAGCTGCCCCGTCTGGCGGTGTTTGGTGCGGTTTCGGCCGTTTCCTGGTACGCGGCGCTCATTTTGGGGGCGTGGCGCAGCCTCACGCTGGGGGTTGCCCAAATTTTAACGGGCTATGTGGCCATTTTGCTCTTCACCATGCCGGTGATGATTGCCAGCACCCATTGGCTGTTAAACAAACATGCGCCCCAGCTGCGCCAGCCCAAACGCAGCCCACGCAGAACGGCCGTTGCCCACAAAAAGCGCCACGCCTAAGCGCAAACCGATAAAAATAATTATCGTAGCCGCAGTTTCTTACTGCGAATCAGAGGCGCGATAAGAAATCGCGGCTACATTTTCCCAAACTAATTGTGGAACACGAACCTGGTAATTTTGATCGACAACCCACCAGCCATCAGCTAAGATTAGCCCATGACCCTGATTATTCGCCCGGAAACGGCCGTTGACGCGGCCAAAGTTTATGAAGTAGAAGCCGCTGCCTTTGGCCGCCCTGCCGAGGCAGAGCTGGTGCAAAAATTGCAGCAAAGCGGCGTGGAAACCATTTCGCTGGTCGCCCTGCTAGATGATGCGCTGGTGGGGCACGTTTTGTTCTCGCCCGTAACGGTAAAAAGTGACGCTGATGAATTTACGGCCGTAGCCCTTGGCCCCGTTGCAGTCTCCCCCGATCAGCAAAACAAAGGGGTTGGTGATGCGCTGTGCCGCAGCGGATTGGCCGCCTGTAAGCAGGCCGGGCACGCGCTGGTTTTTGTGCTGGGCCACGCAAATTATTATCCCCGTTTTGGCTTTGTGCCGTCAGCCCCGCTGGGCCTGCGCTGCCAGTTCAACGTGCCCGACGATGTGTTCATGGTCACGGAACTGGTGCCGGGAGCACTGCACAACAAGCGCGGCACCGTTTATTATCATCCCTTGTTTAGCGGGGTTTAAACGTATTCAGGACTGCCAGTCCTAATTTCTTGGAGGTTCCCAATGGCCCACAAATACGCTCAAATTGAACGCGAACGGCGCTGGTTTTTAGCCTCGCTGCCAGATGCGCTGCAAAACAGCCAGGCGTATCAGCTCATCGAGGATCGCTACATCACCGGCACGCCGCTGCGCCTGCGCCGCATGACCGGGGCCGATGGGCAGGTTGCTGCCCGCAAGCTCACGCAAAAATACCAGGCCGCCGATCAATCTGCCTACGCCACCACCATTACCAATTTTTACCTGGACGAAGCCAGCTATGCCTTGCTAGAAACGCTGCCTGCCCAGATTTTGGTGAAGAAGCGGTTTAAGTTGGTGAACGGCCGTTTCCAGTTCAGCATCGACCAGTTCAGCGGCCCGCTTACCGGGCTGGTCCTGGCCGAAATTGAAAAGCCAGACATGGACAGCCTGATGCAAATCCCCCACCCCGACTTTGCCCTGTGCGAAGTCACCGAAGACCCCCGCTTCACCGGCGGCTCATTGGTGCAGCTCTCCGCAAAACAGTGCCAACAGCTTTTACAAAGCATTGGGTAACTGCCAATTTGAAGCCAAAAAGACCTCCTTTTTCCTCAAAAAACGTTTGCCCCAGGCCTAACCCCGACTATAATTCCCCCGTACCTTTACCCACAATCAATACTCCCAAAAACGCACGGCACCAAACCTTACCAAAGCAAGGAAGACTCATGTACAAAATTTTGATCTCAGACAAACTGGGGCAGGCTGGGCTGGATCGTCTCGATCTGGCCAAAGATGCCCAATACGATATGAAAACCGGCCTCAGCAAAGAAGAGCTGTTGGCCATTTTGCCCGAATACGACGCCCTTATCATCCGCAGCGGCACCAAAGCGGATGCCGATGTATTGGCCGCTGGCAAAAACCTGAAAGTGGTTGGACGGGCTGGCATTGGCGTAGACAATGTTGATATTCGTGCCGCTACCATGCGCGGCATCATTGTCATGAACACCCCCCAGGCGAACAGCATCGCCACCGCCGAGCAAGCCATTGCCCTGATGCTGGCAGCCAGCCGCCACACAGCCCAATCTCACGCCTCGCTCAAAGAAGGCGAATGGAAGCGTTCGCAATTTGTAGGTACAGAGCTGTACCGCAAAACGTTGGGCATTATCGGTTTTGGCCGGATTGGACGACTGGTGGCCAAGCGCGCCCAGGCCTTTGGCATGGAAGTTTTGGCCTACGATCCTTACGTTTCTGAAGAAGTGGGCCAAGAGCTCGGCGTTACGCTGGTTGATCTGGACGATTTGCTGGCTCAGTCCGATTACATCAGTCTGCACACCGCCTTGCTGCCCGAAACAGAGAAAATGATCAATGCCCAAACAATTGCCCAAATGAAGCCGGGGATGATTCTTATTAACGCGGCGCGTGGCAAGCTAATTGATGAAGAAGCGCTGGCGGAAGGGTTGAAAAATGGCCAAATTAAAACGGCCGCTATTGATGTCTACCAAAAAGAACCGCCAGAAAGCAGCCCGCTCATTGGTCTGCCCAACGTGCTGCACACGCCCCACCTGGGTGCCAGTACAGAAGAAGCCCAGCGCGACGTAGCCACCCAAATTGTGGACCAGGTGCTGGATGCCCTGCGCGGCACCGATTTCCGCAATGCCATCAATATGCCTTTCCAGGCCGGGCCAGACTTTGCCGAAACACGGCCGTATATGGAACTTGGCGAAAAATTAGGCAAACTTCACTGCTATCTGGCCAACGGCGCAATCCGGCGAGTAGAAATTGAGGTTCGCGGTGAAACCGTCAACGAATTAATTAAACCCATTGCCGCCGGGCTGCTAAAAGGCATTTTGGAAAAATCAATTAGCGAACAGGTCAACTACATCAACGCGCCGCTGCTGGCAGAAGAAAATGGTATCAACGTGGGCCAAACCAAGGCGACTGGCTCGCTGGACTTTGCCAACCTCATCACCTGCCGCATCACCTGGGATGGCGGGGGGCGCACCCTGGCGGGCATGTTATTTGGCGGCAAAGAGCCGCGCATCGTGCAGGTTGATAATTACAAATTGGATGCGCGCCCCGACGGTCACGTCCTGGTCATGCAAAACAAGGACGTGCATGGCGTCATTGGGCAGGTGGGCACAATTCTGGCTGCCTACGAAGTGAACATTGCTGAATGGCGCATGGGGCGCGACAGGCCGGGCGGTGAAGCGCTTTCCTTTATTAACCTGGACAGCCAACCAAGTGCAGAAGTGCTGGACGCCCTGAACAAAATCCCAGCCATTACCCAGGTGAAACTAATCACTCTGTAATTTTTTGCCACACTTTTGATTGATAGGTAGAGACGTTGCAATGTGCAATGCAACGTTGCAATGCAACGTCTCTACATTTTAGCGGCGGCGAAGCCAGACGAAGGCGACGAGCAAGGCGGCCAGGCCAGCGCCGCCCAGCAGCCAGATTCCAACTCCTGATTTTGCAGGTTCGGCAACGGCCGTTTCCCCTGCCACAATCGCCCCATCATCCCCCTCAGCAACATCGGCCGTCTCGGCAGCCGTGGGCACGGCGGCAACCTCCGTTGCTGGAGGAGTTTCCGTGGGTGTTTCTGTGGGCGGAACGGCCGTACTGGTGGCCGTAGGTGTTTTGCTGGGCAAAGGTTGGGGCATCATGTTGGTGGCCGTGGGATAGGGTGTTTCTGTGGGCGCAGGGGTGTCGGTGGGAACGGCCGTTGTCTGGCCAGACCCAGTACCCGCTCCCGGCGTAGCGGCACCAACTGCCGACACCACAGGCGGTGACGCCGCACCACCCTCGCCGCTAACGCCCGCCTCTACCAGGAAGACCGGCGCACCCCCCATGTAACATTCTCCAGCGCAACGCGCCCCGGCCAACGAAATGGAATAATTGCCAGCCGTTGGCGTAATGGGCGTTTCGGCCCCGGTGATAGGATCAACCAGCAGGCCAGATTCTGCCAAAGCGGGTACGGTTAACGTCACGCTGCTGGCCGTACGCGCCCACAGCACCCGCGTGGCTCCCTGCGGCCGGTTAAAGCGCACAATTGTGTAATTGCCGCCCTGCTCCCGCTGCACCGGATAGGTAAACCCGGCCAGGTATTTGATGGTGTTTTGGTAGGCGAAAAAAGCGGGGCGTTTGCTAAAGTCGTACGGCCGTATCAACCCCCACGATTCATCCCCAGGCGAAATATTTATGTCAATTAACTTGTACACCGCAATCCGGCCCGCACCCGAATAAAAGCCCAGTGCATTTGCCTGCACGATGTACCACGCCTGCTGCTCCAAATCCAGCTCAAACGACTGCACGGTAACTGGCCATTCCGGATCGCTGCTGGGGCGAGCGTTGGTCTCATTAATCCACACCGCCTTTAGCGGAATGCCCACCTGCTGCTGCACGGCAAACGCATTCCCCACAATTTGCGGAATCGTCTCCGGCCGAAAGTAAATGTGCAGCGAAATGACATCAAAATAATAATTATTGGCCGCCGCATCGGGATCAGCCGCCACCATTTGCATAAAGCGGCCCAACCAGGTGGGATCGTGCCAATAGGTCATGCCGCCCAAATGAATTTTGGCATTGGGGTCTACCTGCTTAATGGCCAGGTAAGCCACTTTCACCAATTGATAATAATCGGCCATTGAGCCGCTAAACTCATGCCCGTACACATCTGGGGCGATGTCTGGCTCATTCCAAACAATCCAATTGTGGACGCCGTGGGCGCTGTAGTAAGAGGCCACCCGCCGGGCATAGTTGGCCCACAAATTGCCCGGATCATCTACCGGCAGGTAAAGACCGCGCGGCACGCCGGAAGCAAATTCGCCATCGGTGGCCCAGTTGGGCGTGTTTTTTAGCAGCCCAACAACCGTACGCCCCTGGGCGGTGGCTTCCGCCAACCACTCTTCGTGAACATGCAGCGTGTTCCAATCATTGGGGCCGGTGGGCTGAATCTCGTT
>JACKBR010000020.1 GCA_020634495.1 Ardenticatenaceae bacterium | reverse complement strand
CTCAACGCCTTTGGCGGCATTGGCCAATGGCAGCCGGTGCTGGTTCTGGCAGGCAGCTCGGCGCTGGTTGGCGGGCTGCTGGGCGGGCTGTTTGTCGATGAAGGGCCATATCGCACGCCATCGCCGCCGTTTAACTGGCGGCAGGTAGGCACGATTTTGCGCCAGCGGGAGGTGGTGCTGGCCAATCTGGGCTATCTGGGGCACATGTGGGAACTGTACGCCATGTGGGCCTGGATACCGATCTTTTTGCTGGCCAGCTTTACGGCCGTAAACGTCTCATCAACCTGGGCCAGCCTGACGGCCTTTGGCGTCATTGCCATTGGCGGATTGGGCAGCCTGTGGGCCGGGCAGTTGGCGGATCGCTACGGCCGTACCACCATCACCATCGCCTCCCTGATCATTTCTGGAACGTGCGCCGTGGGCGTGGGCTTTTTATTTGGCGGCAATCCGCTGCTGCTGGCAGCCGTTTGCCTGGTGTGGGGCCTGGCCATCCCGGCCGATTCGGCCCAATTTTCCGCCGCCGTCAGCGAGCTGGCCCCGCGTGAATACGTAGGCACCGCCCTGACGCTGCAAACCAGCCTGGGCTTTTTGCTGACGTTATTCACGATTCGCATGGTGCCGCCGTTGGAAACGGCCGTAACCTGGCGCTACGCCTTTGCCTTCCTGGCCATTGGCCCCCTCGGGGGCATCTGGGCCATGTGGACATTGCGCCGCTCGCCCGCCGCCGCCAAACTGGCCAGCGGCAAGGGGTAAACCGCCAACTGCCCCTCACTCACCGTATCGAGGAGGGAGCATCCTCAGATGCGACCGGCGTCCTGCAACCGGCATCTGAGGATGCCGACTCCTCATCTTGTTGGCTAATAATTTGTGTTGCTCTTCAATTTTTTCCCCAAACCCATTACAATACCCCAAACCACGCAAACCACAGAAAGTATTTTGAAAAACGAAGCGCGAATTCTCGGTGGTTTGCTCAAGTAAAAGCCAAATTTGAGCTTGCTTTATTCCATAAATCTTTTTGGCTTTTACACAGAACCCAGCCAGGAAGCGCCAAATGGTAGACAGCAAAATCCGCAAGCAAATCATTGACCTGTGCAGCCAAAACTTTAACGCCACCGACCTGCAAGGCGTCTACGTGGCCATGGGGCTAGATTACGACAGCCTGAGCAGCGGCGGCGTGCAGGATCGCGCCCTGGAATTGGTGGAATATCTGGCCCGGCGCGGCCGTTTGCCAGAACTGCTGCCAGAATTAGTCACGCTGCGCCCCAACCTACCCTGGCCCGATTTAGCGGCCGTTGCCAGCCAGAGCACCCGGCTGCACCACATTCCCCACCCGCAAAACCCCAACTTCACTGGGCGCGAAGCCATCCTGCAGCAGGTGGCCGACACCCTGGCCGCTGGCCAGACCACCGTCGTCACCCAAACGATTGCCGGGCTGGGCGGCGTGGGCAAAACCCAGCTCGCCCTGGCCTACAGCTACGCTCACCTGGACGACTACGCCCTGCTCTACTGGCTCAGCG
Source organism: Ardenticatenaceae bacterium (assembly GCA_020634495.1). Next base: position 88,374 of record JACKBR010000020.1, on the reverse strand, counting down.
CCGACAGCGAACCCGGCCTGGGCGAAAGCATCACGGCCCTGGCCCGCCGCCTGAAGCTGATTGCCCCCAATGAAACAGATCAGCAGGTGGCGGTGCAGGCCGTGCTGCACTTTTTGAGCCAAACGAGCCAGCGCTGGCTGCTGGTGTATGACAATGCCGACCAGATTGAGCCAGGGCAGCTGCTGCCTTACCTGCCGCGCACGGGCAATGGCCACGTGCTCATCACCAGCCGCAACCCGAACTATGACGGCGTGGGTCAGGTGTTGGAATTGGGCTTGTTTACCCTGGATGAGGCGGTGGATTTTCTTTTTCGACGCAAAGGGGCAAAGGGGGGGAAGGGGCAAAGAGGAGAGAAAGAAACGGAAGAGGCTGCGGCGTTGGCGGAGGAATTGTGGCGGTTGCCGCTGGCCCTGGAGCATGCGGCGGCATATGTGCTGGCACGGGGCAGCAGCTATGCCGCTTACCACCGGCTGTTTACCGAACGACAAGATGATTTATGGCAGCGGGCCAAAAAGCCGGAGCGGTACCACGCCACGATTACCACCACCTGGGAGCTGGCCTTTGACCAGGTGAAGCAGACGCCAGGGGCAATGGAGCTGCTGAACCTGTGCTGCTTTTTGGACCCGGAGGGGATTCCGCTGGTTTTGGTTAAACAGATTGCCACCGTAGGGACGCAGCGCGCTGCGTCCCTACAATCGTTACGAACGGTGGTGGCCGATGAGCTGGCGCTGGAGGATGCGCTGGGGGCACTGCGGCGCTACAGCCTCATGCAGCGAACAGACGATGAATTAACGCTGCACCGGCTGGTGCAGGCGGTGGCCCGGATACAGATGGGGGACGACCTGGCCCAGGAATGGGTAGAAGTGGCTGTAGATTTGTTGGCAAAAGTGTACCGGTATGATCAGTACGACATGAGCACCTGGGCCGCCTGCGGCGACCTGCTGCCCCACCTGGCAAGCGCGACTAATTTGGCGGAACGGTATGGCTTAGAGACAAGGAACACCGCTTACTTAAATAACGAAGTGGGGGTTTATTTTCACTCCCACGGCAGCTTTGCCGCCGCTCGCCCTTTCTTCGAACGCGCTCTGGCCATCCGAGAAAAAGCGCTCGGCCCCGACCATCCCGATACGGCCCTCAGCCTCAACAATCTGGGCTTTCTCCTGCAAGCCATGGGCGACCTGGCGGGGGCACGGCCGTTTTATGAACGCGCCCTGGCCATCTATGAAAAAGCGCTCGGCCCTGACCATCCCGATACCGCCCAAAGCCTTAACAATCTGGGTAACCTTCTCCAGGCCATGGGCGACCTGGCGGGGGCACGGCCGTATTATGAACGCGCTCTGGCCATCCGGGAAAAAGCCCTCGGCCCCGACCATCCCGATACCGCCAGCAGCCTCAACAATCTCGGCTTCCTCCGGCAAGCCATGGGCGACCTCTCCGCCGCACGGCCGTATTATGAACGTGCCCTGGCCATCAATGAAAAAAGCCCTCGGCCCCGACCATCCTGACACCGCCACCAGCCTCAACAATCTGGGCTTCGCTTCCGGGCGATGGGCGACCTGGCGGGGCACGTATTATGAACGCGCCCTGGCCATCCGGGAAAAAGCCTCGGCCCCAGACCATCCTGATACCGCCCGCAGCCTCAACAATCTGGGCTTCCTTCAGGCAATGGGCGACCTGCCTGCGGCACGGCCGTATTATGAACGCGCTTTGGCCATCTTTGAAAAAAGCGCTTGGCCCTGACCATCCTGATACTGCCACCAGCCTCAACAATCTGGGCTTCCTTCTGAGACAGCATGGGCGACGTGCCTGCGGCACGGAAATATTATGAACGCGCCCTGGCCACCACCGAAAAAGCGCTAGGCTCAGACCATCCAACAACCGCCATTAGACTTAACAACCTGGCCTGGCTGACTCATGATGAAGGGGATTATGCCGAAGCGGCCCGGCTCATGCGGCAGGCATTGGCCATCCGCGTAAAACGGCTGGGGCCAGATCACCCAGATACCGTCAGTTCCCGCAACAACCTCGCCGCCATTGAGGAAAAATTACCCTAACACTTTCCCCAAAAATCACCATGTAGGGGCGAGGCAACCCGGCGTAACCTTTGTCCACCGTATTGTCTTGCCACCGGGTTGCCTCGCCCACCGCGCCCGGCCCACCAACACCGTTGCCCCTTGTTTGGGGTGGATTGGTTGGGGTTTTTTTGGCGTGTGGGGTACGGCCTGGGTTGTGGCGCGGCATCATTTTGGGCGAGGCGATGCGAGACATCGTGGCACGTTGGCCCAAGGTTTGATCGCACCGCCTCGCCCCTACCGTTTCGTCGATTTTGGCGACCGTTTGGGGTGGTTTGGCCGGGGCATTTTGGCGTGTGGGGTATGGCCTGGGTTGTGGCGCGGCATCATTTTGGGCGAGGCGGTGCGAGAAATCGTGGCGCGTTGGCCCAGGGTTTGATCGCACCGCCTTGCCCCTACGATTGCCCGGTTTACGGATCACCGTTTACCGATTACCCGCAACAAACCAACCTCCCGCAGGTTTAATCCCAATCGATGGTCGGAAAGGGTACCTGCGGGAGGCTGCGGTTCACCAAAAATTATTTCAAACCAGGTCGGAAGCAAACTGCTCCGTAAATGGCTCCGCTCATCAGTACCAATCTTCGCTAAGGGTGGGCACGGCCTGCGCCGTCTGACTGAGGACGGGCAGTCGTGCCGCCCAGGCCGCCTGCTCCTCCTCGGGCAGCAGGGCCAGCACCGCCTGCCAAATGCGCCTGAACAGCGTCTGGCGCGATTCGCCCGCGTTTTGGCTGGCCTTCACCAGCTTAAACACTGTTTCGTACAGAGCATCCACCGCCGGGTCTGGATGGCTCCAGGGATACACCAAAGCGGCTTCGTCGAAAGGTTCCACCAATCTCTGCACCTCATCCAGCTCCAGCAAGCGCGACCCTGCCGGAATCAACAGCCGGATGGCATACTGGATGGGGCTAATCGCCTCCACCAGCTCCAGCTCGGCCATCAGCGCCAAAAATTCGGCGTAATTTTGGATGGTCGTCCAGGGAGTGAAGGTGACGAAGGTGGGCGTGAGTGGCAGGCCAAGCTGGCGCATCTGCTGCACAACCTGCACAAAATCGTCTCGCGTGTGGCCCTTGCCCAGAAAATGCAGCACCTCTTCGGCCACCGCCTCCACGGCGCTGACCACAAACAGGCAGCCGGTGTCGCGCAAAATGGGCAGCAGATCGGCGTGCTTTTTGAGATGCTCAATTTTGATGGTCACATCGTAGGTGAGGTTGGGGAATTCGGCGTGCAGGGCCTGCACCAGAGGCAGGGCGTGGCCGGGGCCGTTGAGAAAGTCGGGGTCGCCAAAGGTGATGTGCTGCGCTCCGGCGGCCACCTGCTGGCGAATGTCGGCCAGCACCACCTCTGGCTGAACGATGCGGAAACGGCCGTTATACACCGGCACAATCGGGCAGTGGCGGCACAGATGTTTGCAGCCCCGCGACGCTTCTGTGTAGCCCACAACGCGCCGTCCGGCGGGGGTGTCCAGGTAGGCGTAGTCGGTCAGTGGAGGCAGGGTTTGGCGAGACGGCCGTACAAATTGCTGCCGTGCCAAAGAAACCGAGGGCAAGCTGGGCAACGTCACGCCATCGCGCAGCGCCGTCACTAAATCAACCAATCCTTGCTCAAATTCGCCGCCCAAAATGGTTTGTACGCCAAGCTGGCGCAAATACACCTCGTTAACCGGGGCGTACAGCCCGTAGGCGCAAATATGCGCTTCTGGATTGATGCGCTGCACTCGCTGGATGAGGCTCACGGCCAGCCGGGTGGCGGTGTGCATGGGCAGGTAAAAGGCGATGAGGCTGGCGTTTTGAATAAACTTGGGTGAGAACGGCCGTACTGACACATCCACACAAGTCACCTCAGCCCCCGCTGCCTCCAGCCAGGCGGCAGGCGAGGCCAGGCCAAACGGCTGGTGGCCTAAATCGTAGGTGGAAATGAGGGTTACCTGAAACATGGGGGGATTTTATATGTAATTGAGTAATTGGGTAATTGGACGGCAATTACTCAATTATAGCTTAAGAAGCCAGTAATGCCGCAACTGGGCAATGGTTTCGTCAGAAACGGCCGCCTGGTTGCGTAAATATTCTTCCAATGAACCGTAATTCTGGCACAAATGATCCAAAGCGCCTTGCAGCGTTTTGGCTTTCACCAGCAGCAAATCCTGCAAATCGTCCACGGAGATGCCCCAAGGGGCTACCTGCTTCAGATCGGCGGCAATCCCTTTGCGAAAATGGGCATAAAACCGGTTGCTTAAGGTGTAATCGGCCAGCACCGTTTCTTGCGGTACGCCCAGCGTCAGCAGCAGCATGGCCACTACCAGCCCGGTGCGATCCTTGCCTGCGGTGCAGTGCAGAATGGCTGGCAGCTGCGCCGGGTCTGCCAGCCGCTGGAAAATTTCACCGATGATGTGGGCATTTTGGTCAATCATCACCCGGCGATAGGTGTCCAGCATGTATTCATCCAGGCGCCCTTTGCGGAACAAAATGGCAAATGCGCCGCGCAGGCGTTCCCAACGGTCGGCGCTTTCCATGGGCAACGGCCGTTCCACCAAACCAGGCACGTCGGGCAATCTATCTGGCTGTTTTGCCCGCTCGTCGGCAGAACGCAAATCGCACACCAGTCTGATGCCCAAGCGCTGCAAATAAAGCAGATCGTCTTTTGTCAGCCGCGACAGGCTGCCGGAGCGATACAGCTTACCCCAGCGCACCATCTGGCCATCGCGGGTGTGGTAGCCGCCTGCGTCGCGCAGGTTCACGCCTTTTTTCAGAGGCAGCACCCGTTCAGCCACCAGCAGGGAACGGCCGTCCCAGGCCCCACCCTGGAATTCAAGACGGAAATAATGGCGAACGGCCGTATCCAACCCCGCCACCATCGCTTCCCGCGCCTCACTCACAGACAAAACCGGCACCATCGCCCCCGGTTCGCTCCCGGCAAAAATGACGGTTCGCGCCGCAGGTTCTTGCCATTGCAACTGTAAAAAGTTGTCTTCGGCCCGCGTCACTGTCACCGGCTCTATTAGCGGCAGCATAAACGATTCGGCCGTTTGTGGCGCAGCTTTAGGCTTTGAAGCAAAAAAGTTCAATCGAGACATTTCACCATTGTAAAGATTAAGCTATGAATAACCAGTCTCAACCAGGCAGCTGCTAAGCAAACGCTCACAACAGCCACTTTAATAAAGAAAACACCAGGCGTTTAGCATCTGGTGTTTTCTAAAAAATTTGGGCCAATCATGGAGGATTTTCAATCTTCAGATTCTGGTATCAACGCCATTTGGTTCAATAAATCTGTCACCGTAATAATCCCAACCAGTTCATCATTTTTAATAACGGGCAATGCGCCAAACTTATACATGCTCAACAGCTCGGCAACTTTGTGGATGGGCGTTTCTGGGGTCACGCTGCGTGGATTTACCGTCATGCAATCTTGCGCTTTGTAGCCATTCAGCAGTTCCAAACGTTCCAGCGGTTCCTCAGCCGTCAGCGGAGAGTTCACCGCCAGACGCACATCACGGTCAGTGACAATCCCAACAAGTTTTTTACCGTCAACCACCAAAACCTGGCGAATATTGGCCCGGTTCATAGCCGCCACCACTTCACGCAGTGGTGCATCTTGAGAAACAGTTTCTGGATCAATGGTCATTAGATCATTTGTCGTTAACATCTTTTTCTCCTGAAGGTGAACTTATTTTGGTGAGGGAATAATTTCTGGAGTTCGCGGAACGAGTCATAAAAAATTCTCCAACTATAGATTACAGTGTAATTATTTCGGCGATAAAATTCGGGTGGCAAATGTCATAGATATGGTGTGATGTTTAGGTAAGGAAAAAGTGACAAACGGCCGTCTCCATCATGCAACAAAAAACGCTGGCCTAAAACCAAGGCCAGCGTTCCCAAACAGATCGTTTTCTGGTTGAATTTAGCCGCGCACGGGCAGCTTGCCAAACGCCGCTTCCTGCTCGGCCACCCCCTGACGGCGCTCCTGATTTAGCTGCCACAGCACAAAGCGCACCCGAGTAGACATCGCCGTAGACATATTCCACAGGAAACGTGCCCCCAGCTCCGAATCATCTTCCACCAGGGCCAGCAGCCGCTGGCGGCTCAGCACCAGCAAAGTTGCGCCCTCGCTGCCAGCAATCAGGTCGGCGCTTCGTGTACCGTGATCCAGCATCGCCAGCTCTCCGGTAATTTGCCCGGCGCGCAGATTGGCCACGTGCTCAATTTTGTCATGATCGTGCGTACCAGAATTGTTGTCTGGGTCTTTCCACACTTCCACATACCCTTGTTGAATGATAAACAGTTCGTCGCTGGTTGTGGATGCTTCAGCAATCATTTCGCCCCGTTCAAAAATACGCACCTGGCATTGGGCCGCCAGACGGGTGCGCTGAGGCAGCGTTAAATCATTGCCCACGTCGGAGTTCGCCAAAAATTGAGCAATCTCATTAATTTGGGCCAATTCATCTTCCTCTACCGGCTTAAAAAGGGCGCTGCTGTGCAGCGGCAGGCCAAGGAAAACCGCCACCATGCGGCGGGTCACGTCGGGCGATTCAAATTGGGGCCAGTGTCCGGCCTTGGGCAAGATGCGTAAATCGGCGGCAGGCCATTCATCGGCCACCACCCCGGCGTCACGCAGCGGTACGGTGTTATCTTCTGCTCCCCAAATTACCAGGGAGGGTGTTTCGATGGCGGCTAAACGGCCGCTTAAATCATTGTCTAGCATCGCCTGGTAACATTCCGCCCGGACGCGCCCCTGGCCCGGACGCCGCGCATCCATGCGCAGCCGTTCGTAATCGGCCCTGGTAATGCCCGTGCGCTCGGCAAAAGAGACCGGGCGCATTAGCCGGTCTGTCAATCCCACAAAAGCCCGCTCGGTGGCGGTGACTACCAGACTGCCCAGACCAAACCGCTCCATCATGGTAATGGGGCTGATGAATAGATTGATGGCGGTGGATAAACGGCCGCTTATCGTTGGACTCAGCAGCACCATGCGCTCTACCAAAACCGGGTGGCTCAAAGCCAGCGTCAGGCTAATCATGCCGCCCATCGAATGCCCCACCAGCACCACCGGGCCATCGCTAATCTGGCCGATGAGGTTTGCCAGCAGGTCTACATATTTGGGAATGGTTGTGGTTTCTTCTAGTGGGGGAGATTGCCCATAACCGGGCAGGTCGATGGCAACGACGTGGAAGCGCTGCGCCAACTGCCCTAAAAGAGGTGAAGTGGCGTACCAGGAGCTGGACCAGCCATGAATGAGGAGGGCAATTTGCCGCCCTCGTTTACCTGCTTCAACGTAATGAATTTGCTGCTCACCAACGGTAAATGTGCCTTCTGTATACGCTTCCATACACGCCACCTTGCTTACAATACGGCCGTAACCCTTTTCCAACTATTCATGCTACAGAGTACTTCTAACGAAATGTCTTCACCCTGCTATATTAATCATTCCAACACAAGAGGTAGTTAAGGCGACGTGAAAAAATATAGAACTGTTAAAAATTTTACAAAGCAGGTGGCAGGCAGTTTTCAGGCTGTCCATCACCTGCTTTGCACGCATTCAATAGAGAACCAAGAGAACCACCATTGCAACATTGTCGTTCTAAAATAAGATGTGGAAATGTGGCTTCCTAACAATAATTATTAAGAAATCTATGCCATTATTGGAATCTTAATGTTAATTGAAAGGTTTATCTGCTAAATTGCCGCAGTGCCAGCTAATAGATTTTGAGTAGGTTTATAATAATCGACAACATAGACCCGGTTAATTTGGGGTCATCCACAAACAAGCACGCAAAACAGATGGATGACCATAGCGTCATTATCCTTCCGACAGCTGAAAATATGATTGGTCGGTTACTTTATATTTAAAGTTGCAGTGTCCAACCCTTTGCGTACCATCTGCAGTCTAAATTCTATTGGTTATTCCAACAAAAAGTAAATATTGCTCCTAAAGCTTTATCGTCTGCTTCACAGATAAAGATTTGTGCCTCCATTGAATGTCGGGACTGTTCCTTCCGGTAAATTGGCAGCACTTACAGCAAACTGGCTGTTGGTATATCTACCAAGTGAGCATCTTAAACTCAAACATCTACGCAATGTTTAATCGTTTCTGAAACATTGCCTAACCGTTTATGCACGGTCGTCGCTGTATCCTGAAATAGTCAGCCCATTAAACCCATTTTTCATGTAGACCCTGCATATCTGGTTAAGAGCTGACGGGTTGAAATCAATATTCAATACCCAGGAGGAATTACTGTTATGAACAATAACGGTAAGAATATGACCGCAAATCTAACCGAATTCAGCACAGCCAAGGACAAGCTCACAACCGAGAGACTCTCAACTGAACAGCTCCTAAGCGGGGTACTGGCAGACATCATGGGCCTGGAACAGGTCTCTGTAAACAGCCATTTCTTCACCGATTTAGGGGCCGACTCAATGGTGATGGCTCGCTTTTGCGCCCGCCTGCGCAAGCAAACAAACCTGCCACCCGTGCCGATCAAGAAAGTTTATGCGCATCCGACAATTCATGACCTGGCGTTAGAACTTTCAGCAACCGTCCCGACCCCAACCGAACAGCTTCTTAGCGAGGTGCTGGCAGACATCATGAGCCTGGGGCAGGTCTCAGTAGACAGCCATTTCTTCAACGATTTGGGGGCCGACTCAATGGTGATGGCTCGCTTCTGCGCCCGCCTGCGCAAGCAAACAAATCTGCCACCTATCCCAATCAAGAAGGTGTACGCACACCCAACAATTAGCAGCCTGGCAGCGATGCTTAACGGCACCTCCGCCTCATCGGTTCCAGTTTCAAACTCTTTGCCGGCTCAAAAAGCACTTGCCACGACCCAAACGGAAACGGCCGTTAGCACACCAATGTACATTCTCTGCGGTGGGATCCAGGTGCTTTTCCTGTTTGGCTACTTTTATCTGCTCACCTTAGCCCTTGCTCAAGGCTACAATTGGATATTCGCGAGCGTAAATCTCGTTGAGATCTTCTTACGAACAGTCGCCATAGGCAATGGCATATTCCTGGGCATGTGTACCCTGCCTATAGTCGCTAAATGGCTGCTCATCGGACGCTGGCAGCCTCAGCAGTTCCATGTTTGGAGCTTCACCTACTTCCGCTTCTGGGTCGTCAGGACGCTAGTGCGCCTGAATCCACTGGCTCTTTTTGCCGGGGCACCAATTTACATACTTTACCTGAGGGCGTTGGGGGCTAAGATAGGCCGAAACGTGGTGATTGTTTCCCCCCATGTGCCTGTCTGTACCGATCTACTCACGGTCGGCGACAACACCGTGATTTGCAAAGACGCCTTCATCAATTGTTACCGAGCCCAAAATGGCGTAATTCAAATTGGCCCTGTTACCCTTGGGCGGGGCGTGTACATTGGGGAGATGACAGTGCTGGACATTGATACCTCGCTGGGGGATGGGGCACAGCTTGGTCATTCTTCTTCGCTAATCGCCGGACAATCAATTCCAGCTGGTGAGCACCGCTGCGGCTCTCCTGCCCGCACGCGGACAAAAATGGACTATCGAACGGTTCCCTCTAACAACTGTACTCCCCTAAGAAAAATTGCCTTCTCTGTAGCACAGCTGTTGGTCTGGTTTGTGCTCTCGTCAGTATCATTTAGCTTTATCGTTTGGTTGGTTTCTATTATAGATGACCGGGTGTACTTCGCTTCTCCTGAATCTTTTGCCTTCTCGCAATGGATTTTTTATGCTGATGTGCTGCTCCTCTCCAGCCTGCTTTTCTTTGGCTCCATCCTTATTCGTCTGATTGTTGTGGTGACGATTCCTCGCCTGCTAAACCTCGTCCTGAAACCAGATAAAGATTATTCGCTGTACGGTTTTCATTATTTGATTCATCGGGCCATTGTGCGTCTAACCAATGTCAAGTTCTTCGTCCTCCTCTTTGGTGATAGCTCCTACATTGTCAACTACTTGCGCTGGATTGGATACGACCTCTCTGAAGGGATTGTGCAAACTGGGTCTAACTTCGGATCATCCGTGAAGCACGACAACCCGTTCCTGGTGTCTATCGGTCGCGGCTCGATGATTGCCGACGGATTATCAATGATCAACGCCCACTACTCAAACACGTCCTTTTGCTTGTCCCAGGTGACAATTGGCGCAGACAACTTCCTAGGAAACCATATTGCCTATCCTTCGCAGGGCAAAACGGGCAACAATTGCTTGCTGGCAACCAAGGTTATGGTTCCGGTTGACGGTGACGAACGCCAGGACGTTGGGCTGTTAGGTTCACCCAGCTTTGAGATTCCACGCTCGGTTCAGCGTGACACAGGGCTAAATCACCCCAGAAGCGAGGAGGAATTGGGCCGCCAACTTGCTGCGAAGAACAAGCACAACCTTATCACCATGGGGTTATTTCTTCTGAGTCAGTGGCTCATTTTTAGCGGAACCATGTTACTCGGTTTTAGTGCCGTAAAACTTTCTCTAACCGCCGGTGTGTCAGTTTTAGGGCTGTCCGTTCTGCTCAACCTCTTGCTCAGACTTTTTTTCCAGGGATTCATGGAACGTGCCTCTACTTCGTTCCTGGCACTCCAACCTCAGCAATGTTCTATCTATGATCCGTATTTCTGGTTTCATGAGCGATTCTGGAAGTTGTCGGTGCGGCGTACGCAACTGCTGCTTTTTGATGGCACTCCGCTTAAAAGTGTTGCTTGGCGGCTTTTAGGTGCCAAGATCGGCAAGCGTTTATTTGATGACGGTGGACTCATCACAGAGAGGACTATGGTAACTGTTGGGGATTTCTGTACGCTTAATGAAGGAAGCATTGTCCAGTGCCACTCGCAGGAGGATGGGGGCTTCAAGCTAGACCGGGTTAGCATTGGCAACGGCTGCACCATTGGGGTCGGCAGCCTGGTTCACTATGGCGTGACTATGGGTGATGGCGCTCAGCTTGTTTCTGGAGCCTTTCTTATGAAGGGTGAGGATGTTCCACCTCACCAGGTGTGGGGCGATAACCCGGCCATGGAGGTTCAAAATGCGTATGGTGCCAGGGTGGCGGTAACGGCCGTTTCTAACCAACCGTTGGAGAGAAATTTAAATTCTGAGATTCCAGTCAAGCAGGTAGCGTAAGTATGTAAAAGGCAAATAGACTAAGGAGGGCATTTCCATGGATAGGTTATTAAAAGAGACAAGCAGAAACTACTGGCAAAGCGTGCTAAATAACAGCGGGCTGACCGCAATCCCAAGATGGAGCCACAATTCAGCGCCAGGAACCGCTAAACACGAGGTTACGGTTGCCGACAACCTCGTGACAGCACTGCGCAAAATAGCAGATGACCTGGACATATCGCTAAACGCAATTCTTCTGGCGGCACATGCTAAAGTTCTCGCCGCGCTGTCTGGTGAAAGTGAGGTGGTAACAGGTTATGTGGCGCTGAAAGGGAGCCAGCCGCTCCCCTGCCAGTTATCTACTGCATCTGATTCCTGGCGGACGCTGCTGGTGAAAACTCATCGGGCTGAGGCAGCGCTGTTAGCCCACAAAGCGTTTCCGGTCGGAGAGCTCAAGCGCGAACTGAATCTAACAGACCCGTTATTCGAAACTGTTTTCAACCCAACAGGCAATAGCCCCGATCTTGCCAAAGAGACCATTTTACGGGTAAACATCTGGCAGCAAGAAAATCGACTTCACTTACAACTGCATTTTCGCACTGAGGCAGTGGACGCAGACTACGCCGCCAGGATTGGCGATTATCATCTAAAAGCGCTCGCGCTGATCGCCGCAGACCCAGACGCCGATCATTGGCATCAGCATCTGCTCTCTGACAACGAGCTTGATTTCCTGATTGAAGGGCTTGCAGGGCCGCACCGCGAACTGCCAAGCTATAGCTTCCATGAGTTGTTTGAGCAGCAGGTGCAAGCCCATCCGAATGACATTGCCGCAATTTATGCTGATCAAGAGTGGACGTACCGTGAGCTTAACGCACGGGCCAACAGGCTGGGGCAAGCCCTGCTGGCATGTGGTTTGAGGAGAGAAGGCGTTGTTGCCGTAGTGACAGAGCGAAATTTGGACTGGATGACGGCCGTACTCGCAATCTTCAAAACAGGGGGTGTGTATCTACCCGTAGAGCCAAATTTCCCAGCCGATCGCATTGACGCCATGCTCTCTCGTGCCGAGTGCCAGATCGTGCTCACCGAACCCGGCAGCACAACGACCCTCAAACAAGCTCTTGACGGGAAGCCCAACGTACAGGTACTCCATATTCCAGCGGTGTACGAAGAAGATCACGCCGAGGATAACCTGGGCATTCAAGTCGAACCAGAACAGCTAGCCTATATCTATTTCACCTCTGGCTCAACGGGCGAACCCAAAGGGGCGATGGTTGAGCACGCAGGCATGCTCAATCACCTTTACGCCAAAATTGATGATTTGGAGATCGGCGCTGAGCAGGTTGTGGCCCAAATTGCGCCACAATGCTTTGATATTTCTTTGTGGCAACTGGTCTCGGCTCTACTGGTTGGTGGGCGAACCCTAATCGTTAAGCAAGAGGTGATCTTGGATGTGGAGCGATTTGTCAATACGATCGTTGACGGCCGTGTCTCAGTCATGCAGGTTGTCCCCTCTTACCTTGAGGTCGTCTTGTCCTATCTGGATCAATACCCGCGTGAACTGCCAGATTTGCGGTACGTTTCGGTTACTGGCGAGGCGCTCACCAAGAAACTTACCCAGCGCTGGTTTGCAGCCATGCCCGCCATCAAGCTTGTAAATGCCTATGGGCTAACTGAGACTTCGGACGACACCAACCACGAGGTTATGAGTCGTCCACCGGAAGGGGAGCGGGTTCCGCTTGGTTCGGCAATCAACAATGTGTACATCTATGTTGTTGATGAGTATTTGTTGCCGGTACCGCTTGGCGCACCGGGCGAGATCGTATTTTCTGGCGTCTGTGTCGGTCGCGGCTACATCAATGATCCGGAACGCACCCGGCTGGCGTACATGCCAGACCCTATCCGCAAGGGTGAACGACTCTACCGCAGTGGTGATTACGGCCGTTGGCGGCCCGATGGCAAACTGGATTTCCTGGGTAGACGGGATGCTCAAGTGAAAATACGCGGCTTCCGGATCGAGATTGGTGATATAGAAAATGCTTTGTTGGACGTACCAGGGGTGCGGAACGGGGCAGTGGTGGTTACAGTACGATCTAATCACAGCAAACACCTGGTGGGCTTCTACTCCGGTCAGCAACCGCTTGAGAATGATGTTTTGCAGGGGCAGTTGAGCCAGTCGCTGCCCGCATACATGGTTCCTTCGATCTTCCATTGGCAAGAAAGTTTGCCTCTCACCGGCAATGGGAAGATTAACCGCAAAATATTACGGACACTTGCAGGTGAACTCAAGGACGTGAGGACGGTCTCCCAACCGCTGCGGACACCAACTGAACAAAGGCTTGCCGCGGCCTGGGCTAAGGTTCTGAACATCCCAGAGCAGCAGCTTGGCCGACAAGATAATTTCTTCGACCGGGGCGGCACCTCGCTGGCAGCCGTCAGGCTAGCTATTCGCTTAAACCGGGCAGTGTCTCTCAAGGATGTCACACGTTTTCCTGTTCTTGCCGATCTGGCTGGCCTGATGGACGGCCGTACCAAGCGAGACAGTGAACTACTTCAGGTATTGGCAGAACCAGACGGTGTGCCGTCTGGCGCATTGGTGTGCTTCCCATACGCTGGCGGTAACGCAGTGAACTTCCAGCCAATGGCTACCAGCCTACGACACAACGGATTATGTGTACATGCGGTGGAGTTACCCGGCCACGACCTGTCAGCTGAGAGTGAGCTTTTTGCGCCACTGCCACAAATTGTTGACCAAATTGTTGCCGAGATTATCCAACGTGGCCTTCGCCAACTGTTGTTGTGGGGTCATTCCTCAGGCGCGGCCCTGGCCGTGGCCACGGCTAAAAAGTTGCAAGAGCGCGGGGTTAAGGTGCAACGGGTCTTCATCGGTGCCCAACTGCTTGGTGATGCGGCCGTTCGGCGAGCCGATATCGCCGAACTGGTCAGGCGGAGTGATACGGACATCGCCGCAGAGTTAAGCGCCGACAGCGGCTACACAGAACTCGGCGAGTTGGATGGGCAACATGCCCAGCATATTGGGGCCGCCTTCCGCCACGATTTTGTATCTGCCAGCAGCTATTTTGCCGACATCCTGGACAACCCGCCGGAAGATAAGCTCGAAGCACCAATCACCGTTGTGGTTGCCGCCGACGACCCGATTACAGCAGAATTTCCGCAGCAGTACGGCCGTTGGCAAATACTGGCGGAAAAGGTTGATCTTTTCGAACTTGCCAAAGGCGGTCACTACTTCCTACGCACCCATCCAGCCAAGGCAGCACAAGCTGTGCTGCACCATGCCAAATCATTCACTTATCCAGTCACAACAGCCTAATAAGGAGATCAAGATGTCCATAAATTCACCACCATTTTTCACCTTCAACGTTGATCTACATCCAAACAAACCACCCATGCTTCAGGTTGAGGCCAGCAGCGACGCTCCAGGATGGGCAGCCAAACACCGGGCCGCCCTGCGTGCCATTGTCGCCGAGCATGGCTCTGTACTGGTTCGTGGGCTGGGGCTAAATAACGCAGCCGAGATTGGAGCCGTCTTTCGCAACCTCGCAGATGGTTTGATGACCGAGATGGAGCCTTTTGACCCTCGGCAAGTTTACGCCAACGGCGTTTACGCTGCATCCAAATGGGCAGCAAACCAGCCAATGTGTTCGCATCACGAATTGAGCTACCTGTGTGAGTTTCCCAGCCTGATATTTTTTGCCTGTCTCAGTGGAGCCACGTCCGGTGGAGAGACTGGAGTGGCCGATGCACCCACCATGCTCAAGGCTCTTCCCGCCGAGTTGACCAGGCGTTTTGAACAAGAGGGCTGGCTGCTCATCCGCAACTACAACGAAGAGATGGGATCGTCTATCGCTGAGTCATTCGGCACTGACGACCGTCGTGCCGTAGAAGCTTATTGTCGCAGCAACGCGATTGAGTTCGAATGGCAGCCAGACGGGGGCCTGCGCACCCGACAGCGGCGCAGCGCCATTATTCATCACCCCGTCACTGGCCAGCGCTGCTGGTTCAACCAGATCGCCTTTCTAAATGAGTGGACATTAGACCCTGAGGTGCGTGAATACCTGGTAGAATTCTATGGTTCCGACGGGCTGCCGTTTAACACCCAATTTGGCAATGGTGACCCAATTGGCGAGGATATTGTGCAGACAATCAACGAAGTCTACGAGGAGAATATCGCCCGTGAGCCGCTGCAAGCAGGCGACTTGATGCTTATTGACAATATCCGTACAGCGCACAGCAGGGAACCCTTCCAGGGAGAGCGCGAGGTGCTTTTTGCGATGAGTGATCCGGTTCACCTGGCCGACTGTTCGCCAACCATTGAGTTAACCGTCAGATGACCATTTACTTTACATCAACAACGAGGTTCAATACCTCATAGCCAATCAGCGTACGGCCGTATTGGCGCGGGAACAACCGGAACGCTGCTGGGAGAACACTATCCAAGCCTACTAATCCATTTTGCTTTATCAATTAGGAGGAAAAAATGGGATCCGAGATGTTAGAAGTTTTAAAGGAAGCGACACTATTTGTCAGCAATTTAGACATTGCAGAAAGCTTTTATACAAATATTGTCGGATTAGTGGTTGCCAACCGAGTGCAGGATCAATATTCTCTTCTACAATACGATGATGGCACCCTTTTACTTTTTCAAGCCCCCCCTACAACTGCCGAGAGCCAAAACGCATCCTTAGCGCTGGATAAAGCGGGTCAAATTTCTTTCGGCATTAGCCCAGCAAATATTTCGTCATGGCGGAAACATTTACGAAAGCATGATGTTCCTATTGAAGAAGATACTGCCTGGCCTGATGGATCGCAATCGCTTATTTTTCGCGATCCAGCTCGAAACAGAATCGAACTCAAAACCCAGACACAGAGCGCTCAGGGCTTAGTGAAAGAAGAACAATTATCAAAACATATCCCTGGAGGTCTCAATGCAAAATGGAAAATTTATCATGCATTGAGACCTGGGCAGCAAAGAGACGAAACTTCTGGGGACTGAATCGGCTTCTTTTATTGTGTGATTTTGAAGACCAGACCAGCGGAACGGCCGTTCACCTCCGGGAAGAATGTCTGGCGGGCAAAGGTGGGGCGCACCTGGTACTCGCCGGGAATGGTGGCTTGCAGGAAGTAGCTGTACTGGTAGGTGCCTGCGGGTAAGAAGTTGGCCAGGAAGACCACCTGCTCATCCCGGTACTCTATCTGGTTGAAATACCACCAGCCCCAGTAGCCGTAACGATAATCCTCATCTACGCGGTTCACCTCACCGCCTTGCGTCGGCGAATTAATGTTCAGCCCTGGGTCGATGGCCTCCGTTCCGGCCGGAATCGGGTCTTCGATCATGGCGTAGACCAGATCGTTTTCGGCAATGACGGTCAGCACCACCCGCACCTGCTGGCCCGCTTCAATCTCGGTGATAGGCTGGCAGGTTTCCGTTTCCGGATCGCATTCCGCGTCGTAGTAAACACGCTCCACAGACACGCCCCGGTTAACTGGCGAGATAAAACTCATGTCGATGCTGCTCTCTAAGTGCATGGTGTAGTAAAGACGGCCGTCTCCAACCCCACGCCCAAAGTTGAAGAAGTTGGCATCTTCCAGCAGCAAATCGCCAATGGGCAACGAGAGGTTGCGGCTGTTGGTGACGGTGCTGGTGGTAAAACGGCCGTCTGTCACCGCCTGCAAATTGACCTCTAAACTGTAATCATAATTGGCATCCAGCTCGCCTGTAGCCACCATCCACTCCGTCAGGGAGAGGAGCGTCCAGGCTGTTTCATGTGAAGTTGACCACAATTGGGCTGTACGGGCGCTCATCAGCCAGCGCACGGCCCCCGGCAGCAGCGGATTGTCTGGATCGAGTTCGGCTAAGGTGCGCAGGACAACGGCCGTACCGCGCACATCACTGTTCAGATTGCGGAAGTCGCGGCTGGCATCTTGCCAATGCGTCCCGGTGGCGCTCACCACCGCGCTGTCATTCAGATCGTTCAGCAGCGTTTCCACCCGATCATCCACAATACCCAAATCGGCATAGGCCAAGGCGACCAACGCCCGGGCGTACGGGTCCAGCAAGCTGCGGTTTTCGTCCACCAGCCTGTCCAAATCCGCCACAATGTTGGGGTTCAACTGGGCCAAAACATACAGGAAAAACGCCTGCCGGTTCACCTCAAAAGCCGTGAGCTGGGGCGATGGGGAAACAAGCTGCACCACCAGATAGTTGGCCGCGTTTTCTAAAACGCTGGGCTGCACCGTGTAGCCCAATTCCCGCGCCTGGGCCAGGCCAAACAAAGCATAGGCCGTCAGCCACAGATCGCTTTCCACGCTGCTGCACCAGCCCCAACCGCCATCAGCCAACACCAGTTGCTCTAGCTGCGCCACGCTGGTTTTCACAATTGCTTCAGATTCTGCAACATCCGCAGCGTCCAGGCTGGCCGCAGGCAATTGCTGCGCCAGATTGAGCAAGGCGGCGTTAGGCAGCAGTCGATCCGTCACCGCATAGGTACACAACGTTGCGTATTCCGTCTCGTTGTTCAGCTGAATGCTGTCCATCAGCGCCGCCGCCAGCGAGGGACTGAGGGTGATGGCCACTTCGCCCTGAGTCGGATCAACGCCGGGCGGCAGCAAGATGGCTTCCACGCGCCGACCGGCTTCGTCGAGCTGGCCAGCGGTTGCTACCACATCGCTGCCCGTGTAGCGGTAAACGGGAATATCGCCGCCATCGCTAAAGGTGGGTTTGCTGGCGTCGCTGTAGTCGCCGCCTTCTACGCGGAAGGTCAGGTCTACGCCCGCCACGTTTTCTACGGTGACGGGCCAGCGCACCAGCCGCTGCCCATTGGCGGGCACGGTGATGGTTTGGGTCGATTCGCCACTGAGGATGACGCCATTTGCTTGCAGGGAAACGGCCGTTTCCAGCGCCTCATCCGTGTTGTTATTCACAATCGCTCCCAGCTCCACCACATCGCCCACGGTGAAGAAACGGGGCGTGACGGGGCGCACCAGCAAGGGCAGCGTGGTGATGATGTCCACCGAATTTTGGCCCACCAGCGTGTCTGGCGTCACCGCTTTGCTGCTTAAGCGCCAGGTAGTCAGATTATCCGGCAGGGGAATTTCTATCGTGGCCTGGCCATCGGCATCAGTGGTCAGGCTGGCCTGCCAAAAGGCCGTGTCGGGAAAGTCCTGGCGCACGCCCTCGTCATCGTCGCCGAGGCCACGAGCCAGGGCGGTATCGGCCACTTCGCCGCCGCCACCGCCGCCAAAGCCAAGCTGCTCCACCGGAATTTCGATGGGGTAACTTTCGCCGGAAACAATGAGGCCAGAACCCAGGCGGCTGCGGTACGGCTGCTCGGCATAAAACGCATCCAGAATATCAGGCGCGTTGTCGTCTTTCAGGGTGAGTACAGCCAGGTCAACCAGCGCCAGCGAAACATCTGCCTGCACAGGATTGCCCTGGTAGTCGGTGACGTTGATGGTGTAGACGGCCGTATCGCCCGGCTCAAACGTCTCCTGCTGCGGGGTCAGCGTGACGGTCAACGCCTGCTGCTCGGTAGAAACGGGCAGTTCGGCAATGCCCAGGCGCATTTCAGGATACCGATCGCGGCCATCGGTGACACCTTTGATGGCCGTGACGGTGACAAAGGCATTGGGCGACATGGCGGCGGTGATGGGAATCTCCAGCACGTCGCTGCTGCCATTCACAGTGATCACCCGCTGCTCCAGCAGTTGGCCCCGCTCAATGGTGAGCCAGGCCCGTACCGGCTCCGTAAACGGAGATTGGATCAGCACGCGGGCGGTGTCGCCGGGGGCGTAGCTTGTGTTGTCGGGCGTCAGGGTCATCGATTTGTCTCGCGGATCGATTTGCCAGCCAATCTGGCCGCTGTCTGCCACCCAAATGGTGGTGCTGCTAAACTGCTCGCGCCCGTCCGCATCGGTAACGGTGGCCACGGCAATGAAGGTGCCGCCTTCCTCTGGCGTAAAGCTGGCGGCCGCTTGCCCCTGGGCATTGGTGGTTACGCTGGCGCGGGCCACTTCGGTATCCACGGTGTCCCATCTGGTGTAGTAAACGCCAAAGTCCTGCGTGCGGTTGGGTACCCATTCACGCCGGTAAAAGACAACCTCTACTGGCTGGCTAGGCACGGAACGGCCGTCCCAATCAAGCGTCTGCAAGTTCACAATGGCCTCACTGCCCGCCCGGCCAATAAAATCGTCTGGCTGAATGCCCACGTAGGTTTCTGCGGCGTGCAGCACCACGCGGGCCCGGCTGCTCACGGGGAATTCAGACAGGTCCAGCACGTTGGCCTCTACGGTGATGATGCGGCTGCCTTCGTCCACATCTTGCAGCAGGTCGGCGGGCAGTTCAATGAGGAGACGGCCGTTTTCATCGGTACGGCCGTTGCCATTGATCAGGTAGCTGCCAAACGCCCCACCCCCGCCAAAGCCGCCAAAGAAACCTGGGTCTTCAAACAAAAAGCCACCCGCATCGCCAAAGCTGTAAAACGGGCCGCTGCTGGGCGTGGGCTGGTACGCCTCTTCATACACCGTCCACTCCACCGGCAAGTCGGTGGCCGGGCCGCCAAAGAAATATTCGGCGCTAAGGGCAACCGTCACGCTTTCACCGCGCAGCTGCTCCGGCGCGTCGGGCGTCATGTTGACCAAAAATTCTGGGGTGCGGTACTCAGCTACCGTGAATTGGCGGAATGCCTCTACGGTGCTGCTTTGCACATAAAACTGGTAGGTTCCCAGCGCCAAATCTGCCGGAAGCTGGTATTCGCCGCTAAAGCTGCCATCTGGCCCAACCTGCACAGGCAGGGTGCGTTCGAATGGCTCACCGCCAAAGAAATTGAAGCTGCCCAGGCGCAAATCCAGATTGGTCACGTTGGGTTGGGTGTAACGGCCGTAATTCGTATTGCGCACAATGCCCTTGAAATGAACCGTGTCACCCGGGCGATAAATGGGCCGGTCGGTGTAGATGTAGGTCAGGGTATCCACCTCATCCCCGCTGGAAGCAGGCACGTCAAACTCCCACGGGCGGATGCCCTCATCCCAAATGCTGCTGCCGATGCCAAACCCGGCCTGCCCCGGTTGGCCACTGACAACCGTAGCCCCTTCCAGGAAGTCGTTGGTGGGGTTGTAATCAAATTGAGCAAAGCCATTGTTGTCGGAAACGGCCGTGCCCAGCGACACCCCCTGCTCGCTGTACAGCGTCAGATTGCGGCCAGACACAGGCTGCCCGGTTTGCAAATCGGTCACCCAAACGTGCACCGCACCAAACATCTCCTTCACCACAACGTTGGTGTCGGCTACCAGCAGCAGGTTGCGCTGATTTTGCCAAAAGCGCACTTCCTCGTTTGTTTCTGGGGCGTCTACCGTGAGCAAATAAATGCCAGGCGTCAATGAACCGCCCCCTTCCCCGGCCAGCGGCACCGTCACGGTTTGCACCTCATCACGCGGCGCGTCTTGCGGCAGCGACCAGGTGCGAATTGGAGACGCCGCCGGGCGGTAATCGGTGACATCATACGGCCGATTCAGCAAATTGAGCGGCAGACCCAGTTCGTAAAGCGACAAATCCAATCGGGACACATTCACGTGAATCACATTCACGTTGCTAGAAAAGCTGGTGCTGAACTGGCTGAGGCGCGGCGGCAGCCCTAACGAAGCGATGGGAGCACGCCCCGGCGTGGTGAAGCGGAAAGTGTACGGTTCGCCCAGCGTATTGCCATACGGATCGGCGACAAAACCGGGCACAACAACTGTGTAGTTGGTGTTCAGCTCCAGGTTGAAGTCAAGCGTAATTTCGTTGCTAAACTGGTTTACAAAGGTGGTCATCCGGGCGGGTTCTGGATCGATGCGAATGTTGCCTTCAACCGTGTCCCAATTCATTGGCGAAGCAAATTGAACAACAATGCCCCGCTGGAATCGTTCGGGAACGCCACCGGCTGCGGGCACGGTGCGAATAATGCCCGGAAAGGGCACAGTTGCATAAACAAATGATTCACTCTCGCCCAGGCTGGCTTCACCGTTGGCCGCCCGCGCCGAACTATCGATCAGCAGTTGGTACGCGCTGTCAAGCTCCAACAGATTTTGGGGCGTCATTTGCAGCACACGGTCATTTTCCAGCCACTCAAAATTTAAGGCAGCGTCGGTACCTTCACCAAGATTGCTTAAGGAGAGGGCGGCTTCGGTGGTGGCGCGATCCATCGGCATGTTGAAGGTGATGGTAATTGGCGCGGTGGGGATCAGATCAGCGGTGCTGTCTGGCTGCACGGTGACAATGTCGGGGTTGAGCGTGGTGAACTGGGCAGAAAAGGGCTGCTCCAGCCCCACGCCAACCAGATCGGTCAGAGCATCATCAATGGCTATGCGATATGTCGTGGCCCCGGCCAGCGGTTCATCCGGCACAAAGCGGTAAATGCTGGTGGAGGTCCATTCCCCCTGCCCGCTCACGGGTGGGTCAAAGTTAAGCGGCTGGGGCAGATTGGTTTGCTGGCCGCTGCTAACAAGCGGCACTACCGGACGGTTGAACAACACGGTAATGGCCCCGTCGGTTTGCACGTCGATGCTGCCGTCAGCGGGAATAACCTGGCTAACTTCCAAAGCGCCCACGGTTTGCAGCAGCAGTTCGACGGGCAGTTCTAGGGTGAGGCCATTGGCAGATTCGGCCGTTTCGTCAATTTGCACCCGGTAGGTTTGCCGCCGTTGGTAGTCGGATTGCGGCGTAAAGATCACAGTGTCCGGGCGGGGCCAGGAGAAATTGCCGCTTACTTTTTCGTCGCCACCGGCCGGGGTAATGGCAAAGGCGTTTTCCACTGCCTGCTGGTTCATTGGCTGGTCAAAGCGAATGGTGATGGCTCCGTCGAGCAGGACTTCCTCGCCGGGGGTCGGGCTGCTGTACAGCACCTGCGGCGGCCAATCGATCTCTTCTGGGTCAATTTGCACGGGGGCTGGCGTGGCAACGGCCGTTTCCGTCCCAGACTCTGTGGTGAACGGCGTAGCGGAGGGCACCGGCGTAGGGACGGTGATGGTGGGAACCGGCGTTGGCAGCGGTTCCTCTTCCCGGCAGGCTACCAAAATCAAAAGCACAATGACAAAAATAGAAATTAGTCGGTTTTTACGCATAGCGTGTTTTTATCTCCATTACGCAAACAAGGCTTTTTTCATGACGGTTGAAAGCATAAAATGGCACCGTCAAAACCAGAAAGTTTACAATTTTATACTGGGTAATCATAACACAACGCCTGGGGTCATGATCTATCATTTACCCGCTTTTGCACATTGAATTCACTACGAGAAGTGAAAGTAGAAAAAATTTTGGGAAGGCTGGCTATTGCTATAAAACTTATATCTGACTTATAATTATCCCATGTATTCCATCGAGTGGACACGAAAAGCGCTGAAACAGTTAAAACGCATTCAGCAGCAGCACCAAAAGCAAATTGTTGTGTCTGTTCGCTCATTAGAAAATTGGCCCGATTGCCAAAATGTAAAAGCGTTGGTAAATCGCCCTGGATTTCGTTTGCGTGTGGGATCGTACCGAGTGATGTTTGAAGTTGAGGATCAATTGCGCGTTATAGAAATTGAAGAGGTAAAAAAACGAGATGATCGCACCTATTAATCACCAAATTATTGAAAAAGATGGCCAGCCGATTTTTGTGCTAGTGCCTTACGATGAATATTTGACAATGGCTAAATTAGATGAAGCTATCACTATTCCCCAGGCGGTGGTAGAAAAACACATTTTGGAAGAGATGAGCCTCATCCGCGCCTGGCGCGAACATCTTGGCCATTCGCAGCAAGATGTGGCGCAAAAGATGCGGATTTCCCAATCGGCTTATTCGCAAATGGAAAAGCCGGGAGCAAATCTGCGCAGGATTACCATCAATAAGATTGCCCACGCACTGGGCATTGTGCCAGAACAGCTCACCATGTAGCTGATTCGCTTGGCAGGGGTGAGTTTGTTATAATTCTGGCGCTGTGAATGAACTGAACGTTATCAACCAGAACGAAGCACAACAGGCCGAAGATGAACAGTGGATGCGGGTGGCGCTGGCGCTGGCAGCGGAAGCTGCGGCTTTAGGTGAAGTGCCTGTGGGGGCGGTGGCGGTGCTAGACGGCCGTATCGTCGGCCAGGGATTTAATCGCAAAGAAAGCGACCAAAACCCAACCGCCCATGCCGAGATGATTGCCTTGCAGGAAACGGCCGTAACCGTACAAAACTGGCGGCTGTTGGGCGTCACGCTCTACTGCACGTTGGAACCGTGCCCGATGTGTGCCGGGGCCATGATCCAGGCGCGGCTGCCCCGGCTGGTGTACGGGGCCAAAGATGTCCGCTTTGGGGCACATGGCTCCATTGTCAACGTGCTGGATGAAACGCGCTTTAACCATCGTGTCAGCATTACCAGCGGCGTACTGGAGGCGGAAGCAGCAGATTTATTGCAGCAGTTCTTTCAAAATTTAAGAGCCAGTAGGCAGTGATAAGTTAAAAGTAAAAAGTGACAAGAAACTGATTACTGAATACTGATTACCGATTACTGAAAACGGAGAGGTGCCAGAGTGGACGATTGGGGTGCTCTCGAAAAGCACTGTGGCCTTGCGGTCACCGTGGGTTCGAATCCCACCCTCTCCGCCTTAACGAGGACATCCCCAGAGGATGTCCTTTTTTTATGGTGCATGGCGGCCGGAAAACGGCCGTTAAGCCAAACAGTTGCGGTAATATTTCCCCAAGCCACGTTGTCCGATCAGCAGATGAAACTCCTAAAAATGGACGGTATGATGAACGACTTAACGCATTTTCGTAGAGAGATTGACCAATTTATGCAATTCCATCCGCAGTCACCGCTGGATGAAGAACAGCGCGAAAATTTTGACGGGCTGGCCTATTTTGAGGCGAATGAGGCGCTGAATTTAGTGGTTCCAGTGGAACGCTTTGCCGCGACGGAACCGATGATTGAGATGGAAACGAGTACGGGGGAGGTACGGCCGTATCGCCGCTGGGGTCGCATTACGTTTGAGGTAGATGGGGAACCAGCCAGCCTGATCATTTACAGCGACATCTACGGCCAGGAGTTCTTTTTGCCCTTCCGCGATGCCATAAGCGGCAAAGAAACCTACGGCGCGGGACGCTATCTGGATAATCACCGGCCTGGTTTGGCAGATTTGGGAGACGGCCGTATCAAAATCGACTTCAATTACAGTTACAATCCCTACTGCGCCTATTCCCCTTACTACAGCTGCCCTCTCCCCCCACGCGAAAACTGGCTCACTGTGCCCATTCGCGCTGGGGAAAAAGATTTCAAATAGAAATAATCCACTTCACTCCTCAGGTTTAAGGATAATTTGCGGCCGCTGCGTGACCACATGGCAGCCATTGGGATGCAGCGGAACATCGCTTACCACAAGCGCCGTCTGAAACCCTTCCTTTTCTGCCCGAATGATAAACGTCCCAGACTGATCCAACCCGGCCTGAAAGATGGAACAGGCCTCGGCATTCACGCAAGTTGGCGACTGCCAATCCCCGCCATCAATTTGATAAGTGACCGTGGCCCAAGGCTCTGGCCGCTGCGCCTCATTCATCACCTCAATGTACATGGAGGGGACATCTCTTTCCTGGCAGAAAGGCGTCGCCTGGGCATCCTGGCTTTCACCCGGCTGTAGTGCAATGGTAATCACCTGGGCAGCTACGTGGCAGCCCTCGGCATCCATGCCTACGTCTACGGTTGTGGTGGCGGGCAAATAGCCGTCGGCCTCTGCCCAAATCTCGTAATGGCCTGGCTGCTCATCACCGCCTGAAAAACTGCCGCCGCAAATTTCGCCATCCCGGCAAAAGTCAGCGGTCCGCATCACCTCAATTTCCCTATCGTTAACGCGATAAGCGGCGCGGGCTGAAATTAGCTTGTCGCCATTTTCATCCACGACGGCCAGGTTTATGGCGGCAACAGCGATGGCTGTGCAAATCTTGCCTGTCTGGGATTCCTGCAAGATTAGCTCTGGGGTATCGGCCAGGCAACGGCCGTTTACCAACCTCGTTGTTACATAAGCCATCTCAAATTGATACGACGAATGCTGTGCTTCAACCACATAGAAGGCATCGCAGGCCAACTGGGCCTGAAAGGTCTTGCAGACACCGTTTTGATCCTGGTCAAGGCAGGGTGCTGATTGCCAATTGATGGGGCGGGGCGTTGCCGTTGCCTCTGGTGTTGGCGCACCCACCACATGCGTCACGGCAAAGCCATTCTCATCCAGCCGGTAACGAAGGGCCACATCTGGCACTGGGTCTCCGGCTTTGTCTAGAACTGTAATGTTTACGGCCGCTTCCTGCAGCGGATCTAAATCTTCTGGCTGTCCAGCAGAAGGCACACAGCCACTCCCAAACATTATTAACAGGAACCCAATCATGACTTGCATTTTGCAGCGCATCGGTAACCTCCTTGAAGCAGAAAAGCAATGATACCTTATAGACGCTCAATTTTTGCACCTGGTTCCTTGGGACATTGGGTAATTGCAAATTCCCACATCGACCGAGTATTCGTTTACCCCGTCTTGGGACAAACGGCCGTTGTCTGCGGCAAATGCCTGAAGTATGATCAATGGTATGCGTATGACGGCCAGCAGCATCGTAACCAACCAGGCTGGGGAACTTTTACTCATTCAGCGACACGATATTCGCACCTTTGACGTGCCGGGTGGCGGCATAGACCCTGGCGAACTGCCTCCCGAAGCGGCCGTTCGGGAAACGTTTGAAGAAACCGGGCTGACAGTGCGCGCTGCCCAACTGCTGGGCATTTACCACTGGCCCAACGAACCCCACGCTTTTCTTTCATTTTATTTTCGCTGCGAGCTGCTGGGCGGGACGTTACGGCCGTCTGAAGAAACACCCCACGTTGCCTTTGTGCCCACCCAGGCTTTGCCCCGCCGCATCCTGCCCATGCACCGGCAGCGCATCCGCCACAGCCTGGCCCACCAGGGAACACAGCCGTTTTGCCTGGCCCAACCGATGACTCTCACCCAAAAGGCGGGCAAAAAAGTGCTGGGCCGCATATTTTTCCCCATCCAGCGCTGGCGGCGACGGCGCAATGGCCAACCACCCTGGCCCGAAGCCGAACCGTGGCGCATGGGAGCCTTCACCATTATTCGAAACGAGGCGGGTGCCGTGCTGTGGGTCAGGCGCACAGACAGGGATTTGTGGAATTTGCCGGGTGGCGGGGCAGAAAATGAGGAACCACCCTGGGAAACGGCCGTGCGCGAAACCTTCGAGGAAACCGGCTGTCAGGTGCAGCTGGGTGATCTCACCAGCATCAACAGCTACAGCAATGAACCCAATCTCACCTTCAACTACACGGCCAACATTGTGCGTGGGCAGCTTACCACTGGCCCAGAAGCCGCCGCTTTTGGCTGGTTTCAGCCAGGGGAGGAGCCGGCCAACAGTATTCCCCAACACCAAGAGCGTGTGGCTGATGCCTGTCATGGCTCAGGCAGCGTGGGGTTTCGTAAACAAGACGGCCGTATCCCCAACCCCTAAAATGGAACGCTTACCACCAACGCCCCCGCCGGGCTATCGCCATCAGCAAGCTTTGTTTGCCGACTGGAGCAAACTAGACCGTTTTCCCCAATGGCTGGTGCTGCTGTGGGCCAATTTGATGGCCCTGCTGCCGCTGAGCGGGGGCGTGCTGCTGCTGTGGTTGCCCTACCAACTTTACAGTTTTCAGGGCAGCCAATTTGCCATCTGGCCCGCCTGGACGCTGCCCACTGGCTGGAAATTTGCTTTAGGCGCGCTTTTTATCTTTGGCTCGATGCTGCTGCACGAATGGCTGCACGGGCTGGCGCTAAAGCTGTGTGGTTTTCAGCCGCGCTATGCTTTCACCGGGCTGTTTCTGTTCGCTTCAATCCACAAAGGCAGCTATCTTAACCGGCGGCAATACCTGTTCATGACGCTCACGCCGGTGGTCGGGATGACGATTGTTGGCGGCGGGATTTTGTTTATATTGCCGCCTGTGCTGAGCCAGCTTTTGTTGATTGCCCTTTTGCTGAATACGGCCGCTTCCATCGGTGATTTTATGGTGGCCTGGCGCGTCTACAAAGCGCCGCCAGACGCTCTGTTTGGCGAAGATCACGGCATTCAGCTCTTTGTACCCGCCAGCCAAACCCATCCCGACAGGCTATAATCAAACAAACTTGTAATCGAGAAAGGGATATTTTTGACGCAAAGAACGCAAAGAATTAGAAGGCACAAAGGGGAACCTTAACCTTCGAGGAGCACTTTGCCTCTTTGCGCCTTTGCGTTAAGGTTTTTTAATTTAATACCTATCCGAATAATAGCCACAGAGTTCACAGAGATTTTTGAGTTTAGGTTCAAAGCCTCTTGACTCTCTTTTTCCTCTGTGGCTTTTCGGACAGATTCTTAATGTTTAGGGATGCGGAGATGAATGTAGGTACCAACGGCATTGTAGTAGACCAACATGGCAACGTTTTGCTAATTAAGCGGAACGACACGCGCACGTTTGCCCCGCCGGGGGGAGCGCTGGATGCGGGCGAACTGCCGCCAGACGGCGCAGCCCGCGAAGTTCGTGAAGAAACCGGGCTGATCGTGTTGCCCGTCCGCCTGACGGCACTCACTTACTTGCCCATGTCGCCATCTGGCTTTTTGAGCTTTAGCTTTCGCTGTTTGCTGCGCGGTGGCGAGATCACCCCTTCAGAAGAATCGCCCGTGGTTGGATTTTTTAAGGCCAACCCGCTGCCGCGTCGCATTTCTAGCTTCCATCGTGAGCGGTTGGAAAAGGGATTGGCTCACGCTGAGGAACGGCCGTTATTTTTCCAGCACCATGTTTCCAGCTTCAACAAAGCCGCCCGCTTTGTGCTGCGGCACGTTATTTACCGCTGGCTGGATGCAAAGCGCAAGCTGCAAGGCAAACCACCTTACCAGCCACCACCCACCTGGACCGTGAGCACCTATCTATTGTGCGCCAATGCGGCTGGCGAATATTTGTGGCACCGGCCCGACGACGCTGCTCCCTGGCAGCTGCCGGGCGGGCAGGCTGCTGGTTTAATGGCTCCGTGGGAAACGGCCGTGCAGTTGGCCCAGCAGCAAACGGGTCTTCACCTCCAGCCCCACGCCCTCAGCAGCGTTTATCTTGGTCCAAAAGAGACCCAACTCACGCTAGTCTTCTCCGCAAAACCCGCAGAAAATCCCCCAACAAACAACGCCGCCCACGCCTGGTTCTCCCCAAATGCTGAAGCCAGTCAGTTTCAACCAGCCCACCAGCAAATGGTAATCAACACCCCGACGCAGGAACAGCCAACCCAGTTTCACTTGCAAAATGAGTAAACGCCTTGGGCCGCAGGGTGCTCACAGAGGATTTTGTCCCGGATGAATTAGGCGTAAACAGATGCGTCTGGTCTGGCCTTTTTGTGGTGCTTAAGTGTAAGTTGCGATTTAAGGATTTTGGCCTACGCTGGCAGAAAATGGAGAAGACGGCCGTTCAAACAAGAAGCCGCAACATGGTTCTTCCAATATCACCGAGCATCGAGGAAATTTTATCTAGCAAACGACCCATCATGAAAGAGACACCCACTGAACCCACCGACACCGCCAAGTATGAGGAAACGGCCGAATTCACTCCAGAACAACTCGTGAATCTTTTTAATCAGGGATGGGGCTACCTCATTAATCAGCACTGGGAACGTGCCGAAAAAATCTTTGCCCAAATTCAGAGCTACAACTCCCACTACGAGCAAGATGGCCTGAGCGTCCGCTATCTACGCAAAAAAGCGCGCTACGAGCGCAAAGCCGCCGCTGCCTTGGCCGCAGGCAGGCTGAGCAAGGCGCTAGAAGCGTACAAAAAAGCGGATGATTTTGAACGCGCCCAACGCATCCACCAACTGCTAACCATTCAAGAGCTAGAAGCCAAAGCCGAAAAAGCAACGGCCGTTGCCAATTACCAGGAAGCCGCCTGGATTTTCGACCATTTGCTTAATGAATATCCCGGACATGACAAGGAAACGGGCTGGCAAATTAAGCGAGAAAGCTGTTGGGAAGCTGAACTGCTGCCTTACTTTCAGATTGGGGTGCAGGCAATGGAACAAGAGAAGTGGCGCACGGCTTACAGCGCTTTTGCCCAGGTGCTGGTCATCGATCCCTATTTTCGCCACAAAGACCATTCCGCCGCTGCCCTGGCTGAGATGGCCCGCAAAGAGGTGGTGCTGCTGGCAGACCAACAGCTTAGGCAGGGGGAAGTGCAGCTGGCGCTGGACGCATACCGCGAAGTTGGGCACCTGGCCCGCATTGAAAACGTTGATGAATTTCTGCGACTGCGGCAGCGTGAAGAAGAAAATGCACAACAGCTAGAGGCCGACAAGAAATGGCAAGAAGCCGCCGCCAAGTATAAATATCTATGCACGCTGTATTATGACGAAAACGGCCGTGCCCAATGGCAGGCCGCCGCCAGCCGGTGCCAGACAGAAAGCAAGCTCACCGTTTTGTATGAACAGGGCATGGCCGCCTTCACCGCACGAGAATGGCGTGATGCCGCCAGTTTATTTGGCCAAATTATGGCCTTACGGCCAGATTACCAACCGGATGAGCAGCCCGCCCGCAAGCTGTATCGCACAGCCCGCTGGCGCAGTGTCATCAGCCGCTTTTCTTCTCAATCAGACACCCCCCCGCCGCCCATCCACACAGGCAAAATTTCTTAGGCGCAATTGGGAATCCTGACAGGTTCATAAACACGATACGGGCGTCGCCAGACAAACCCTGTCAGGATTTGCTTTGCCTGGTTGTTTACGGCCGTATCAAAAACGGCACGTACAAAAATCCCACAACCTCGTCATATTCATAAGCCCCCCGGTCGCAGGCTGAACCAAAAGGACGGGCCACACCCCGCTGATCAACCGCCGGGCAGCCGCTGCCGCCGCTGTCGATGGCGGGCGAGCCAAGCAGCAGCGCATGGGTAAGCGTGCTGCCGCCATTATTTTGCAGCGGCCCCAGCAAGGCCGAGGTATTGGCTAAATCTGTGCTGCCGTTGGCATTACAACCGCTGCCGCTAATTAGATTGTAGCCCTGAGAAGTTATCGTACCGCTGCAATTGGTTCCCGAATGGGTGATGGAAAAAATTGTTCGGGCGGCACTCACCGTGCCTGCGGCAACATAAACAGATTGCCCGGCCACGATGTTTGAACTGTTGTTGTGGAAGGTCACATTGCTGAGCGTTGTGTTGGCCACACCCGCATTGCCAACTCCCCCGCCTGAGCCGCTGGTGCTGTTGCCGCTTATGGTGCTGTTGGTGATTATGAAGCTGTTGCTGCCTGCGGGCACATTATGCACAATGCCCCCACCAGAGCCCGTGGCGCTGTTGTTGTAAACGGCCGTTTGCATCACCACTACATCCCCAGACTCCGAACTCATCCCACCGCCACCATCAGAGCCTGCCTGATTGCTATAAACATTGCTGGTCTGCACCGTCAGATTAAACCGGTTGTGCATACCGCCACCGCTGTTGGCAGCCACATTTTCATAAAAATCGCTGCCGCTTACCAGCATCGTGCCATCGTTGACTAAACCTGCGCCCCAAATGGCTGTGTTGTTGCGCACGGTGCTGTTGGTCAGCGTCATCGTGCCCACGTTTTCAATACCGCCGCCTGCGCTTTCTTCGTTATTTTCGGCCGTATTTTCATACACTTCAATGCTGGTAGCGTTCAGCGTACCTGCGTTGTTGTCTAAACCAGCGCCAAACAAAGAGCTGTTGCCGTGAATCGTGCTATTAGTGAGCGTCATCGTGCCTTCGTTGTAAATGCCCCCGCCAGAACACCCCACATTACAAATCGAGATTTCGCCCACTAGGTCATCGGCCACATTGTTGCGTACAGTGACATTGTCCAGCGTCATTGTGCCCAGATTGCTAATGCCCGCGCCGTTATAAGCCAGGTTGTTTTGCACAATGCTGTTTGTTAAGGTAACTGTTCCATCTTCGTTCAGTAACCCACCGCCCCCGTTAGGATCGGTGGTGTCCCCATTTTGGATGGTGACGCCAGAGATAGACACCATTACCCCATTGTGTACCCAAATCACGGAATCGGCCGTCTGTGCATCAATAATGGTTGCCCCAGAACCTGCGCCAATCAGCGTAATGTCACGGATAATTTCTACGGTTTCGCTAAACGTTTCTGCGGCAATGGTTAAGGTTGAGCCTTCCGGCGCATTGGTAACGGCGTCCTGAATGGTGCTGTAGGTACAGGTGGCCGCACAAATATCGGCACTGCCTGCCAGGGTTTGGCCAACTGAAATCAGCGCCAGGCCAAGCAGCAGGGGTAAAACTAGAATCAAGGAAAGGGGGAATAATCGTTTGGTCATTGAGAGTTCCTTTACAAGCTGTGATGAATACCGGCTGTATTTTAACACGCCCTGGTGTTGGCGGCCTTATTGTCGGATTAAAATTTGGGTGAATTGTGTGTGCCTACGGCCGTTCCCGCTACAATCATGGGCTATGTGGCCACATCAATTCAAACTCGCGCTCTTCCTGATGCTTTTGCTAGGTCTGACGGCCGCCTGCGAACGGCCGTCCACCACCGACGCCAACACGCTCATTCAACTGCAAAGCAATCTATCCACGCCCATTGCCACCCCGACCCTGGCCAACACCGCCCTACCCACGCTTGCCTCAACAGAAACGGCCGTTCCCGCAAGCCCCACCAGCACGCCAACGCTCACCCCGACGCCATTTTTGGTGGATACGGCCGTAGCCCCCTGCGGCCAACAGCTGCCCTTGCTGCCCACCAATACCACCCCCACCACCGACAGCCTCTCCCCTGACCCGGCAGCGGTGGCCGCCCTGCTGGCCGAACTGCCAGAACTGGCCTTGCCCGCCTGGGAGCAACTACTGGCCAATCCCGGCAGCGTGGGACTGGTGGCTTACCGCGTGGGCGATGAAGCCAATGGCATTTACCACAACGCCGATATGCAGATGCCGCTGGCCTCGGTGGTAAAGATTATTCATCTGGTAGCTTATGCCGAAGCCGCCGCTGCTGGCCAGCTAGACCCTACCAGCTACGTCACGCTAGACACGCTAGAAAGTTACTACCTGCCGGGCTATGATCTTGGCTCTCATAACCGGGCGATTGATGAATTGGCCGAGGCTGGCCTGGTGCTGGCTGCCCCAGAGCGCATCCGGCTGGAAGATGTGCCCTGGATGATGATGCGCCACAGCGCCAACAGCGCCACAGATTATTTGCACACGGTTTTGGGGCAGACGGTTATAGAGGAAACGGCCGTTACCCTCAACCTGACCCAGCAAACCGCCCCCTGCACCTTTTTGGGTCAGTTCCTGGCCATGAGCAACCAGACTCGCCTGGGCAGCAGCGACCGTGAAGCCATCCTGGCTTATTTAGACAATCCAACCAGCTATGGCCTGGAGGTGGCACAGTTGGCAGCAGCTTACAGCGAGGACAGCGCCTTTCGCGAGGCAGAACAAGCCTACCACCAGGCAGAAAGACGGCCGTCTAGCCAGGACCAACGCTTCTTTAGCGACAACTTGAACGCGCATGGCACCCCCCGCGAATACGCCTCGCTCATGGCCCTCATCGCCCAAAACGGCCTCAGCAACTCCGAAAGCAGCTTTTTGGCCCGCCGTTACCTGGAATGGCCCATGATCTTCCCCGCGAATCAGGAACGGTTTAGCAACCTGGGTTACAAAAATGGTTCCCTGCCAGGCATCCTCAACACCGCTTACTACGCCTACCCCATCGGCGAAGTAACGCCCACAATTGTGATCCTCTTCTTCCAAGACTTACCAGGCAGCAGCTATCGCCCCTGGCGTAACAGCTTGCCTCATGATGAGTTTGCTCGCTGGCTGCTAGATAACCCTGCCGGACTTGCCCTCCTCAAAACAGCCCTAACCCCAGCGCAATAATGTCTGCTTGAAATTTTCTTGCGATTTGCTACGTTGGTAAAAGCGTGCATATTTCAAGCCCTATAGCCTAAATTGATCCACATTTGCTAAAATAAAGTTACGCATTCAAAGAAACCAAAAATACGGTGTATGGTCAGCACGGCATCTATGACAAAGGTAAGGTACCTCATGAGCCAGAGGAGGCATATCATCCTCAAACAGTTTCTTGTAATCCTGATTTGCTACCGGCCCACTAGACGAGTGGACGGTTGGCAAGCCAGATTGGCTAAATTATGAATCTGGCACTAGCGCCTTATCTACTTGTCCTTTATTTTTCCGTTTCTGTTTGTTGGTTTCTGGCATTTTACGTCTGGCGAAGAAGACGAACAGGAGCGACGCTTGCTTTTTCGGCTGTCATGCTCTTTGCCGGGCTTTGGGCCGGATTTTACGGCTTAGAGCTTATTACCCCCTCCTTGGAAGGCAAACTTTTCTGGTTTAATGTCAAGCGTTTATTTGCCTCGCTTTTGGGGCCGTGCTTGTTTATTTTTACGCTGCACTACACCAACCAAAAGATTAAGTATCGCCGTTTGATATATGGTTTGCTGCTGATTGAACCTATAATTTCCCAATTTATCTACTGGTCAAATCCCCGCTTTGGCTGGGCTGGCACCCCGTCTTTGGTGGGGGATGTGGTGGGGTTCCCCTTGCTCGTTTTTGACTATGGCCCCTGGTTTTGGATCAGCCTTTTTATTGGGTATTTGCTGTTTGCAATTTCTGCAATGATCTTGCTGGGGCAGCTGCCGGGCGCAAATGCTGTTTACCGCAAGCAGCTTACTTTAATCTTGGTGGGAATGCTGGCTCCGTGGCTGGCCGGGTTGTTTTCTCTTTTTGGCCTGTGGCACCTGGATCACTTTGATGTGACCACGTTCTTTTTCCCTGTTTCCGGTTTTTTCATTGCGTTGGGATTACTGCGATATTACTTTTTGGGGTTAATGCCCGTGGCGTATTCGGCCGTTTTTGCCAGCATTCGCGACGGGGTTATTTTAATCGATGACAAATTCCATATTGTTGAGCTAAATCCGGCCGCCCTACGGTTATTGGGACGCAAAGAACAAACGCTGTTGGATCGGCCGGTTGCTGAAATTTTTCCTATTTGGGATGAATCCATTTTGCATACGGCCCCACTAGATGAGAACCAAACGCTAGAATTTTATTATGAAGCTGGCGGGCAATATCGCTATTTAGAGATGCACGGCGGCCAAATTGTTAACAATACCAATGATTCTCGTGGGCACGTGCTAATTATTTACGACGTTACGGCGCGAAGGCTGGCAGAAAAGTCGCGGCAGATGTCTGAGGATAGGTACCGGACGGTTTTTGAGACAAACAGTGCGGCCACGGTGATTATTGAAGAAGATATGACAATTTCTCTGGCCAATGATCAGTTTGCTGCCTTGTCTGGGTATGCTCGTGAGGAGGTTGAGGGGAAAATGCGCTGGACAGAGTTTGTCCGCCCAGAAGACCTGCAACAAATGGAAAACTACCACCGGGCAAGACGCCAGCCAGGCAACAACGCTCCTAGCGAATATGAATTTCATTTTCTAGACCATGCGGGGCAGATAAAAGATGTTTTTGTTTCGGTGGCCTTGGTGCCAGACTCTACCATTAGTATTGCTTCTCTGATTGATATTACAGATCGCAAATTGGCTGAACAGTTGCTGAAGCAGCGTGCCGACAATTTAGAAATAGCGGTGCGTGCGGAACAGGAGAGGAGCGCCATCATTTTGCAAAGTGTGAATGATGCGATTGCGGTAAGTGACCTGGAGCTAAAAACGGTTTATGTGAATCGTGCGTTTATGCAGTTAACGGGCTATACGGAGGCAGATGTTTTGAACAAGCCTGCAAATTCTATTTTGAACGGCCGTCTCCCTGATGCCGTGTTTCGTTCCTTGCAAAAAGCGCTCAAAAATGAGTCCGTTTGGGAAAATGAACTGCAATTTAAACGTAAAGATGGAACGGTGTATGATGCGGCCGTTTTAATTGCACCCATGCGCGACGGGCTTGGCAAGCTGATCGGCTATGTTTCCAGCCACCGAAACATCACCAAAACCAAACGGCTAGAAGAATCGCGTCGGCGCTTCATTACCAATATTTCTCATGAACTGCGCACCCCGGTCACCAACCTCAATTTATACATCGATTTGCTGAAACGCCTGGATAATCCCTCACGTCGTGAGCAATACTTCACCATTCTCAACGAACAGATCAAGCGCCTGGAAAGCATTATCTACAACACGGTAGAGATCATTTCGCTTGAGGACAAACAAAGGGAGCTGCAACATCAGCCAATTCATTGGGAAACTTTAAGCAAAAATTTGCAAACCCGGTTGGCCCCTCGAGCCGAAGAAAAGAAGATTTCGTTGCGCTTTGCCCCTGAAATTGCCCAATTGCCAGACACAATGGGAGATTCTCAACGAATTTACCAGGCGCTTCATGAGCTCATCCACAACGCGCTCAATTTTACCGAAGAAGGGGGAACCATCATTGTAAGCGGCGAGGTGCAAAAAAACGGGGAAGAAGAATGGCTAACCCTGGCCATTTGTGATAATGGCCCAGGCATTGCCCACAGTGAGCAAGCACGTATTTTTGAGCGTTTCTACCGGGGACAGCTGGCAGATTCTGGCCACATTCCGGGCACTGGCCTGGGGTTAAATATGGTTAAGCTGATCGCGCAGGCGCACAACGGCCGTCTCACCCTGCAAAGCTATCCCGACCAGGGCAGCACCTTCACCCTGTGGCTGCCCCTTCCCTAAACGCACTCAATTTCCCTCCATATTGTCATCCTGCACAATTCCATTATAGTTGATCTAAACAACAAACTGCTCATCCACCAGAGCTGGCAAGAGCCTGGGCCAAACAGACAGGGCATCACCTTTTGGGGAGCCTTGGCGGTTTGCCCAAAACCTACTGAAAAACTCGAGGAAGAGAGGAAAATGGATATTTTGGAACAAGCTCAAGAGCTTATATTAACCTATGGCCTCAATATTTTAGGCGCGCTAATCATCATTTTGCTCGGCTATTGGTTAGCCGGTTATATTTCTCGCTGGGTCATAAAAACCCTGGCCAAAACCAACACCAATGAAGCGCTGCTGCGCTTTTTAAGCAATCTAATTTATTATGCGGTGCTGGCCTTTGCCGTCGTAGCGGCCCTGGAACGAGTCGGGGTGCAAACAGCATCGTTTATTGCCGTGCTGGGCGCGGCGGGCCTGGCCATTGGTTTAGCTTTAGAAGGGGCGTTGGCAAATTTTGCCTCTGGCGTCATTATTTTGCTGTTTAAGCCATTTGGTCTTGGCCACCTGGTAGAAGTGGGAGATGTGTTTGGCAGGGTAGAAGAGATTCAAATTTTTAGCACCATTTTGGTAACGCCAGACAATAAAACAGTGATCATCCCCAACGGGCAAATCACCAGCAGCCACATTGTAAACTACACTAAGCGCGGCACGCTGCGGGTAGATATGACGTTTGGCATTGGCTACAGCGATGACTTGCTAAAGGCTAAAAAGCTGCTGGAGCAAATCTTGGCGGAAGAAGAGTTGGTGTTGGCGGAGCCTGCCCCCACGGTGGCCGTCTCTGCATTGGCAGACAGCAGCGTAAATTTTGCGGTACGGCCGTTTGTCGCCGTAGAAAATTACTGGGCCGCCAACTTTGCCATCCATGAAGCTGTCAAGCTGCGCTTTGACGAAGCGGGCATCTCCATCCCCTTCCCGCAGCAAGATGTACACCTATTCCAACCGAATTAGAAACCTGTCTGAGGATTAGCCACCGGGTTCACCCTGATTATTGAGGTTCGGTTCAACCGCTCTTTATTCTTTGTGCCCTTTGTGGCTGCAACAAATATCAACCATGAACAATAAAAAAATCGTTGCTTACTTTTTAGCGTTTATTGCCCTGGGCATGACTTCATCAGCCCTGGGGCCAACCCTGCCGGGGCTGGCCGAACAAACCGGCACCCAACTCAGCGGCATCAGCTTTTTGTTTGCCACCCGCTCGCTTGGCTTTTTGGGTGGGGCGCTGCTGGCCGGGCAGCTGTACGATCGCGTTCCAGGTCATCCGCTGATCATGGGGCTGCTGCTGCTCATGGCCTTGTCGCTGAGCCTGGTTCCCTTTATTTCCCAGCTCTGGCTGCTGACCATTCTAATGTTTTTAGCGGGCATGGTAGAGTCTGGCGTGGATGTTGGCAGCAACACGCTGCTGGTCTGGCGCTTTGGTGAAAAAGTGGGGCCGTACATGAACAGCCTGCACTTCTTTTTTGGGCTGGGTGCCTTTTTAGCGCCCATCATTATTGCCCAAACCATGCTGGCTAGTGGCGGCATTCAGTTAGCTTATTGGGTATTGGCGCTGATTGTGCTGCCCGCGGCCTTCTTTTTTATCGGATTCCCCAGCCTGCCTATTCGCCAGCGAGATACGGCCGTTGGCCACAAAAAAGCGAATCTGCGGCTTGTCTTCCTGGTAGCCGCCTTCCTCTTCCTGTACGTGGGGGCAGAGGTGGCCTATGGCGGCTGGATTTTTACCTACGCCACCACGCTTGGCTTGAGCAATGCCACCGTTGCCGCTTACCTCACATCCTTCTTTTGGGGTGCGCTCACCCTGGGGAGACTGCTTTCCATTCCCATTGCCGCCAAACTGCACCCCAAAACCCTGCTGGGCGGCGCACTGGCAGGCTGCCTGCTCAGCCTGGCAATTCTGCTGCTAGGGCAAAACAGCGTTGCTGCCCTGTGGCTGGGCACAATTGGCCTGGGGCTTTCCATGTCGGTCATCTTTCCCACCACCATTGCCCTGGCAGAACATACCCTGTCGCTCAGCGGCCAGATTACCAGCTACTTTTTTGTGGGAGCTGGCCTGGGCGGCATGACCATTCCCTGGCTAATTGGCCAGCTTTTTGAGACGATTGGCCCGGTAGTGACCATGCTGATTATTCTGGCAACGCTGCTGGTGGCTGTGGTGATCTTTGCCCTGCTCATTTGGCAAGCGCGGCTGCATCTAGAAGCAAAAGCGGCGCGATTGATGAGTTGAGCCACCAATTTTCAGGAGAAACTATGACACAAGCAGCTTCATGGCAAGAAAATGATTCGCAAGATTTTATTGATTACGGCCGTTACTTTGTGCCCCAGCGTGAATATCAAATGCAAACCATTGCCGACCTTATTCCTTTGGCCGACCAGCCCGCCCAGATTCTGGAACTGAGCTGCGGCGAGGGACTGCTGGCCGAGACCTTGCTGCGACGCTTCCCTGGCATTACGCTGCATGGCTATGATCTTTCGCCAGCCATGCTGGAACAAGCCCAGGCCCGACTGGCCCATTACGGAAACCGCTTCGTGCCGCGCCAGTTCGATTTGGCCGAAGGGGAATGGCGCACCGCCAAACCAACCTTTCACGCCGTTGTCAGTTCGTTAACCATTCACCACCTGGATGGGCCAGACAAGCTGCGGCTGTTCCTGGATTTGGCCCAGATGCTGCTGCCTGGCGGCGTGGTGGTAATTGCTGATCTGGTAGCGCCAACCCGTGCCTTGGGAACGGCCGTTGCCGCCCAGGCGTGGGACGAAGCCGTGCGCCAGCGCAGCCAGCAGCTTGATGGCAACGACAACGCCCTGGCCCATTTTGAACGGCTAAAATGGAACCTCTACCGCTACCCAGAAGACCCAACGGAAGCCATAGACAAGCCGAGCAGCTTGCTGGATCAGCTTAAATGGTTAGAGCAGGCCGGGTTTACGGCCGTTGACCTGCATTGGGCTTTGGCGGGGCATGTGCTTTACAGCGGGGTAAAACCATGAGTGTCGGAAGATTTTTAGGTGGCATCATGGCCCTGGTACGCGAATTGGAAAACGGCCGTTACCTCATCCTCCAGCGGGCCAGCAGCAAAGATGTGGGAGCCGGAACCTGGGAATGTGTAACCGGGCGGGTAGACCAGGGCGAGGGGTTTGAAGCAGCCCTCTACCGCGAGGTAACCGAGGAAATTGGCGTGCGGCCCCAAATTGAATTCATTTTGGGAACCACCCACTTTTATCGCGGCCCGGCCAGCCCGGAAACGGAACTTTTGGGCGTCGCTTACGCCTGCACCATTCCCAGCGCCAGCGTCGTGCAGCTCAGCGCCGAACACGACGCCCATCACTGGTTCACCGCCGCCGAAGCGCGTGACTTTTTGCCGCAGCGCCATTGGCTTGCCCCGGTCATTGCCCGCGCCGAGCATATGCGCCAGCTGTGGCCTGCCGACCTACGCGACTACTTTGCAGAACGGCCGTTTGACCTCAGCTAAATAATTCGCAAATTTCTTTGTGAAACTCTGCGCTCCGCTTTTTTTAGGAGACGACACCGACTGTCGTTGACCACCATGAATGAAAATCAGCAGATTGCGCAGATTTACCAAATTTTTCTCTGCGTTCTCCGCGGTTAAATTATTTTCGAAGGAGGTAAATAATGAGCAATGATTTTGAAGAAATGCTAACCAGCGCCAGCCCGGAAGTAGCTGCCCTGGCAAGGCAGGCCAAAACGGTGATTCAAAACGTGATGCCCAACGTGGTAGAAGTGGTCTGGCTCAACCAAAACATCGCCGGTTACGGTGTTGGCCCCAAGAAAATGTCGGAACAGTTTTGCTACATTGCCTTGTTCAAAGCACGCCTCAACCTTGGCTTTTATTACGGCAGCGACCTGCCCGACCCGGAAAAGCTGCTGGAAGGCAGCGGCAAAAACCTCCGCCACATCAAAATTAGCCATCCAGAACAGCTACAAAACCCAGCTCTGCATGATCTGGTCGTTGCTGCCTCTAAACATCTGCCTAAGTTGAAAAAGTAAGACGTTGGCGCTTTCTTCCCCATCTAGGCCGCTGCCAGCTTGAGGGTAAACCAAAAACGACTGCCCTGGCCTAAAGCACTTTCAACTTGAAGCTTGCCGCCCATCACTTCCACCAACTGGCGGCAAATTGCCAGACCCAATCCAGTGCCGGGCATATCTAAATGGTCTTGTACGCCCTGCACAAAGGGATCAAAAATCTTTTCTAGCTCCTGAGGGGCAATGCCCCGGCCGGTATCGATGACCTCAAACTGGATGGTGGAAACGGCCGTTTCATCCACACCTTCACCCCCACTTTCTTGGGAAACGGCCGTCACAATCAGCGACACCTGGCCACTGTCGGTAAACTTGATTCCATTTCCTACCAGGTTAATAAAAATTTGCTGGAGCCGCTGTTCATCCGCATAAACAGTCTCTGGAATGTTTTCATCAATTTGTAAAAGCAACGCCAATCCTTTGCTTTCGGCCGTATGGCGCAGCATCATGGCCACCTCAGCAAGGCCCATAAAAAGAGACATTGGATGGATGTGCAGCGGTAACTGCTGCGCCTCAAGGCGGGCAATATCTAGCAAATCGTTGATCAGGTTGAGCAAATGCGCCCCGCTACGCTGAATCCCCTGAAGAAATTCCTGCTGCTCATCCGGTTCTAGCCGTGTCCCATCACTCAACAAATGGTTCACCATCCCCAGCAGACCGCTCAAAGGCGTGCGCAAATCGTGGCTCATGCGCGAGAAAAAGACGGTGCGCGAGCGAGACGCTTCTTCCGCCTGTTCTTTGGCAATAATCAAAGCCGTCTGCGTCTC
Organism: Ardenticatenaceae bacterium; assembly: GCA_020634495.1. Next base: position 47,728 of record JACKBR010000020.1, on the reverse strand, counting down.
CTTTAACTGAATATTCCGCTCACTCAAGAATTTAGCCTGCGCTTCAATCTGATCCGTGTTGCGGTTCATCAGCCTGGTAATTTGGTAAAGAATGATGGTTGTCACAAAAACCGCGATGAGCGCCAGCATGAGTTCATCCACCGCCACTGGCGATAAATGTTCCACTTCTGGGATAAGTTCAAGCCGCTCTGCAAAAAAGTTAATGATGAGGACAACGGCCGTTATAATCCCCAGCGGAATAACAACCTGCATCCCCAACAAAAAACCCGCAATCGAAAGGAGCGCAATTAATACCAACGCCGCCTCATCCCGAATGCCCCCATTCATGAACAGCGACGTCATAATTGCTAAATACCCGGAGGCAACCAATACGCTGCTAACCAGCCGGATTCTCCTTTGGCGCAGTTGCCAAAAGAGCGCCAAAGAAATTGCCATCATGCTGCCACTCAAAATGGAGCCTGATGGTTCTGTGGCAATAAACCAGGTCAAAACGCCATAACCGCCAGAAAGCACCACAGCCAGCATCAACAAATAGTGGAGCGTTTGCGCTAAAACATTTTTCTGTGGATCGGCAAAAGTTGGCGGGGTGAACAAAGCCTGCAAGAAGGCACGCCGTTCAGAACGACCTTGACTACGTGGCGAAGATGGGCGTTTCATTTGTGTCATTGTAGCATGGAACAATATGAAGAAAACGTTTATAAAATCGCCTTTTCTGCCATGTCGCAGTACATTGGAGCCATGTCACTAAAACGAAAAGGGGTGAAACGCCTCAAGGTAAGCTGGTTGCTTCTCATTTTGATTCCGGCCTCAATTGTATGGCTGTTGAACGTGAGCCGGCCAGGAACAGAACTCATTGCCTGTCCTGATACATGTGCCAAAAAAGTTGACCATTCTGACGAAGTTGATCCAATACACATACTCTCCCTAAACATGCTGCATGGCTTTCCAAATTTTACCCACCTGGAAGAACGGACGTCCTTGCTTAGTGCAGAAATCGGCCGTTTAGGCATAGACATTGTCCTGCTGCAAGAGGTTCCCTGGACAAATGAACACGGCCAGATTGCCCAGCAATTGGCTGAGCAGCATGGATTTAATTACGTCTATTTACGCGCCAATGGGAACCGCAAGTTAATTGGGTTCGAGGAAGGGCTGGCTATTTTGAGCCAATACCCGCTCAAGAACTTAAGCTTTACAGAGCTACGGCCGGTCGCTGGATTTTTTGAAAATCGAATGGCGCTGCACGCCACGGCAGAGACACCCCAAGGCAATATTGACCTTTTCGTCACACATCTTACCAATGGCAAAGCGTCCATTAACGCATCGCAAGCGGAATCGCTGCTTTCTTTTGTGCAGAAGGAGGCGCAGGATGCAGCCTTGGTCGCTGGCGACTTCAATGCTGTGGCAGATTCCCCCCAAATTTTGCACCTGACGAATGTTTGGCAAGACAGCTTTCACCTCTTAAATCCAAACGATCCGGGCGCAAGCTGCTGCGTAACCGATCTGTCTAATTCGCCAGCCAGTGAGCTACAAGTGCGGGTCGATTATGTATTCATGGTGCCTGGCACAAGGCAACTGCTCAACATCTTAGCAATTGAGCAGGTATTTGCGGAACCTTTTGCCGTGGCAAACGGCCGTCTCTGGCTGTCTGATCACGCGGGTTTGTTGGCAACCGTCACCATCGAGCAAATCCCCTAAACGTTACTCAATCGTCTCATTTAGCTTGTTGCGCAACGTTTCGGCCGTTTCTGGGCCAAAGTAAAGCGCCGCCACCTCCCCGGCGCTGTCCAAAATAGCCACCGACGGATGCCCGCGCAGACCATAGGTTTGCTGTAATTGCAAAACTTCTGACTCGGCGGCATTCAGCCGCACAAACTCAACATCTTCCCCAAATTCCGCTTCTAGCCCATTCACGATGGGCGCAAATTCCTCTCAGGGGCTTCAATTGTCTGTGTAAAACAACACAAAAGCCGGGCCTGCAATGTCTGGCAGCGCCTCTGATTCTTCGCTACCGGAGCCACAGCTGACGGTAGCAAATAGCAGAACCATAAGGGATACGGCCGTTCCCCAAAACCAACGTTTCATTCAAACCTCCAGACGTGGAATCAGTATCGATAACAGTAGTGTATAATAGCCAGATGGAACAGGCGAACCTTAAAACTGACGTTGAATCACCCAAACGGCCGTTGCTGCAAACCAAGCTCACCCTGCCCAGACTGCGCACCAACCCCGTCTTCCGCCCCCGGCTGCTGGATCAATTGAATACGGCCGTTTCCCCCGAAGGCAGCATCCAACCCAAGCTCACCCTCATCACCGGCCCCGCTGGCTACGGCAAAACCACCCTGGCCAGCCAGTGGATTGCCCAGATGGCCCGGCCCGTCGCCTGGCTGTCGCTGGACGCCAACGACAACGATGAAGCCCGCTTTCTGGCCTACCTGTTTGCCGCCATCGGCACCGTGCGCGAGGAAATTGGCGAAGCGGCCCTGGCTCGGCTCACGTCCACCTACCTCTACAACGACACCGAAGCCATCCTCACCGCCCTGCTCAACGATCTGGCGCTGGGGGAAGAAACGGCCGTTGTCGTTCTCGACGACTACCATTTAATAACAACCCCCGCCGTGCATGAAGCCACTACCTTCATTTTGCAAAACATGCCCGTGCAGCTGCACCTCATCATCACCAGCCGCAGCGAGCCGCCCTTGCCGCTGGCCCTGCTGCGGGCGCGTGGCGCACTTAACTGGATTGGCAGCCGCGACCTGCGCTTTACGCCCGACGAAGCCGCCCAATTTCTCCAGCAAACGATGGGCTTGCAGCTCACCAGCAGCCAAATCGCCCAGCTCGACGAACAAGTTGAAGGCTGGGTTACGGGCTTGCAGCTTATCGCCCTGGCCCTGCAAGAATCGGTCTCGCTGCCAGAGGCGTTTTCTGGCAGCCAGCGCTACCTGGTGGATTATTTAGCCGATCAGGTGCTGAGTCGCCAGCCCGCCGAAATTCAGGAATTTTTATTGCAAACGGCCGTTCTCAGCCAGTTCAACGCCAGTTTGTGTGAACAACTCACCGGCCAGCCTTGCCAGCAGCTTCTGGAGCAAATTGAAGCGGCCAACCTATTTTTAGTACCGTTGGATGCCGAGCGGCGTTGGTATCGTTACCACCATTTGTTTGGCGACTTTTTGAACGGCCGTCTCCAACAGCAAAAATCCCTAGACCACATTGCCCACCTGCACCAGCAAGCCGCTTGCTGGTACCACGAAAACGGCCAATCGCTCATCGCCGTGGACCACGCCCTGGCCGCCGCCGACTACGATCTGGCCACAACCCTCATGGAAGCAGTCGCCCGCGATGTGCTCATGTTTGGCGAAGGCATCACCTTGCGCCAATGGGTCGAAGCCCTGCCCGAAGAACGCCAAACGGCGCGGCCCCGCCTGACGCTGTTTTACATCTGGTCGCTCATTCGCACCGGGGAATTTGGCCAGGCCAAACGGCTGCTGGAAGCCATCAGCGACCAGCTAGACACCGCCTTGCTTTGGGGCGAATGGTCTGCGCTGCGGGCACGATTGGCCATGATCACCGGCGATACGGAAATTAACATAAAGTTTTCTACCAAAGCCTTGTCCAAATTGCCAGAAGACCAGCACATGCTGCGCAGCGAAGTGGCTATCAATTTGGGATTTTCCCATTTGCAGCGGGCCGAGCTAGACGCCGCCCGTGACGCCTTTGCCGAAGCCGCCCAAAACAGCACCCACGATCCCGGCCTGTGGGCGGTGATGTTTGCCACCTTTTACTGGGGCCAAACTCACGAGCGGCAGGCGCAGCTCAAAGAAGCGTTTGCCATTTATGAACGAGGGCTGGCAACGGCCGTTTCCCAATCAGCCAGTTCTGCCGCCGTGGGCTTTATGCACCTGGGTCTGGGCAAGCTGCTCTACGAATGGAACCGCCTGGGCGAGGCAGAAACCCATCTGCGCCACGCCCTGGCCTGCGCCGAACGCAGCGGCGACCACAAAATGCTCATCTACAGCCGCGAAGCGCTGGCCCAACTTTGGCTCACCCTGGACGATTGGCCTGCCGCCGACTCGTTGGTTGTTGCCCTGGAGCAGCAGCTTCAATCCCCCACCATTTCCAGCTTCCGGGCTGAGATGGCTTTGCAGCGGGGCGACATGCGCCTGGTGCGCCAGTGGGCCGACGGCCTGGGCGTTGCCATTGACGCCGATGCCGAAAAGATTCGAGAACTCCCCGGCACGTACCTGCTTTTGGCCAATTTCCACGTGGCCAATCGGGAGTACGCGGCTGTGCTGCCGGTGCTGGACGTGCTTTGTGAATTTGCTGAGGAACGGCAGAGCAAAAGTTTTGGGCTGCGTGTCTCCCTTTTGCAAGCGCTCGTGCAGGCCAAGATGGGAGCGCTGGATACGGCCGTTCCCCTCTTCCAACAAACGCTTACCCAGGCCGAACCCGGCGGCTACGTGCGCCTCTTCCTCGATGTGCCCGACCCGGCGCTGCACCGCCTGCTGCATCTGGCGGCCAACAATCCCGTCACGGCAAGCTATGCCCGCACCCTGCTCGCCCACTGCGACCCGGAAAACAGCGCCCCGGCTCCCGCCATCCAGCCCCTCAGCCCGCGCGAGCTGGATGTGCTGCGCCATCTGGCGGCAGGCCGCACCAACCGCGACATCGCCAACGAGATGATCCTCTCCCTCAACACGATCAAAGCCCACACCCGGCGGCTCTACGCCAAGCTAGACGTCAACAACCGCACCCAGGCCGTCGCCCGCGCCCGCGATCTTCATCTTTTGGATTAGCCACAGAGTTCACAGAGTTTAGAGAGATTTATCCGCAGATTTCGCAGATGAGCACAGATTTCTGTTTTAATCTGCGAAATCTGCGTCAATCTGCGGATCTACTTTTCACCCGTGAATGTACCCGTTTGGGTGACAGGGGTTACCTGGGGTAACCCTTATACTTAAGCGTCACGGGACAACTCCGTTACTTTTCACCAAATAGATAACCAAACTTCATAGCGCGATACGGCCGTATCTACCTAACCGCAACCTCCCGGAGGTTTCACATCTCTGGCACCAACGTGAGCAAAACCTCCGGGAGGTTCTTCACGATAAGGAGAATCGAAATGCAAGCAGAAAAGCTGAAAGTTTTAGTTTTAGGCTACGGATCACGCGAGCACGCCCTGGCCTGGAAAATTGCCCAATCGCCCCGCGTGGGCCGCATTTTTGTCGCCCCTGGCAATGCCGGCACGGCCGAAATCGGCCGCAACGTGCCCATCAGCGATGAAGATGTGCCTGCACTGGTCGCCTTCGCCACGGAAAACAAGATCGACCTGACCGTCGTGGGCACCAACGACCCGCTGGCCCTGGGCGTGGTCGATGCTTTTCAGGCGGCGGGATTGGCCATTTTTGGCCCACAGCAGGCAGCGGCCCGGCTGGAATCTTCCAAGGCGTTTGCCAAAGCGTTTATGCAGCGGCACGCCATTCCCACGCCCGCCTTTGCCACTTTTCACAATTTTGATGACGCAGTGGCCTATGTGGACGGGCTGGCAAACGGCCGTCTCGTCGTCAAGGTCAGCGGGTTAGGCAAAATGGGGCTGGGCGTCACCGTCTGCGATACCAAAGCGCAGGCCAAAGCCGCGCTGCACACCTACATGGTGGATAAATTGCTGGGCGAAGCCGCCGCCCAAACCGTCATCATCGAAGCGCACGTCAGCGGCCCGGAACTCTCCATGTTTGCCTTGAGCGATGGCCAAACGGCCGTTCCCCTCTTCCCCGTGCGCGACCACAAGCGCATTTTTGACGGCGACAGCGGCCCCAACACCGGCGGCATGGGCGCGTTTGCCCCCGTGCCAAATTTGCCCGCCAACTTTGTGGCCCAGGTCATGCAAACCATCATCCAGCCCACCATTGACGGCATGGCGGCTGAGGGCAATCCGTACGTCGGCGTGCTGTTTGCCGGGCTGATGCTCACCGGGCGCGGCGTGCAGGTGCTGGAGTTCAACAGCCGCTTTGGCAACCCAGAAACCCTGGTGCTGATGAGCCTGCTGGAAAGCGATCTGGTGGAGGCGATGCTGGCCTGCATCGAGGGGCAGCTCACCCCGGCGCATGTAAAAATCAGCAAGGGCGCAGCGGCGGCGGTGATGCTGGCTTCCCCCAGCTACCCGGCGGAATCGTTCCCCACCGGCCTGCCCATCAGCGGCACGGAAGCGGCCCGGGCGCTGCCAGGGGTGAATCTGTTTCATCATGGCACGCGGTGTGAAAACGGCCGTCTCGTTACGTCACGCGGTCGGGTGCTGGCCGTCACGGGCACGGCTCATGACCTGCCCTGCGCCCTCCAACGCGCCTATCGCGGCGTGGCCCAAATTCAGTTTGCCGGGGCGCAGTACCGCCAGGACATTGGCGGCGGCGTAGTGCAGTTACAAAAGCAGCCAATTTTGGGCTGGTACGAAAAGCGCGTGGGGGTGGGAACGGCCGTTTAACTTTCATTGACATCAACAAATACTTAGAATCTATCCGAGAAAGCCACAGAGGAAAAAGAGAGTCAAGCGGCTTTGAGCCTGAACTCAAAAATCTCTGTGAACTCTGTGGCTAATATTCGGATAGGTATTTATTTCACCCTGGTAGGGACAGGTCTAAGACCTGTCCTTTTTATTTGTTTCCAGAAGCGCAACGCTATACCATAGAGCCGATTCAACAATCAACAAGGAAGCCAAAATGCCCCAAGAACTCCGAAGTTTAGAGTCGTTTGCCGACACCAAACGACTCATCGTCGTAGCCGCCCACCCGGATGATTTAGAAACGATGTGCGGCGGCACCCTTGCCCAACTGTCCCAGCGCGGCGTGGCAATCTTCTCCGTCAACTGCACCCTGGGCGACATTGGCGCTCAGGATGCCAGCCTGAACCGCTCCGCCCTGGCAACCGTGCGCCTGCAAGAAGCAGAAGCGGCCGCCCAGGTGCTGGGCATCCGCCAGACGTTTAACCTGGGCCGCCCCGATGGAGAGCTGCTGCCCGATTTGGCCCTCCGCGCCGAGATTGCCCGTCTCTACCGCCTCACTCAGGCAGACACACTCCTCACGTTTGATCCGCACTGGACGGGGCAAATTCACCCGGATCACCGGGCAGCGGGGCAGGCGGCGCTGGACGCCTACATGCCGTCCAAAATGCCGCTTTACCGGCCAGAACAGCTCAATGAAAATGGGTCTGGCCTGGGCTGCCTGGCGCGGGTGTTTGTCTTTAGCACAGATCGCGATCCAGATGTGGTGGTGGATGTAACGGCCGTTTATCCCCAAAAAATCGCCGCCACCCTCGCCCACAAAAGCCAATTCCCCAACGGCGAAGCCAATCTCGACTGGCTGAAAGAGCTGGACAAACGTCCAGGCGAAAAAATCGGCGTGAAATTTGCCGAGCAGTTTAAGCAGATTATGGTTTGGTAGGGAGATCAGAGGCTGGAGACTGGCGATTAATCATCCCAAAAAATCTCCTATCTCCAATCTCCAGTCTCCCCCAATAAGGATAAATTTCATGAGCCTCAAAATAATCGGTTCCGGCTTTGGCCGCACCGGCACGTTGTCCCTCAAGGCAGCGTTGGAAATTGTGGGCTACGGGCCTTGCTACCACATGCAGGAAGTGGTTAAACGGACGGCGCACATCAACATGTGGTACCAAATTGGGCGAGGCCAGCCGGTGCCCTGGGAAAAAATCTTTGGCAAATTTCAAGCCACCGTCGATTTTCCCGCCAGCATTTTTTACCGTGAACTGCTAGACAGCTATCCAGAAGCAAAGGTGGTTCACACCGTGCGCGATCCGGAACGCTGGTACGACAGCACGGCCGAAACAATCTACGGGGCGGCCAATAATTTTCCCTTTTGGGTGCCTAAGCTTTTTCCCTGGCTGGGCCGCTTTATCGATCTGCAAGAAAAACTGGTGTGGGAAAAGATTTTTAACGGCCGTTTCCCCGACCGCGCCTATGCCATCCAATGCTTCAACGAACACACCGAAGCGGTTAAACAGCACGTTCCGCCAGAAAATCTGCTCATCTTCCAGGTAAAAGAGGGCTGGGAACCGCTCTGTGCCTTTTTAGAGGTGCCCGTGCCCGATGTCCCATTCCCGCACGTCAATGACCGGGAAATGATTCTGCGCAATTTCAAGATCATGCAGCGCACCCTCACCTGGCTGCCCATCGGCCTGGCCACAATGTTTGCCTACCTTCTCTGGCGTAAAATTCGTCCAGATTAACCTCCCGCAGGCTCCGTTTAGAACAACGGCTACTCATGAAGCCTGCGGGAGGTTTTGGCCAGGCCAAACCTGAACAATCAGTGAGTTTTTTGCAGGCGGACTAACGTCCAGTTGAAGAATGGTTAAAATTTAACGATGGCGGTTCACCGGAAGAAGCATCTCGCAATTGGGAAAGGGATTATGGGCCTGGCAGCCATCCTCTGCCTGCTGCTGGCCGCCTGCACAAATGCAGGCAATGAAGCGACCCCTGTTGCCGCCAACACGCCCTTGCCCACAGCCACGCCATCTGCAACCCCCACGCAAACGGCCGTTCCCACCGCCACCAGCACAGCCACACCCAGCCAAACGCCCACACCGACCCCAACACCCACGGCAACGGCCGTTCCCCTCAACGTTTCTGGCGATGTGCGCAGCTTGCTGGTAAAAGACCCCGTGCCCAGCGGCAGCGCCGCCTGCGGCTTTGTAGACCTGTTCGACTTTCCCATCGACCCACCCAATGCGGCCACCGTGAGCCGGGGCGGTGGCGATTTTGGCGTTTTTCGTGACCGGTACGACAAATTCCACGCGGGCGAAGATTGGAGCGGCCCGGCGGGACGGCCGAATTTGGGCACGCCTGTTTACAGCATTGGGCATGGGTTGGTGACCTACGCCCAGCCGCTGGGCTGGGGGCGCGACCAGGGCGTGGTCATCGTGCAGCATACCTTTGCCAACGGCCGTACCGTTCTCTCCTTTTACGGCCACCTGGACCCCGACAGCGTGGTGCTAGAACCTGGCAGCTGTGTGCAGCGCGGCGAGCAGGTGGGGCAGATTGGCCAGCCGCGCGGCTTTCCCCATCTCCATTTTGAAGTGCGCACCCAGGCCCCATTCCAAACCCTGACGGGCTACTGGCCAGAAGACCCCACCACGCAAGGCTGGCTCTGGCCCTCGCAGGAAATTTGGGCGGCGCGGGTGGCGGCTATTCCAGGGGTGAGCTGGGTACGGCCGTTTGCCAACAGCGGCAGCCAGCCCATCGGCCCCATTGACGACAACAGCTACCTCCTGCTAGAAGATGCCCAGCTAATTCGGCTCAACATGGCAGACGGCCGTTCCAATCCCATTGATTTTGGTCGGGAGGCCATCGACGCCGCGCTGCGGCACGCAGCCAGCAATTTGCTCTACCTGTCCGACAGCCGAAGCGACACCCTGGCTGCCTACAGCCTGCCTGACCTCATTCTGCAATGGGAAACCAATTTATCGCTCAACAGCACGGCTCGCCTGCTGCCCCTGCCCGATGGCGGGGTTTTGGTGGCCACTCGCAGCGCTTTAACGGCCGTTTCTGCCGATGGCCAGCAGCTGTGGACCGAACTGCTAGAAAGCCAAATTCTGGATTGGCAGCTGGACGACGAAGCACTCTACCTGACAACCGATGGCAATAACGGCCGTCTCTGGCGCATTCAACCAGGCGGGGGCGAACCAGTTGTAGAACTCAGCGGCAGGCTGGCGCTGAGCGACGGCACGCTTTGGCTTTACAACCGCACCGGTCTGCATCAAGTTGACATAAATGACAACATGGCCGCAAACCTAATCTACCCGCTTTCCAGCGGCACCACCAGCCGGGGCGATCTGCTGGTTTTGCCAGATGGCGGCCTGCTGCTGGCCCACGCCGATGTGTTTGACCGCCGCCTGCTCCAGTTTGATGCGAACGGCCGTCTCATCTGGGAACGGTCTTACGCGGGGCAGGTTGAAGGCAACGTCTCGCTGCATTGGCTAAATGGCCAGCCACACCTGGCGGCCAACATCGGCAGCGGCAGCGATGGCAATCTAACCATTTTTGCCCTTGACCAGACCCAAAACTCACTAACGCGACTGTTTGTTGGTGGCTCCCGCACGCCCATTGCCAACGATATGTGGATTACGGCCGTAGCCAACAACCAGCTCCTCATCAACGTCGGCGGCGGCCCTCTGGCCCTTTTTGATCCAGCGGTCAGTGAGCAGTAGGTCAGTGGTCAGTGAGTTGGTAATCGGTAGTTGGCGCCTCATTCTCAATTAACCGTTTACCACTAGCCATTAACCATTTTTTTGCCCCTTACCCGTTCATCCACTAAACTTCTCCCATGACCACCATCCCCGCTGAATTCCGCTACCCCCACCGCCCCGCCATGCGCCGTTTTCTTCGTTGGCTCTCCCGCCTTACCCTGAAAACATTGACCCGGTTTGAGGTCACCGGCCAGGAAAATATTCCCAGCGATGGGCCATTTTTGGTCGTGGGCAACCATTTCGATTTTGCCGATCCGGTGGCCGTCATTGCCGCGCTGCCCTTTCCTCTGGAATTTTTTGCCGGTACACATCGCCCGGCCGCCCCGACCATTGCCCGCTGGATTCCTGAAGTGTGGAAGATTTATCCGGTGGTGCGCGGCACCAGCTCGCGCTATGCGCTTAAAGCGGCCGAATATGTGATGGCGCAGAATGGCGTTTTAGGCATTTTTCCAGAGGGCGGTGCCTGGGCACAGGTTCTTCGTTCGGCACGACCGGGCACAGCTTACGTGGCTACGCGAACCGGCGTGCCCATTTTGCCCATTGGCATTACGGGCATGACAGATATTTTCCCAGCTCTGCGGCAGGGCAAACGCACCCGGCTCACCATTCGCATCGGACGGCCGTTTGGCCCGTTTAGCATTAATGGTCGGGGGCGCGAACGACGGGAACAGCTCGACGCCATCGGTCATGAAATTATGCAGCAGATTGCCGCCCTGCTGCCGCTGGAAAAACAGGGGCTTTACTCACCCGACCCGGCCATTCGCGCCGAGGCCGAAAAAGTAGCCGACTTCCCCTGGGACCCGACGAGTGAGTTTTAGACAAAAACCAACAATCTGGAGTACACAATGAGCTTCGACTTCGACACTGAGGTAAACAAATTTGGCATCAACAGCATCAAATGGGAATTTATGTTTGATGCCCATCACAACCCAACCCACGGCGACCATGCCCACCCCAAACATGGCGCTGAGCGCGTGCTGCCCCTATGGGTAGCCGACATGGATTTTCGGGTAGCGCCGCCAATCGTTGAGGCGGTGGCAGCGCGGGCGCAGCGCGGGGTATTTGGCTATTGTATGCCGACTGATTCTTATTACGAAGCGGTGATTAACTGGTTTGCCCGGCGCTACGGCCGTTCCATTCAGCGCGATTGGATTGTGATGACGCCAGGTGTGGTGCCCGCCCTAAACATGATGGTACAAACCTTCACCAAACCGGGGGATAAGATCATCATTCAGCGCCCGGTGTACCATCCTTTCACCTTTGCCATAGAGAACAATGGGCGGGAGGTGGTGTCTAATTCGCTGGTTTTGCAAGACGGCCGTTACCAGATGGACTTTGCTGATCTTGCCGCCAAAGCCGCCGATCCAGCTACCAAAATGCTCATCCTGTGCAGCCCCCACAACCCCATTAGCCGCGTCTGGACTGCTGAGGAACTCACCCGCCTGGGCGAAATTTGCCTGGACAATGATGTTTTAGTTGTCTCCGACGAGATTCACTGCGACCTGATTTACAAAGATGTCACCTTCACCAGCTTTGCCAACATCAGCGAGCGCTTTGCTCAAAACAGCATCGTTTGCACAGCCCCCAGCAAAACGTTTAACGTCGCCGGGCTAAAGCTGTCCAATATCATCATTCCCAACGAGGATCTGCGCACCCAATTTGCCAAAACCCTGGAGCGTACTGGCTTATTAGGGACCAACACGTTTGGCGTGGTGGCGGCCGAGGCGGCTTATAATTTTGGCGAACCGTGGCTAACGGCCGTTATGGACTACATCGAAGGCAATTACAACTTTATGCGGGACTATCTGGCCAAGCACCTACCCCAGCTTCATTTGCTGCCCGCCGAAGGCACTTACCTTGTCTGGCTGGACTGCCGCGCCCTGGAACTGACCCCGGAGGAACGCAAAAAGCTCATCTTTGAAGATGCCCACCTCTACCTGGACGAGGGCGAAATATTTGGCCCCGAAGGTGAAGGCTTCGAGCGGATCAACCTGGCCTGTCCCCGCCCGCTGCTGGCGGAAGCATTAGACCGCTTGCGGTCAGTAATCAGTGAACAGTAGGGCAGTAATCAGTTAACTGAATACTGACTCACTGATTACTGAATACTGAAAATAGACTCATGAAAGTTACCCTCATCGCCACCGCCAAATTTGGCCTGGAAATGATTGTGAAGCAGGAAGTTCAGGCTTTGGGCTTTGCTGAGATTGTGGTGTCAGACGGCCGTATCGAATTCACCGCCGACATCACCGACATCCCCAAAGCCAACCTGTGGCTGCGCTGCGCCGACCGAGTGCTGCTCAAAATTGCCGAATTCCCGGCCCACACCTTTGATGACCTGTTTGAACAAACCAAAGCGCTGCCCTGGGAAGCGTGGATCACGCCCGATGGCCAATTTACGGTACATGCCAAATCACATAAATCTGCCCTCAAAAGCGCCCGAAGCTGCCAATCCCTCGTCAAAAAAGCGGTCGTCGAGCGGCTCAAAACCGCCTACCAGCTCGACTGGTTCCCCGAAACCGGAGCCGAATTCACCATTCAGCTGGCCCTGGTGCGCAACAACGCCCTGCTCACCCTAGACACCTCCGGCGTGGGGCTGCACAAGCGCGGCTACCGCCAAGAAGCAGGCGAAGCCCCGCTCAAAGAAACCTTTGCCGCCGGGCTGGTGATGCTCAGTTACTGGCAGCCAGACCGCCTGCTGCTGGACCCCATGTGCGGCTCTGGCACCATTTTGATTGAAGCAGCGCTGCTGGGGCGCAACATTGCCCCAGGGCTGCACCGCACATTTGCCGCCGAAGGCTGGCCCGCCATCCCCGCCGCAGCCTGGACCAACGCCCGCCAGGAAGCGCACAAGGCCATCCTGCCCAGTGGCACCCTCCAACTGCAAGGCAGCGACAGCGATCCCACCAGCATAGAAATTGCCCGCAGCAACGCAGCCAAAGCGGCCGTTGCCGATGACATTCAGTTTGAAGTGAAAGATGTAAAAAAGTTGTGGATCGATCAGCAATATGGCATTGTCATTACCAATCCACCCTATGGAATTCGCCTGGCGGAGTACCGCGATCTCAATGCCATTTACATTGCCCTGAACAAAATGTTCCGCAAAAAAAGTGGCTGGTCTATCTACGTCCTCACGGCGGATGACAAATTCCCCGATTACTTTAAACGCGCCCAACCCAACCGAATACGCAAGCTATACAATGGCACCATACAAACCAATTATTATCAATATCATGGGGACAAACCGCCCAACGATTAGGAAAACCATTTGTGTTTTTCTCCACAAATAGCCCAAATTCGCTGTTTTTTGGGTTATCCATGACTTTCTTCCTATTTATCTAGGGCTATTTGTCACTTCGGCATCTTACCCCACTCCTTCATACTGAAATTCACATACTCGTTATTAGAATTCCTTATCATTAAAAAGTGAATTTTTCATTCATCGCAAAACATATTTGCGATGAGTTGGCTCGTTTGCCCACAACGAGCTGTTTTGCCTTTTAGCCAGATCCGATCCAGGAGTTTGCTGTAATGGCCCACGTTTCCCGCAAACTATCCAACGCCTTTGAAGGTGCCTTAGCTGGTGGCGGCGATCCCGCTACCTCACCACTCTATATTTTTGGTCCTTTTCTTAAATTGATTGTGGTTGCAGGCGTAGCCCAGGTTACGTTTGGCGCTAGTGTTTGGCTGGTGGTCTTTACCATTGCGATGGTTTCGGCCATGTACCGGCTGGTCATGCTTTGGGTCACCGATGGCAGCGGCGGCAGTGGCTTGAGCGAAGAAGAGTTTGGCAGTTGGGCGGTGAAGCTGAATGCGGGCATTACGTTTATTGAGTATACGCTTACCTTTTTGGTCAGCATGGCGGCTTTGGTCACCTTCATTGCCGACCGGTTCCCAATTTTGAATGAGCAGTTTTTGGGGCTGCAAGGGCGTGTTTTTGTGGCCATTGCCTTGAGCGTGCTGACGGGCTGGCTGGTGAACCGGGGGCCAAAGGTGGCGGCGGCAGCTTTTGGGCCAGCCACCGGGGCGGTCTTGCTGCTGCTGTGGGTGATGGTTTTTGCCACCATTTGGCAATATGGGTTTCATCTGCCCACCATTAATTGGCAGGCGTTTTCTGGGGAATATTTGCACTTTACGTTTGGCGGGTTTGCCCGCATTTTGGCGGTGATGACGGGGATTGAGGTTTTTGCCAATTTGGTGGCCGCTTATGATGGCTCGCCCGTGGAAAAGAGCCGTAAAGCGTTTGGCAGTCTGCTCATTATCATGGGCACAACGGCCGTTGCCATGCTCATCGTCGGCCCCATCATTTATCAACTGGCCGACCCGACCAATGCCGAAGTGTCTGTTTTTACGCAAACAATGGATCAGCTGCTGCCCACGCCGCTGCCGTTTGTCGGCACGCTGATAGGTGTGGCTGTGCTGCTCTCGGCCTCAGCCGCCAGCGCCCAGGGGCTGCAAAACTTGTTTGTGGGGCTGCGTTTTCGCCACTACCTGCCTAAATTCATGGGCAAACGCAACCAATTTGGCGTGGCCGATAAGCCGGTGTGGTTAGAGGTGGGGCTGGCGATTTTGTGCTTTGTGGCTTTTGGCACGCATGAAGAAACGTACCTGGCCATTTACGCCGCCGGGGTGTTTATTTTGCTCAGCATGACGGGCTGGGCCGCCAGCAAACGGCTGCTGCGCCAGCTTCGGCAAACCTTTTCTGTGAGTCAAACGGCCGTTTTGCTGGGCACCATCCTCGCTTCAATCCTGACCACAGGGGCCACCATCATCATTTTTGAAGAACGTTTTTTTGAAGGCGCGTGGACGTACCTGCTCTTTTTGCCGCTGCTGTACGCCATCTTTAGCTACTTCCGTATTCATTTGGGCAAGCCAACGGCCATTGAAGAACGCCTGGGCCAACTTATTGCTGGGCGGTCTGCCCTGGCAACGCCAGACATCGGTCAGGGGTTTAACGAAGTGCGCCCCCCAAATCATATTTTGGTACCGCTAGATGGGTCTCCCCTGGCAGAGGGCGTGCTGCCGGTGGCGAGCACATTTTCTAAACTGTTCAAAACGCCGCTCACGCTCATCTCCGTAGCAGAACCATCGCAAAAAGTGTACCTGGATACCCTGGCAGCCCGTTGGCAAAATGGGGCAAACAGTATTCAAACAGAGTGCCAGCCGGGGCCGGTTGCCGCCACCATTCAGCAAATGGCGGCTGCCAACAATGTTGATCTCATCATCATGTCTACCCACGGCCGTTCTGGGGTGAAGCGCCTGCTGTTGGGCAGCGTGGCCGGGCAGTTGGTGCAGCAGCTTACCCGTCCGGTATTGCTGCTCAAGTGGGAAGAAGAAACGGCCGTACCCACCCAGTTCAATAAAATTTTGGTTACACTCGATGGCTCTAAATATGCCGAGCGTGTCTTACCCTACATGCTCCCCATCGCCCAAAAATTTAGCAGCCAACTTTTTTTACTCAGCGTGCCGCAGCCCAATTCCCAAGAAGCATTGGGGCTGCAAATGCAGCATTATCTTGAAAGCATGGTCGAATTTTGCGGCAACCAAGGTGTTGTCGCCCAGGCCCATTATACTGGCCATGACCCAGCCAATACCGTCATACAGCTGAGCCAGGCAGAAAACATAGATCTCATTATGCTAGCGACCCACGGGCGAGGTGGTTGGCAACGTCTCTTACTGGGCAGCGTCGCCGATGATGTTGTCCGACAAGCAAGCTGTCCGGTATTCCTGGTTCCCATCCATGAGAAAAGAATATCTGGCAAAGAAGGATAAACGCATGTTAAATGACCCACTTAATTTTCCCACAAATGGCATCAACCCACTTTCTGATCCAGTTTTTAACCTAACAATTGAAGAAAAGTTTGCCAAAATCCAGAAGCGGATGGCCCCGCTTTTTGAAAACATCTTTCCTGATCCGCTGGCTGAACGAACCGTAGTTGTGGTGCCAAGCCTGTCGATGGACCCGCAAGAGCTTAGCAAGATTTCGGGCATTCACCATTATGAAGAGCGGCTGCTTTGCCTGCTGATGCTGCTGCAACTGCCGCGCACCAAGCTTATTTACATCACCAGCCAGCCCATCCACGAGGCCATTATTGATTATTATTTGCACCTGCTCCCCGGCATTCCAGAACGACATGCACGGCGCAGGCTGACGCTGTTGAGCTGCCACGACAGTTCCATTATTCCGCTTTCAGAAAAAATCTTGCAGCGTCCCCGGCTGTTGTCTCGCATTCAGGCGGCCATTCCCAACCCGGAAGTTGCTCATATTACCTGCTTCAACACCACGCCGCTGGAGCGCACGCTGGCTGTGGCGTTGAATGCCCCGCTTTACGCTTGCGACCCGGCCTTAACGCATTGGGGATCGAAGAGTTACGGCCGTAAAGTGTTCCAGGAAGCGGGCGTGGCTGTACCCAAAGGGTTTGAACACCTGCACGATGTACACGAGATTGTGGAAGCCCTAACCAACTTAAAAGAATCCCAACCAGGCCTGCGTCGCGCCGTGGTGAAGCTCAACGATGGCTTTTCTGGCGAAGGCAATGCCGTCTTTTCTTACGAAGGCTGCGCCATTAATGGCGGTTTGCGCCGCTGGATCGCATCAGAGCTGCCCAACCGCATTCGCTTTGAAGCGGCTAATGAAACCTGGGAAAAATTTCAGAAAAAATTTAACCGGATGGGCGGTGTTGTAGAGAGCTGGATCGATGGACAGGACAAACGATCCCCCTCTGTACAATGCCGCATCAACCCCTTGGCTAAAACTGAAATCATTTCCACCCATGACCAGGTTTTGGGTGGGCCAACGGGGCAAATCTTCTTGGGCTGTACCTTCCCGGCCGATGCCGAGTACCGGCTAGAAATTCAGGCGGCGGGCAAGCGGATTGGGGATGTTTTGAAGAAGCGCGGGGTAATCGGCCGTTTTGCCGTAGACTTCATTTCGGTAAAAGAGGGCGACAGTTGGCAGCATTACGCCATCGAGATAAATCTACGCAAAGGTGGCACAACCCATCCCTTCCTCATGCTGCAATTTCTCACCAATGGCATCTACGATGTGGGCGAGGGGCAATATTACACGCCAATGGCCCAGCCACGCTACTACTATGCCTCTGACAATGTGTACAGCACTGCCTACCTGGGGCTTTCCCCTGATGATCTGGTGGATTTGGCTGTTTACAACGGGCTGCATTTTAATGCCGCGACCCAACAGGGCGTTGTGTTTCATCTGATGGGCGCTGTCTCAGAATTTGGCAAATTTGGCATGGTTTGCATTGGGGATAGTCCCCAAAAGGCGGCAAACCTCTACAAGAAAACAATCAACACGCTGGAGCAGGCGGCTGGCAAGGGCTGGTAGCAGTGGGAACCCTGGCCTTTATGCGGGGTCATTCCCACTGCACCGGCAGCGCCTCCAGGGTGCGGAAGCCGGGGCTGAGCCGCCAGCGCAGCTCGCTGAAGGGAATGCTCATTTGAATGTTGGGCAACCGTTCCAAAAGGGTGTTTAGAGCAATTTCTGTTTCCAGCCGGGCCAGGGGCGCACCCAGGCAGTAATGCGCTCCCTTGCCAAAGCTCAGGTGGTTATTCGATTCGCGGTTTATATCTAGCCGCTCCGGTTGGGCAAACTTTTCTGGATCGTGGTTGGCTGCGGCCAGTATGGGAATGATCAATGACCCTTTGGGTAAAAACTGGTCGCCCAGGGTCACGTCTTCGGCCACCCAGCGGTTGAAGGCCCGCTCTACAGAGTTGTCGTAGCGGAGGAATTCTTCAACGGCCGTTTTCATTCTCTCTGGTTCCTTTTTCAACAACGCCAACTGATCCGGGTGCTGCCACAAGGCCACCATCGCGTTGGCAATCAGGCTCACCGTCGTCTCGTGCCCGGCAATGATGAGCAAAAAGAGCATAGCAAACAGCTCTGACTCGTTCAGGCTGTCCCCATCGGCTTCTGCCTCAAGCAAGGCCGACAGCAAATCATCCCCTGGCGTTTTACGCCGTTCAGCAAACAAATTGGTCAGGTAAGCCATAAATTCTTGCATGAGCTTTATAAATTCTGCCACGCTCTCATCATCCAGCGTGGGCGTGAGCGCTGCATTGGACCACACCTTAAACTTTTCCCGGTCTTCAACGGGAATGCCCAGCATTTCGGCAATGACAATGGTGGGCAGATGAAATGAATAATCGGCAATCAGGTCCATTTTGCCCTGGCTGGCAACGCCGTCTAGCAGTTCGTGGGCAATGGTTTGGATGCGCGGACGCAGCGTTTGTATCCGCCGGGGGGTAAACGCCTGGCTCACTAGCGTGCGCAGCCGGCGATGATCGTCCCAATCTTTGTTTAGCATGTGGTTAGACATCATCGCTTGCAGCGGGTCTTGCTGAAAAACCTGCTCCGGCGGCAGCGCGTTGCGCGCTTCGCGGACAAAATGTTTATCATCACGCAGCACCTGCTCCACTTCGTCGTAGCTGGTGACAAACCAGATCATTGTTTGGCCGTCGATGCCCGGCTGGCAGTGGACGGGGTTTTCTTGCCGCATTTTGGCAAACAGTTCGTAGGCGTTGGCTTTGGCTTCCTGGGTGTACAGCTCGTATTTGCGTTCAACTGGTTCTGTCATGATTTTGCTCACTTCACTATGTTTGCAGATTCCAAGACCCGACAAGTAAACTAAAAGTGCAACTAGCTACATATCACTTTTGAATCCGCCCAGCCGTAAACGGACTGGGCTAGTATATGAAAGCCTCTTCGAGGCTCATATCAGCCCTGAAAGGGCTTCCACAAACTAGCCGAGGGCTGAAGCCACCTGCGGATGGCCGCCCTTGGCGAATCTCGGCGAATCAGCAAAGTGATATGTGACTAGAAAGGGCAAAGCTTGTGTCACTTTTGGGGAGGGCCTATCTTCGCTTTTATTACAATGAGTTTACCCGCTAAAGGAGAAAATTGGAAACGGCCGTTTCCTATTTTTGCGTCTCCGCGATCCTGCGGGTAAACTTTTGCTGCGGGCATTCTCGTGTCCCAACTGTTGTGTTCCAAGTTTATACTTTGAGGGCAAACGCCCTCGTCCATCATCAACCAGGAGGGTAATGATGACGAAACGTATTGCGTATTTGCTGGCAACGGCCGTATTCCCCATGTTTGTTTTGTGGGCGACCCTGGCTCCACATTCCGGCGCTATCAGCACAACCATCCTCATCGATGCCGTTTATTACGACGGGTTTGAAGACAATAATTCAGATAGTGATGAAGCTGTCCGTTTAATTAATGTGTCGGGAACGGCCGTCAACATCAGCAGCTGGCAGCTCAACGATGGCGCTTCTGGCACGACCTCCTTGCCCAACGGGGTCACGCTGGCCCCCGGTGAAACCATCTGGATTGCCAACGAGGCAACTGGCTTCGCCCGGCAGTTTGGCTTTTTGCCCGATTTTGAAGCAGCAGATACCCATCCCAGCGTGCCCGAAACAACCGGTTCGTGGCCCGGCTACACAAACACTGGGGATGAGGTGGTATTGTTTGATAATTTGAGCGCCGTTGTTGATGTGGTGGTTTATGAAGGTGGCAACACCGGGCAAACAGGCTGGAGCGGGACGGCCGTTGAGCCTTACGCTGGCTTCGGTGAAAAAGGGCAAATTTTGTACCGGATGCGTGACCAAAGCAGCGGGCTACCCGTGCCAGACACCGACACAGCCGCGGATTGGGCGCAAAGTACGGGAGATGAGATAAACGGCCGTAAAGTCCTCTACCCCGGCTGGGATTTAGACACCTACTTCCAAACCGCCAAGTTTACCCAATCCGGCACCCTCACCATCGCCGTTGCCCCCGACAACGCCTACGAAACCCTCAAACTGCATCTGGATGCCGCCGAAACCAGCATCGCCATCGAAAGCCTCACCTTTGAAAACATAGCCATCGCCAACGACCTGATTGCCGCCCTGAACCGGGGCGTAGCTGTCACCATTTTGCTGGAAGGCGATCCGATTGGCGGCCCGCCGGAACAGGAAAAATATATTTGCCAGCAAATTGAAAACGCAGGCGGCACCTGCTGGTTTATGATCAACGATGACCCGCTAGACATTGCCGACCGCTACCGTTTTCTCCACGCCAAATTTATTCTTATCGATGGCCAGCAGGTGGTCATCAGCAGCGAGAACCTCAGCCCCAACTCCATGCCCAACGACAACAAAGCCGATGGCACCTGGGGGCGGCGCGGCGTGGTGCTGGTCACCGATGCCCCCGGCGTGGTGGCCCATGTGCAGGGCCTGTTCGATGTCGATTTCGACCTGACCAACCACAGAGACATCACCGGGACAGCTTACATTGGCGGGCCAGACCCCAACTTTGTGCCTGTTTTAGAAACAGGGGGCATCACCTACACGGTGCGGCATCCAACGGCCGTTACCTTCAACGGCACGTTCGCCTATGAGCTGGTTCATTCACCCGAAAACAGCCTGCGCAACACCGATGCGCTGCTGGGACTGGTGGGGCAAGCCGGGTCAGGTGATGTGGTTTTGGTAGAGCAATTGGATGAACGGCCGTACTGGGGAGCCTCAACTTCAAATCCAACCGACGATCCCAGCCCGCGCACAGAAGCCTACATCGCTGCCGCCCGCCGAGGGGCCACCGTGCAAATCCTCCTCGACAGCCTGTTCGACACAGGCGACGCCACCAGCAACACCGCAGCCTGCGCCTACATCAACGGCATCGCGCAGGCCGAGTCGCTCGACCTGGCCTGCAAAACCAGCAATCCTGCTGGATTAGGTATCCACAACAAAATGGTGCTGGTGCGCGTTGGCGGACAGGGTTATCTGCACGTAGGCAGCCTGAACGGCAGCGAGCAGTCTAGCAAAGGCAACCGGGAATTGGCCCTGCAAGTCCAATCCAATGACGCCTACGCTTACCTGGCAAATATGTTCCAGCGCGATTGGGGAGCGGCCATTTTTGTGCCCGTTGCCCTCAACAATTTTGTTGGCCCGGCAAATTACGTTCTCATCAGCGAGGTTCTCTACAATTCACCGGGAGCGGCCGATGATGCTGAATTCATCGAATTAGTGAACCCAACAGACAGTCCCATCGATATAAGCAATTACAGCCTGGGCGATGCCGTCAACGCCAGCGATTTTGAGGATGTGCGCCGCTTCCCGCCAGGTACCACCATTGCGCCCGGCGGCACCATTGTGGTGGCCACCGCAGCGACCGCCTTTTTTACCCAGCATAATAAGAATCCTGATTTTGAGATTGTGTCAACGAATACGGCCGTGCCCGATCTCATCGACGATCCCGCCTGGGGCGATCCTGCCGCCCTGCTGCAATTAGCCAACGGCGGCGATGAAGTCTTATTGCGCGATCCAACCGGGCAGGTTGTCGATGTAGTAACTTATGGCACAGGCAGCTACCCTGGTGTAGTCGCCTGCCTCCCGGTAAGCGCCAGTAATCACAGCCTGGAGCGCTTCCCCCCATATCAAGATACAAATGATTGCCCGGTAGATTTCCGCGACTGGCCTTTCCCCAATCCGGGCAGCTTGCCTTAATCTGGCGCAAAAGCCACAGAGAACAACGAGAAAACCAAGAAGCTGAAAAATCTTGACCATCTCTAAAAGCTCTGTGGCTGCTCTTGGGTAATTTGCCCAAACAGCTTGACTTTTGTTAGGCTCTATTGTATAGTTTCGCCATGATGGAACCGGTTCCATAGGGTCATCACTAAGAGGAAGAAGAGCTTCAAATCAAGCTAATATCAATCCACATAAAAACATATTTATAAACAATAGACAAAGGAAATCTGATGGCCAGCGTAACCATCAGGGATGTCGCTAAAAAAGCAGGCGTGGGCATCGGGACTGTTTCCCGTGTACTGAATCGAAACCCTGCCGTGCGAGAGACGACACGACTGAAGGTTTTAGCCGCAATTGAAGAGCTAGAGTTTACTCCAAGCCCTATTGCGCGCCGCCTGTCTTTGGGCAAGACGATGACGGTGGCGGTTATAGCCCCATTTTTTGTAAGAGCATCTTACATTGAACGGTTTCGCGGGCTAGACAAAGTCTTGGCCGAAAGCGAGTATGATTTTGTCCTTTACAATGTAGAAACGACAACTAGGCGAGATCACTATTTTCGCGAATTGGCGCGAAGTGACCGCGTGGATGGCCTGCTAATAATGTCCTTGTCTCCCACGGATCACACCGTTGATGCCTTTATCAACGCTGGCATCCCCACAGTTTTGGTAGATGCCACCCACCCTCGCCTAAGCCACATCATCATCGATGATCATGAAGGTGGCTACAAAGCAACAAAACATCTCCTTGCTCTCGGTCATCGCAAAATTGCTTATCTGAGCGATCATATGCACGAAAATCCTTTTAACTTTCAGCCCGTCATTGACCGTTACAATGGATACCGGCAAGCGCTGGCAGAAGCTAACATCCCCTTTAATTCTGCCTATCATCGTCAAGGCGAGCTTACACGCCGCGCTGCCAAAGTTCAGGCACGGGAACTGCTCACTCTACCCGATCCCCCTACAGCCATTTTTGCCTATTCCGATACACAAGCATTTGGTGCTTTAAGAGCCGCTGAAGAGCTGGGCATTTCAGTGCCAGATGACGTTTCTATCATTGGTTATGATGATATTGAGATCACCGAATATTTGCATTTAACCACAATCAGACAGGAATTATTTCAATCAGGCCAGCGTGGTGCAGAGCTGCTTTTAGAAGAGATTAACAACCCGGTGACGCACCCGCAAAAAATAATCTTACCCACCGAGCTCATTCAACGAAGAACGACAGCGCCTGTAAAAAAATCTTAGCTATCATCCATCTAAGTAAATCACAAGAAGTTGCTTAAAAACCTGAGCGCAACCTGTGATTTACTTTTAGGAGAACAAAAGCTCAAATAAGACGATTGTTTTTAAAGGACTTTTTGTTCTCCACTAATACATTGGTGAGACCAGAAAATCTAAAAAAAGGAGGCGCGCCTAAAGAAAGAAAAGATCACATGATGAAACATCTCGAAATGTTTTTCAACGTTGGTTTAAACACAAAATCCTAGGAGGACAAGAAAATATGTTAAACCAAAAAACTTTTAAATTGCTGGCAATTATGCTAGCACTGGCCCTCATTTTGGTCGCTTGTGGCGGCGGTGGTGAGGAACCAGATGCAGCCGAAACCGACACGGGTGATACGGCCGCTGATACAGAAGAAGCTGCACCTGATACCGCAGCTGAAGAAGAAGCCATGGACGAAGAAGAAGCCATGGATGAAGAAATGGAAATGGCTGAGGTCGATTTTGACTATCCGCCAGGTGGTTTCCTGGAACGCGCTTTGACGGGCGAATTTGCAGGCACGACCGTTACCGTTGATGGCGCTTTTGAAGGCAACGACCCAGACGGTGTGAAGTTTGGTGAATCAGTAGCAGCCTTTGAAGAAGCCACTGGCATCACGGTTAACTACATTGGTAACAAAGAGTTTGAAGGCTCCATCACCATCCGCGTGGATGCTGGCGATGCCCCCGATGTTGTGGACTTCCCGCAGCCAGGTCTGTTTGCAAACTTTGCTCGCGCTGGCGAAATTGTCCCCGTTACCGAATTCATGACTGAAGAATGGCTGTCTCAACAATACAACCCCGGTTGGCGTGAGTTCAACACGGTAGACGGCACCGAGTACGGCGTAATGATGCGCTTCTCTGGCAAGAGCCTGGTTTGGTATCCGGTGGATGATTTTGAAGCGGCTGGTTATGAAGTTCCAACTACCTGGGACGAACTGCTGGCTTTGACCCAACAAATTGCTGACGACGGTGATGCTCCCTGGTGTATTGGGATTGGCTCCGACGCAGCTACTGGCTGGGTGGCCACAGACTGGACCGAGGAAATGATGCTGCGCACCACCTCCTTGGAGAACTACGATGCCTGGGTTACTGGCGATCTGCCCTTTGACTCACCTGAGGTGAAGAACGCGATTGAAACCTGGAGCGAAGTTTGGTTCAACGATGATTACGTATTTGGTGGGCGCGACTCCATCGTCTCCACTTTCTTTGGCGATGCGCCAACCCCAATGTTTGAAGACCCGCCGCAGTGCTGGCTCCACAAGCAAGCTAACTTCATCACCAGCTTCTTCCCTGAAGATGCAGAGTTTGGCGTAGACTACAACTTCTTCTACCTGCCGCCAGTTGATGAAGCTTATGGACGGCCGTTCCTGGTTGCCGGTGACCTGGTTGCCATGTTCAATGACCGCCCAGAAGTTCGCGCACTGATGGAGTACTTCACCGTTCCACAATCCGTTTCCGGTTGGATGGAAGGGGGCGGCGCTATTGCTGCTCAACAAACTGCAACCCGCGACATGTACGGCTCTGACCTGGACTGGAGCGTGGCCGAACTAGTTAATCAGGCTACCAGCTTCCGCTTCGATGGGTCTGACCTGATGCCCGGCGAAGTAGGTGCAGGTTCCTTCTGGGAACAAATCACCAGCTACGTTGCCGGTTCTATCGATCTCGACACAGCAATGCAAGAGATTGACGCAACCTGGCCCTAAAATAGGCCTTTAGCATCTTAACAGTTGAGGAAGATACTGGGCAAACAACCCAGTATCTTCCTTAAATTATTCGTTCTTATTGACCCGACCAACCACAGGTTAGGGATGTAAAAGCAAGGAGAAAAGGAGATGAACCTAGGGGCCAGGGAAAGAGGCAGGGAGACAGCTGCCTCTCAATTAATTTCATTCATTCTTCGTATTGCGTTAGCCGTCCTCATACCGGCTGTTGCATTCTACGTACTTTATCTGGGCTTTCTCTTCTTGCGTGATTCTGATGCATCAAGATTAGTTGTAGCCCTGGTTGCCATTGTTTGGGGTGTCGGTGGCATCGCCCTGTTATATTGGATTTTTAACAATATTGTTGAACGATTACCGGAGGTCTGGACATCTCGGCTACAGCCATTTGTCTTTGTTGGCCCAGCCATAGCCATTCTTGCCTGGTATCTGGCTATTCCAACCATTCGCTCTTTTTGGATCAGCCTGTTTAACCGAGATGGGCCACCAGAAGGGCTCAGCTTTTTTGAGCTGCTCAGGAGTGACGGCTTTATTGGCTTAGAAAATTACGGCCGTGTTTTCACCGAGCGCCTCATGATCGAAGCATTCCGCAACAACCTCATGTGGATTGCCTTCGGCAGCACCCTGGCCGTCATCTTTGGGCTAATCATTGCTGTCTTGGCAGACCGCAGTCGCTTTGAACGCTTTGCCAAGTCCATGATCTTCTTGCCCATGGCCATTTCCTTTGTTGGTGCCAGCATCATCTGGAATTTCATTTATGAATTTAGACCCGTTGAGCAAACCCAAATAGGCTTGTTAAATGCTATCGTTGTGGGGCTTGGCGGTACACCTCGTGCCTGGGCGCAATGGGTTGACATTATCCCCTTCAACAACCTGTTCCTCATTGTTATCATGATCTGGCTACAGGCTGGTTTTGCCATGGTCTTATTTTCTGCCGCGCTAAAAGGCATACCCGACGAACTGCTAGAGGCCAGCCGGGTAGATGGAGCCAA
Source organism: Ardenticatenaceae bacterium (assembly GCA_020634495.1). The sequence goes on along the minus strand of JACKBR010000020.1, from coordinate 21,989 downwards.
CGAGTTTCAAATCTTTTTCCGGATCATGATTCCTTATATCCAGGGCACAATCATCACCGTATTTACCACCGTTATTATTTTTACACTCAAGATCTTTGATGTGGTTTGGGTAATGACTGGCGGTCAATTTGGTACCCACGTGATTGCCACCCAGTTCTACAGGCAGTCGTTTACCAATCAGAATAAAGGGTTCGGCGCAGCAATTGCCATCATATTGCTAATCGCAGTCATTCCAGTAATGGTTTATAACCTGCGTCAGTTTAGAGAACAGGAGGCATTTTAAGATGAGTACCAAAAGACAAAAGCTTTGGGGCAATATTTTCGTCAACGGGGCCTTGGTCTTGCTTGTTCTCGTTTGGACAATACCCACTTTAGGTATTTTTGCCTCCTCCTTCCGCGAGCGGGACGACATTTCCTCAACACCCTGGTGGTACATTCTGCCGCATCGTGAATGGCAAGCAGTCGAAGAATTTTCGCCGAGCGATTTGGGTCTAGATACCGAAGGCGTTATGGAAATTGAGGGCGCAACGGGAACATTTGAAGAGTTCCGCGACAGCATAGACACGCCTGATGGCAAACGAATAACCTGGATTGGGAACAGGCGGATTGGTCGCATTGAGGTTCAAGAACGTGTTTGGACAACTGATTGGAACTTTACCTTTGACAACTACCGGCAAGTTCTAGCCGGGCAAAGCTTTGAGTTTACCCGCCCAGATGGAACGGTAGAAGTTGTTCAGGGCGACAACATGGTAGGGGCTTTCCTAAACAGTTTGGCAGTGACCATTCCGGCCACGGTCATCCCGATTCTCATCGCGGCCTTTGCTGCTTATGCCTTTGCCTGGATGCGCTTTCCTGGCCGCCGCCCGATGTTTATTATGGTGGTTGCCCTCCTTGTTGTGCCGCTGCAAATTGCCCTGGTGCCAATCTTGCGCGACTACAGGGCGCTGAATATTAACGGGACGTTCCTGGCGATTTGGTTGGCGCACACCGGGTTTGGCCTGGCGCTGGCAGTTTATCTGCTTTACAACTACATCAGCCAGCTACCCCGTGAGACCCTGGAATCTGCTTTTATTGACGGCGCCTCTCATTTCACCGTTTTTGTGCGGCTGATCTTGCCGTTGTCGGTGCCTGCCCTGGCTTCATTTGCGATTTTCCAATTCCTTTGGGTTTGGAATGATTACTTGGTCGCTTTGATCTTCTTGGGTGGCAATCCAGAGTTTGAGCTGGTGACGCAGCGGATGGCAGCCATTGTAGGCTCTCGCGGCAGTGAGTGGCATTTGCTTACGGCTGGGGCGTTTGTCTCTATGCTATTGCCCCTCATTGTTTTCTTCTCGCTGCAACGCTACTTTGTACGCGGGCTGCTGGCCGGTTCTGTGAAAGGTTAGCGGTTTTCTTTTAATTTCTGTTCAAATTTTTGAGCACGTTTCTTTATGGATAAGTGACGTGCTCTTTCATTTTATTGCCTTGGTCATGATAGAAGGATGGGAGAATGGGCGTTTTGCAATTTCCAGAAAATTTCATATGGGGTACGGCTACCTCGGCTTACCAAATTGAGGGGGCCTGGGACGAAGACGGCCGTTCCCCTTCTCACTGGGATACCTTTGCCCACACACCCGGAAATACCCGCAACGGTGAAAATGGCAACGTCGCCTGTGATCATTATCATCGCTGGCCAGAGGATGTGGCCTTGATGGCCTCGTTGGGTATGCAAGCGTATCGCTTTTCCGTTAGCTGGCCGCGCATTTTGCCCAACGGCGGCAGCCAGATAAACCAGAAAGGGCTAGATCATTATGACAAGTTGGTGGATGGGCTGTTGGCGGCCGGGATACGGCCGTTTGTCACCCTCTACCACTGGGAACTGCCGCAAACCCTGCAAAATTTAGGCGGTTGGCCAGAACGCCAGATTGTGGACCATTTTGTCAGCCTGGCCGATGTGGTGAGCCGTCGCCTGGGCGACCGGGTGAAAAATTGGATTACCCACAACGAGCCGTGGTGTACCAGCATGTTGAGCCACCAGGTAGGGCTGCACGCCCCTGGCTGGAAAAACTGGCCCGCAGCCTTGCGGGCCGCCCACCACGTGCTGCTCTCGCACGGGCTGGCCGTGCCCGTCATTCGGGCCAATGTGCCCCAGGCAGAAGTGGGCATCGCCCCCAACTATGAGCCAGCCTACCCGTTGACCAATTCATTGGAAGATTTAGAAGCAACGCGCATTTGGGACGGTTACTACATCCGCTGGTTCAACGATCCCCTGTTTGGCCGCCACTATCCAGCCGACATGGTGGCGTACTACACAGCCCAAAAATATCTGCCAAATGGCCTCGATTTTGTACAGCCGGACGACATGCAAAAGATCGCTGTGCCCATCGATTTTATCGGCATCAACAATTACACGCGCCAAATTATGAGCGGCAAGGTATCTCTAGACACTTTTCAAACGGCCGCTTCCCCCAACCCAAGCGCCACCTACACCGAAATGAACTGGGAAGTTTATCCAGATGGCCTCTATGATTTGCTTAATCGACTCCACTTTGATTACCGCGCCCCCAAAATTTACATTACTGAAAATGGGTGCAGCTACAGCGACGGGCCAGACGAAAACGGCCGTATCGCCGACACCCGCCGCATTGATTATTTCCGCCAATATCTGGCTGGAGTCCACCGGGCCATTGGCAATGGCGTGCCCGTAGCCGGTTATTTCATCTGGTCATTTATGGATAACTTTGAATGGTCATTGGGTTATTCGCAGCGCTTTGGCATAGTCTATGTAGATTACAAAACCCAACAGCGCCTGCCCAAAGACAGCGCCTACTGGTATAAAAATGTCATTTCACACAATCAATTGGAAACCATGTAATTGGGTAATTCCTCGATTACTAATTACCGAATTACTCAACCTCCCCAAGGACCGCAAATTATGAACGATCCATTTTGGTATAAAACGGCCGTCTTCTACGAACTGTACATCCGCGCCTACCAGGACAGCACCGGCGACGGCAACGGCGACTTTCGCGGAGCCATCCAGCACCTCGACCATATTCAATCCCTCGGCATAGACTGCATCTGGATCATGCCCCACTACGCCTCGCCCCTCAAAGACGACGGCTACGACATCGCCGACTACTACGAAGTACATCCCGACTACGGCACCCTGGACGACTTCAAAGCATTTGTCGCCGCCGCCCACGAGCGCGGCCTCAAAGTGGTGACCGACCTGGTAACCAACCACACCTCCGACCAGCACCACTGGTTCCAGGAAGCACGAAAAGATAAAAATTCGCCCTACCGCGACTACTACGTCTGGAGCGACACCGGCAGCGAATACAGCGACGCCCGCATCATCTTCCTGGACACCGAAGACTCCAACTGGACCTCACGACGAGGTGGCCGGGCAATATTTCTGGCACCGTTTCTACAGCAGCCAGCCAGACCTGAACTACGACAATCCCCAGGTGCATGAAGAGATGTTCAACGTCATCCGCCACTGGCTGGACATGGGACTGGACGGCTTCCGCGTGGACGCCATCCCCTACCTGTACGAGCGCGAAGGCACCAACTGCGAAAACCTGCCGGAAACCCACGCCTTTCTGCAAAAATGCGCCGCATGGTGGACGAAGAATATCCGGGCCGCGTCCTCATCGCCGAGGCCAACCAGTGGCCCGAAGATTTGCTACCCTACTTTGGCACCGAAGAAAATCCTGAATTCCAGATTTGCTTCCACTTTCCCATCATGCCCCGGCTGTACCAATCGGTGAAGGCGGGCGACAAAACACCCATCGAAGAGATTTGGGCGCGCACGCCAGACATTCCCGCCAATGCGCAGTGGATGACCTTTTGCGCAACCACGACGAGCTGACGCTGGAAATGGTAACGCCCGAAGTGCGCCAATGGATGTGGGACAAGTACGCCCCAGACCCGCGCATGAAGCTCAATTTGGGCATCCGGCGGCGGCTAACTCCCCTGCTGGATGACAACAAGCCAAAATGGTTCCTGCTGCACGCCCTCTTTTTATCGCTGCCCGGCACGCCAATTGTGTACTACGGCGATGAGATTGGCATGGGCGACAACATCTGGCTGCCCGACCGGCACGGCTGCCGCACGCCAATGCAGTGGACCAACGGCCGTCAGGCGGGCTTCACCAGCGCGGCCAAAACCTACTTCCCCATCCACGATGACGACGTGTACGGCTACCAGGTGCGTAACGTAGCTGCCCAAGAAAAAGAGCCAACTTCTTACCTGAATCTGATGCGCTTTTTGCTGAAAACGCGCCAGGGCGTGCCTGCCTTTGGCGATGGGGCGTTTGAATTTGTAGAGACGGAAAATAGCTCGGTTCTGGCCTACACTCGCACCACCAACAACCAAACGGTTCTTTGTCTCTTCAATCTGAGCGACCAGCCACAAACGGCCGTACTCAATTTACCCCAAACATTCACCGATTTGCTTGCCGCCAATCCGGCATTCAAGTATCAATTAGATTCAGAGGGACAAGTGGTGGAAGTACGGCCGTTTGCCGCCCATTGGCTTGTCTAAAAATGTGATACACTTTTGACATGACGCTAAATATCTCCCCGGAACAAATGGCTGAATACCGAGCCAGTTATAAAAAGCGACAAGCGGCTGAGCGCCAAAAGCTGGATGAACGCTTTGAACGGGCTTGGGAAGTTGCCCGACGTGGGGCTGACCTCTTACGCGCTCAATTTAAGGCGGAAAAAGTTGTGGTGTTCGGCTCGCTCACAAACCGCGAACTGTTCCATATTCGTTCCGATATTGATTTGGCTGTTTGGGGATTACCTGACAAGCAATACTTTCGGGCTTCAGGTGCAGTGTTGGATATTTCGCCTGAATTTCTCGTTGACCTTGTTCCTTTCACAGATGCTTCTAATTCGCTACGCCGGACGATTGAAACTGAGGGCATTGAATTATGACAAACAATCCTCTTGCTTTGGCCGCACGGATTGCCAAGGGTCTAACTGATATTGAAAAAGTTGTCATTCGCAGTGAAGAGATTTATGAAGAAGCCGCTCTTGGTGAAAACAAAACCTATTTTGAAGCGCTCGCACTCAATTTGCACGGCTTTTATTTGGGCGTCGAGCGCGTGTTTGAAGATATTGCCCGCACCTTTGATCTAAATGTGCCTACGGGCTCGGACTGGCACCGTATACTTTTACAACAAATGTCTTTAAGCCTGCCTTCAATTCGTCCGCCAGTTGTTCAAGATGAAACATATAAATGCTTAGACGAATATCGAGGATTTCGGCATGTTGTTCGGCACGGATATACATTTGATTTGAAGATCAAATCAGTCAAGGAATTAGCCCAAAGTTTGCGTGCTTGTTTTACGGCCGTTCAGCAAGACCTCAACAACTTCATCCAATTTCTCCACCAATTAGCCAATGACTAAACTCACCACTTACCCACTTACCCAATTACTCAATTGCCTTCTTTCAAAATGATCCCGATTTCAGTTCAAGACCAAATTAAAGAGCAAGTTTCCCAAGACCCCACCTTTGCCAGGTTGTACAAGTACCGGCAAAACCAATTTTTCCAGCGGCTGGAAGTGTATTGGGATGATCTGATACGGCCGTTACACCACCTCTATGGCCACCTGGACAACTTTGAACCGTGGCTGACCAACACCATCACCCGCGTTGGCCGCGCCTACGCCCAGCGCCCCCACGAGCTGCAACTGCTCGATGAAAAGCGGCTGCTCCAGCCCGACTGGTACCAAAAGTCGAACATGCTTGGCTACGTCGCCTACACCGACCGCTTTGCGGACAATCTCAACGGCGTCGTGCAAAAAATTGAGTACCTGAATGAGCTGGGCGTTACCTACCTGCACCTGATGCCCCTGCTGCAACCCCGGCTAGGGGCCAACGACGGCGGCTACGCCGTCATGGATTACCGGCAGGTAAATGCCAGGCTGGGCAGCATGAAAGATTTAGCCAATCTGGCCACCCAACTGCGCCACAACAACATCAGCCTGTGCATTGACCTGGTGTGCAATCACACCGCCAAAGAACATGAATGGGCTAAAAAAGCCCGCGCTGGAAATCCCGATTTTCAAAACTATTACCTCATGTTCCCCGACCAAACCCTGCCCAATGCCTACGAAGAAACCCTGCGCGAAATCTTCCCCGACTTTAAGGCGGGCAACTTCACCTACTACGAAGATTTAGACAAATGGGTTTGGACCACCTTTAACGAATACCAGTGGGATTTGAACTACCAAAATCCGGCCGTTTTTACCGAAATGCTGGAAATTATGCTTTACCTGGCTAACCAGGGTGTGGAAATTTTGCGGCTGGATGCAGTGGCTTTTATGTGGAAGCGCCTGGGCACCGACTGCGAAAACCAGCCCGAAGCCCATCTGCTGCTGCAAGCGTTCCGCGCCCTCAGCCGATTGGCTGCCCCCGGGCTGCTGCTCAAGGCGGAGGCGATTGTCTCGCCGCCGCAGCTCATCCCCTACCTGGGGCGCGGCGTGGCGGCCAATAAGGAATGCCACATTGCCTACCACAACGTGCTGATGGTGATGCTGTGGAGCTGCCTGGCAGAGCGCAAGGCGGTGCTGGCCACCAAAGCGCTGCAAAACATGCCGCCAATTCCGTCCGGCACCAGTTGGGTCACTTACGTGCGCTGCCACGATGACATCGGCTGGGCCATCACCGAGGAGGATGCGGCCGAGGTGGGGCTGGATGGCTTTGCCCATCGCGCTTTCCTGAGCGATTTTTACACGGGGCGGTTCGAGGGGACGTTTGCCGCGGGCACCACCTTCCAGTTCAATCCCAAAAACAATGACCGCCGGGTGAATGGGTCGTTGGCCTCATTGGCGGGGTTGGAAACGGCCGTAACCAACGCCAACTGGTCAGAAGTGGCCATGGCCATCCGGCGCATCTTGCTGCTGCACAACCTCATCTTTGCCTACGGCGGCATCCCCCTCATTTACATGGGGGATGAAATTGGCCTGCTCAACGACCACAGCTACCTGGAAGACGACAATCTGGCCAACGACAGCCGCTGGATTCACCGGCCATTTATGGATTGGCAGAAAGCGGAAGAACGACACGACCCGCACACAATCACCGGGCGGATTTATTCAGGATTATGTCAACTGATTGAGGCGCGGCAACGAACGGAGGTTCTTCATGCCGAAACGGCCGTAACCCCCATCTGGCCCCACAACGACCACGTTCTTGGCCTGCTGCGCCACAACCCACGCGGACGGCTGCTTATCCTGGCCAACGTCACCGAACAGCCACAAACCGTCAGCCGAGATCGCCTGCGTACGCTAGGCTTTCACGGGCTGCTGCGCAACCGGCTGGACGAACAGCCCGTCAACATGTGGCACGATCTCACTCTGGAGCCCTACCAGGTTGTCTGGCTGCAACAAGCATCGTAGGTCAAGATTAAAATCTTGACCTACAAATCTGCTGATCAATTTTGAAAGGAGAACCAACCATGACACTCTACGGCGGCATTGAAGCAGGCGGTACCAAATTTGTTTGCGCCGTGGGCACCGGCCCCGGCGACATCCAGGCCGAAGTCCGTTTCCCCACGACCCAACCAGCGGAAACCATCCAGCAGGCCACCGACTTCTTCCAGGCACAAATTACAGAGCGCGGCCCGCTGGCAGCTATTGGCATTGCTTCTTTTGGCCCAGTTGATCCCCATCCCAGCTCGCCCATGTTTGGCCACATCACCACCACGCCCAAGCCCGGCTGGGCCAACGCCGACCTGGCTGGCCCCATCCAGCGCACCTTCAACGTGCCCATCGGCTTCGATACGGACGTGAACGGCGCGGCGCTTAGCGAAGGGCGCTGGGGCGCGGCCCAAGGGCTGGATACTTTTGTCTATTTCACAATTGGTACAGGGATTGGCGGCGGGGCGGTGGTAAACGGCCGTCTGCTCCACGGCCTCATCCATCCAGAAATGGGCCACATCACCCTACCCCACGACTGGGAAGCCGACCCGTACCCTGGCAAATGTCCCTACCACGGCGACTGCTTTGAAGGCATGGCGGCTGGCCCCGCCATCGAAGACCGCTGGCAAACCAAAGGCCAACATCTCCCGCCAGATCATCCTGCCTGGGAGCTGGAAGCGCACTATATTGCCCAGGCTATGCGCAGCATCATCTGCACGCTGTCGCCCCAGCGCATCATTTTGGGCGGCGGGGTGATGGAGCAGCCGCAGCTGTTCCCCCTGGTGCGGCAAAAAACGTTAGAAGCGCTGAACGGCTATGTGCAATCTCCCACAATTCTAGACAACATCAACAGCTACATTGTGCCCCCGGCTTTAGGCAATAAGGCTGGCGTGCTGGGCGCTTTTGCCCTGGGGATGATGGCGGCGGGAAACGGCCGTTAAACAAAATCGTGCCAAAAAGTAGCAAAGACGGCCGCTTGCTAAGTTGTTGATTAAAAATATTCGATCTGTTATTCAACCTAAACACGGCCGTTTGCTATTTATTCGTTTAATGTCATAATATCTTTATAGTGTTCCAACTGTTGTTCCAAATTTATTAAACGGGTCCCATCGCCCCGTTCGTGTGTCCTGATCACGGGGTTATCGGTCCCTCCAGACAAAATTGCCTGCCTATGCGTTTTCCAGTCGCCTGGGCACCAAAAATAGCAGTATCATCATGGCACAAAAACGACCATCCAACGTTTGGTTTCCTATTCAAGCACTTCGCGACCTCCTGGGAAAATCGGAAGCGAAGCCAGGCAATCCAGATCGCACCGCTTACCTGGAAGACCTTATCTTCCAGCACCGCAATCTTGACGTGAAAGGGGTTGCCGCCCCAGGTGAATTTACGCTAAACCTGGAGCGCGTTTTTGTTGATGTTGGCCTTGGCCCAACCCCCAACAAAGCATCGGCAAACCCCATCCCCACGCTGCAAAAGAACGCCCGCGAGGAGCGCCACTCAATTTGGCGCTTTTTGCCGCGCCACCAGACCGAGCAAAAACAAAATTTGGTGGTGCTGGGCGCACCGGGCACGGGCAAAACCACCCTGCTAAAACATCTTACGCTAACTCTGGCCGATCCAACCCAGGACGCGCCTCGCCTGGATAAAACGCCCGTCTTTTTATATTTGCGCGATATTGCTCACCAAATTCAGCGCAATCCAAACTTTAGCTTGCGCCAGGCGATAATGAAGCTGTTGAGGAGCCGTCAGGTAAATGCCAGGCTGGATTGGTTTGCTGCGGAAATGGCCGACGGCCGTTGCTTGATTATGCTGGATGGGCTGGATGAAGTGGCCAATTTAGAAATGCGCCAGCAGGTTGCTGCCTGGGTGCAGCGCCAAATGCAACAACATCCCAACAATCAATTCATCATCACCTCACGGCCGTTTGGCTATGAAAGCAACCCCTTGCCCCAAACGCTCCAGCTAGAAGTGAAGCTGTTTACCATTGAGCAAGTGCGCCTTTTTATAAATAACTGGTACCTGGCCACAGAAATGCAAACGCAAGGGCGCAGCGATACTGGCGTACGCCGCGACGCAGCCCAACGCGCCACAGATTTATTGTCGCGGCTGCACCAGGCCCCGGCCTTGCTAGAGATGGGCATCAACCCCCTGCTGCTCACCATGATCGCCACCATTCACCATTACCGCAACAGCCTGCCAGACCAGCGCGTGGCGCTGTACCACGAAATTTGTGATGTGTTTTTAGGCAAGCGGCAGCAAGCGCGGGGCATGACTTTCCCCTTAACGCCACTGCAAAAAAAGCGGGTTCTGCAAGCTCTGGCTTATGAAATGATGCGCCGCAACTTGCGCAATATCTCTCAGGCTGATGCCGCCGACATCATTGATCCAACATTAAAACGGGTGAATCCGCAAAATGCCAGCACGCAATTTCTGGAGTCGATTACAACTTCCAGCGGGCTGCTGGTAGAACATTCACCGGGCACTTTTAGCTTTGCCCATCTGACATTTCAGGAATATTTAACGGCCGTTTACATCAAAGAACATCAGCTAGAAAAAGTGCTGCTGGAGCATGTAGAAGATGCCTGGTGGCACGAAACCATCCGGCTCTATGCCGCCCAGTCCAACGCCACCAACATCATTCGCGCCTGCGTCATGCGCGAATCCACATCCATTCCCGCCCTTACGCTGGCGGTAGAATGCCTGGATGAAGCGCTGGAGGTAGATGATGCCTTCCGCAAAATCCCCAAAGAGCTGATGCACAGCATTGAAGACGACAATCCAGAAGTGCGCCGCATTGGCGCTGAAGTGCTGCTGCAACTGCGCCTGCGCCGACTGGTGCGCCTGGATGAAAGCACCTACGCCGATCGCACTTTGGTGACCCAGGCAGAATACCAGCTCTTCCTTGATGAGCTGCGGGCAGCTGGCACCTATCGCCAGCCAGACCATTGGGCAGATATGCAGTTCAGCAAAGGGGCTGGCCGCCAACCGGTTGCCGGGGTACGGCCGTCTGACGCCCAGGCATTTTGTGATTGGCTCTCCGAGCGCGACCCTGGCCCCTGGCGCTATCGCCTGCCCACCGCCAAAGAAAAATCACGCCCACCGCTTAACAGCCCGGCTCTTGAAGAAGAGCCAAACCCGGTTGGATATTGGTATCTTAATAACGACCAGGCCGCTTTAGAAGCCTCGCCTGATCTCACCCAAGATGTAGCGCTCGTGCAATCTTTACAGTGGCAGCTTGAACAAAAAATCCTCAATGACCTCATCGCCTTCCAGGGGCTGCGCGAAGACGATCCGGCTGCCATTTCCCTGCGTGAAAGCATTTTGGTGCGGGCCAAACAGCGCGCATTCTCCTTGCTAGACCTGGAGCGGCGTCTGCCCTTTACCACCAACGATATGGAGGAAATCGGCCGTTTCTTTAACCTCATTCAAGATCGCAATGCTGAAGGATTTGCCACCGACATGGAAGTTGCCCTCATAGATGCCAAAGCGCATGTCAATAATCCAAATTTGGCGGCAAACCGTGTCCCAATTCTGGAAGAAATCATCACGATGGGGAATCGCTTGCTGGCCTCGTTAGACAGCCAGCCATTCTCGTCAGAGATTACCCAGCTGATGCACCAACTGATGCACAATTTGCGGCGAGCGCGGGAGCAGCTGGTAACCAGGGAACAAGGGTTTGAAGCGGAATTTCTCTCTCAGCGCGAGCTGGTACGCCATATCAACCAGGCCGTCAGCAATGTGCAAAAACTACTAGATGAACTAAGCCACAGCCGCACCGACGCCCGCATCCGCCTGCGATTCAACGTGCTACAGCGCAGCCTACAGCTGGTAAAACAGCACTCAAATCTACAAAGTCCAGAAGCTTCTCGCCCCCGGCGCGAGCGGCTCCAGCTTTTTCAAATGTTTATAGATTTGTATGTGGATATGGCTATTTTGGAAGGCCGTAACACCAACAAAAGTGTTGCGCTAGAAGGGATTCGTATCGTCCGCGAGGCTGCTGCTGGCTAACGTTTGTCACTTCTGTTAGCTGCCAACCATTTTTCTATCACATTTTTGTCAGGTGGCATGCCTGGCTTGCACCTAAAATAGACATACGGCACGTTGGTTATGATCCTGGCTGGAGAACAAACCTTCATCCGCTGTAATCTATTGTCCTTGATCCTTTTGTGTAAACGTTATTGTCTGAAATGCAGCAGCTCACAGATGGTGGAATTTCTTGGTTGTTATTTGCAGTGGCGCATTCCCGGAAACTCCCTGGGGGGGTGCAAAAGTTATGAACCGAACCTATTCAAATTTTCAAATTATTGAATCACCTGTTTACAAAAATGATTGTCTACAGATGATTTTTCAGACTGTGCGGGCGGGGCGCTGTGTTCGAGTGTTGGGGCCACGTTTCCGGTCTAAAAGTGCGCTTATGCTGGCAGCGGCACAGATGCTACAGGAGCATGGCACGCACAATGTACATTATTTGAGCATGAAGGAGCTGCCGCACCTGCGTGAAGAGAGTTTTATTGTGAAGCTCTCTACAGATTTGCTGCTGCTAAGCGAGGCAGATTTATATGCGGGATTGTACGGCCGTTTGCAGCGCGAGTTGTTTCCTATGGATACGGCCGTCCATCCTGAACTCATGCAAACGGCCCGCGAGTTCCGCGAGGGCATGGAAATGTTGATTCGGCGGCTAGATAGGCCGCTGGTTTTGTTCATTGACAATTTGAATGCCGCACCGCCCAATGTTGTGCTTTCCTTATTAAACACCTTGGCAGATTTGTTTACGGCCGTTTCCCAAAAAAATGGCCCGCAGTTTCAGGTGGTCATTGGCGGCTCGCTTAATCTGCAACAACATAATGGCGGCGCGCCAACCCGCTTTCTAAACGTTTCAGACCTGGTGTGGATTAATGATTTAGACGAACAAGAGCGACAAGCATTTGGCCAGGCCGCCTGCCACAGAGCCGAAATAACAGCTGGGCCTCATGGCCTGGAAGCATTGTTTAACCAGGCGGGCGGCGACTTGTTCCTGATTGAGCGCATTCTGGGCATCTGCCTGAAGCAAATGAAGGGGCGCGGGCAAAAAAAGCTTACGGCCCCACGAATTGCAGACGCCATCGACACTTTTTTGCATAATCCCCTAAACCCCAAAGTAGAAGCCATTTTGCGCCAGGTTGAAGATGATGCCAACCTGCTGCACGCCACCTTGTCTATGTTGGAGCACGGTGCGGTTCCTATTAACCAACTGCCCATGCAGCTTTCAGACTTTCCCAACACGCTGGATTTATGCGGTATTTTTGAGCGCGATGGGGAACGGTATGGCATTAAAAATGATATTTGGGGATTGCTGCTGCAAAAACATTTAGACCCGGCGCGGGTGGGCGGTTTTTATGCTGTAAACGGCCGTTGGCAACAAGCGTTTGCGTATTTGGGCCAGGCCTTAAATGAAGGTCAGCTGCACATTCGCCCAGCTTTGTTTACGGCCGTTCTCAATGCCATGCACGCCAGCGAAAACGCCCCCGGCGCATTTAGCAACCTGGCCCAAGGGTTAGTCGCCGCCTTCCCCGAAAGCGATTTGCACCTGTTTGCCTGGCAAGAAAGCCACCTTACCCAAATTCATCCCCAACCAGATAACAGCCTGGATCAAACATGGATCGATAATCCACATCGAGTAGAGATGCAGGCCCTGAACGGCGCTCAGTTCACAATTGTGCCGGTCAAAAAAGAGCTTCGCCTTTTAATCCCCCTGAGAACTGAGCTAAAACCAGGTGTTCCCGTTGGCTTAGTCTCCTTAGGCAAGCTGGTTTCCCAACATTCGCCCTACCAACGACGCGACAAGGTGATGCAGCTTGTGAGCTTTTTGCAGCAGGCTGCCCAAATTATTGAAGAACGAGCCCAATATGCCAATTTGTTAAAAATGGCAGAGGTTCGGGTCACTACATTGAACCGGCTAAACAGCATGTTAACGGAGATGCTGCACCATCGCGAATGGCCAGAAACGCATATTTTGCAGCTTGCCTTGAATGGCATTACCTCACCTTACGGGCTTGATCTCAACCGGGCCGTGCTGTTCATGCTTGATGAAAATGAGCAATGTTTGCAGACCCGCTTTGCTGTGGGCCAGCTAAACCAACAAGATGCTGAATTAGAGCGACGAATTTGGCTGCAACACCCCCCAGAAACAGCGCTGACAGAAACGGCCGTCTCCCACACCGGCGTCTCACCCATGCAAACCACCCTCAAACGGCTGCGCCTGCCCCTGTATGCCCCCGTTCCCGACCTGTTGCTGCACCAGCTACAAAGCGGCGAAGCGCTGTTTAGCAGTCATAAATTGCCCCGCCAGGGATTACCGCCACGCCTCACCGAAGCCATCGGTGCGCCCGCCGAATTTGCCCTCATTCCCCTGACAACAGGCGAGCACACGTACGGCATTCTCTACGTCGATAACAAGTTTTCGCCCCACGACATTACCCAGGAACAGTTTGAGCTTTTGCAAACTTTTGTAAACCAGGTGACGCTGGTGCTGGAAAATGCGCGGGCTCTGGTGGTAGAGCGGCAGCGCAACAGCAACTGGCGTAAGCTGCTTGAAGTTGAAGAAACTCTCAACAATAAAGTCACCCAATCTGTTGTTGAGCTATTGGATTCGGCCGTGGTTTCAGCCAAAGATTTATTCCAGGCAGACAGCGTGGTGGTTTACCCGCTACAGCCCATGCGCAATGATAAGCTGTACCGCTATGCACCAAAGGACGTAACGGCCGTTGGCACCCGCACAGCCATCGCCCCTACCGATAAACCAAGACCCACCCAAGGTCTGGCCCACCTGATTTTGCAAAAAGGGTTTATTTCGGTGCCCAATATAGAAACGGCCGTTCCCGCCAAATTGCGCCTCTGCCTGGAAACCAGCACCTTCTTGCCCCGCGAGGGCGTGCGCGGCTTCGTGGGCATCCGCCTTGGCTCTGCTGCGGCCCCCGCTGGCCTGCTTTACCTAAACTGGCTGCACCCCCACCAACTCACCAACGAACAGAAAACAGTTCTAGAAGTATTTGCCAACTTTTTAGCCATTGCCTTGCCAGGCGCACGCAGCTACCAGCGGGTAGAGCAAAACCTTTCCCGGCGAACGATGGAGCTGAAAGGGCTGGACCAGGTGTTCAGCAGCATGTATTTTCGGGCCGATGGAGCCATTGAAAACGCCATTTTGCTGGCCTTGCGTCGGGTTCAGGAATACACCAACGCCCCTCGCGTGCTGCTGATTCGGGATGAGCCAAAGGGAGCCTGGGGCGTTTACCAACTGCTTTCAACAGGCAAGCTGCACACCCGCCACATCGACACCTTGCCCAGCGGGCTTATTGAACAAGCCTACACCCAATCCCAAACCAAACGAGAGATCAATGCGGGCCGTCCCGAAGCGGGCAAGTTTCGCTACCGCTTTTTTCCAGAATCGCGCTGCGGTCTGGCCGTCCCGGTAAAGGTGACGGGCAATCCCCTGGCAATTTTGTATTTAGAAAGCCCAGAACGTCATGGCTTTACAAAAGAACACCAAAAGTTTCTGGAAAAATTGGCAGGCCGCCTGGCGCTAAATTTGGAGCAGGCAGACCGTAACCGCACACTGCGGGAGCTGCGAAATTTGTCGCAGCGTCTGGCGGACGAGGCGAATTTAGAGCGGCTGCTGGCGGCGATTATTACCCAGGGCTTAAATGCTTTGCAGGCGGTGGACGGCATTGCCGTGTATCATCAAGACCCGGAAACAGAGCAGTTTATTGTCACCACAATTTCTGGCAACCAGGAAACGGCCGTTACCACCACACTTGAAGAAAATCCCCCGCTTGTCCAAACTGCCTGGCAGCTCCCCAACTGTAAATTTGTTACAGACCTACCCAAAGTGCCGCAGCTGCGAGCCGTTTTTTCCTATGCCAACCAATATCAATCCGCAGCCATTTTCCCCCTGGAAGTTGGCCAAACCCGCGTGGGCTGCATGTTTTTTGGCTACCAGTTCCCAACGCAGTTTAGCGAAGCCGACCGGGGAACGCTGGAACTGTTTGCCCAGCTGGCGGCGCTGGCCATCTTGCGGGCACGCCTGCACACAGAAGCCAAACAGCGGCAGCAACGCCTGGAAACCGTTTCCCGCATCACGCCAATTATCAGCGCCAGCGTGGACATTGACATCATTTTTAAGAACTTGATGCAAGAAGTGCTAGAGGCGTTTCCCAAGGCAAGCAATGCCTGCATTGTTGAACATCTCATCGACAGAAACGAAGTGGCTGTAACGGCCAATACGCAGCAATTTTACCGGATTGATGCGCCGATTATGGAAGGCGAGACCTTCCGCACCCAGCTGAATAAGCGGCGCGGCATTGCTGGCCGTGTGTTGGCAACCGGTGTCTTAAGCAATGTGCCAGACATTCGCCAGGATATTGATTACATTCCGGCCATTCCCTCCACGCAGTCAGAAATTGCCGTGCCAATTATTATTGACAATGTGGTTAGCTACATCCTCATTGTCGAAAGCGACCAGCTGGCGGCCTTTACCGTTGACGACGAAGAGGTGTTGAGCACCCTGGCGAAACATGTTGCTTTAGCCATTAAAAATGAACGGCAGTTCCGGCGAGCAAGAGCCTTAGAATTGACCCAACAAACGGCCATGATGGCCACTGGTCTGGTGCATGATATTAACAATGCTGTGGCCACCTTCCCCGATCTGGTAGATGAAATTGTTTATAAATATAAAAATAGTCGAGATATTTCTGCACCGCTGGCCAATTTGCAAAAAAGCGCCAAAGTGACCGACAAGATAAGCGGCCGTTTGAAAGATTTTGTCTTCACGGGAGCTTATCACCCAGACTTTGAGGATGTGGCCAGCCTGGTTCAAAACGCCATCGATTTAAGCAAACCGCAAAAACCACCTCACGTCACCATTATCAAAGAAATTATGCCGGGGCTGCCCCAGGTTCAGGCAGACAGCCTGTGGATTGAGCTGCTGCTAAAAAACCTCTTTGTCAACGCCTTCTCGGCCATCCCAGGCGACCGCGCTGGAGAAGTTGTTATTTCTGCCGAGGCGGACGAAACCTACGTTCATTTACGCATTCGGGACAATGGCAACGGCATTCCCAAAGAAATGCAGGAAGATGTCTTTAAGTTCGGCACCTCAACAAAAAACAACTCGCTGCACAAAATGCACGGCGTGGGGCTTTTCCATTGCCACCTCATCACCCAGGCTCATAATGGGAAGCTCGATTTAGTGAGCGAATCCGGTGTTGGATCCACATTTACCCTGAGCCTGCCTCTGCAAACGAATACGGAGCCGATTTCACAGGAGGGATTGGTCGATGCCTGAGCAAACAACCCATCAATTACGAATCCTGCTGGTAGAAGATGATGAAAACGCCTACGATCCCATCATCCGATGGCTAAAGGAAGAACATTATCTGGTACGCCTGGCAACCTCCTACACTGAAGCCAAATCTGCTTTAGAAACCGATCACTTTCATCTGGCCATTATCGATCTTAAATTAACTGAGGAAGACCCGGAAGACCCTGAACATATGGAGGGGTTGCTGCTTCTGGAAGATATTGAACATCTTCAACTGCGCGGGGTCATGCCCACCATTGTTATTACGGCGCATCAAAAATACACGTTACAAGCCTGGAATTTGAAGGCTGATCGCCTGGTGATAAAGGAAGCGGGTTATTTGAGCAAGCTGCTCAATACGATTAAGGAACTGGAAGAAGAAAAAATTCGCATTAATTTTGGTCTGGACTATGTGAGCGATTCGCTGAATGTGTTGGAGGAAGTGGCGGAGGATGTGAACTGGTCAATGGCGGAACGGCCGTCTACCAAATTACTAACTCCCCAGGTGCGCGATCTGTTTGGCAAGCTGTTTGTAGATGCCCGCAGCCTGTTTGTGAGCAAACTCACGCCAGGGCTTACCGGCGCGGCCATCGTCCAGGTAAAACCCACCTGGCAAGAAGGCGTCGGGCGCTCTTACGTGGCCAAAGTTGGCCGCAAAGATAAGGTAGAAACTGAGCGACGCCACTACAAAGCCAACGTGGAGCGTTTCCTTACGGGCAACAGCGTAGCCCAGGCAGATGTGCGCTATTCGCGCCATCTTGGCACCTTGCTCTACAACTTTGCCGAGAGCCAGGGCGTGGCCCTGAAAGAGTTTGATGAATTTTACCGGCGCAGCGAACCCAACCAGATTGTAGCCAGTTTGCGCGAGCTTTTTGAGCAAACGTATCATTACTGGTTCGATAATCCAGAGCGGGTGTTGGCCGATGTACGCCAACTTTATTACGAGGCGTTTCAGCTAGATCGCAAAAAGCTAATCGGCCGTATTCAAATTGTGCTGCCAGAGCTAGACCCCGAAGCCGAAATGATTCAGCTTACCCCCGGCAAGGAGAAGGTGCTTAACCCCATTGCCTGGCTAGATAAATACCATGTGGAATGTGTCATTCAGGTGCATAAGTGCATCACGCATGGCGACCTGACAGGCCGCAACATCATGGTCGATGAATCTGGCAAATGTTGGCTTATTGATTTTTATCGCACCTATAAAAGCCATATTTTGCGCGACTTTGTCATTTTAGAAACGGATGTAAAGTACCGGCTTATGTCGTTGCTGAGCCTGACCGACTTTTTGCATCTGGAAGAGGCGCTCCTGGAAGCAGATCGCCAGAACCAGCCGCCCATTTTGCCGCCATCATTTTCTAAAGATGCTCGCAAAGCGGCCGAAATTGTGTTTGCCTTGCGCCAGATGGCTCACCGGTATGCCCGCAGCTTTAATACTCAACAAAATGAAGCGCGTAAGGAGTATTTGCTGAGCCAGTTAATGGGCACGCTCAATGTGGTGCGGCTGCGGCATATTTCAGAAAATCGCAAACTCCAGGCGATGCACTCGGCGGTGATGCTGTGTGAGGAGCTGGATTTGCTGGCCGGACGGCCGTCTTCATCTCACCTGATCGACATGTACCGCGAGCCAGTGCCCGTGAGCCAGGCAACCTTTGCCGAAGACAGCAGCTTTTTTGCCCCGGCCCTGTTGTTAGCTTCTGCGCAGCAGCGCTTTCTGGCTGAAAATGTGGTCAAGGACAATGTCATCTTGTTTATCGGTTCAGCCATTCCGCGCAATGCCGACTGGCCAAACAACAACCAGCTGGCCCAACAGTTGATGAAAGAGGTAGACATTTCGGCCTCACCAACGGACAAGCCCACCAAGCTGTTTGCCTTTTACATCAACCGCATGGGCAACCGTAAACGGTTAATTCAAAAACATATCGAGTACTATTCGTCGAGCAAACGGCCGTCTATTTATCGAGCCGCCGCCAAGCTCCCCTGGCGAACGGTGTACACCACCAACCAACACACTTACTTAGAGCAGGCGTACCAAAACAGGGGCGTCATGTTCACCACCCAACTCCATGCCAACGGCAAAGATTTTAGTCAAAAGAATGACCCCATTTTTATTCATAAGCTTTTTGGAACCATCAACGCCAAGGACGAAGAGACCGGCCCCGACTGTTTGCCAATTACTGAATATGATCATCGGCAACACAAGACAATTAATCGAGTCACCCAGCTTTGGCAACAGTTGGCAACGGCCGTACAAAAAGGAGCCTTTCTCTTGATGCTGTGTCCCTCCGAGGACGAATTAATGGCCGCCTACCAACACTGCCAGCCAGACTCAGCCACCGGGCTCATTTGGCTGGCTGGCGGCGACATCTCTGAAGAAGAGCAAGACGTTTACCGCAATCTGGACTTCCGCGTGCTGCCAGAACCACCCGGCCAGCTGCTCAAAGTACTCTTCACCCTTACCAACTACGACGGCGAAGACATACCCGGCCTGACGAAGGAGTAATTTCCCCATGAACCTCACAACCCAAAAAACTGGTTTCCGAGAAACAGAGACCAAACGATTATTCCAATGGATGCAGGCAGGCGAGTCCGCCTCCATCATTGGCATCAGCGGGGTGGGCAAATCCAACTTGTTTAACCATCTGCGCGATCCAGACACGCAAGCGACCCATCTGGGCCAGATGGCTGTCCACACCATCATTGTTCGGGCCAACTTCCACTACATCCCCGATTTTTCTGACCGCAGCATTTACAGCCTCATCCTGGAACAGTTTGAACTGCTAGAAGGGGATGCGGATAAATTTGCCTTGAGTTCACAAGATATTGAAAAGATCAGCCAGTTTCACGAACGCCTGCTGGATGCCAAAGGTGACATTCTCAAGGTGCAGCGTTACTTTAAGCAGGCGCTGCGCATCTTATTAAACAATCCCAAGCACCGCCTCGTTTTCCTGTTTGACCAGTTTGATGATGTTTACCAGGAAGCAGAGCCACGCCTATTTGCCAATTTGCGCGGCCTGCGTGAAGCGTACAAGTACCGCATCTCCTATCTGGTTTTCACCCGCGATATGATGCCTAATCTCATCGAAATGGATCCGGCGCGGGAGGAATTTTACGAGCTGCTGGCGTCTAACGTGATGGGCCTGAAACCATATGCCAAAAGTGACGCGATGTCGGTGCTGGAGCGGGTGTCAAAGCGGAACCAGCTGACGTTAACAGATCAGCTGCGCGACGGCCTGTACAGCCTGGCGGGTGGACATGCGGGGCTGCTGCGGGCCGCTCTGCTGGGAGCTATGCAGCACAAGCTGGCAGACCAGCTGCACCTGACCGATGCTGCCATCCGTTTGCTAAAAATCCCTGGCGTAGAGCTGGAATGTGAAAAGCTCTGGGGCAGCCTAAGCGTACACGAACAGCGTACTTTAATGGCCAAGGCGCAGGAGTTTGACTCGGCCATGGATGCCGCAATTGTGACTCAACTGCAAATTAAAGGTTTGATGTCTGAGGATGATACGGCCGTTATCTTTTCTCCCATCTTTGCCCATTTTGTAGCCGCCCAGGAAGCCCACTGGGAGCAGCCCCTCTTCTTCGATGAACCATCGCGTCAAATTTGGGTATTGGGCAATCCCGCCCCCCGCCTGACCCAGCTTGAGTACCGTCTGTTCCAACAACTGTACGGCCAAGAAGGTGAAGTGGTTGAAAAAGATGCCCTTATTTCTGCCGGATGGCCCAATGCCAAAGGCGGTGTTTCTGATGAGGCGCTCATCGCGGCCATTGCCCGCCTGCGCAAAAAGATTGAGCCAGACTCTAAAAATCCCCGCTTTTTGCAAAACGTCCACAACCAGGGCTACATGCTGCAAACCAGCGACAATTAAACTCAATTCCCAGAGGTTTCTGTCTTGCGCTTCACCATCGACAAAACCTCTGGGAAGTTTCTTTTCGGGCTAAAACGGCCGTTTCCCTTTGTCAGCCCCCTGTTTGCTTCCCGTTCGTTTCCTGTCAGCGTAAAAAACTATAATCAATTAGGATAAAGGCAGGCTTGCCAGCAAAGCCAGGCAACGGCCGTATGCGCTGCCTCATAACGTATTGGCAAATGTTTGACCGTATTGGTAACCATAAAAATGAGGGGGTAACATGCTAACATTATCATATGGGGCGCTGCTTGGCTTACTGCTGGCCGCCTTTGTCCTGGGCCTCATCTTCCCCTTCCTACTCATCGTTTACCTGGTATTCAATGATAAGCTGCGCTAAGTTAGCCGCGGACTCTTTCCGCGCCGACTGTGCGCAGTAAGAAACTGCGGAACCAGCCATCCACCCCACTTCTCCACCGTACGCTTCTCGCTTCATTTGTAACATTTATCACACACTGTGTGACTGATGTCAGATTGATGTCAGGAAAATTGCAGACACCCCCTGTAAACTAAACAGTAATCAAACGAAACAACCAAATCTAAATCGGAGGTAACAACATGGTCGTACATATCAATCTCTCAACCATCGTCATCGTCGCGCTAATGATGATTATTGCCGGTATGATGATTGGCGTCACCATGTCGCGCCCTCGGTAGCATACTGTTTATTATCGTCGCGTGTTTGTGACGTTAGTGCCTTAGGGGATTGGGGGCGCTGAGCCGCGAGTTCTCTAGCCAAAGAAAAACGGGATGGCCTCAAAACCATCCCGTTTTTCTTGGTTTGATAAATTTTGATTACCTGTTTTAGCGGCGACGGCCACCAGAAAGGAGCAACACGTAGTACAACAAGGTGCCAATGGCAGAAACGGCCGCAGCCACATATGTCCACGCCGCCGCATTCAACACCCGGTTCACACCTTCAATCTCATCCCCAATGAGCACACCATTGCTCACCAACAAACGCTTGGCGCGGGCGCTGGCGTCAAACTCCACCGGCAGCGTAATGATTGTAAACAAAACGGCCGCAGCAAACATGATCACCCCAACCCAGGCCAAACCAGTAAAGTTGAGCAAAAAACCACCCATAAACAGCCACGGAGCCAACGAACTGCCAAACTGAGCCGCTGGCACCAGGGCGCTGCGAATTTGCAGTGGAAAATAACCACCCGCATCCTGCAAGGCATGGCCCATTTCATGGGCAGCCACGCCCGCAGCGGCGATGCTGGGCGTGCGGTAAACCGTCGGGCTTAGCCGCAGCACCTTGCTGCGCGGATCATAATGATCGCTCAAAAAGCCTTGCGCCTCTTCAATCATTACATCTTCCAAGCCCTGTGCATCTAGC
>JACKBR010000002.1 GCA_020634495.1 Ardenticatenaceae bacterium | reverse complement strand
ACCAGGCTGATTTTGACTATATTCAAGAACCGCCAGAATGGGCGGTGTTACGCCAGCACGCTATGCAGCTGCTCAAAAGCTATCTATGTCAGCAGTGGCCGGAAGTGTTGCCTGATCCCGCCAATGTCTCTACCGCCATTGCGGCACTAAATGGCTTTTGTATTTTGTGCGACTGGCTGGGGTCTGACGGTGACTATTTCACCCCAAAACCGAACACGCCGCTGTCGGAATATGTCATTCACAGCCGCCAAAAAGCATATGAGCGAGTGAGGGATGCCGGATTGTTTCAAACGGCCGTTTCCCACGCCTCCACCAACTTTAGCCAGCTCTTCCATGACTTCACCGCTCCGCCGCGCCCCTTGCAGGTAGCCATTGAACAAATTCCTGAGGCGTTGCTGGCCCAGCCTACCCTTACCATCATCGAAGCGCCCACTGGTGAAGGCAAAACCGAAGCGGCCTTACTTTTAGCGCGGCGCATCGCCGCCCAGCGTGGCACAGACGAAATGTATATTGCCCTGCCCACTACCGCCACCAGCAACGCCATGTACACACGTATCATTACCCACATCGAGCAACGGCTTGGCCTGAAAACCAATGTCCAACTTATTCATGGCCAGAGCTTTCTGCTGGAAGATGACGTGGCTGTTAACTCGCTTATTAACGGCGAAAACGCCACAGAAGATGAAGCTGCGGAAAACTGGTTTGCCCCCAAGAAAAAGGCGCTGTTGGCTCCCTTTGGCGTGGGAACGGTGGATCAGGCAGAACTTGCTGCGCTCAATGTGCGCCATAACGCACTGCGCCTCGTTGGGCTGGCTGGTAAAACCATTATTCTTGATGAAGTTCACGCCTATGACACCTACATGACGACCATTATCAAACGAATGCTGAACTGGTTGTCTGCCCTGGGCAGCTCCGTTATTTTGCTTTCTGCCACCCTGCCTAAAGCCAAACGGCGTGAACTAATGCTGGCTTTTGCCGCTGATGTGGATGAAACGGCCGTTAATCTCGACACTTACCCCAACCTGCTCACCGTCACTACCGGGCAGCCGCCTTATGCCCCGAATAAACCGATTTCCGTTTTCCAGCCTGACAAACAAATCCATCTGGATACATTGGCTCTGACCGATGAACAGGCGCAAGAAAAAGCGGATTGGCTGTTGGAGCAGGTAAAAGATGGCGGTTGCGTCTGTTGGATTACCAACACCGTCAACCGGGCACAGGCCATTTTCCAGGCATTGCAAGCTACCTCCGACGTAGACCTGACGCTGCTGCACGGCCGTTTCCCTTTGGCTCAACGCCAAACTATTGAAACTGACATTTTGCAAAAGTATGGCAAGCCGGGTAAAGGCGTCCAGCGTCCCCAGCGCGGCATCGTCATTGGCACCCAGGTGTTGGAACAAAGCCTTGACCTGGATTTTGACTTGATGGTGACAGATTTAGCCCCTATCGACCTGACCTTACAACGCGCCGGACGGCTACACCGCCACCAACGTGACCTGGCCAGCCGTTACACGCATACAACACCCCGCCTCACTCTCAACATGATCCGTGACAAAGCTGACCAGGCTATTTATGGTGATTATATTCTGCAAATGACCGAACGTGCCCTGCAAGCGCAGACCGCGTTTACCTTACCCACAGATTATCGCTTACTGATTGAAACGGTTTATACCGAAGGCAAACCTGACAAGGCAGACGAAGCACTGTACGCGGCGTGGGACAAGCTTGATGACGAAGCGTATCGCTTGGAAACGGAAGCCGCAATGCGGCTGGCTGACGAACCAATTGCGGATTATCCCTTTTACCGCACGGCCAAGTTGCAAGGTTTTTCGGAAGATGAAGATAGTACTGCCTGGACGGTAGCCCAAACGCGCTGGTCAGAGCGGGAAACAATTACCGTGATTCCACTGGTGCAAAATGATCAATCGGTACAGGTTGCCGGAGACCCAGAAAAGATAAATGTTTCTCTTATGATAAAGGCCCCCCGTGACCAACAGCTTCATCTGCTGCGCCACAGCCTGCGCGTTTCTCATCCGCAACTGGTAAAAGCAGTCAAAACCGCTTGCGCCGCCGAAAGCCATCCACTGTTTGCATCGGCGCTGCTCAAAAACGTATATCCACTTTGGCTGATGACTGTTGCGGGAGAAACGGCCGTTTACACCAACAACGCTCTTGAACAACCAGTTTATTTACATCCTAAACTGGGTCTCGTTTTTGGTGAGTATAAAACATTAGGTAGCTGGTGCTCTGGCCGCCTCTCAGCCTCGGAGGGTTGCTCTCCAGACCGAGCCAGTTAGTGGCACGGTGAGGACACCGATACTGTTGGCGAATTCAAAACGGATCAAAAATCGGTAGTTAAGTGAAAAATTTCCTGTCGTTTTTGATCTCGAAACGCCCGCTTTTTTGTGATTTTTAAGCGATAAAACAATTCGCCAACAGTATCAGGACACCGGCCACAGCCAGAGAATCATCTCTTATGCGGCTTCGCCGAGGGCTTCAGCCCTCGGCTACCGTTTGAAAGCCCTTACAGGGCTAAAAATTAGCCTCAAAGAGGCTTTCATACACTAGCCCAGGCCGTTCACGTCTGGGCGGACTTGTTCCAGTAAGTATGGTGGTTCATGAATGAATCATTCTCCTCATTCGAGGAAAAGGAGTTTCTATGCCAGAAAAACCTGTTTTTAACCTGTGGTCAGAGCCTTGGATACCGGTTGAATTACCGTCCACAGCACTGACCACCCTTAGCTTGCCGGAGGTGCTGCGGCAGGCGCATGAGATTCACGCCTTCTACGAGCCGTCTCCGCTCGTGGTGGTGGCCATCCATCGCCTGCTTGTCGCCATCCTGCAAGATATGTACCGACCCCAGCGACCACCAGATTTGGTGGCGCTGTGGCAAAACGGCCGTTTTCATCCTGAAAAGATCGCTGCATTTGGCAATCAATACGCCGATCGCTTTGACCTCTTTTCGGAAGATGCGCCTTTCTTGCAAACGGCAAATCTGGGTTTGCAGCCTGCCAAAACAGACAACGCCAAACCAGTTGGCTACTTATTGCAGGAACAAACAGCGGGAACGGCCGTAACCCATTACAACCACGCCTACGACAGTAGCCAAACCTTTTGTGCTCACTGTGCCGCCAAGGGTTTGTTGCTCATTCCCCCCTTTGCTTCCTCTGGCGGAGCGGGCATCAAACCATCAATCAACGGCGTGCCGCCCATCTACGTTCTGCCAGGAGGCCAGACGCTGTTTGACAGCCTTGCTGCGTCGCTGACAACGCCTGCTTTTTGGCCTACCCCCAGCCAATCTGTGCGGGATGAAGCATGGTGGCAACGGCCGTTGCCCATCCAGGTTAACAAAAGCGATGAGTTGAAACGTGTGGGTTACCTGCACAGCCTCCTTTTCCCCGCCCGCCGTGTCCGCTTGCATCCCCATCGGCTCCATACGCCTTGCACGCGCTGTGGGTCACAAACCATTTGGGGCGTCTCGACAATGGTATACGAGATGGGGGAAAGCCGTCCTAAAAATGCCGCGTTTTGGCGCGATCCCTTTGCAGCTTACCGCATCCCCAAAAGCGCCAAAGAAGCGCCGTTGCCTATCCGCCCGGTTACCAATCGGGTACTGTGGCGTGAGTTTGCCGGACTGTTTTTACCCGACAAAGCCGACGAAACCAGCAATCTGAAAGCAGCTCGCCCGGCGATTCTTGACCAATTGGAAGAAGTATGGCGAGATAACAAATCGGTATTGCCCTTCAAAGATATTCCGGTACGCGTCGTCGGGTTGCGTACTGACATGAAAATGAAAATCTTTGAATGGGAAGAAGCTGGCTTTGCTGTCCCCCCTCGTTTGCTGACTGATGTAGACTCGGCTCACAATATCAAGCTCGGCATAGAGTTTGCCGTCCGCAGTGAAGGTACCCTCAAAAGCACCTTCAACCAATACTTTGGTGGTGGCGGCAAATCAGAACGGTACGCCGCACTGAAACAGCAAATGAGCCAACGCTACTGGCAAACCTTAGGTGAAGCCTTCCAAACCCACATTTTGCAATACACGGCTGCCGCCGACACTGAAACACTTTTTCACCGATGGCTGGATATTGTTCTTAATACCGGGCGGCAAGTTTTTCAGGAAATCGTCCTTTCTTTGCCTGCTACTGGTGATTTGCCTGTTCCGGCCAAAGTGAAACGGTACAGTAACCTCAACCGCACCGACATCAAAATGATTCGGCTGCGTGAGGACGCCATGGACGATTGCGCCAAATTTTTATTTGGCTACCGCAAGAAGCAGTATCCCAAACCCCAAAAACAGGAGGTCGCATGAGCATTTCAAACGATGTTTACATATTTGTTGCCGCGCTGGAGCGTCTAGAGGATGGCGAAAGCGCTAAATTCAAGCGCAATGCCGGGCAAACCCTCAACGACAGCCGCGACGTGATGGGGCTATTTTACAACAAGCTTCTCCGTGATATGCAGGTGAAGGAATGGGATGAGGAGACCTATTTCCTCGTGGCCACCCTCTACCCGTTCGACAAACGGCGCGCACCACATCAGGAAACCGCAGAAACAAATCAGGCACCAGGTGAAGAAGCGGAACTAGCTAAGGAGAAACGTCGCCCCTCCTTTGGCGTGTCTTTGCGCGGCGTTCGCAGCGAGAAAAACGGTAACGGCCTGGACCGTCGTGTAGAGCGGCTGCT
This sequence comes from Ardenticatenaceae bacterium, assembly GCA_020634495.1. The sequence goes on along the minus strand of JACKBR010000002.1, from coordinate 294,080 downwards.
TGATGCTGATGTCCACCAATTGCCCTTTTACCTGCGCCGCGAAGTCCAGTTTGTGACCAACGAGGGAGGCCATATCAACTGGCCCCATCTGCTCGATGACCTGCTGAAATGGGGTCATCCAGACCGCTACGTTCAGCGTAACTGGGCGCGTGATTATTTCACTTACCAGCCTGCAAAAGAGCCAGCCAATTAACGACTCAGCTCTGGTCAGTCAATTGCTCCGGCCGGTTTCCTGACCGTGCCGGCAGGTGGCGCGGTCTGGAGACCGGCCACAGCAGCGAAACCAAATTCAAAACAAAAGGAAAATCAAATGTTAATTCAAATTCATATGCTCCAAAACTATGTTCCCTCTCTACTCAATCGTGATGATTCTGGTGCGGCCAAAAGCGCCCCCTTTGGTGGTCGGCAGCGTGGTCGCATCTCCAGCCAATGCCTCAAGCGCAGCATTCGCCTCTCCGACAGCTTCCAGGATGCGTTTAAAAAGGATGGCCTGCTGGCTGACCGCACCAAACGCCTCCCCAAACTGGTGGCCGCCGCCTTGCGCGAACTTGGCGCAGGCGAAGCCGTGTGCACCGCCATTGCCGAGCGCACGGCCGAAATCGGGCAAGAATCCAAAAAGCGGGACAGCAAAACGGTTGATTTGGAAAACCTGGAAACGCGCCAACTCATCTTCATCGGGGCTAACGAAGTGAAAGCGATTGCCCAAAAATTGCTTGATTTGTATAACGAAGACCCGAAGAAATGGGAGAAGCGCAAAATTGATGAAATCACCGATGCGCTTGGTTCCAGCGTGCCCCGTTCTGTAGACATCGCTATGTTCGGCCGCATGACCACCTCTGCCGCCTTTGAGGATATCCAGGCCAGTGTGCAAGTGGCTCATGCTCTGGCAACCAATGAGCTGGTGCGGGTGTATGATTTCTTTACGGCCGTTGATGACCTCAAAAACCAAGATGATGACGCCGATGCCGGGGCCGGGATGATCGGCGATGTCGAACTGAACAGCTCTACCTACTATAAATACTTCAACATCCATTGGGAGGGGCTGGTGAAAAACCTGGGTGGCGACGAAGAGGTTGCTGCCAAAGCCGTGCTTGCCTTCATCGAAGCCGCCGCCGTAGCTCAGCCCAGCGGCAAGCAAAACAGTACCGCCGCGCTCAACCTGCCCGACTTTGTCCTGGTAGAAGTCAGCGATAAAAACCTGCCTGTCAACTATGCCAATGCTTATCTTCAGCCTGCTGCTCCCTGGGCAAATGAGACGTTGATGCAAAACGCCGTCAGCAAATTGGACGGCTACGGGCAAAAACTGCGCCGTGCTTATGGTCTGAATGGGCAGCGGGCCTACTTCTCCACCGAAGAAGTTTCGCTTGGTGATGCAGACGATCTCCAATCCCTGCCAGCGTTGCAAGAATGGGTCGGTGCCCAAATTGCGGAGGCTGCCCATGCTGCCTAATACTCTCTTCCTCCGGCTTGAGGGTCCCCTGCAATCGTGGGGGGAGCGCAGCCGCTGGAGTATCCGTGACACGGCTGCTGAACCCACGAAATCGGGCATCATTGGCCTCATTTCCTGCGCTTTGGGCTACAAGGATGATGAGCAGATACGGCCGTTATCCCACAAAACCCGTCTGGGCATTCGTGTGGATGCGCCCGGTAAGCAAATCGTGGACTACCACACCATCGGTGGCGGTTACGACTATCCCACTTTGCTCACTGCCCAGGGCAAGCCCAAGAAAAATCCCAGCGGCGCGCCACACACGGAACTCTCTGAGCGCGCCTATCTGTGTGATGCTTCCTTTTTGGCCGCTTTGCAGGTCAGAGATGAAGATGATAATTCGCTGATCGCTCACATGGCGGAGGCTTTACAAAATCCAGTGTGGCCCATCTACCTGGGCCGTAAAGCTTGCGTGCCCAGCCGCCCTGTTTTTGCAGGAACCGCACGGGCGGCAACCTTGCTAGAAGCGTTGTCCTTGCATACCAGTTTTACCCATTACCAACCTAAACAGAGGAGCAAACGGCCGTTCCGTCTCAAATTTATCCTCGAAAGCGACCAGCCTGTTGGGCACCGGCAGCGCGACAACATCCATTCGCGACAGCACCGTATCTACCATCCGCGTTATATCAAAACGCCTCGGCCGAATGAACTGCCGACGTACACCATTAAGGAGGAAAATGGTGATGTATCTCTCCAGATTGCAGCTTAACCCAACCAGCCGTACCCTCTGGCGCAATGTGATCGATCAGCCGTACAGATTGCATCAGCTTGTCATGCAAGGCTTTCCCGATGGCGTACGTCGCGAAGATGCCAACGTCCTGCATCGGCTCGACCAGGCATACAATCAGGTCATGCTGCTTGTCCAGTCAGACCTCAAACCCGCCTGGGACGGGTTGCAAGACGATTTGCTCCTGCCCACGGATACGTTTGACCCATATCCCAACCCTGCCGTTCGAGAAATGGATGGCCTGGATTTGGCAAACGGCCGTATCTACACCTTCCGCTTGCGGGCAAACCCTATCAAACGACTCAGCAGCGGTAAAGGGAACAAACCCGGCCCCCGTGTGCAGCTTGTCCATGAAGACGCCCAAATGGAATGGCTGCAACGCAAAGCCGAGCAAAGCGGGTTTCGCTTGCTTGATGCCCACATCAACCCGGAAGGCAAGCAGACTGATTACTATAAAAAGCTGACCATTTACACCATGCTGGTAAACGGCCGTCTCCAAATCACCGACGCCGCCAAATTCCAAACGGCCGTTCAAACCGGCATCGGCCCTGCCAAAGCATTTGGCTGTGGCCTGCTCTCACTCGCACCCGGCTAACCGAAGACCTCAAAAGTTTTCAAAACTTTTGAGGTCTCACAACCGCACCTTAACAACCAAATATCAGGTTCATCACATAACCGATTCCAGAAAACGGATTACCGATTACGGAGCAAACCATGCAAGATTTACACGAACTCCCCAAATTACGAGACTCACTCAGCTACCTCTACGTCGAACATGCCATGCTGGACAAAAAACAGCAGGCCGTAGAATACGTGCAAAAAGACGGCCGTACCCTCATCCCCATCGCCAACCTCTCCGTCCTTATGCTGGGGCCAGGCACCTCCATCACCCATGCCGCCATCAACACCCTGGCCCGCAGCGGCTGCACTATCCTATGGACCGGCGAAGACGCCACCCGCTTTTACGCCCAGGGGATCGGCGAAACCCGCAAAGGCCGCCGCCTGCTGCGCCAGGCCGAACTCGTCAGTCAGCCCCAACTGCGGCAGCAGGTTGTCATCAACATGTACCGCCACCGCTTTAACTACGAACTGTCAGCCACCCTCAACCTCAACCAGATACGCGGCAAAGAAGGCGTGCGCGTCCGTGAAGCGTATGCCCAGGCCAGCCGCGATTACAACGTTCCCTGGAACGGCCGTAAATACGATCGCGGCAGTTGGGGCAGCACCGATCCCATCAATCGCGCCCTCTCCGCCGCCAATGCTCTGCTCAACGGCCTCTGCCACGCTGCCATCGTCTCCGGCGGCTACTCGCCAGGCCTCGGCTTCATCCACACCGGCAAGCAGCTCTCCTTCGTCTACGACGTGGCCGATCTGTACAAAGCTGACATCACCATTCCCCTCGCCTTTGCCGCCGTCGCCGAATCCGAAGAAAAAGTCGAGAGCCGCGTGCGCGCCGCCTGTCGTGAAAAGTTCAAAGAAAGTAAACTCCTGCAGCGAATCCTGCCGGACATCGACGAACTGCTCGATCTGCAAGAAACGGCCGATATTCCCACCATCGAAGCCGATGGCGATGTAGATGCCGATCCCGCCTTACCCACCGAGTATTGGGGTCGGATTGAAGGCAAAGAAGGGGGTCAAGATGATCATCATGATTCTTGAAAAAGTGCCCACCGGTCTGCGCGGCGAACTCAGCCGCTGGCTCATCGAGCCACGCACCGGCGTCTTCATTGGCCACGTGTCAGCCATGGTTCGCGAAAAGCTCTGGGAAAAATGCAGCAAAAGCGCCGCGGCTGGCGGTGTCTTGCAAGCCTGGTCCACCAACAACGAGCAGCGCTTCCAGATGCGCATGATGGGTGATACCAGTCGCCAAATTGTAGAGCTGGAAGGTTTACAGCTTATTCAAATCCCTCACGATCTGGACGCCAAAGTCCGTGGAAGTGTCATCAAGAAGCGGTTGAAAAACCTGGCCTAAACCGCTATATCTGCCGCTTGCAAGAATCAACACAACCAAATATGATACTGTATCCTATTGAAGGGTATTCCCCACACCCGTGGGGGTGAACCGAAGTATCTGTGGCGGGAGCGGGAAACGCGGCTGTATTCCCCACACCCGTGGGGGTGAACCGCCGAGCGGCAAGCAGCCGAGGCCACGCGCCAAGTATTCCCCACACCCGTGGGGGTGAACCGATGAACGCAGTATGGATGAGTGGTGATTTTTCGTATTCCCCACACCCGTGGGGGTGAACCGCCGCAGCGCGTGCTTGCACTCATCAGACCGGCGTATTCCCCACACCCGTGGGGGTGAACCGATGAGCGAGGGTTTTGTCCTGAAACTGTCGGCGTATTCCCCACACCCGTGGGGGTGAACCGGGGGGAAATTAAAAAGTGAGTCCATATGGTGCGTATTCCCCACACCCGTGGGGGTGAACCGTCGGGGCGCTCAATGCTGGCCGCGCTAAACAGGGTATTCCCCACACCCGTGGGGGTGAACCGTGTTGCGGGCAAGTGGCGCAACAACGGCGAATGTATTCCCCACACCCGTGGGGGTGAACCGAGTGGGCGTTTGACGACAACGGCGGCATTAAAGGTATTCCCCACACCCGTGGGGGTGAACCGGTCGTTGATCTGAGGATAGGTCGGGGCAAATGGTATTCCCCACACCCGTGGGGGTGAACCGCAACACCCAGAATCCCCGACGCGCCGTTGAGGGTATTCCCCACACCCGTGGGGGTGAACCGGTGGCCGGAATGCTGGTACTGTTTTCCTCATAGTATTCCCCACACCCGTGGGGGTGAACCGTGAGCAGCGCACGCCTGAGCAGCTGAGTGAGCGTATTCCCCACACCCGTGGGGGTGAACCGGTGTTGCCGCTCAGGAAGATGTAGGCAAAGCGTATTCCCCACACCCGTGGGGGTGAACCGCCACGCTGATCAACGATATTGCCAGCATTGCAGTATTCCCCACACCCGTGGGGGTGAACCGCCACCCGCCGCGCCTTCCCCATCACCTTTGATGTATTCCCCACACCCGTGGGGGTGAACCGGACACGCAATTAGCGCAACAAATGGCCAAACTCGTATTCCCCACACCCGTGGGGGTGAACCGCCATACTGTGTTTTGGTGGTGGTGTTTGGTATGTATTCCCCACACCCGTGGGGGTGAACCGATTTGTTGACAAAATTGCAGATGCTAAAGGATTGTATTCCCCACACCCGTGGGGGTGAACCGTTGTATTTTACCCGATTACGGGCAACAAAAAAGTATTCCCCACACCCGTGGGGGTGAACCGTACGTGTCGTCTGCATCCATCACCGAGGACATGCGTATTCCCCACACCCGTGGGGGTGAACCGCCTAGACGAAACAGGTCGCGCTCACCAGCTCCACGTATTCCCCACACCCGTGGGGGTGAACCGCTGCCCAAGAACTACGCCTCCTGGCGTGAGTAGTATTCCCCACACCCGTGGGGGTGAACCGGGGTATGCCATCACCGGTCGCTACCAGGGGCAGTATTCCCCACACCCGTGGGGGTGAACCGAAAAACAACTGCTGTACGCCAACCGCATGGGGGTATTCCCCACACCCGTGGGGGTGAACCGATAACATCCTCAAGATTATGGGAGACGCCTCGAGTATTCCCCACACCCGTGGGGGTGAACCGTAAACAGCCGCACCACAATCCTCACCCAAAGCGTATTCCCCACACCCGTGGGGGTGAACCGGTCAGCAGTTTCCCGCCGTTTTCCACCTCATAGTATTCCCCACACCCGTGGGGGTGAACCGTTGTGGCTGTATTATTGGGAGTATGGTCAAGAGTATTCCCCACACCCGTGGGGGTGAACCGGGATTGCCATCTGCATCACTGGCATACATAACGTATTCCCCACACCCGTGGGGGTGAACCGAGAAGCCGTTAAGGTGGTCAATGATAATATGCGTATTCCCCACACCCGTGGGGGTGAACCGCTGATGAGCGAAGACAGCAACCTGACGTATGCGTATTCCCCACACCCGTGGGGGTGAACCGTCGTGAGCGGCAATACGCCTTCGGTGGCTTCAGTATTCCCCACACCCGTGGGGGTGAACCGCGGTATTAAAATGAGCAAAACGAACGTGAAAAGTATTCCCCACACCCGTGGGGGTGAACCGGCAATCGGGTGCCCATTCCCCCCACTGCTTAAGTATTCCCCACACCCGTGGGGGTGAACCGCCGTAGGCGATCTACGCTTGAGCCTGAGCCAGGTATTCCCCACACCCGTGGGGGTGAACCGCATGGAGTGCGCTAGAAACGGCCGTTGCGCAAGTATTCCCCACACCCGTGGGGGTGAACCGTGTAATGGGGTGGGTTACAAAATGGACCCAACGGTATTCCCCACACCCGTGGGGGTGAACCGGTGGTTGACGCCTTCACCCGCCAGAAACGACGGTATTCCCCACACCCGTGGGGGTGAACCGGCATCGGCCTGGCGCAGGAAACGGGCAAGAAGGTATTCCCCACACCCGTGGGGGTGAACCGCCAGACGGGACGCTTGTTGGGAAGTATGTGGGGTATTCCCCACACCCGTGGGGGTGAACCGTTGAAGAGGTGATTATCATGTCTAAAACGGAAGTATTCCCCACACCCGTGGGGGTGAACCGTCACGCCATCCAACACAAAGCGCAAACCGTGAGTATTCCCCACACCCGTGGGGGTGAACCGATTATTCGCAATGCCCAACGTGCCGGGCGCATCGTATTCCCCACACCCGTGGGGGTGAACCGGATGGCGGCGCGGCGTGCTGGGGTTGCTATTCGTATTCCCCACACCCGTGGGGGTGAACCGGTTAGCCAGGCCGCCAGGCGTGGGCGCGGCCTGGTATTCCCCACACCCGTGGGGGTGAACCGCACCAGCCGCGAAATTAAGGGGTCGGTATGGAGTATTCCCCACACCCGTGGGGGTGAACCGCAGTTCCTAGACAGCAGATGGTATTGGGCAGTAGTATTCCCCACACCCGTGGGGGTGAACCGTAGAAACGCCAGCATAGATACGGCATTATGCCGTATTCCCCACACCCGTGGGGGTGAACCGTACGTGAAGGTTTTTTACCAAAATTTTCTTGGGTATTCCCCACACCCGTGGGGGTGAACCGTATTCAGAATGGTACTGTTTGCAAATGTGTACCGTATTCCCCACACCCGTGGGGGTGAACCCTTCATAATTCAGGTCAAGGCTTTTCACGGCATGCGTATTCCCCACACCCGTGGGGGTGAACCGCTGGCAATCTGGAAGTTAACCACATAGACCCCGTATTCCCCACACCCGTGGGGGTGAACCGCAGAGCAGGCGCGGATAGAACACCTGCGCAATTGTATTCCCCACACCCGTGGGGGTGAACCGCACTTTGACATTGGTGTGATGGCGCATACGCACGTATTCCCCACACCCGTGGGGGTGAACCGCCATAAAATTTATACTGAGTTGCCATCAAAAAGTATTCCCCACACCCGTGGGGGTGAACCAATTTAGCAACCCAAAAGCCAAACGCCATTGGAGTATTCCCCACACCCGTGGGGGTGAACCGTCTAGAATGGGAAAATCACCGGGGTACTCGTCGTATTCCCCACACCCGTGGGGGTGAACCGCTGAGCCAGATGACTCGCGGGGCCAATGACCCGTATTCCCCACACCCGTGGGGGTGAACCGTTACACCAGATGCAGCAACGGCACCAGAACCGGTATTCCCCACACCCGTGGGGGTGAACCGATACAGGAGCTGTGCGCCCGTGCTTTGCTTGGGTATTCCCCACACCCGTGGGGGTGAACCGCTGACGGCGGTCAGGGTTGGCGTGGGTGAACATCGTATTCCCCACACCCGTGGGGGTGAACCGATGCCAGGCGCTGATATGCTGGACATCATAGCGTATTCCCCACACCCGTGGGGGTGAACCGACTGGTTGTGTAACTCAACTGTTGCAAGTGAGCGTATTCCCCACACCCGTGGGGGTGAACCGCGGGTGAGGGGGCAGGAAAGGGGGGCGAGAAAGTATTCCCCACACCCGTGGGGGTGAACCGGCCAGCCGCCACCACCAGTGAAGCCACTAGAAGTATTCCCCACACCCGTGGGGGTGAACCGTGGTAGATTGCCCAAGGGATGCCCAGTCGCGTTGTATTCCCCACACCCGTGGGGGTGAACCGCAACGCTAACGGGGCAGTATGCCGATGCGACGTATTCCCCACACCCGTGGGGGTGAACCGGCGTTTTGTCTGTCATCGTTAAACATGACCCAGTATTCCCCACACCCGTGGGGGTGAACCGGAGAAGAGCCGGGAGAGGATTGACGGAATTGTGGGTATTCCCCACACCCGTGGGGGTGAACCGCTGCGCGTCAGTCAGCATAAAGGTGCCGTGTAGTATTCCCCACACCCGTGGGGGTGAACCGATTGTCAAGGGCAACAATGGCAATTACGAACAGGTATTCCCCACACCCGTGGGGGTGAACCGGGACATCACCCAACTGATAGAGGGCGCATTCTGTATTCCCCACACCCGTGGGGGTGAACCGCACTGCTCTCGGCGCATGGGGGCGGTGCTTTTGTATTCCCCACACCCGTGGGGGTGAACCGGCGTGCCCACTTGCAGTGCTGCCACCTTCGATGTATTCCCCACACCCGTGGGGGTGAACCGAGCCATTGGTTTCAACGACGATGACGGTTTTAGTATTCCCCACACCCGTGGGGGTGAACCGAACGTGTAGCTCATCAATACACTGAGGAGGAAGTATTCCCCACACCCGTGGGGGTGAACCGCTACTGAGGCGCAGGAGGAGACACGGCCGTACGTATTCCCCACACCCGTGGGGGTGAACCGCAGTACGACTGCCATCTATCCCCCGGCGCGTTGGGTATTCCCCACACCCGTGGGGGTGAACCGGTTTTTAGACATGCGCAGATGATAGCACATGGCGTATTCCCCACACCCGTGGGGGTGAACCGAATGACGCGGTTGGGGAGTCGTTGTCTGACGTGTATTCCCCACACCCGTGGGGGTGAACCGCCAGGAACGCTATCTCGGCTAAATTCACTTGGGTATTCCCCACACCCGTGGGGGTGAACCGCCTCCAATGCGTCCAACTCCACCGCTCCTTCGCCGTATTCCCCACACCCGTGGGGGTGAACCGCCTAATCGCAGTAGTGAATCGCAGGGTTTTGAAGTATTCCCCACACCCGTGGGGGTGAACCGGAAGCCAAACACGCGCCTTATGTTTCCACAGGGTATTCCCCACACCCGTGGGGGTGAACCGGTGCCTGCGGCCGTGCGGTTTTTGAGCATGGAGTATTCCCCACACCCGTGGGGGTGAACCGCGGGGGCAGGAACGGTACGGCAGCGGGATTAGAGTATTCCCCACACCCGTGGGGGTGAACCGCAGATGTTGACCGAATTGTGGGCGAACGGGCAAGTATTCCCCACACCCGTGGGGGTGAACCGCCCTGAGCCGCTGAGCCACTCCAAATTGGAGTGTATTCCCCACACCCGTGGGGGTGAACCGTCATCTTGCAGCGCCGCCGCTTCCGCCCTGGCCGTATTCCCCACACCCGTGGGGGTGAACCGAAGCGGTGCTCATCATACTCGATGATCTGCGCGTATTCCCCACACCCGTGGGGGTGAACCCTGCTGGCGGTTTTGCCAACCAACGTGCAGGGAGTATTCCCCACACCCGTGGGGGTGAACCGGAAGCGCTGGTACGGCTGGCCCACGTGCTGATGGTATTCCCCACACCCGTGGGGGTGAACCGGGTGACAAGGTTCGCGTGGTGCCTATCTCTGAGTATTCCCCACACCCGTGGGGGTGAACCGAATGGCGCATCCGGATCATCATTGAAGGCGCTGGTATTCCCCACACCCGTGGGGGTGAACCGCGACGGCTCGACCATGCCGAGGCAGGCGCGGCGTATTCCCCACACCCGTGGGGGTGAACCGCATTTCATATGGCGGGCTGAAAAAGCCCGAACGTATTCCCCACACCCGTGGGGGTGAACCGAATCGAGCTGGAAATTTGAAGGCGACACCGTAAGTATTCCCCACACCCGTGGGGGTGAACCGTACACGTTGGCAAATGGTGACATTGACGCGGCGTATTCCCCACACCCGTGGGGGTGAACCGTTTGGCATTGTACGCAGTTCTAACGGCCTGGGCGTATTCCCCACACCCGTGGGGGTGAACCGCAGGGCTTCCCAATGCTTTCTGCGCAGCCCGTGTATTCCCCACACCCGTGGGGGTGAACCGTCGTCAAAATCTGCCATCACCCCCGCCTCATAGTATTCCCCACACCCGTGGGGGTGAACCGGCAACCGATGATAACCCGCCGAACTCTGCAACGTATTCCCCACACCCGTGGGGGTGAACCGTCACCGTTGCGCTTGCCCCATTGCTTGACTTTCGTATTCCCCACACCCGTGGGGGTGAACCGGTGTAGCCATTCAGCAAAAAGCGTGTCGAGCTTGTATTCCCCACACCCGTGGGGGTGAACCGGCGAGAGCGAAGAAAAGGAATCGAGCTGGAAAGTATTCCCCACACCCGTGGGGGTGAACCGTTTCTTTTGTGCCGTTACGCTAAGATGCCCGGCGTATTCCCCACACCCGTGGGGGTGAACCGTGCCTATTGAGTTTATAAGTTGGTTTGCTGCCGTATTCCCCACACCCGTGGGGGTGAACCGGTGCAGTTGATCGGGTGAACGATCGCGCCGGGGTATTCCCCACACCCGTGGGGGTGAACCGATAAGTCCCATACTTAATGACAACCAGGCCATCGTATTCCCCACACCCGTGGGGGTGAACCGGTGTTACCGATAGCTGGATCGCCACGCCCGCCGTATTCCCCACACCCGTGGGGGTGAACCGATTGAAGAGGAGATACAGCGCCTGTATGAGGTGTATTCCCCACACCCGTGGGGGTGAACCGCTGGTGCGCGGGCTGTCTAGTTGCGTGGTGTTGGTATTCCCCACACCCGTGGGGGTGAACCGCATGGCAAATTGAGCAGCTTGTTATTCCTAGTGTATTCCCCACACCCGTGGGGGTGAACCGACGGGCGAGGCGATTGGTGAGATACGGCCGTTGTATTCCCCACACCCGTGGGGGTGAACCGAGCATGACGAAGTTTTACGCCACGCAACGGCCGTATTCCCCACACCCGTGGGGGTGAACCGATGTCTCCTTTAATCCTTCAAAAAGACCAGCCGTATTCCCCACACCCGTGGGGGTGAACCGAAGCGCTCAGTGCCTCCGCGCCGTATGCATTAGTATTCCCCACACCCGTGGGGGTGAACCGCGGCCGTGCTGGACATTGCGGTTCGGACATTGTGTATTCCCCACACCCGTGGGGGTGAACCGATTTGAAAAAGTGGCGGCTGACCATCACCAACGTATTCCCCACACCCGTGGGGGTGAACCGCAGTGGATCGCGGCTTGGGTGCCGGAAGCCACGCGTATTCCCCACACCCGTGGGGGTGAACCGATTATTACTTGACCTTTGAAGAGGCATAATGAGTATTTCCCACACCCGTGGGGGTGAACCGCTTTGGCAAATGATAATCAGATTGTGATTGTCGCGTATTCCCCACACCCGTGGGGGTGAACCGCGTTGAGTTCATGAGTAAAGATATTTACCTGGGTATTCCCCACACCCGTGGGGGTGAACCGCGGCCGTAGAGAAACATATCATGAGGTTCATGCGTATTCCCCACACCCGTGGGGGTGAACCGTGCCCAACGAACAGCATTTGCATCTGAATGAAGTATTCCCCACACCCGTGGGGGTGAACCGGCGGTGGGGCGAACTTCCGACGAAGTTCTGCCCGTATTCCCCACACCCGTGGGGGTGAACCGCGGCCGTAGGCACCACATTAAACAGCGAATTAGGTATTCCCCACACCCGTGGGGGTGAACCGATTTGAGCCAACTCATCAAAGAGGACGGCGCTCGTATTCCCCACACCCGTGGGGGTGAACCGCGCTACGGCCGTAGCGCTTGCAATACCAAATCGTATTCCCCACACCCGTGGGGGTGAACCGGTCTGTATTTAATATAGGGTTGATCGTGGCGAGTATTCCCCACACCCGTGGGGGTGAACCGCAATTGAGCAACCCGTTTGTTACATTTGAAGAAGTATTCCCCACACCCGTGGGGGTGAACCGTTGCTGAACGGCTTTTCCATTACGATGATGGGGTATTCCCCACACCCGTGGGGGTGAACCGAACCAAAAAGATGCCGATTGGAAAAAGTTCAGCGTATTCCCCACACCCGTGGGGGTGAACCGCAAGCCGCATGAAACCAAGCAGTTTCAAAAACGTATTCCCCACACCCGTGGGGGTGAACCGTTGGGGCGGGTCTCTGTGAAGTACGGCCGTTCGTATTCCCCACACCCGTGGGGGTGAACCGATTGATACCTTCACGGCCGTCTGCGGCCTCATTGTATTCCCCACACCCGTGGGGGTGAACCGGCGTCAACGGCTGCACATAGATCGCCACCGGAGTATTCCCCACACCCGTGGGGGTGAACCGGTGAAGAACTTCCGCGAGAATCCGCAGTTTAAGTATTCCCCACACCCGTGGGGGTGAACCGCAGGGTCAGGGTTGTTTGGCCCAAGAAGAAGATGTATTCCCCACACCCGTGGGGGTGAACCGAAGGCGCGGATTTTAGCGTGCTGTTTTACGATGTATTCCCCACACCCGTGGGGGTGAACCGTTTACGGGCAAGGCGCTGCCGATGCCGCAGGCGTATTCCCCACACCCGTGGGGGTGAACCGCGTGGCGGCAAATCGCGCCAGCTGCGCCGAGTCGTATTCCCCACACCCGTGGGGGTGAACCGCCAAATGGGGGGATGCTTCAGCAGGCGATGGCGTATTCCCCACACCCGTGGGGGTGAACCGGACGCCGTGATCGCTTTGGAAGATTCGGCCGTAGTATTCCCCACACCCGTGGGGGTGAACCGCTGCTGCACATCCGTCAACGACTCCGTTTGCAGTATTCCCCACACCCGTGGGGGTGAACCGAAATAAAGATGGTGCCGATTGGCCCAATCCGTGTATTCCCCACACCCGTGGGGGTGAACCGTCTATTCCGGTGGATTGCCTGATTGGGGATGAGTATTCCCCACACCCGTGGGGGTGAACCGGACGGCAAGTGTAACGCCTGCAAAACTGAGGCGTATTCCCCACACCCGTGGGGGTGAACCGCAATGCCATCATTGGCAACAATGCGCCACACCGTATTCCCCACACCCGTGGGGGTGAACCGTACATGCTGTAGCTAAACAGAATTTTAGACCACGTATTCCCCACACCCGTGGGGGTGAACCGTTGCCCGCCTGAGCTACGATCTTCGGTATGTCGTATTCCCCACACCCGTGGGGGTGAACCGGTTTGGTCTTGAATGAGGTAGCCGGTGGCAACGTATTCCCCACACCCGTGGGGGTGAACCGCATAACTTCAAAGTTGAGGCAATGGCCCAAGACGTATTCCCCACACCCGTGGGGGTGAACCGCATAACTTCAAAGTTGAGGCAATGGCCCAAGACGTATTCCCCACACACGTGGGGGTGAACCGGCTGGTGGAATGGCAAAGTGCCGACGGTGGCCAGTATTCCCCACACCCGTGGGGGTGAACCGGTACGGCCGTTGATGGTGACGGTTGCTTGGATGTATTCCCCACACCCGTGGGGGTGAACCGAACAGATTCCTGCCGAGTATGATTTTGTGCTGCGTATTCCCCACACCCGTGGGGGTGAACCGATACGGCCGCTTGGGTATTCGGATCGCTTTGGGCGTATTCCCCACACCCGTGGGGGTGAACCGTTCTACGTATTCATCCCGATCCATCCCGCTAGGGTATTCCCCACACCCGTGGGGGTGAACCGGCGATGGCTTTCATATTTACCGCGCCACTTGCGTATTCCCCACACCCGTGGGGGTGAACCGTATGACACCATCACCCACCAGCACGCCAACCAGTATTCCCCACACCCGTGGGGGTGAACCGCTCATGCAAGCAATTGATCCCGCAATTTTAGCGTATTCCCCACACCCGTGGGGGTGAACCGTTCCAGATGGAAACCGGGGAAACGCTGACTATTGTATTCCCCACACCCGTGGGGGTGAACCGCGTCCGCCGCGTAATCGGCACGGCCGTCGTGCGTATTCCCCACACCCGTGGGGGTGAACCGTGAGACCCCCAGTAATGATAAACCAGCTCCGTGTATTCCCCACACCCGTGGGGGTGAACCGATAGAGCCGATTTTGGCGGGGCTGGGCGAAGAGTATTCCCCACACCCGTGGGGGTGAACCGTGCCGGGGCTTGACTTTGCCGCTGCGGACTGCGTATTCCCCACACCCGTGGGGGTGAACCGTGAACGGGCCGTAATAGGGTCGCTGCTTATTGGTATTCCCCACACCCGTGGGGGTGAACCGAAACTACCAGAATGACGTTTACGCTACCAGAAGTATTCCCCACACCCGTGGGGGTGAACCGCAATGGCGGTTACGCGGCGTGCGCCAAATCACGTATTCCCCACACCCGTGGGGGTGAACCGTCTTGCGATAATGGCAACTTTGCAGGAGGAGAGTATTCCCCACACCCGTGGGGGTGAACCGTCCATTGAATTTACGCAAACCCTGTGAGAGTAGTATTCCCCACACCCGTGGGGGTGAACCGGGTGTGCAATGCTTTACAACCAAATAAAAAACGTATTCCCCACACCCGTGGGGGTGAACCGATTTCCCCCTTGATTGGGCGCAATATAAACAGGGTATTCCCCACACCCGTGGGGGTGAACCGACAATGACACAAACAATCAAGTTGGCTACTGCGTATTCCCCACACCCGTGGGGGTGAACCGTATTCATGCTACCAGTATACAGAGTGTTACACGTATTCCCCACACCCGTGGGGGTGAACCGTTCCTCGATGCCCGTGAAGTCGCGCCAGAACCGTATTCCCCACACCCGTGGGGGTGAACCGACTCCGCTCACGCTCACTTACTGGCATGATGCGTATTCCCCACACCCGTGGGGGTGAACCGATGCTAACGCCTTCCCTATGCCAGGGAATACGTATTCCCCACACCCGTGGGGGTGAACCGCCAGCCCGCACACTACCGCTATTGCCAATCAGCGTATTCCCCACACCCGTGGGGGTGAACCGTGGTATTCGAGATTCAACAGCCGCTTTTTTGGGTATTCCCCACACCCGTGGGGGTGAACCGGTGAGCTGCCAACGAATGAAGCAAATAATTTTGTATTCCCCACACCCGTGGGGGTGAACCGGTTACGCGGTCGCCTTCGTAAAGGTTTTTATACGTATTCCCCACACCCGTGGGGGTGAACCGGCGGCATGATGAGTGAACAAGCGTGGACATTAGTATTCCCCACACCCGTGGGGGTGAACCGTAGCTGCGCGTACTGGCGTGCTTGGCGCACGGGGTATTCCCCACACCCGTGGGGGTGAACCGGCGCGCACCTATTAATTGGTGATCGTTTTGGCCCGGATTACGCAAGGGTGACGTAAAAACAGCTTCACCACCAGCTTGCCGTCCCTAATTTGCTGGGCTAGTCGCTGAAGTCCCCTTTCATCCTCATTTGTTGGTGCGCCAATAGTTAGCTGTTGGCGGAACTCTTCAGCCAATTCACGTCGGAGTTGAACGGCCCTTTTTTTGTCAATCTGCTCCCCATCCGGCGCAAAAGAAAAAGCAGCGCGCAGCTCATCTTGCGGCCGACGCTGCATATCTACCAACAAGCGGCACTATGCTCCTTCGCCACCTGTCCAAGCGTTAATACGGCCGTCCAACTCCCGCCAGCCGCGCAAATTGAAATACCCCACACACAAATCCGCCCGGTACGATACGTGAAGTGTATTCTGTAATGCGGGAAGTAACTTTTGGTCAATGTTGTCAAAAATCTGAGGCAACTAACTTCTCCAAATAAACCATTATTGTCAAGTTTAACACTTAATCTCTTGGCTTTACTTCAAATGTTGCTCTAAAGTTATCTTCGCTTCGTCATGATCCGGCTTCATGCCCAATCGGTCAAACCACTCAATCGC
The DNA here is from genome assembly GCA_020634495.1 of Ardenticatenaceae bacterium. The sequence goes on along the minus strand of JACKBR010000002.1, from coordinate 277,795 downwards.
TTCTTCCAAATGTTTAAGAGCTTCATCAAATTCCCCAAGGGCAATTTCAGCCCTGGCAAGGCGATATTTTAGTGTTGCTAAAAATCCCTTTGTTCCCCGTTCTTCAAAATACTCAATACTCCGCAAACAATATTCTTTTGCTTCTTCCGGGCGACCCAAATGAATAGCAACTATTGCTAAATGCCCCCAGGTACTTCTAGCTAGAGGTTCGTCTCTTGGTGATTCAGCAACCCGTTTTTCAAAATAATCTCGCACGTTGGCAAAGTATTGCCAGGCTTCTTCCCATTTGCCCCAATCTCTTGCCAGCTTGCCGTAATTAGTTTCGATGAGTGCCTTTAAATCTCCATCATTTAATTCATTGGCAATTTGCCATGCTTTATCATTTAAATCTTTTGCTTTAGTGAAATCCTTTCGTTTACGTGCCACTGAGCTTTCATGTTGGAGTGTTATACTTTCTCCACCACGATTGTTTATTCTTCTATACTCGTTGAGAGCAAGATGATAGTTTTCAAGTGCTTCCTCATAATCCCCCTGCTGATAGTGAATCCATCCGAGGACATTCCCAAAACGAGCAATATCAATAGCGCTTCTATTACTGATAGCTAATTCCAGTGCTTTTCCCCCTAGAGACAATATTCGATTCCAATCTCCAACAACTTCTAGGTAATCGTATGCTGCTCTGGCAAGCACGAATACATCTGTTGAAGACCCTTCGTTATAAGCCCATTCAACAGCATCTAAGAGATTATCCCCTTCCTCATAGAATGCGTGGCTGCGATAACGCCAATAATATTCTCCAATTGGTTCTTGACAAAGCTCTTTCAAATAGTCGAACCATCGTTTTTTCGCTACATTTTTGAATTCTGGATGTTTTTCGGCTTCATCGATGGCAAATATTTTTGTTAATGGTAACAGGGAAAAGCGGTTTGCATTTTTGTTGACAAGAGACAGTTTTTCTAAATCTACAAAGCCATCATCGCGGTCAAGTTCTGAGAGATTAGCAATATAACCCAAAGCCTCACGGCTTGCGTCTACTGCAACTAGTGATAAAGACATTAATAGCTTATGGCTTGGTTTACCACGTAAAGGTTCAATAGCCCCATCAAAACAAAATTGAACAATATCACTATTGGGTGTTCCTAAACGAGACATTATACTTTCAATGCTATATCCAAATCCCATTTGCGCTATGCTCCACACTATCGCAAGTGGCACTCCTCCCGTCCGATCAAAGATTCGTCGTGCTTCACCTGTTTTTAACAAAACGGTTTTCTTTTTACATTCCTGTTCGATAAGGGTTTTGGCATGATGCCATGCCATTCCTGTAAGGCGGACAGGATAGGCTACGTCAATACGGTGGCGGGTTGTAACAATCGCCTTTGTGGGCGCTGGCAGTTCTCTAAGGAATGTGTTAACTGCTCTATCATCCACTGTTTCCAAATTATCTATGATTAGCAATGTTCGTTGTCGCCTGAGTACCTGCCTTACAATTTCAGGCTGTTCTTCAGGTCGGGAACGAATAATGTCTTCACGATCCAGAGTGACAGCGATAGCCCGATAAATATCATCCAGAGTACGTAAACTCTGGGGGCGTTTCTGAATTCCTTCACCTGTCAAAATTGTTAATTTGGCACTAGCCCAGATTATGGCGTCGAATCGGTTATTTTCTGCAAGCTGACTGTAGGTTTGCAAATATCGAAACGCTATTTCTAGGGCTAATGCGCTTTTACCAATACCACCAATGCCATCGATAGTGACTAGATGTATCTGTGATTGGGGGTATGGCTGCAAAATCCGATCTATATCTGCTATTTCGGATTCTCGCCCAATGAACTTTTCAAAGTCGGGTTGGGGTAAGTTATGATAAACCTTTGGCTGCGAGGCTAAATTAGATTCTTCACCAGCTGATAGGAGTTTTTGTTCAACGAGGGCATCTGTTAATTGCAAGAGTGCTTCTCTCACACCAACGTTCAGGCTCGTTAATGCCTGAAGCTGAGCCTTTTGTAAATTTACTTGCTCTCGTGCTGATTCCGCCGCGATCCGCTGGAACTGTAAGCTATAAATTGGCATTAGCTCTGGTAGGTGCCACAGTTCCTGGGCCAAGCACTTCAGCAGATAGGACACAGCTCGATCAACTCGCTCCCGGTTTATCCGGCCAGGCAGTACGGTGGCAAAGGTCTGTAAAATTGCTTCCCGCTCTTCGTCCAAGTAGGTTCCTGGCTGCTTCAAGATTGCAATTAGTGACGTCTGGATCTCTTTGTTTAGAAAAAAGTCTTGCTCTCTACTTATTGCCAGCACTAAATCTTCATCTTTAACTTGGTATTCCTCAATGAAGCGCTGCATGGCCCGGCTCAGCCCTGCTTCAAATGCATCATGAAAGGCTGCATCCGATCGAAGCTTTTTGACCTTAGCGGAAAGCGCGTCCCCTGCGTATTTCTTTGCCTGTTCTGAAACTACATCCACTAATGTATCGAGCGCATTTTGTTTTAAGTTTTGCGGAATTAATTGCAATAAATCTGACCACATTGAGAAAACCTTTATTTGAGTTTGAATGCACATATTGTAGGTCGGGTTTCGATTGATGTAAACCAAGTTCACCCTCCCGACCTACTATGCGAAACGCGTTTATCGCCCCTAACGGGACGCATCTCGTGAATTTTTACCATTCAGGAGGTGCAGCATATGTCCCAAGTTACATTCATTCGGTCTACCCATGTGAACGGCCGTTTCCGCCCCTACCCTTCCGAAGCCTACCAATTTTGGGCCGATCACGGCTGGCTGGTGGGGGAAGTTTTGCGTCAGGAACAGGGCATGCGGTTTGAGGAAATTTTGCAGGCCTGCACAGACCTTCTGGATGAACATCCTGAAAGGGAGCCAAATCCGGCCTCCGAAAAACATATCGCCTGGGGTTTAGTGAAGCTGCTGGAGTTGGGCATGGTCATGGTTGTCCACTCCCCCACCCCAGATTAGCATTCAGATTCAACGGGCATTTCTTGGCGCTAACGCTTTATTGCCAGTGAATTTCCCAAGCAAACAAAATTGAAAGGAGAAAATCATGAATTCCATTAATCAAAATGCAGAACCAAAAGAACAAAACGAAGAAAGCTATATCGAGAATTGGGAGCCAGAAGCCTGGGTATATTTTATTTGGCTACCTGTGGGCGATCATGTCTACTTAAAAGTAGGGAAAAGCGTCAATCCTTCTTCACGACTTGAGCAGCTCTTGGCGGGCATGCCAGAAGAGCCCTGCCAGGCCCATCATCTTGCTTGCCTGATGGAAGAACAGGCAATTCTGTTTGAAAGAATTTTCCATGAACTTCTGGCACCTTACAGAACACGCGGCGAATGGTTTTCCCATGCCAATGTTAAGCATCTTTATGCCGTTTTGTATGAAAAGCTTGAAGAGCTATTGACCCTATTCTACACTTTCGGTTACAAGCCTTATTTCGAAACCGTCCCCTTAAAAGGAGAGCATCCCATGCTTCATCAAAATGGATTTCTAGACTACATTATATCCCGAGCAGGTTCAGATATGGAATAAGAGCATATGTACACACAGGTGTACATATGTGGATGTGTACACCTGTGTGTGCATTAACATACAAATACGGACATATGTATACATATAAGAAATAGCTTTTCTTGGTTACTCAATCTCGATCTCTCCCACCATATCAAAATGCAAATCATCTACCTGGAGCCAAATTGGTGGTTTTTCTGGCCTTCCATTCACAAAGCACAGACGGTTCAGAAAATCCGCTCTCAAAGCCCCGAATTTTCGCCGCTGAGGCCTATTGATGGTGTTTATCGTACAAGGTGCGCTGAATCGTTTCCCCCATTGTCCAGGGCGAAATTTTTGCTATTTAAAAATTGGGGGCAATCTTATCCGATTCAACTCCCCCCCACCCTACCCCACTGACTCGTAAAAAAGCGGGTAAACTGTCAATGTGTACATGTGTTTACATTAGCGTACATATACATGCAGTGACACACATTAGCACACCGGGGTTTACATTTGCGTGTATTTACGGACATCTGTATACTCTTGTGTACATAAAGAACTTAAGCAATTAACTTTAATAAGGATCCCGCAGCGGGGTGGGGGAGGGTGATGCCGAAAACCTCCTTGCAATTAAATTTCAGCCAACCAGCGGCTACAGGAAACAGTGGAGGCGTCATGACACGCATAATGGCAATTGTTAGCCAGAAGGGCGGAGTGGGCAAAACGTCGCTCGCCCAAAATCTTGGGGCTGAGCTGGCCAATCAAGGTCAGCTCACCTTACTCGTAGATTTAGATCCTCAAAGCAATCTGACAACGGGTTGGGGAATAGACCCTGGCGAAGATCGGTATACGGTTTATGATGCGATGTCCGATCCAAAGCATTCCTCCAATACGATGTTGGAAATTCGTCCCAACCTATATCTGATGCCAGCCAATCTGGATCTGGCTGGCGCCGAGCTGGCCTTCATCAATGAAATAGACCGTAATACCAAACTTCGTAAAGCGTTAGCCCCCATTACCCATCACTTCGACTTCATTCTTATTGATGGTCCCCCAAGCCTGGGCTTTTTTACGGTTAATGCCCTGGCGGCAGCCTCGGAAATTTTAATTCCCCTTCAAGTACATCCCTATGCGTACAAAGCGCTCGATCAGCTGATGAGCATTGTGGCGAAAGTCGAAGAAATTAATCCTGCACTAAATCTGGGTGGTATCACCCTGACAATGTACGACCAGAGAAATTCACTCACATCCGCTATAGAGGATGCCGCACGTAAGCGCTTTCCCGGCACAGTGTTTAGTACCGTCATTCCTATCAACGTACGTATTGCCGAGGCAACCCTTGACGGCATTAGCGTGGGGGAATACGAAGCGAGTAGCAGTGGCGCCAGAGCATACCGGGCTTTGGCTCAGGAGGTAATCAAGCGTGGCACGTCGTAAACAAGATTTAGCGGGCAAACTGACGCCTGAGCGAGGCAACAGACCGGGATGGGCAGACACGGTAACTGGGCAACCCGCGCCGACAGGAAACCGGCGTCCGGTTTTTGCACAACCAGAGCCTGAGCCAGAATCGGCTGAAACACTCAAACGCAAGACCTACCTTTTGTACCCGGATATGATTGAAGAAATTGAATCACTGGCAGAACAGGAGCGAGTGGGGATAAGCGAACTGGTGCGTTATCTACTTGGGTCGGCCCTGGACCAAATTTATAATCGTAAGCTGGGCATTCCTACGCAGCCAGGACGGCGCCATATCGGAGAGTAGCGCAAGTTTACATGTGTACACGAATGTACACTGCAGCAATTTGGGAAATCTAAACCTACTAGTAGAGCGCTCGGTAAAGCGAGAGAGCACTCTACTAATATCCTTTAGATGCTAAATGGCCTGTCGGGTAAACCATCACACGGCCGTTTCTCCTCAAACCCACTCTTTCCCACTTATCATCAACACCCGGCACACAGGGCACAAAACCCGGCAAAACAGCCGGTCAACCTCCATGCCCTTGTCACAAAGACAACCCAAACCAGCCACCATGTATGTTCCACCTTAGAGCAACAGCCCGATACGCTTGCCAAACGGCCGTACCCGGTAGGGTAGGGGGGCCGAACAGAAAACAACGGCCGTTTGCCACCACCAGCTCCAGCCTGACTACGGCAGAAAAAACAGCGTCAACCGCAGCCAGGGACACAATGGCCTAAGCGCCAAGCCCTCACTCTCTTTGGCATCAGGTATGGTCAATCTGGGGCACACATACAGAATCGGACGCTTGCCGTCATGCTTTTGTTACGAAAGCGGGGTAGGGTGACAACGGCCGTTGGCAGCATCGGTAGGGGGAAATCTGGCGGATTGGATATTTGAAAACAGCAGCCAACTGGCTGCTTGCCCCGACGCGACGCCTGGATTATGATGCAACTGAAATGCAGCGCGACTTTGGAGGAATGGCCATGTCTAAAAAGCTACGACAAAACGATGAGCCTTCACAAAAACCGGAGCCGTGGCCTGAGCCATCGTTTGAGCTGGCGGTTAATACCACCTACCAGGACAAGGTGAAGCCGGGCGACGGCCGTTTCTGGCAGTTTAACATGACCTTCGCGACGCACCGCCTCACGCTGCCCGCGCTGCTGAGACACATCCGGTGCGGTCATGCCTGGTGCGCTCCCCACGCCCAGGTGCGGCACCATCGGCCGACCCGACGTAACCCGAATTACCAGACCACTTACCGGGTCAAGGCCAACGTTTCCCACTGCCAGCTGCTGGCTTTGGACAGCGACACAGGGGACGAACAGAGCGCTTTTTCCACCCTGATGCAAGACCCATTTATCGCCCAGCACGGGGGTTTGCTGCACAGCACGGCCTCATCAACCGCCGCACAGCCGCGCAGCCGCATCATTTTCCTGCTTAGCGAGCCGCTTCAGACAGTAGAATATGAGGAAGCGCTTAAGGCGCTGCTGCATCGCTTTCCTTTTTGCGATCAGTCCGTGAACCACGCCGCGGCCGTCTTTTATGGTGCGCTAAACTGTGACTATCTCCTGACCAACCAGGTACTGCCCCTGCGGGTGCTGCAGGCAGCGATTCTGGAGCCGTATCAAAATTTTGTGGCTGCTGAACAACAAAAACGAGCTGAGGCACGGGCTGCCCGACTGGCCGCTTACGGCAGCCGACAAACAGCCGAGCCGGGTCAGGTGGTGGCTTATGTACAGGCAGTGTGCCAAAATGCAGTTGAGGAGCTGGCGGCCACCCCGTCGGGGCGGGGGCTGCGTCATCAGCAGCTGTACGCCGCCGCCTATACGCTTGGCGGCTTGCAGACCGCACCCTGGATGACGGCCGCGGGGCAGGCCCGGCTGCGCGAAGCGCCAGAGGCGCTGCTGGAAGCGGCCGAGGCCAATGGCTATGTCGCGGATTACGGTGAAGAAGATGCCCTCCGCACCATTGACGACGGGCTGGCCCAGGGGGCGCAGCGGCCGTTGGATGAGCCGGTCTGGTATGAGGAGCGGCCGTTTTTCCAGGTAGGCGATTGGGTGCAGGCGGTTGTCGGCGGGGTGGTGAAGGCCGAAGGACGGGTGCGGCGGCTGCGGGAAGGACGTCACTGGGAGTATGAGCTGGAGAGCCGCCCCAACGTCTGGTTTGCCCGTGGGCTACTGGTGGACAGGGAAGCAACTTAAAGGTCGAGCAGGGGAGGGTGGTAAAACGACGCCGTGGCCGGGAGTGCGGGGTAGAGCAAGGAGGCCACAGGACTGAGCAGCACGAGGTATCCATACCCGGTCACAAACGGTATCTTACAACGTGAAATGCAAAGAAGTTGCCAGGGCAATCTGCACGGTTTTGAACTGAATATCCACCGTGTCGTTAATATCGTGGCCATATCCCCCAGCCATCGTCACGGCCACCGGGATACGGGCTTGTCGGCAAGTGTGCAATACCAGCTGATCGCGTTCTGCAATGCCCTTCTTGGTGAGGGCCAATCTGCCCAGCCGATCCCGTTCGTACACATCGGCACCGGCCAGATAAACAACCAGATCAGGCCGCGACCGTGCCAGAGCGCTATAAAGTCCGGTGCGAAGCGCATCCAGGTAGTCACCATCCCCCGTCTTGTCCGGCAGCCCAATATCCAAATCGCCAGGAATCTTGCAGTAAGGGAAGTTTTTTTCGCCGTGAATAGAAAAAGTGAAGATGGTCGGATCTCCCTGGGCGATCTCCACCGTGCCATTTCCCTGATGGACATCGCAATCTACGACCAGGGCTTGCCGTATACGACCTTCCACCTGCATCACGCGCAAAGCAACCACAACGTCGTTGAAGAGGCAAAATCCCTGCCCTTCCGCCCGACAAGCGTGATGGGTGCCGCCACCAAGGGAGATGGCGATACCCTCCTTCAGGGCAAGGCGACAAATGGCCGTGGTGGCGCCCACCGAACAACGTACCCGTTCCACTAGCTCCGGCGACCAGGGTAGGCCGATGCGGCGGATTTCGTTGTGGGAAAGATGGCCTTTGAGAACGCGCTCTACATACTCAGGGGTGTGGGCCCTGTGGAGATGGGAGACAGGCGCCGGGGAAGGCGTTAGCAGTTCGATGCCAGCCAAGTTATTGGTGCGCTGGCGCAGCAAACTATATTTTCCCACTGGAAATCGATGACCCAGGGGAAGGGGAAAGGTGATGTGGTCGTAGGAAAATGTTTTCATAGGGTCAACCACCTATTACCTTCGGCACACCTGTTTGGCACAAACAAGGGATGGGCAATGACGCAGTGCCGCAGTCGGTTAAGAAGGCGTTGTGGCCAACCGGGGGGCGCTAGTTCTCTCAAGTTCGTTCGTTTATTAGCTGGTGAAGGCAATCGATCGAAGATACTAAAGCGTCCTGAATTTGCGGAAGGCGTGATGCTCACGAGCGCGCAGGGGACACAGCTTGCATCGGATTGCCCCCAGGCGCAAAAGAGCCTATAGCAAAATATAACGGGTAATTATGGTGGCTCAACCAAGTATGCGCAACAAGCTATTTCTCTTAACCTACGCCTATCCAAAAAGGCCTGGGTTGGACCGAAACCATAGCGAGCGAGAAGAAAGGGTGGTGAGAACATTGGCTTCATTTGGCTGTTTGACACACAAAGCGAGGAACTGTTTAGCCGGGATGAACCAGTCGCGGCCAACAAGTGGTGAAGGCTTCCACAAAACTGCTGGGAAAGGATGCGACACAAATATTGAGGCGCTCGTGGTGGCACAACTTATCCTGATCCTGCCCGCCGCTGGCAAACAATCTGTGAGTTGCTGCGACCAATGTGGTCGCAGTGCGTAATTCGCAAGAACCAGCCACAATGTATACTGGTTGCCAGCAACCCGCGTACCGTTACAGGGGAAGCAAGGCCAGGGGGAGGGCAAGCTTTCAAGCAATGGAAAACACAAGCGGTTGTACTTCGCATAGTAGCACAAAACGCTCATTTCGTACAGCATCAGCCCTTGAACCGGATTATTGACTATCTACCGTTGCTATATTGCCTGCTTAAGTGTTACCCTAAAATCTAAGGAGGCCATCTAGATGGGGGCCCAGCCTGGGCTCAGAAGCAGGGTGCTGTTCTCCCGAAAATGAAAGACAAAAGGGTGTCTCCCGGAAAAGACAGCGCTTCAATTATCTACCAAACGAAGCCCAGCCGAAGACGCTTCCATCTCCCTTTTTTAACCAACCGCACATTTGCAGAAAGGTATTAGCCCCCTTCAGCATCAGGCCAGGTATAACCCTGACGCAGGCCTAGCCAGCACAGCAACGTCTTGACGATACGCTTAGGCAGCGATTCCTGTACCGCCTCAACCATGTGATAGAGTCGGCTTGGGCGAGAGACTGTCCGATCCCAACGCAGCAGATAAGGTGCCTCGCCCTTCCCTGTCGTGGTCGGACCCGGTACGATCTCAACAAAAACTGAAAACTCCTCGTCTTCACGTCGATACCGCACCTCGCCAGTATAGGCCTGCACCCAGGCGCCCGTATTGACATACCAGGTGCCAGTTTGGGCTTGCGCCGCCCCAGGAGTTGTCTCCGGATGTTGGCCCACGGACTCATAACCAGCTACATGGTCATGACCAAACAGATAATAAGGTACTGGATACAACGCATTGGCTGAGGGATCGCCCCGCAGTAACACGGCATGAATCTCGGCGGCCGCTCGCGCCAAATAACCACCGCCATGGCCAGCAGTAGCGGGAATAAAAAGTACAGCACGTCGTCCCAGCCAGCTGAGGACGGTTAGAGCCGCACCACTGCGTAAGGCAATGAAGATATCACCGGTAAACAAACCAGAAATCACTAAATAAGCACCAAGCAAAAGGCCAACGCTAAAGCTAAATGAGAGTACGACGGTTGCTGTTCGCGTAAATTTGCGGACAAAGCTACTCTGCTGCCGCCGACCCATCGCCACGATGCGCTCTATCTGCTTTTGGCTGGTTAATTTGGGTTGGGGCAACTGAGCCATGTAGGATAACCCCGCAAACAGCAAAAAGCCGCCGATACCGGCCAGAGCCACAGTCAGGAGGCCCAGGGCAAATAGGTTGGGATAAAGATCACCGCTACGCTGCTGTTTGGCAAACTGATGTAAGGCTAACAAAGCCCGTCGCTGTTCCTGGCGCTGGTCATTTAACAGCCCCAGGTTCGCTGCCAGGTTGCCCGGATCGAGCCCTGCATCCAGAGTTGGACCAGGAGCCATTAAACTGGGGCTATTTCCCTTGTTCTGCAATGTCATCCACAAGAGCAAATTCAGCTGCTGCCACAGGCCAGGCGCTGGTTGCTCCTTCAAGATAGTTAGCTGCTGCGAAACAGCGGCCAAGGCATCATCGGTATTCTGCTGCTGCTGGTTTAAATGGGCCACAAAATCGTTTTGGGGTAGGCCAGGCTGATACGCAGCTCCCCAAACAGCAACCAGCCTTCTCGTGCAGTCAATCAGGTTAGGTTGGATATCCCCTAAAGGTGAATCAGGCGATACACCTTGCCCAATCAGGCAGTTCTCCGCCGCAGAGCGAGACATCTGCTCCCATCTCTGGGCCAGCGCCGACATTTCCAGGTTAGCATTGGCCAGGGAGACTTCCGCTTGGGTCAGAAACAGCTGGTTCCCCGCGCGTGTCGGGTGGTTGGCAAAATACTGTGTGAGCGCAGCCGTTTGGGTTTGAAGTAGAGGAAAGGCCAATCCATCAGCCGGGGAAGCCGTAAGCTGGAGCGTCTCAACCAGGGCCGCAACCGTGTCTGCAGAGCCAGCCAGAGCAGAGTCTGTCATCATATCATGCAGGCTCACCAAAGCCGCATCTTGGGTTTGGGCAAGCAGCGCTTCCTGAGCTTGTAAGGCCGCAAAATAGGTGGCTGTCCGGGCATCATTGGCCTGCACACGATCCAGGTAGGCTGTAGTGGACTGCGCCAACGGTGCCGGATCATAACTAAGCCGCAAGGCTTGCTCCTCCCGCAAGCTGAACAAAGCTGTTTGAACATCCCTTTCAAGCCCGTTGAGCGTCTCCACCAGGGCCGCGTCATCGTTTATGAGAGGCAAAAACGGCCGACCCAGACTAACCCGAACCAACACAGCAACTGCCAGCGCGCCAGCCAGCAGCAGCAAGGCCCAGGCTGTCGCCTTTAGCTGATATGGCTGGAATAGAACAGCCGCTCCTGGGTGTTCAGAAGGTGAGCGGGGTGTAAGCCCCACAAAGGCGACCACGAGGGCAACGGTTAGACCTACCCAGGCCAACCGGATACCTCCGCCTAAAGGGGGCGGAGACGGCTGGCCGAGCGCTCGCAGGGCCACGATCCATAGAAGCAATAATCCGAACCAAACAAACCCTAACAGTAAATAAAGTAACCAGACCTGGATAGGGCTGGTGGCGCGCCCCCATCTTGTGCCCGGCCAGAACCAGCCAGCCAAACCTAGCAGCATCAGCCCAACGGCGATTGTCAGACCAGTGGGGGTATCATTCAGAAGATCGCTGCCTGTCGCCAGCCAAAGGGATCCCACAACGAGGCCAAGCAAGCTCATACCCAATAGCATGTCCAGCTGCCAGCGGGATCGCTGCCGCCAATTGACTAACCTGATAGGAAAATCATCTGTTTGCAGCCAACTGAGCAAATTGCGCCCGCCAATACCAATGACCAACAGAAAAAGTATCATGGCTGACAACCTGATAATATACCCACGATCGCCAGCAAAATTGACCAGTAGTCCAGGTGGCGTCTGACCCCGTAACCCATACCCTTGCGCCACAAAAGACAGTAAGAGGAGCAGCAGTCCTATCTCAATAATCAGGGTGATGGTGTTGTCTACAATTGGGCGCAACCAGCCCCAGCGCTCTTTAGCTTGTTCTCCAAGCCAGCCCTGAAACCGAACTGAAGGGAACGGGTTTTCTTTACTTTCCATCAGCCAAAGACCAATGAGGCCCCACACGAACCAGAGGGGAAGCAGTGATTCCCAATGCGAGACTGCAAAAAAATCGCCAAAAAAGGAGCGCCAGGAAAGCAACCAGGCCACGCCCATCAGACATAAAAGGAGTAATCCGACAAACCGTGTCGCTTGTCGCAGTCGGCCAGAAAACCAGCGCAGTTGCTGCGCAAAGAAGATTAAGCCGAGGCAAAGTGCCAAAAGCCACCCCCAAAAAGCGGTCGCACCCCCTTCCGAACCAATATCCAGTCGATCCATTAAGATAGCTACCAGGGACATGAGCCCCAGGCCAGCACTGCCCATAAAAAAGACCATCAGGATTGTGCCGCCCCACCAGAAAGAGGCGAGCGTGAGCCATACGATCAGAGAAAGCCAGGGTAGCAGACCCAGCCAGCCAGGTGTTATATAGTCGGCCACAGGCTGGCCATAATAGATGAAGAAAAAAGCGAGAACAGCCACGCCTAACAGGCTCAGCAGAGCTGAAACCAGGCGGCGCAAGATCAACTCCTGATGGAATAGCTGACTCTGGCGGAGGAGGCGCAGCTTTTGCCGTACAAAGCGTTCATCAATGCGCCGACGCAAAATAAGGGTGGCCATCAGGAAAAGGAGGATCCAAACCAGCCAGGCGGGGATAGCCGACAGCCCAGCCCAAGGTCCGGGCTCGGGCAGTTGGTAATACGCAAAACCGCAGTACAGGTTGGTTAGTAGATAGATGACTAGCCATACACCAGCCAGTGCAGCCAGTGCTGGCGCTAACCGACCCCAGCGGGAAATACCAGGGCGACTCAACTGTCCGCGCAGATAAACCCCGAAAGAGATGATGCCCACGAGTAGGAGCAATCCCCAGGGCTGCAGAAAGCCAAACAAGGTTTCTGGAGCGGTCGGTTGGAGTGCCAATAGCTGGCACTCCAGATGTCGGGGCACGCCGATGGTGGCCCGGGGGCCATAACCAGTCCAAAACTGCCACCCCGAGATCCAGCCAGAACCGCCGAGAATCAAGAAAAGCAGGCTAACCTGCAACGTTAGCTCTAGCAGACGCTGGTACAATCGCAAACCATATTGGCCAGGAGCATCTGGTAAGGGAGCCTCCCGGGTGTCTACCAGGACGGCCTCCTCAATCTGGCGGGGTCGCCAGTAAAAGTCCGGGAGCAAGCCGGCCAACTTCTTGCGTCGGGCTCCATCCAAGGCCACAATCTGTTCCCAGGCTGGCCAGGGTAACACAGGCCAGCGCAACCGTCGTCGGGCAGCAGCGCTAGTCAACCATTCCAGATGCAGCAGACGGCGCAGCCAGGTCAACCAGGTGGAAGCACCGCGCAAAATCATATTGGCCAGACCGGAAACCGTATAGCTGGGACCAAACCAGCCTTCGACCACACCCCGATCCAGAATCTGATTAACGACCCTGGCGATACCGGGTAGGCTCAGAATAAGGAGACCAATGGCTCTAAAAAAGTCACGGCTGAATGCCCAGGTAAAGTAGCGGGTAATAGGCTTGATCTGATCTGCAAACGGATGGGTCTGCTCCATCTGGTTGAAAATGTAACGCACAATGAGCGACCCCCATGGCCAAAAGAGGGCTGGCTGCTCGACCTGTCCCGGTAAGGTTACCCCCTTTTCTAGGCGGATCTGGTGATCTGGCACTGTGCCAACATATCGCGGATCCAGATAGGTGGGCCAGGAGTTAGCCGTCTCATATTGGCAGCCATGCTCAACATAGGCAACGCCTGGTTCATAATAAAGCCAGTGTGTAAAGCTGACGCGCTGCTTTACCAGGCTCTCTATGGCCACATCCGCTGGCTGAGATTTCATCTGGGGGAGGCTGGCTGACGCATCAGGTGTCTCGCCAGGACCGTCGTGTGCTGCAAAGGCTTTATCTGGGGCAAGGGGAACGCACGTGTCCGTTTCGAACGGAGCAAACAAAGCCTCCCAACGCGGGGTATTCAGTTGATGGTAGGCCAACACCAGCAGATCCCGTATAGCGTTGCGAACATCGCTCCAAAACAGTTCGATATCATGGTTACCCGTTTGAATGACAATCTCATTACCACAGGCCACAAACCAGGCCAAAGCCTGGAAAAAGACAGGGTGACCACGGTAAATCTGGTAGGCGCGCCAGACGTTTTCCGCCTGGCTGCTACCCAACCCCCAGCGTGCGGCTTCGTAGCGCATCATGTATGGATCTTCTTCCCCGACACGCCACTGAGGTACCTGTACAAACAACGCCTCAAAGGCATAACGTATTTGCTTTCCTAAGCGTGCCGCCTTGGCTTGCCGCAGCGTAGGGGAAAGGTCAGGGTGATCCAGTTTAGCCAGTGAGTCGCCCAAACTTTCATGAACCGACCTGTAGCGTATAAGCAAATCCCGATAACGGGCAAAGGCAGAGCGCTCCCGTCTCATATGCCGTGGCTTCCAGACCCCAGCAGTTAAGGGGTCGGTCGTTGGATGGAGGGTGAAGACTGTTTCTAAATCAATGACCAGGCGAAGCAAATCGGGAGAAAAGCGGCCGGAAGACAGCAGCGACCAGGCGGCTTTAATCTGTTGGGCGAGGTAGACAAAGGCGGTGCGACTCAACTGCGGCGCCTCCAGTCGGCTCGCCCGAATCTGGCTGCCTAGATCCTCTAAAAACGCCTCTCTTGTCAGATCGAGGGGAGCCTCCTGAGTTGTATGACCGGCCTGGGTAAGCTGTCGGCACATTTCATCCAGTTCGCTGGGAATACGCAATAGCTCTTCCAGATCTGTCAGCCGATTGGTATCTAGCTTACTGTCGCCAGCTGCAATGAGAATATCTGCTTCAGCCTGAAGTTGTCGGATGGTTACAGGCGTCTGCCCAGCAACCGGGGACCATTGCTGCAGCGCTTTTCTTAAGAGAGCCAACCGCTTTCGGGTTCCATTCACCTGATCAAAAAATTGACTAAGCCGGGTGGTTGAATGGGCAAGTGGTTTTGGCTGTGGGATGCGGTCCAGAAAGTCATGACCGAGCGCCTCGGCAACACGCTGTTCCAAAGCCTCAACAGTTCGGGCTGGAGCACCCGTAACCTGTAAAAAGTCTGCTACATCGCCATTGAACAACAGTCGCCAGGGTCGATCCTCGGCCGTACCTAAACCGCCAGCATCCACCCTTCGCTGCTGTTGATAAAGTAACAGATTGGCAAAGTCATCGTCGTAAAGAAAATCCTCATTGCGATCCAGTTTGCCATCAGATGAAGCCGTCCCTTCACCTAGATGGAGATCGCTGAGGATGAGAAGGTTGTGGGGGTGGGTCACAATCGCCTGACCCTGGCCTATCTCGAAATAGCGCTTGGCCTGATCCCGAAACAGGAGCAGGCGCTTGAGTAATACGTCGGTACTGTGGGTGTCAGTCGATTTTATCCCGCTGGCGCTGGCCCAGCGGGAGATCAGCTTCTTTACCCCTGCTTCCGACATGCGTCGAAGCCCGAGGAGGCCATCAAGACCTAGACGCGTTAACGTTTCTGCCTCGGCTGGGGTCATATCTTCCGGCTGGCCGGCATATAATTCAAGCAGATCAGCCTGAATAACCCATGCTTCTATTGTGCCCAGAGGCAAGCCAGAAAGCTGGGCAAGTTGCATCCGAGCATTCGTATCGCGACCCACACTGCGCAAGTCACCAGGAGAGTCCACATCTAGTCCGGCAAAGAATGCCAGATGGGGCTCCGGAATGATGGCTGAGAGCGGAAGGGGGTTTCCTGCGTTCATGATTTTCTCCACAAAGAGGATCTTTCTGACATTAAGGCGCGGTGTTGGCTATAGTGGGAAGAAGGTTTTTAACGAGAGTGATATTCATCTTACAATATTTTGGGAGAAGAATAAAGAGTGTTAGCCTCTCTTTTGTCCGAGATGTGGCCAGGATTAGAGCAGCCAGGCTCCTGGCCCGGTTCATGTCTCTCCGTTACCCATCCGTAGACGCAACTTTTCTGGTCGTCGGGAGCAGTAAAAACTCGTTAAACGGCAAACGGTAAGTCAGACTTACTCTGCACCACTTCTTGCCACTGACCACTCAGCCAAACCGCCCGTGCCTTGGCCACCCAACGCGCGCCCTCTTCCAGCCAGCGTGCCCCTGAACGCTTAAGCCGCATGGTCCCTATTTGTTTGCAGCCACTCTCCACCGCACCACTGCCAATCAAAAACCCTTGCTGGCGAAAATAAGCGTAATCCATGCGCGCCAGATTGTTCTGAAAGTATGTCGCCGCTTTGGCTGCCGGGTCGGCCACGCTGGCTGGGTTTGCCAAAGCCAGACAAGCGTCAATCACCGTTTGGGTCCGGCTGAACCAGAGGTGTTCCTTCATGGTGGCTAACCAGTCTCTTTGTTTGTCTTCATCGTGAAAAAAGGTCTGGGCCACTGGTGCTAGATATTCGACCGCATGGTACCAGTCCAGAATTTGAATGGCCTGGGGAAAGTTCTCCTCAACCAGCCGCCAAATCCACCTGGCCCCATCACAAACGAAGATTAACTCTTGAGCACGGTCAGCCAAGTAGTGGCAGCCCGTAGACCACACCAGAGTCGAGAACGCTTCTGCCTCTTGAATGTCACAGTGATAACGAATGGCCGTTGCTTTCAACCCCTCTAACTTTCCCAGCCGCTCGGTGTACCGAGAGTGCCATTGCCGTTCAGGTATCGGCGTGACCTCATACCAACACACGGTTTTCAACTCGCGCCACTCTGCCTGAGTCGGCACCATGACCCCATCTATTGAGCCATACAACCGCCGTGGCGGTCTGTCCACTTGTCGGGTTGGACTGTTCATATAATGATGCCAATCACTCAGCTTTGCCCACTTTGATTCTCTGTCTACCTGCTTTTGTCCCACCCACTGCACGGCTTGACGAATACTGTTGTCGCTGATGTCTACTAACAGCAGCGTCTGGGTTAGCTTGGCGGCCTCATCGAATGATGTTTGGATGCCCAGTAAAGCCACTAGCGGTTTTAGACCCTGGCTCATTTCACCGGGCTCAATCTGAAACTCGGTATCTAATGGTTTTTCGCCACGGCGACAATGGTCACACAAATAGTAACTTCGCTTGTATTTCACCCGACCAAACACGGTGATGACCATGCCCTCGCGGCGGCAGCGATAGGTAGCTTTATGGTGGCAGGAACACCGAATGCTCGGTTGCACTGTGTCGCTCTTTTCCAACACTTGCCCCATGGCTTCTCGACCAACTGCTTGCAACAGGTGCCGCATCCCCTGCTCAATATCACCCAAACTCAGCGACTCTTCTTCCTTGAGGCCTGCAACCACCAGGTCGCCAATTAAAGCTGCAATGTGGGCGACCGTTTCCTCGGCTTGCTTTGTGTTAAAATCCATTCGAGCCTCCTTGTGAATTCGTTTGGTTTTTGTCGAATCTAAACAAAATCACATGAGGCTCTTTTTGTCCATCTTTTTTCCTAACGAGTTTTTACTACTCCCCTGGTCGTCAGACAGATTGAACCCAGGCAGAAATTTGTTTATCATAACAATAGTCTGCACAAAGTTATCATGGCCGCCACGCAGATATGCACCTAATTTCACACCACTGCCTGTTTTCTCGGACAGTCATGCGGTCCTTCGGCAGGCTGATTGCTTTAGCATTTCTTCACGTAGCTTAAAGATCGCCGTTGCAATAATTTCCATCTCAAAGTGGAACTTGCAAAAAGGTATTGGGTAGATTACTTATGGAAAAGTCGTTGTCACCTTTGTCCGTTAATGAAGACTCCCAGACGATATATCCGCAATTGCCAACCATCCAGATTGTTTCTAGTCAGTGGTTACAGCTAATTCTTCGTGTTGCCCCTTTCTTGCTCCTTGCCTATGTTTTAGTCATCCTGGCGTATTACCGTGACCAGATTGGCAACGCGGATAATCAGATAGATTATTTTCAGCTAACTGAGTTTCTGATGTTTGCCGTCTTGTTCATGATCGCCAATGCCACCTTTCAGAAGGCAGCGACTCTCATTAATGAGCTCTGGCAAACAGGGGTTTTTCTTGAAGAGGATAAAACAAAAATCGAGCAATTTATGCAGAGAGTTGAACGGTTATTAAACCACCCTGGGCTTCAGATAGCTTTTATTCTATTCGCCCTAGGCCTCGCAGCGCTGTTTACGGCTGTTTACAGCTGCGCCGAACAGCAAGCATCCGGTATCAACTTAATTTTCTGTAACTATGGGAAGAGCAGCCTTAGAAGCAGCAAAGCGATCGCAGAATTTCTCACCCTGCCCTTGTTAGGCCTATTGGTCTGGCGATTGCTGGCGATCGCCTGGTCTATTCGGCAGATGGGAATGTTGTTCGAAATGAACCTCCTGCTTGATCATCCTGACAAAAGTGGTGGATTATCCCCTATAGGCACGCTGTGCTTCTGGCTGGCTGCAGTTTCTGCGGCACCGGCTACCTACCTGGGGGCCTGGCTTATTCTCTGTACAGATGCCAGTGGCTCTTGTCACGATCTGATTCGCATTGGGACCCGCCTTATGTCCTCCCAGCAGAATCTTCTTCTCGTTTTTCTGCTTTCCTGTCTCAGCTTTATTTGGCCTTTGTGGTCCACCCATAAGGTGATGGAGAAAAAGAAAGAAAGTTTGCGTCTTGGACAGTTAAGTTTGATAGGGCGAAAAATCGACCTTATCTCCAAGCAACTAGCTGAAAATGCTGAAAAAATCTCGGTGCAGAACCTGGCAGAAGAAAGTCAGAACCTCTTAAAGCAGAGTGAAGAACTGCAGAAAAGCAGAGAATTCTTGCACCAAACCTACGAGCATTTAGCCCAATATTCCGTTTGGCCGTTTAATAAAGGAATGGTGTTACGGTTCATTTCCACACAAGGCATTCCCCTGTTAAGTTTGACAGGTGCAGGGGAACTCATTGTGGGTGCGCTAAAAATTCTTTTTGCTCAGTAAAGCGATCCTTCCATTTTCATGAAATAACGCGAGTCGTCACTGTTGGCTTTAAATGTTATTTAGCTTGGTCGGGGTGAGAGCCTCACATGTTGTGTAGGACAATTCCGGCAAATGCCCAAAGTGATGGCTCATACTCTTGCAATTACCTCAAACCATACCCAGGCGATTAAGGGGTAGTCAACCTTCGGTTCCCTCGGAAAACGCAATTGGTAAGATAGCATGATGGCTAGAAATTCAACGATAAATTAACGATGAGCCTTTATGTTTTACTTGTCATTGGTTCTCTAATTAGCAAAACATCTTCATGATGTTGTTGATGCTTCGAGATAACGATCCATAACCACCATGTAAAATTTGGCGCTTGCTGGCGTGAAGATCAAACAACGAAACAGGATTGCTGTGTTGTGTATGGCGGATATACCGATGTTCACGATAAATTTTTATTCGAATTAATGGGCGCGATGCTTCGTAATAATTCACGAAAAGATTAGGTAAAAACTCAGCGTAGAACTGCCAAGATTACATTTTCATTTCTTCATCAAAATCATGCAAGCGGCTATGTAAAAGCGGGTAAGTCTTCCAAATAATAAAACGAAGACAATTCTCCCGCTTTTACTTGAGCCAACCATAGAACAATCGCACTTCGATTTTTAACGGACTTTCTGTGGTTTGCTTATTACCTGCTTTGATAATGAGGGAAAGAAAATCAATCAAAAGTAAGGAGGAGACTATGATTTTGAAGAGGGGTTCTAAGGGACAAGAAGTCGTTGAATTACAGCGAGCTTTAGGGATTGAAGATGACGGAATCTTTGGCCCCTTAACAGAAGCTGCCGTACGGGAATTCCAACAGGGAAATGCATTAGTGGTTGATGGCATTGCTGGATCACAGACATTTGCCGCTATTCAAGAAAGATACGCCACAACAGATAATTTCGAGAAAGTATATTCACCTGCTCAAAACCTAAAAATCAACAAATATTTTTTGCCTAGAGATGAATATCAAGAAGGTCCAACCGCTAAGGAGTATCTATTCTTGCACCACACAGCTGGATGGAACAATCCTTACAGGACAGTAGATATTTGGGCAAATGATAATAGGGGAAAAATCGCAACAGAGTTTGTTCTAGGTGGGCGTTCAGTTAAAGGAAATGATGATCGCTATGATGGTGAGTTGGTTCAATGTATCCCGGAAGGTGGCTATGGTTGGCATTTAGGGTCAAACGGCTCAGCATTTATGCATAGCCACTCTGTAGCTATTGAAATCTGCAATTTTGGATATGCTGTCAATGGTAGAACGTACGTTGATGTTCCAATCATGCCGGATCAAATTGTAACTTTGTCCCAGCCATTTCGGGGTTACACGCAATGGCACGCTTATTCAGATAAACAGCTTGAGATATTACGTTCTTTCATACTCTGGATCGCAGAACGTGACTCAATAAACATACGAGATGGGTTGATTGCTGAAATCAAACAAAGCGGCGTACAAGCTTTTGAATTTAATTTAGATGCCTACTACGGGTACAAAAAAGGGATGTGGACGCATACCAATGTACTCAAGGATAAATCAGATTTGTCACCTCAACCCAACCTAATAGATATGTTGTTAAGCCTTTGATCAGAATGATTTGCTCTGAAACGGATAATCTTAAAAATCACCTACCAGGCCATCTTCCCGACAGGCTGCATTCATATAACCATGGGAAAAAACATTGTCTTTTGTTCTGCTGGTTGAATTGCTGTCATTTTCGTTTCGCTGATTTCCCCAACAACAGCGGCATGTTAAACGGCCGTTAAAATGGATTGTCGCTAATTTGACTTTGCAGCCATTCATTCAAAAACGCCATCACGTCATCAAAGCGCCGCTGCGGAATCGCCTTGTAGCTTGAGACGGAAAATTTTCTGTACAGCTCTCCGTATACGCCGCCAAACTCATTTCGCTTCGTTCGCTTCCCCATCGCCAAGGCCACGGCCTTGACCGCCTGGCTAATCTGGGCAGCCTGCACCTCGGTAACCTGCTTCCCCCCAACAGCCGCTTCCAGCTGATCCAGCCGCTCGGTATGGTCTGTTAATTGTTCGCCATGTTCAGTCAGGGTGGATACGGCCGTATCTAGCCTGGCTTCCAATATGAGCTGCTGGCGAGCCATGCGCACCACGGCCATCGCCATTTGGTAGGCTTGTGCGGCTGGTGAATCCTGCTGGAGCAGGGCCTCAATATCGATATCTGTATTGGTGGTCAAACGGCCGTCTTGGAACGCATCTGCCAATACCTTGTAACATTCACGCTGGTAGCGGATGAGCTGGTCGCGCACGTCTGGGTTTACCCGGTCGGCATTGATGCCAAACAAAAAGCCGCTGATGTAATCTAGCGGGAGGCAGAGCATGGCCCTTCGCTGCTCCACATCACCCTGCGTGGACGTTACGTCCACGGAGGTCACTTCATCCTTCAGCACAGCATCCCGGTTAATACGCCGCCGCTGGCCATTCCAATCTATACCCAACCGTTCAATGAGTGGCCGCATGGGAATAAATACACGACCGTCCTCCAGACGCACTGCCGTAATCTCATCATCGTAGAACAAAACAGTCTTTTGTTCTGCTGGTTGAAGTGCTGTCATTTGTTCCTCCTACACATAATGGCAAGATATTACCACATACGGCCGTTGCCTTCATCATCGCACTAACTTCACTCCAAGCCCATACTGAAACTGATCTGTTTTCCAACCGATTAGCTTATTGAACCTCTTCATCACCGCATCCAGCATAGCCTCTATAAACCGCTGTGAGGGAATAGAGCCTCGATATCAATATCTGTATCCACG
The DNA here is from genome assembly GCA_020634495.1 of Ardenticatenaceae bacterium. Next base: position 256,192 of record JACKBR010000002.1, on the reverse strand, counting down.
GCTAAACGGCTGCCTGGGAAAGGTTCAGACAGAACCCATTAACACTGCACACGCTCCTGCATCCTTCACGAGCGCGGGTGGTATTAATGCCAAAGAGAAAACCGTGGAGTATATCAAGTGGCAGACATTGCACATCGCAATCACCTAGACGACTTTCCGTGTTTGTTACAAACACGGAAAGTATTTCGTCATTCAAAACCGGATCCCGCCGAATACGCCGGAGCAGACTCGGTCACGCCAGTCCAAGAGTGTCACAAATAGGGCGAATAGGGATGTACACCCGGCCGTCCTCCAGGCGAACGGCCGTAATTTCATCATCATAAAACAAAACTGTCTTTTGCTCTGCTGGTTGAACTGCTGACATATTTTTCTCGCTTACTTTCAGCTCTCTTTAACAAAAGCAATCCCCTAATTGTGTGGGTGTAAAATCTGCCGTCAACTCGGATTGTAGAGAATCTGACTTTGCAGTTATTCAGGAATATCAGCGGCCCACACAACATCTTCCGCGGATTGGTGTATTGATTTTCCCCAGCCGGTGAGGGCATAACAACCACACCGCTTGTAACTTTCCACAAAGCCGGAAATGCACATGAGGCTTTGTCGCTTGGACTGAATCCAGTTCTGGCAAAGCGAGACAAGGTACCGTAACCCGTCCAGGGAAATTGAACAAAAAAAGCCGTCCGCTTCAGGAGGGAGAGCGGACGGCGGGGCAGGTAAACCAGAAAGCAAGCGGAGGGGGGTTGGTTATACCCTAATCCAATCAAGTTTGTTCCAGTCGCGTTTCTCTCGTGCCAGTTTGGGGGAGGAGTTCTTTGCCTGCTTTCTAAAACTTAACCGGATTAAGCAAAGAATACCACAATGGAAGCGCTCAAAGCAACCTATTTTTGTGTCCATTCATCCTATACAAAGCCGATATTAAGAAGAGGATCGCTCCAATTCCATGTGAACGATTGTGACCAGGCCTATTGATGAAGGCCAGACAGGAGAATTCAAGGCTAAGGCGTGGTAAATCTCGAATCAAGATTGACAGAGGCGCATCACGTTCACCCAGAAAGTGAACAATTGTTAGCAGCAATATCAGCAGAAAATACGGTAACATCATATGATACCCCCTTTAAAAAAGAACGGGGGAAGAAATTTAGGACGCATATAGCGTTTGTGTCAGATGCACAAAACGATGTTGACTTTTACCGGTTTCAAATTTGTGCCTGTGCGGTTAAATGCGCTTTTGCCTTTTCAACTGGTGAAACACCGCTAAAACAAAAAAGGATGCAGTATGTCTGAAGAAAACGCACTCGTTCCCCTTGAGCAGAAATCTGTCGATTTTTATGGGGATGACATTGTTGCTGTTTTGGTTGAAATGAATGATCAGCAGCAAGTGCTCGTTCCTGTTCGTCCGATTTGTGATTATCTCGGTTTGTCCTGGGCGGGTCAGCGTCAACGCATTCATCGGGACGAAATATTGGCTGAGGTTAGCTCCGAGTGTGTAATACACTCGCAGGGTCAACGCCGGGCGATGCTTTGCCTGCCGTTAGATTACTTAAATGGTTGGCTGTTTGGCGTGAATGCCAGTCGAGTTAAACCAGAAATCAAGGCCAGTTTGTTGCGCTATCAGCGGGAATGCTATCGTATCCTGGCGGATGCATTTTTACCGCCAACGCTCAATGTACAACCGATGAGTAGTGAGGATCAGGCGCTGGTGCAGCTGCACAATATGGCTCTTGTCATCGCGGCCACAACGCGAGAAATGTTGGAGCTAAGGCAGCTCTCCTTAGACAACAAAACGCGCCTGGATGCGGCTCGTGAATATTTGCGTGGCATAAATAAACGATTGAACGCAGTCGAAGAACGAACCCATCTGGTAGAACAGCGTATTCAGGCTGGTGCGTTGACCGAGGAACAAGCCCGCGAGATTCAGCATCGCGTCAACCTTATTGCCCAGACGTTAACAAAGCAGAGTCCAGGTGAAAAGCACCATATGGGTATTTATGAAGCGCTGCGGCAGGAAACAGGCGCGACCAGCTACAAAAATATTCCCCTAAAAGGGTATGCCGCAGCACTTGCCTTTCTCGATAACTGGCTAAACGCTCTGGAGAACTTAGAAGAAGATTAAGCCTAACCAACATGAAGAGGGTGCAGCGCCAACAGGAAGCGGATTTCGCATAGTATGGAATGTGCTATAGAAATGTCAAGCTAGTGAAACGAGACAAGTTAAGCGCCCGCTAACTTGCCTCGTTCGTTTTTTACAACGTGATTTGACATCTGCATCTTGACTCCACCAAAGTGAATCGCTAAAGAGAAGGGTAGGGGAAGCTGGTAGGCTCGGTCAAAGATCGTTTCGTGCAGAATTGTCTCAGCTACACCAAACGGCCGCACAATAGCGCTGGCAGCCCGCAGCAACAGCGTCAGGTAGCGCTCGGTATCCAAAACGGCCGTATCCACCCCCGTCGGCAAATCCCAGGCATGCACTCCAACTTCACCCCGCACAAACCAAAAGCGAATCCGCTGCCCCGGTCGGCGCGGTTTGCCGATGGTCGCCAACTGCATCGCCGCCCGGCAAGCGGGGGAGGGGGTGCGATATGCTTCCACCTCCCGGCTGAGGCGTTGGGAAACCAGCAGCTGTTCCAAGGGAATACGGCCGTTCCGCAAATCATCCACCTGCTGACGAAGATATGAGATTAAGCTGGGAAGAGCACTGCTCAAGGATTGGCCTTGCTTTACCTTGCTCAATCGTTTAATCATCTCTAACTGAACCTGGGCAATCCAGAGGGGCGTATCGTGCCGCCGTATTTCAATGCCCCGCGTCTTAATCTCCCCATTCTGAAACACGCCAAAATACCGGTTGGCCACCGGTACTCGCTCATCTGCCCTGGATGGCAGGAAGGCGACCCATTTGTAAATGCCCTCCAGAGCAATGGGCAAGCCAGTCCGTTCCGTGATTTCGTTGAGCAACGGCCGTACTTGCTCGTTTTGGTTGATGCCTGACTTTTTCACCCACAGGCCGTCCACATACATGTGCAGCACCTCATAGCCCAAATCCTCGGCCGCTTCCTTGGCCCGCAGCAAACATTCCCGGCCGTAGGCAGTCACTGCCTCATGGGACTCTATCCGACCAAAGCGGGCGTTTTTGTAGCCCAGATAACCAAAGCAAACGACCAGCAGCCATTTGAGGGCAGCGGCGCGTGCCTTTAGCGCCGGATAGCGGCAGTCCAGGATAGTCATTGTGGCCAACTGCTCCTTGATGGCGATACGCTTGACCAGCAACGGCCGTAACGTGTGCGGCACCAAACCCACTTTGGATAAATCTACCGGAATATCCAGTTCGGGAATCTGTTCACTGGCCTCATTGGCAACCCCCACCGTTTCCGGCGAGACATTAAAGCGCACCATGATGCTGGGATACATCGAGACAAAATCAATCTCCACCACCTCCTCATGCAGGCCGATGGTCGGTTGGTAAACCAGACCACCTCTATCTGACCGAATGAGCTGGGCGGCGGTTTTGAAGCTTTCCGCCTGCTGCTTCTGGTACGGTACCAAAATGCCCCGCCGCAGCGCTTCCTGCATTTGCAGCGCGGTTACGCCAGAACCAGGGGATTTGCGGGCGATTTCCTGCACGGGCAGCCCCGTCACCCGCGCTTGCTCACATGCCCCGTGCAGGCCGTATTCCCCATACATCATGGCGTTGTGTTGGTCAATGTGGAAACGGCCGTACAGATGCACCTGCTGTCCCCGGTAGACCACCTGCCCGTAGGTAAAGTAGCTGTTTTCCTGGCGGTGAATGACCGTTTTGTTTTCATCCCGATTCAGGTTGAACCAGTTCGCACCTAAATCTACGGCCGTTGCCAGCAGCAGCGGCAGCAGCCAGGTGTCGCCAAAGCGGGTGAGCATGATGTCCGGGTCTACACGCCTGACGGTGGCGTTAAGGCTGATGAGCAGCAATTTGAGCGGGTGAAGCCTAATCTGGCGGCGAGAACGGCCGTCGTCAAGCCACAAAAAGCTTGGTTCGCGGTGGCTGGGGTCTACATCCGGTTCGATGGTTAAGATTCTCAAGGGCGGCTGGCTGGGAGCCACATCCCAGCGGGATTCAAGCGGAGTGATTTGCTGGATACGGCCGTTGTCGTCCACCGTCATTTCGCAATGGCACAGGGGGAAGATGTCAAAAACGGCCGTATAGCGCAGGCCGAGGGGAATATCCGCATCGTAGTAGGTGAGGTCGGGAAACCAACGGGCAACCTGACGAAACAGGCGCGGTTGCAAAGCGGGGTTGGCTACTTCCACAGCCAACACGTCCAGCGGCCCGGCAAACAAATCCTGGCGCGTGATGCGGCTCAGATGTAACTGGCTCGGTGGGACACTGGCCAGAGCCGCAGGGTGCTGCTGCAAAAAGCGCCACAGCGCTCGCAGTCGGGGAAAGGGGCCGTGGGCGTAGAAGGTGATGGGAAATTGTTGGGTCAGCCGCAGGCGACGGCCGTCATCAGCCAGCAGCCACAAAACCAGCCCATCAGCTTCATCGGCATACAAATCCAATACCCAGCCGCGTAGCTCATTCATTGAGCCGCTTTCGCAGATAATCTATCTGTTTTTGCTGTTCCAGCAGCATGGCCAGCAGCACCGCCTCAAAGGGCAAGGCGTGGTTGGCCTGGGAGATAGCCGCCGTGTGTAGCCGGGCAGCGGCAAAGAGGGCGTCGAAGTGGCGCTGGTCGGCTCTCCGCAAGGTGCGGCGAAAGTTGGCAAAGGCGGTTTGCTCTTGCTGAATAATCTGATTGGTGGTTGCTAGCGTTCTACCCATGCTGTGACCCCTGAAACAGAGATGGTTGGCAAACGGCCGTTTCTACCGGTTCTCGAATGAGAAGATGGTCGGCAATCTTTTCCAGCGGCAAATGCCAGCCTGCCCGGTCGGGCTGGTGGGGCGGTGCGGGGCGCAGGGAAATGATGACTGGTGCCAGGCGACGCAAACGGTGTAGCTGGCTCACCACGTCGCGCAACAAGCGATGGGCTTCCCGAACGTCTACACTTTCGTCATAGAAGGTGGCCAGTAAATCTAAGATGAGCGTGGGGTGGGGGGAAACGGCCACTTCGGCAGGCTCAGTGCAGGCTGTTTCTGCCAACAACGTCACCACCTGGTAACAGGTAAAGGCGCGGGCCACGCTGATGCGGTTGAGCGCCTCATTAAGCTGCACCGTATGGCGGCGAAGGTAGCGGGCCACGTACAGGGCGTTGTAGCTGTTGCCGACATCCAGCACGCGCACCGGCCCGCGCAGGGCGAGCTGGGCAGATAGTTCCAGCATCATCGTTCGTTCAGCGCGGGGGCCGATGACAAGGCCAATTTGGCCGGGTCTGAGGTCGGGTAACAAGGACATGCGGCCACGATAGCAGGAGCCAGATGGGAAGCCAATCCCATTTAGGGTGATTGTGGGGTGAATGAGGGGTGTCACCCCAAGGATGATTACCGCATATCTGGATAGGTGTGGGGCGAAGAATCCAAATGTGGGTCTCGCTTTTTCCAGTCGGAGAAATCCCAGGAAACCAGGAGCAGTTGCAACTCCCCCTTGGTGCCTGCGGCAAAGGTTTGCAGCACCTGGCGCAGGTGGCTTTTGACGGTGTTGACGGAGATGGACATCTTTTGGGCGATTTCCATGTTGCTGAAGCCCAGGCAGGCGTAAGCGGCCGTATCTTGCTGGCGGGGTGTCAGGCTGTCCCAGCGCAGCAGGTTGTCGTTGGTGGCGTGGTGTTCGCCAATGGCAAAAGAGAGCAGGCGGTTGACGGTTTCTGAGATGGACAAGCCTTCTTCGTTGGCGATGTCTTGGATAAGGGGGATGAGGTTGGCGTCAATCTCGGCCAGGGTTTCTGGCCGAATGTAGCCGTTTTGCTTGAGGATGTTGTCGATGAGTTGAGGGGACATACAAACCTGCCTGTCATGCGGGCAACCGTGCGCCCACAGTTACCCAACGCGTTCTAATTAGAATGTATGTTCCACACCCAGCGGGTCGGGACTATAGCACAGGAGGAGAAATTTTTACTGTGAAGGGGGCGTGAATATTTTGCCTGTGAGCAACGTAAGTGCGCACAGGTCAATAGTACTTTGGTTGCGCATCTGGCGGTGCGTTACTATACTCCTCCGCAATTGGAAGAGACATGGAAAAAATTCAACGTAGCAACCTTCAACCAATTTTTCGGCCAATGGAGCCTGGGGATGGGTCAAAATTAGCCGCATTATTTCGCGCGAACCCTGATAATGGCCGTATTGCGATAAGCCCTCGTTATCAAGTCGATCCCTACCAAGCTATCCAAATCCAGCATCCCACAAGTTGTGGCCTCGTGGCTGAGATACAGAACGAAGTTATCGGCTTCGGCCTGGTTCGCTTTGGTACTTGTTGGGTAAATGGCACAGAACGGCCGTATGCCTGGCTCAATTCCCTCATGGTAGACGCCGCTTTCAGAGAGCAGGGTGTCGGGAAAGAGCTGGCGCTGCGCCGGGTGGCATTGGCTCGCGAACGGGTAGGGAAGCAGGGTCTCATCCTCACCAGCGTCCAAAGTCAGAACACGGCGTCTTTCACGATTGCCAAAAAATGGGCTGATGCCCCAATTGGCCAGTTGCAAAGCATTTTGGTGAAGACAAGCAATAAGGCACCAACGAGTAATCAGGACTTTCAAGTTCGCGAAGCCAAGCCAGATGAGTTGGGTCTGGTTGCTGATAGACTCAATGAGTTTTACGCCGATTTTGCCTTGTATGAACCGCAATCAGCCGATTCGCTGGCTGATTGGCTTCGCCAATCCGTGGCTAATGGGCCAATCAACAAATGTTTTGTGGCGCTCAACGTGCGGCAGGAAATTGTTGCCGGGCTTACCCTTTCACAGCAGCATCGGCTTATGGTCATGCAGGTTGAGCGCTTGCCCAAAGCGATTTATGCGTTAAACAAGCTGGTTAAAATGGTGCCGCCGGACAATACTCTTCGGCAAATGTCCATTTCTAAGATTTGGCACCGTCCCGACAGCCAACATGCAGCGCGGCTGCTATGGCAAACAGTACGCTGGCAATCGCGAAGCTGGGGCAGTCATTTAACCTGTTTTTATGATCCTCAAAGCAGTATTCCGCAAATTTTACAAACCCCTAAATGGTTACCCAAAGCCAGCTTTACCATCCTGGCTCAAGGTGAACTTGCACCTAAAAAGGCAAATTTACTTTACCCCCTCTAAACCCCCTCATCCCAAACAACAAAGGACCAAAACATAATGCCAATCACAGTTGTTTCCATCGATGATCATCCCCTGATTCACGCCGCCATTCGATCACTCTTCGAAGATCAAGAAAACATTCGGCTGGTTGCTGAAGGCTTAGCTGGTGAGCACGTTTTACCGCTTGTTGAAAAGCATCAGCCAGATGTGCTTATCTTGGATTTGGATATGCCTCAAATTGAAAATATGCCGTCTGGAGGGAAATTTCCGGTCTTACAAACGGTGGCCCAGTTGAGCCAGGATTTTCCAGAAACGGCCGTTATTTTCCTTACACAGCACGCTACGCATTCTATGAGCCAACAGGCTATTCGTTTGGGGGTGCGTGGCTACTTGCTTAAAAGTGATGATCTTTCCATGAATTTACCTGGGGCTATTGAGGCTGTGCATCGCGGCGGGGTATATTTTTCCAAAGAGATTAGCCAAATGTTATTTCAGCCGATTCAACCATTGGCTACCGAGCCAATCCTCACTGAGAGGCAAAAGGAAATAATCCTGGCCATTGCCCAGTCACCTGATGCAACCTATCGTCAATTGGCTGCTGAGCTATCCATTTCAGAGAGCACCTTCAAAGGGCATTTAAACAATGCTTTTAAGGCTTTGGATGTCACCAATATCACTGCTTGCATTATCACCTGTATGCAGCGACGTTTGATTTCATTCTCGATTGATGAGCTGGGCCGGATTCGCTTCGGCTCTGGTATTGAAGCATTTTGAGCCATTAAACAGAACTCTAGTACGGTCAAGAACCAAACTAAAGGTGCCTGACAATGAGTTCCGAGATGGCTATAAATGATCCAAAATTTTATCTTATAGGAGAAAATATTATGAGCACCTCATCCCTTGCACTCAGGCTTTCTCAGCAAGATGTGAATAGAGTCATATCGGATTCCACGAGCTTGTTAGAAAGTCTTGGATTTTCTTTTGAAAAGCAGATTGCCAGCCATTTGCGAGAGCAAATGGCATCTTTCCAGCCAATAGTAGAGCTTGACAAGCTAAAGGTCGTCTTCGTGGATGATGACGGCAACTGTGGCTGGAGTTAAGCACCAATAAGTTTCACCGATTGATCTCCTAAATATCAATAGCTGGGGTGAAGAGCTTTTGCCCTAGCTACTGATTTAGCATCCACCAACCATTCAAAGTAATCAGATGCCATGTTTCTCTCGAATAATTACGAACTGCTTGAACCAGTTGCCCAATTCATTAGCTGTGAACTCTTAGCGCCACTTGATTGGCAGACATTCTCAGGTACATTTGCTGCTTACCTCAGGCGACGACGGAATACACCCTCTGCCTACGTTGATCTTTTCCCGACCCTTGCTTGTTTAGCAGCTGGTGGTGAGTCAGTACGGGCGATATCGGTAACGGCTGCCTGGACGCTATTTATTTTGGCAGCCAGATTGTTCGATGATCTCGCTGATGGGCAACAGCTCGCACTTGAATGGCGTCATTTTAAACCAACAACCACCACATCAATGGCTTTGTTTGCGCTTGGTGCGGCCAATAGCGCTCTAGCACAGGCTGACTCTAGAATCGTATATGAAGAGGTCAGTCTGGCGTTTAATCAGGCGTTGGCGCTGGCGGCAAAATCCCAGCAGCTAGAAACGGAAAACCTTGAATTATCTATCGAGCAATATTTAGGCACGATTGCGACCAAAACGGGTTTCATTTTTGCTGTAGGGGCGTGGGCGGGCGGCATGATAGCTACAAAAGAGCCATGCCAAACGACGGTTCAGGGGCTGCATGATTATGGACTCAATGTTGGCATCATGGATCAGATTTATGACGATTGCCAGGATTTGGCAGTGGATCTGGCTCAAGGGATTTGGACATTGCCTGTCTTGTACGCGATGTCACAAGCAAAGAGTAACAAGCGTCATGAGTTGCAAGTAGCGTTGACGTCCGCTAGCAGGGGAGAGGCGGGGGCAGTGGAAACGGCCGTTTCTCTCATCACCACCTACGATGCCATCCCCTGGTCACTTATGGCTGCCGCCGCCTATCAGCAGCGTGCCTTGGCCGCAATCGAAGCGTTATCTCCAGAAAATAAAAGCTATTTGGTGGAATATGCCCAACGAAACAATGCCCAATTGGTTCTCTAATCTAGCCTTTAGAGGTCGCTTGCTAGCTATTGCGGTAGCGCTTTTATTTATCCTCTATGGAGCCGCTTTTCTCTGGTTTTACACACCATATGGCGGCCCTTACTTTCTGTGGCGGCCAGATGCGAGGTTGATCATTCAATCGTCACCCTATGATGATCACCTCCAACAAGGCGACCAGGTTCTGACTATTAATGGACAATCGCCAGTTAGAATGCGTCCTATCTATCCGCTGCCTCTTCAAACCGAATATGCGTTTACCATTCAGCGCGGAAACACAATTATCCCCCGCACAATTCCGGTATGGGCCTCGCTTAACGCCAATATTGTACAGTCGTTTTTGCCGACCACTGTTTTATCGCTGGCTGGCTGGCTGGTTGGGGCAATCATCTTGTTTTTAGCTCGCAAAGACAATCCAGATGCATTGGCTGCTGGATACATATTTTTGCTGTCGGCTGTTGTTCTCATGGGTATTCAAGCCTCATTAGACGGGACACCGGGTGCCTGGGTAGGGGGACATTGTGGCATTTTCCTTCTGGCTGCCGCCTGGGTCTATTTAGGTGCGATTCCAAGAACTGAACCGCTAACATCCAGATGGCGCAATTTGCTGTATGGCTTATTTGCTGGGGCGATTTTGCTTAGCCTGGCAGCGACTTATGAAGTGTTGTTTCTTTTCCCACAGCAGATAAGTTTTCAGGATATGATGGGTGTTAGCCTGTATTCATTGGGCTTTCTGCTCTCAGCCATTGGCCTGTTGGCATGTGTCATCATCATCCTGTTGCGTTGGTGGCAACTGCCCAAGGGAAATTACCTGCGGCAGCAATTACTGCTTCTGTTGGTATTTATTGGCATCGGAACCCTGCCGACCATGCTTCTGACCGTCATTCCCCGTGCTTTGTGGGATGTTACGCCCTTGCCGTTTCCGATTGCCATTAGCCTCATGATGTTTATCCCCCTCGGCTACCTCTTTGTCATTTACCGCAAAGGCTTTTTAGGCCTGGATGTTGTCTTCAGCCGGATTATTCACCTGACGCTGTTAGCTTTGCTGGTTTTTGGCTTTTATGTAGGTGGGCTGTATCTGGTGCAGGCGTGGCTCCAATTGCCTGGCGAGGAAGCCGTTCTGCCCGCCACCATTATCTTTTTTCCCACGTTGCTTGTTGCTCTATATGCCAGCGAGCCTGTCGGCCGTTTTGTGCAGCAGGCAGTTTACGGCAATATCGTTTTGACTCAGGAGAAGCTGGCTGAACTGGCTCTGGCGCTTTCAATGCGACCGGAACTGGCGACGTTGGAACAGATGGTAACGGCCGTTGCCGAGATGTTTGATATTTCCCATTCTTTTCTGGCGTTAACCAACGGTACTGGCCAACTGCTGCCGGTCGGTAATGGGGTCACTTATGCCGCGCCGTTGCCCGCGAGCATGAAGAGGCTGCAACGACCGTTGCTTCGCTCACGCCCTCAAGATGCCAGGAACTCGATCTTTGAAACCGTCGGCTGGGTAGAACTTATCTTGCCGGTGCAGGTGCGGAATGAGCTGATCGGCGTCTTGCTGCTATCTCGTCCTGGCGAGCAGGGCCATTTTAATGCCCGTCAACTGCAATTTTTGCAGCAGGCCGCTGGCGTTTTGGCCGTAGGCAGTGAAAACATTACTCTGTTTGAATCAACACTCAAGCTTTCCCGTGAACGTCTCTCTTTTCAGGAGCAGGAGCGCAAGCAGCTTTCCCAGCAGATTCACGATGATCCGCTGCAACAAATCACCTACGCCACGACAATGGTGGACCAGCTCGTTCGCAGAGAGGAGCCAGAACTGTGCGCGGGAAGCCCATTGCCCACGGTAGCGATTCATCTGCGCCAGGCTGCCCACACGTTGCGCGATATTTGTGTGGGTCTCTATCCGCCTATGCAGGATCAAGGTGTGGAGCTAGCTGTCCAGGAAATTATTGTCCAATTTCGGGGCAAGTATGGGCTAAAAACGGAATTTTCTTTGCCCAAGTCTCCCGTAGGCCAAATTGATGAACAGATGATAACGGCCGTTTGCCGCATCCTCACCGAAGCATTAAATAACATCGTCAAACATGCCCCCGCCGCCACAGCAACCGTTGCTCTGGAATGTACCAAAGAAGACCTGACTTTGACCATTACAGACAACGGCCCCGGCAATCCCTTTGCTGAGAGTTCCTTTTCTGAACTGATGCGACAAGGGCATTTGGGCATTGTGGGTATGTACGAATGGGCCAAAATGGTTAACGGCCGTTTGCAGTTAGCGACCAATCAGCCAACCGGCTCCCGACTGCTTTTCACCTGTCCGCTAATTCATGACAACAACGAATTGAAGTAAGCAACAAATTTACTCACCAATGGTTTTTATTCGTTGATTACTCAAATTCGCTGTTGTCTTTCTGAAAACAAGATTTGCCACTTAACCAGAATAAAGATTTCTGCTTGGAGATTTTTTGATGACAACACCATTGGCTGAACTGATCAACGTCAGCAAAACATACGGCAAACGCTCCACGAAACCCGCTGTGAGCGATATTTCGTTTACGCTGGACAGCGGGGAAATCCTGGCCCTGCTGGGACCAAACGGCGCAGGCAAAACGACCACCATCAAAATGCTGCTGGGTCTGGTAACACCCAGTGACGGTCAAGTAACGGTTCATGGTTACGATACGGCCGTTCCCTGGCAGCGTCAACGAGCCATGCCCCATGTTGGCGCTGTGTTGGAAGGTGCCCGCAACATCTACTGGCGTCTGTCACCCACGGCCAACCTGCGCTACTTTGGCACGTTGCGCGGCGTGCCAAAGCAAGAATTGGCACAGCGAATTGATTTCTGGCTCAACCGCTTAGACTTGCAAGACGTGGCCCACAAAGAGGTGCGGTTTTTTAGCCGAGGGATGCAGCAAAAGGTGGCCATTGCCGCTGCCCTGCTGCACGAGCCAGACATTCTCCTGTTGGACGAACCCACGCTGGGACTGGATGTACAGGCCGCCAAGCTAATGGAAAACGTCATTGTCGAACTGGCAGGGCAGGGAAAAGCCATCCTGCTGACGACGCATACAATGACCCTGGCAGAACGGCTGGCCAGTCGGATATTGATTCTGACTGGCGGCCAAACGATCGCTTACGGCGACACTGAGGCACTTCGTCAGCAAATTCCGCAGGAAACGGCCGTTGAAATCCACCTAAACGAAGGCATGAATGAACACGACGCAGCGACCTTTGAGATCAGATATCCCAACTTGCAAGTAACCCACCAAAACGGCTCTACGACTCTGATTTGGCCCGGTGCCACCCAACTGCAAATCATGCAGCTATTTGCTGATCTGGATGCCCATGCCTACGTCGTAAACCGCATCGAGCGACGCGAACAAAACCTGGAAGAACTCTTCCTGCGCCTCCTGCAAAACCCACAGGAAACCCCACACCTGGCACCAGCACTAGCAAAACAGGTTCAAATCCGCGTTCATCCGCGCTAGTCCGCGTCCTATCCAAAAGGAGACCCTGTGAGCCAATTCATCCAACTCATAACCGCCGAATGGCACAAACAGTGGCGCATTGCTCGCTCGTATTGGGTGACGCTGCTAACTGACCAGCTCTTTTTCATTTTGGGCTTTCTCATTGTGGCTGGCCTGTTTGATCTCATCAGCGAAGGAAACTTCGATGGCTGGGCACGCCTTTCTGCCCTCATTGGTTACCTCACCTGGCGCGTGGCCGGTGGCTGCATGGTAGAGATAAGCGGCTCTGTAGCCGTAGATGCCCGGTATGGCACCCTGGAGCAAATCTGGTTGAGCCATTATCCCGCCGTCACTATCCTGTTTGCCAGAGGCATTGTCCTTATCCTTTTTTACACGCTGCGCACTCTGGGCATGGCCCTGATTATCATGCCGCTGCTACACATTCCGCTGCCATTTGTACCTGCTGTTTTGCCCATTTATCTTCTCACCATGCTGGGCGTACAGGGTGTCTCTTTTGGATTGGCCAGCCTGCACCTGATTTACAAGAATGTGTCACCGATTGTGATGCCCCTGGCCACCACCTTGCTCTTCTTAACCGGCGCATTGGCCCCACTCGATGGCATTCCTATCTTGTACCCACTCAGCCAATTTCTGCCACTCTCTGGGGGAATCGAGCTGATGCGAGCCTTGGCGGTTGACAACGCTACGTTGACACAAATTGTGAACCGCCCGCAGTTTGGCTGGTTTTTGCTCAATACCACGGGCTACGTGATAGCAGGTCTCCTTCTGCTGCGCTGGGCACAAAAGCGAGTCGTAGCCGAAGGCACCCTGGCCCACTATTGATCTTCCCTCTGTCTATCTCCAAGCAACCGATAGGTTGCACTCCTATGCGCCACTCTGTGTCCCGCTTTTTCTCTAAAAGGAACTCGCCATGACTCTATTCCTCAATGAAGCCCAACGATTTGCCGCCCTATGGCGCTCCTATCGCTGGAGCACGATTAGCTCGGTTGTCGTTCACGTCATCATTTTCCCTGTCCTGATGCTGCTGTTTCACAGCCTAGCCACCCGCTACGGCAGCGATTACGGCGCAGCCCGGCAGCTACAATCCCTCATCGGCTTTCTGGTTTGGTATCTATGCATGAAGCTGATGGTGGCCATTCCCACAATGGTGGAAGAAGAATCTGTAGTGGGCACGCTGGAAAATATTACTTTGACAAATGTTTCCTTTGAGAAAACCCTCGTTTTGCGAACCGTTGTGATGATGCTGCGTCTGGGGCTGGAAACGTCACTGTTGGCGACGGTGCTTTCGTTGATATTAGGCTTATCGCTGATTTTCACGCCTGTGACCATTTTTATCACGCTGCTGCTGTTGTTGGGTAGTTACGGTGTTGGCCTTGTCCTGACGGGGCTGGCGTTGCTTTACAAAAGCGTCAGCAGTGTGAGCAGTGTTATTGGCAATTTAGCTTTGCTGCTCTCAGGTGCCTTGGTGCCAATAGATGGCTTGGGGGCAATTTTCACCGTTTTGAAGTATTGTTTTCCCATGGCTTGGGGGATTTCGCTGCTACGGAAAGCGACCTTTTTGCCTGGATTTTTAAACCCAGCAGAACTCGCCGGGTTAACCTTACAGACATTGTTTTTGTTGGGGATAGGCTGGCTAATTTTCTTAACTTGTTTGCAACAGGCGCGGCAACAAGGTGCGCTCGCCTCTCATTAATTGAGGTGGAGTGGCGAGATAAAGTAAGATCGCGACGGCGACCATTTCTTCATTCACAGCAAACGGCAACCGCGGCCTTGCAGCTTGGGGTCTTGCCAATGTCAAGTTGTCGTGGGCTTAGGAATATTCTGCCTACATATCTGAACCAAGACAACAGCGAAGATTTGTAGCTAATTGATAGCTTCCCCTATTTACAGCAAGCAATCATCTGAATAAAATTTGCTCACACTGTGCCACTCTCTCGTCCAGTGAAATCGCCAGTCCTGCAGAGCCAGGAGGAGTCCCCAAACCGTGAAACAGAATAGAATTCGCCCCCTTCATTTTCGTTGGGTTGTGTTGCTGATCCTTGTGTTAACAGTCAGCACAGTTTCCGCACAAATTGAGGTTCCCGTTTCCGATGAAATTTGGGAGCCTGCTCTCTCTGATGTCCCACCTACAATGGCTTATCAGCCGCCAGCGGATGCATCCGAGATGGCAGACTTTGCTCCGGCTGATGTAGAAGTGAAACCGATTTCGGCCGAAACAGATGCCAAAGCCAATGCTGCTTTCGACGAGACAAAAAACAACCTGCTTACCTTTGGTGATAAGCAGATTGGTGTTTTTGTTGAGGAAAAAACCTTCAGTGAAGATGTTATGCTTGAATTTACAAAGCTGGAAACACCGCAACTAGCTATTTTTCCGGTCAATGAAGAAAGCAAAATCCCGCTACCGCCCATTACTGCTACCAATACGATTTCTAATCCGGTAGTTAGCCGAGATCTGGTCCGGTTTCAGTTAGAAATTGTATCTTCAGCCAAAGCAGATACGGTTACCTCCTTTGAAAAACCTGTCCGCATTGTTCTTGATTTAAGAGCCCTTACCCAGGAGCTAAACCCCGTTTACACCGATTTCTACCTAGCGTACCAGGATGAAAAGGATCCCACAATTTGGCATGATGTACCGATAACCGTTTATCAGGAAGATGGGCTATTCAGTGCCGACGTTCTCCATTTTTCGAATTGGGCGGCAGGTGTTCGGCCACAGCGATGGAACCCTTCGTGGTCGCCTCCAGACGTTTCTGCTTTCAGCGGGGCAGTTACCTATAGCTACCCTATTGAGGTGCCGCCTGGGCGAAATGGTTTACAGCCTAATGTTTCCCTTTCTTATAGTAGCCGAGTGTTGGATGGCCATATTCATGATCCAGAAGAAGGGGCAATCGGCACAGGTTGGTCGTTGGCTGAAATCAAGATTGTTCGGGTGGGCGTAAAGCTTCGTTTTGATGCTGGCAATCTCCCAGAGACCTACCACCCGGATAAATTCCGACTGGTTTTTAACGGTTCTGGATATGAACTGTACCCAGATGGTTCTACTTCAGGGAATGATGTGCGTTACTATGTTAAAGATGCGCCCGGGATGTTTGTTGAACGCCATTACGATGCGGCAAATACGGCGACAGATGGGCTTTACTGGGTTGTGATTACGCCCGACGGAACCCGATACCGTTTAGGGCGCACTGATGATTCGGAAGAGTATCAAACGGCACCGTATCATTATTACATTACTGTAGACGGGCATGGAGGACATTCTGGCTACACTTCTGCAATTGCTTGGAACGTAGACACAGTGACCGATCCATTTGGTAACCAAATGACTTATCATTACTATACGCGTACTACCAATGAAAGCATTGGGTACTGGGATGGCACCTATTGGCAGAACAAGGTCATTACAACAAGGTCCAGCCGTATAGCAACGATTAAGTATAATTTTCCTGACAGGGTTACCTCTTTACCCCCAAGCAACACGGTTGCTCAACTTACCTCCACGCCGGGAACGCGGATTGAATTCCGAGCCAGCAGTGGTGACACAGGGGGTGCCTTTACTAATCCGATAACAAGTATTTATATTTATCATGGAGGCAGTGCAAGCCCCACAACGGAGTATCGGATTAGCAGCGGAAATGTGGCGGTGGCTGCAGCAAATCCCTATTGTCAAAATTATAATGTTGTCCCAAGCCAGCCGCTTAACAGTAATACCTGGACGGTGAACAGCATTCAACAGTGGGTAAACACCAACAGCAATCCGGTCGATGCTGATGCAGGCTATGCCTTACCCGCAACCACCTTTACCTACTCGCCTTTAACCCATTACACGACTGGCAGCGGTAACTGTTTTTCTTTTATGTACCTTACAGGCTACCAAAACGGGTACGGAGGGTCTGTTACGTTTAGCTATAGCAGTGACAATCGTAAGGTAGGCATTTACCAGCGACATGAAGAAACTTACTACTATTGGATTGAATGGCCTACTATTGGCTATAACTATAGAGTTTCCACGGTTTTGGCAAACGACGGGCGTAATCCATCTGTAAAAACAACCTATACCTACACCCAACCTTGTTACGGGCAGTGGGGCACACCACCTGCTGGTGCGGTGAACTGTAGCGTGGCCGATTCCCCTGAATATGGCAACATTGTGGGACACGCCACCACCACCCAAACCAACTACGACTACGATGGTACGACCATCCTCAACAAACAGACAACCACCTTTTCCCAGGCGGCCAATACAAGCATCGGCCGTCCAACCCAGATAGATGTTTATGTTGGTAGTACCACCCTGATGAGCCGAACCAACAACTATTATGCCACTGAAAGTATCAATGGTTTGGCGAACATGTTCACCTACACCAGCCAAACCACAACCAAAAATTACAGCAACGGGTTGAATACACCGGATATTTCTAGCAAAGTGACCTATCAATATATCCCGGCCAATCAGGGTGGCGTGCAATATGGCAACCTGACGCACATCAAGGAATACGATGACATCAATGCAGCTACCTATTACCGGGAAACAAGACGAACCTACTACCCAAATACAACGATCGTAGGGGGCACCCAAAACTGGCTTGTTGGCCTGGTGGGGGTAGAAGGTATTTATGACAGCGCGGGCGCTTTACAAAGCGGTACCTGGTACCATTATGACGGGAGCAACGGCAATGCCAACACACCGCCCACTAAAGGTGCATTGACTCGTCTGAGTAAGATCGTCCCCACTTCCTGTGGGTCATTTGTCGGCTGCGCTTATGCCCGGCAAACAATTGACACCTATAGTACCTACAATGGTTATGGCAACTTGACAACCACAACAACCTATGCCGAATATGGGACTCGTTATTTCGACAGCAGTTGGGCTATTTTACAGGATAGTCCGCCAACAACGACGGCCCGCACCACCAGCATCGCTTACGAAACGGGCTACAATTTGTATCCTGTGCAGGTAAGTAATCCGCTCACGCACCCGACTACATTTGAGGTGTATGGCTTCAAAGACATAAATGGCACAGTTATTGCTGTTGATGGGTTCCAAAAGCAGCCCGGTTTGTTAAAAGCGGTCATTGATCCGAATGGCGTCACCACAACCTACGAATATGATCCGTTTGGACGGCTGTATCAAATTTACGGTCAGGGAGATTCTCGGGGGGATGTTAATGATCCGTTTGATGGGGATCCGATGACAAGGTACCGCTATTGGGACAACAGCTGGAATAACTCTGGCCAAATTTGGGTGAACCCGTTGGGAAATCAACCCTTTGGTATATCAGTTCATACTCGACCCAGCGTTTACAGTGCTTCCGCGCCATACGTCATGAAACATCTAACTTATTTTGATGGTTTTGGAAGAACGATTCAGGAACAAGAATTTTCTGTAGAAGTGAGTGGAGCGTCTGGGCGTCGTACTGTTGTTACGACAACGGCTTACCATGCCCAGGGGCAGGCGAGCTGTGTTTCGATACCCTATGATGTTGCTGATGCTGAAGCCACTTGGCCAAACAATAGCTTTGTGAATACGGCCTGTAGCAGCCTGGCCCGCACCACCACCACCTACGATGGGTTGGGTAGACCGACAACGATTACTGCCCCAGATAATAGCGTAACCACTTATGCTTATGCTGTGACCGACAACACGACTGTCAACGGTGTCTCCCGGTTAAATCGCACCCTGGTATATGACGCGCTTAACCGGCTTACTAACTATTTTTACGATAATCGAGGGCAGTTAGTAAAAATTCGAGAGAACACAGGCGTTAACCCCTATACAGCCTATGCCGAAACCGAATATACCTATGATTTGATGGGGAATTTGATTGCCGTGCACACCAAAGAACCTACACAGAATGGCGCTGGTACAATTTTGCGAACCGTCTCGATGAGTTACGATAATTTTGGCCGGAAGATAGGCATGGTTGACCCGGATATGGGCACCTGGAGCTACAGCTACAATGCGGCGGGCAGCCTGATTAGGCAGAAGGACGCTCGCGGCAACCAGCTATGTTTCTCTTATGACGAATTGGATCGATTGGAAACCCGAACGCTAGACAGCACCCCAGCCGATGCCTGCCCCGCGACGCCACCCACCAGCGGTAGTTACCATCTAGCAACTTACACTTATGACACAGCCACTAACAATGGGGGTGGAATTGTTACGGGTGTTGGGCTTCCCGCTACGATTAGTTGGGGGCCGACACCTGGACAAAATAAAGATACGTTCTTTTACGACACCTTGGGTCGTCTAACAAAACACCACAGGCGCATAGACAATCGTGTTTATAGTATGGTCACCACGAGCTTTGACCCGCTGCATCGGCCTTTAACGATTCAATACCCTGATGGCGAAGTGGTTACGCTTACCTACGACCACGAAGGAGAACAGACATTACAGGCTGGGGCGGACATGCTGGTGGATAACGTGACTTATAACGGGCGGGGTCAACTCGTCAAGCTGGAACGGCCCAATGGATTGGACACGACCCTCAGCTATTTCGGCCAAAACGACGCTATAGGTGGCGGGCCGGGTGACAGCAATTTCCGCCTCAAAACGCTCCAGCACGGGAACTACAACAGCGGTGACAAACCAGACTTCGATTACACTTATGATCTGGTGGGCAATATTCTGAGTGTGAATACTCTGAGCAGCGTGGGCACCGATACGCAGACCTACACCTACGACGACCTGAACCGGCTGCTGACCGCCGGAGCTACGGGCGGCGTGGCCAACTACAGCCAAACCTACGCTTACGACAAGCTGGGAAACATGACCAGCGGACCCAATGGCACCTATAATTACACTACCTGGCACGCCAACTGCACCAGCCCGCCCAGCCAGCCGCTGCCCCATGCGGTACACAAGATTGGCAGCTATTACTTTTGCTATGACAACAATGGCAACATGACCACCCGCAGCGACAGCACGGGCACCTACACCCAGGTCTTTGACGTGGAAAATCGGCTGACCAGCGTGACGCCCAGCGGCGGCAGCGCCACGACCTTTGCGTACGACGCCAACGGGATACGGACCAAGACGGTGCAGCCGGGCGGCATTACCACCTACTTCCCGTTCCCTGGGTATGAGGAGACGGTGAACGGGGCGAACACGATTAAGCGGAGCAGCTACAGCTTTGCCGGGCAGACGGTGGCGATGCGGGTGAGCGGCGACCCGGTGAGTGGGAACAATGGGCTGTTTTACGTGTTGAGCGACCACCTGGGCAGCACGAGCATGTTGGTGAACAGCAGCGGCGGCGCGGTGGCGGGCAGCACCACGCGCAACCTGCCCTATGGCGGCTACCGGCCGGGCAGCGCCCCCACGCAAACCATAACCGACCGGGACTTTACCGGGCAAAAGGAAAACATGGAGCTGGGGCTGCTGTATTACCAGGCACGGTACTATGTGCCCGGCATTGGCAGATTTGCCAGTGCCGATACCATTGTGCCCAACCCGGCAAGCCCACAAAGTTACAATCGCTACAGCTACGTGCTCAATTCTCCGATTAATTATTTTGACCCTGATGGTCATAATCCAGTTTGGTGTAATGATCCATATGACAGTGGAGGTGGATCTGATTGCAACCCTCTTGTCGATTTCACCGTTCAGGACAATGCAAGCGTGGACTGGGATTTTAGTGAGAAAGCAACAATCATTAACGGTGCAGGTATTGTTGATTTTGCTCTGTTGAGGCATGGCTCAAGTTTTCAAAATGTGTACGGGGGAACAGTAACCTTCACAAAAACTGGAGCATCAGCTTCGAACTTGGGAGAAGCAACAAGAGACCAAGCAACGCGGGCACATGTTATTCTCGTTAACGAACAAGAAGATGGAGGAACAGTCAACAGTGAAGGTACAATGTGGGTAGCTCATGAACTAGGCCACTCATTTAACAATGCTCTATCACCAAATCAAACAGAGCCTAACTATTCACATGGGCAAGGGGTTGTAGACTTAGCTCAAGAAGGCGTTTGGGCGAACGGCGATCTCATTTCTGGTGCCGTGCTTGCTGACAGTTGGCTTGGCCCTTACAAACGAGATTTCTCAGGTTATACAAGTAACAGAGCCCCTTATATTCAAAACGATTTACACACAGTTTCGGAGGACTATGCTGACATGTTTTCTAATTACGTCCACAACTCATTCGCAACAAACGTTTTCGGCCAGGAGAGGTATAATTTTATGGACAGCCATATGTCTGGCTGGATAGCCTTAGCGGTATCAAACAATGAATAAAGTTACTCCAAAAATCATTAGGAATTCATATCGCTTCGTAAGCGTTATCTTGTTTCTTTTATGGTCATTAATACTTTCAGCTTGTGAGGTTCAAAGTGAAGCTAACCTAACGGATATGACACCCACAATAGGAGGGGAATCAGTTCAGACAGCTGTGAACAGCATACCAACAGAAATAACACGTACCCGAACATCCACGTCGGCGATTTTAGTGACTACAGATGTGACAACAAATACCTCTACTGCAACCATGATCGCGGTGCCGACAGTAACTTTGAATGCTGAGGAAACGCCCCCCAAGTGGCAAATGCTCGATAATGAGGTAGCAGCAATTATCGCTTCCAACAATGGATGCCAGTTGCCTTGCTGGTGGGGAATCGAACCAGGGGATTTGATTGTTGAGGCACGCCAGATATTCGATTCTATAGATACTAATGGTTGGATAGATTCACCTGAGGAATTGGGAGGGTTGCGGCAAATTGGTTTCTTTAGGCATGTGTATCGCAACGAAGATGGAAACGATATTTATGTTAGCTTTTCTATCAACTTATTTACTCAGGATGGATCAATAGAGGTCATTAGTATAAATGTAGCAAGAAATGTTGCCTTTAATCCTAACACATCTGAGTATACTCAAATTGGCGAACGCTTATTGCGAGATTGGGGACAATATTCCCCAAAAAGCATGTTTGAACTCCTAGGTGAACCGGACCTGATTTATTTACTGCCTAGAAATTTTGCCGATGGCGATAGTTTCTATTACGAGCTTAACCTATATTATCTTGCTCATGGGATTGTTGTGTCCTATTCATTTCCCTTGTTAGTTAATGACAATGGTGAACGAACCATGTGTTTGGACATGTTTGATATAAATTCAATGGATTTTTTACTATACGATCCTACCGTTGAACTCCCCAACAGCTACCTTGAGGTTGTGTATACACTTTGGCCATTAAGTTCCAGGTTAAATCCAGAAGATAGTCGATTGATCGAGGGAGGTGACATAGAAAGCCAGACAGGTTTGAGTATTGATGAATTTTTAGTTTTCGTATTAGATAACGAGAGTGGCAATAATTGTTTTAGTATAAACTAGCCCTCCCTACAGGGGGCAGGTCTTCCCCCTGCTAAGGGCGGGTCTTCACGCTCGCGCTGTGGCCGGCGTCCTCGCCGTGCCACTTTCTTGGCCATTTATTGTGGTTGTGTAACAGAATTAGTTTAGGTGGGTAACGGCCTGCTTCCTTTTTTTACTTGGGGAGGGAACGGCCGTTTGCCCACCAAACTTCTGCTAAATTTGCGGGTCACATTTGTAAAGTAGGCGGCGCGGCTGCGCATACATGCGCCGACGCCGAGGCCGCAGCCGGGGCGAGGTTTTACGTTCGCCCCATCTTTTAGGTTTGTCTCGCCCATCCTTTTGTTCTGTTGCCGCTGGTTGCCTGCACCTTGCGTTCCCCCATTTTCCAAGCCAATGTTCCGTTGTGAATGCTCCCATCATTGCTAAAATCCCCCCCTGTAGCACCGTAATCCAAACGGCTGGCGTTGGCTTCAAGGACACACGCCAGCAGCAGTCCCAAACCAACCACAAGCAACTGGTGATGTGTGACACTCATGGCTCAATCCGAGAGGCTTTGCCCTGCCTGCCGCTGGAGCGGCACCTACTTTCTCATCTTGCCCTGCCTCATTTTCATCGGCACGCTGTGGCTGGCTGCCTGCAATACCGCGCCAGCCGCCACCGCGCGAGATTGCGCTGGCGACAGCATAACCCTCCTGCCCACCGCCACCAGGCAAGCTGACCCCAATCTGTTCATCCCGCCAACGCCGCCTAACGGCGGGGAGGCGAATGAGTATTGCCCCACGCCCATTCCCGTCACAACGCCCAGCGCCCAGACGCCAGAACAGTTCGTGACCACGGAAGTGACCAACCTGTCGCTGGACATCGAGAACCAGGAGCTGGCGGCCGTAGCCGTGGGGGACGATATGCTGGCCGTCGCCTGGATTAGTGAGGGCGATGTATACGTGGCGCTGTCACGCGGCGGCAACCATTTCCAGGTGCGCCGGGTGGATGTGGGCAGTTCGGTCTCGATGGCCTTCAGCGAAGCCAACCGGCTGCACGTCGTCTATAACCGAAGGGGAGAAATTTTCTACCGGGCCGCTGACCAGGGCACACATCCGGCTGACACGACCTTCATCACAAACGCCGGTACAGGCCACAATCCCCAAATCGCCATAGATTCCCGCCAGTGGGCCCACATCGTGTACGAAGCGGACGGCAACATCTGGCACGCGGCGCACCAGTATGAGTTTTATTGGAACACGGAGCTGGTGGGGGTGGGGGAACGGCCGTTTCTCATCACCGGGCCGCAGCGATTGGGCGTTCCCGAATTTGGCTGGCGCGACTTTGCCCTGGCTTACGTCTCTGGCAACGAGGTTCAGGTACGTCTTTACGGCATTACCCCCTTTCTGCTGCCGGGCTGGCTGTCGGCGGCCAGTATTCCCGTGCCGGAAGCCGTTACCGGGGCTGTGCGCCTGGACGCCACGGAGATCGAGGGGCAGCTTTGGCTGGTTGCCGCCTGGGTGAGCGAACGGCCGTCTACCACACAAGCCACACCGCTATACCAGCAGCCTATCTTTGCCGCCGTCAATCCCCTCGCGCCAGACCAGCTGGCCAATCCGCACCAGATTTTCCAGGGGCTCAACGCCGTGCGCTGGCACAGTGAGGACACTCCCTTCGATGCCGGTTTGCGGCAAACCATCGCCATCACCAATACAACCGGCACCCTTACCGTTAGCGCTAGAGGGTTGGTGGAAACGGCCGTTCCCACCGAAATGAGCCTGCGCCTGGGGCTGGACCCCACCAGCGGCGACAACCCAGACAGCCCCTCGGTAGTCTGGTCATCGGCCGAGGCACCCAGCAGCTTCACCCAATTTAGCGTCAGCGCCCCGGCGCAAGGGAGCACAGCCACCGTTTTTCTGCGTGGGACGCTGAACGGTAGCAATGTGGCGGGAACGGCCGTTTGGGATGCGGTCACCGTTCATTCCTCGGCAGGTCCAGAGCCCGGCGGCACTAACCTGGATTTTGAAGGCCCGTTCATCACCCAGGATTCCCTTACCGTACCCGAAGGGTGGACGGCCTGGTATCAAGACAGCGGTTATGGACCCACAAACGGGCGTGACGCTTACACCGTTTACGCCGCCTGGTCAGAAGACGGTGGGCGTAACTGGGCAGGGCCAGCCGCCATAACAGCCAACGTTGACGCCACCGGCAGCACCACCGGCGCGATTCGGCCCGGCGTAACGCCCCTCATTGCGGCGGCCACAGAGCCACCTTCGGTTAGCTTTTTCTACATTTATGAAGCGGGCGATCCGCCGCCAGACAGTAGCTTTTTGCGTTTTGGACGGCCGTATCAAACCCAATGCGAACTAGGCACGACTAATTGTATGGACACCCCCGGCATCCCGCTGCTGGAACGCAACGTCGTGCGCCCCAGCCACACCCTGCTAGCCGCCCCAGATCCGTTCAACCCCAACCGGGCCGTGCTGGTATGGGATGCTCTACAAACCGACAATGAGAACAAAGACGTGTACGCCACCTACGCCGTGCTGCGCTAAGGATTGCTTTCATGAAGAAACAGACACTCATTCAAAACCTTATTCTCTTCCTGCTGCTGTTGACCGCGGCTCTGGCTACACACGCCCAGGAACAACCAGGTTCGGACAGCTTGACTATCCTCGGCTCCGGCCAACGCTACAATGAAACGATTCCCGTCATCGACATTCAGGCCCACGGTTATCGGCCGTTGTCATTACCAACCAACACAACCATTAACCATTTACAATTAACCGTTAACCATTCATCCAGCCGGGGTGGGGGGAGTGACCCCAACAATCCGTACGCCATCATTCGCAAAACAGGGCCGACCTTCCTGTCACCGGGCGGCACCGCGCAGTATGCAATCACCCTGAACAATTTTGAAAGCATCACTCGCACCTATCAGCTCACAGAAACCTTGCCGGTCGGATTGACATACCTTCCAGATTCAAATACTGAGCTGGCTTACGATGCCAACACCCGCACCCTGAGCTGGCAAGGAGAGCTGGCTCCCGGCAACCTGGATTACATCATTGAGGAACACAGCCCGGCGCTGCCGTACCTGGACCTGGCCGATTTTGGGGCAGTCAACCTGTGCGACGACTTTATTGCCAACGGAGAGCCCTGTGACAATGTCACTGTCACCTTCAACCTGGGCGTCAATGGGTACACCACCAATTTGTATGGCGAACTGCTGAGTCAGTTAACGGTTTCCTCGAATGGCCTGATTGTTGCACCTGAAACGGCCGTTTCCAGCCCGTCCAACCACAACCAATTTTTGCCCGACGCGGCGACACCTGGATTTGTCCTGGCTGGTCTGTGGGGTGATACGGACATGGGAGATGCTGAGGGGCAAAACGGCCGTTTCCACGCAGCCATCATCAGCGGACTCATCGAAGGGCACGACGTCTTCTACGCTCAATGGCACGATGTCCCGCATACGAGCAAACCAGACCTCACAGCTCGCCACGCCATTGCCCTACTTCTCAACGGCGATGACTCCTTTTCTGGCCACGCCTTCTTCATCTACGACAACATTTCAGACCCCGCTCAGCTGGTGGCCCAGGGCTACACCATTGGCATTGCCGACAAGCTGGGCAGTCGCGGTGCGACCTACGCTTATGCCCCGTGCTGTGACGATGGTCAACCGCCGCAAGGATTTCCACCGGCTGCTGGTACCACTTTGCATTTACGGCCGTTTCTGTTTGGTGCCGAGAACGACTACCAACGGACATTCAGCTATGCCGCACTGGTTAACGCCCCTGTGCCCGAGACGGTTGTGAGTACGGCCGTTGCCACCAGCAGTTCGCCTGACCCGGCGCTGGCCTACGCCTGGTCTACCCACTACCTCTACGTCCGTCGGCAGCTGTTTCTGCCGCTGACCTTTGGCGGGAGCGAGTGAGATGAGCGCAATGAAGCATCTCGTCTGGGCCCGCCGCGCCCTGCTGGGCAGTCTGTTTTTCCTGGCCACGATGGGCTGTGGCGTTATCGGCTTTATTGAAAACCCGGCTCCTCTGACTGGCCCAGCCTATTGGGCCGCGGCCACCGGGCAGCCCCTGCCAACCGTCACCGTGCTGCTGGGCAGTACCACGCCCGTTGTTGTGACCACGACGCCCAACGGCAGCCCGCCGGTGACCACCACGCCTGGCCTGCCCATCATCGGCTTCTCCACGCCGGAACCGCTGGATACTGCCTATTACCGTCTCGGCTCTTTCTATATGAACAGCGACGTCTACATCGGCGGCCCCAACGGCCTGGTTTTTCGCCTGATCGGTCACGAAACGCAGCCCAGCCCCAACAATGAGGCGGCCACCTACCACTTCCTCACCGTGCGCGTGACCAACTACGACAGCGAGGCGGTCATCGTGCCTGCGGCCGACGTCTTCTTCATTCGCCACGTCCAGCAAGATGGGGAACGCCTAACCGGGCGCTGGGTGCCGCAAAACGAACCGCT
The DNA here is from genome assembly GCA_020634495.1 of Ardenticatenaceae bacterium. Next base: position 229,614 of record JACKBR010000002.1, on the reverse strand, counting down.
GCTGGCCCGCAATTTGCCCAGTTACGCCACCCAGCAGTTAACGCCCATTCCCCCCGACGGCACGCGGGAAATAGTGCTGGGCTTTGTGGTGCCTAATGGTGAGGTCACCGAGGTGGGACTCATCACCGACTGGAACCGGCCCATTGAAGGGGGCCTGCCCATCTGGTTCTACTTGGGCGATGACCCGCTGGGCCCCTTTGTGGATGCCATTCAACCGCCACCACCCACGCCCGTTGTCCTGGACGACGACGGCACCTTTGCCAGCGGTGGCGAACCGGGCAGCGGTACCGGCCTCTGGCCCACGACCGGCTTCATCACGCGAGGCTTTGGCTGCCACAAACTGTACACCGGCATTGACGGCACCGGCTTTGGCTGTCCCACCGACCGGCCCTGGTTCCACAACGGCGTGGATATCGCCAACACCCAGGGCACACCCATTTGGTCACCGGTGGATGGCACACTGGTGTTTGCCGGACCCAACAGCACCGGGCCGGACTGCTCGACCATTCCCGGTTCGCAGCCGCCGCATGAAGGATTAGGTAATTATCAGCGGATTAGCGGCGGCAGCACCTTGCATTATTTTGGCCACCTGAGCGGCTTCCTGCTCGTCACTGGCCCCGTCAGCGCCGGGCAGCTGACGGCCGAAATGGGCTCTACCGGTTGCAGCACCGGCACCCATTTGCATTGGATTGTGTACCAAAACGGCAACCTGATCGACCCCGCTCAGTGGGCCGGGCCAGGACCCAACCCATGAAAGGAGGCATGATGGCTAACAAAAAAGCATTGAGACTCCTTGAACTGGGCCTGCACCCCGTCCTGCTGGGCCGCGAGGGAAATGATTTGAAACGGCCGTTACTGAAAGGGTGGCAAACGGCCGTTTACACCGCCGCAGACGTGGCCCGCTGGCCCAGCGGCCACAATGTTGGCATTCGCTGCGGCTGGCAGCAGGATAAGTGGGCCTTGTTGGTCTTCGATTTCGATGAAGAAGCCAATCGCATCTTCCCCGATTGGCTGCGGTGGGCCACCCGCCTGATTCCCGAGCCGATGACGGTTGTCACCAGCGGGCGGGGCTACCATGTCTACTTTTACACCGACGAAGCGTATCCTGGCTATACCCTGGCAGGCAAGTATGGAAAGACCTCGGCAAACGGCCGCAAACGGCTGTTCAAGTTTATTGAAACGTTGGGCCAGGGGCGGCAGGTGGTTACGGCGGGCAGCCGCCATCCCTCCGGGCACCGGTATCGCTTTCGCAGTCAGGCAACGTACGCCGATATTCCCTATCTAAGCGCCGAGCAATATGCGCAGCTGGTGGCCTTTTCGTGCAGCTTTGATCAGCGACCGAAGACGCAGCGAAAGCCGCTCACGTCACCCAAACACCTTGTTCATTATCTGCCTCTGGCAGCCAACTGCCTGCTTTATGCCCGCCACTTTTTGCACGGTCAGGAGCAAGTGGAGCGAAATGGCGATATTCGCATCCTGGGGTATGGCGGACTTTTAATCACGGCCAACGGTCGCGGCTGGTATTCGTTCAGCGACGAGACGGGCGGCGGCCTGCCGGAACTCATTGCCTGGCACCAGGCATTGCCTGAGGAGACGACATGAGCTCAGGGAAAATCAACAGATTTCGCAGATTAACGCAGATTGCAGACAGATTTACTTCGCGTCCTATTTATGAAGGAGAGCACATGTTAGAAGCGCTCATTGTCATTTGTCTATTGCTCATCGTGGGCATCCTCTTTTGGCCACGGCGTACAAACCATGTACGCCAGGTGACCCGCAGCCGGAACGGCCAACCTTTCTGGAAGGATAAGGAGCTGTATTAAATGACGACTCGATTCAAACTTTCCTGGCGTAAATGGTTCTGGGTCTGGCTGGTCGGCAGCTGCCTTTTGGGGGCAATTCTGCTGGTCGTGCCTGCCCAAGCGGCTGCACCCATCTCGCTCACGGTGCAGCTGCGTCACAGTGACGGAACGGCCGTTACCAATGAGCCCGTCAGCCTGGAGCGGCTGCCGGACGAAGAAACCATTTCTCCCGCCTGCCTGACGGATACCAGCGGCCGCTGTACCTGGCCAGTGGGGCGGGGTCTGTACCAACTGTTGTTTGACCGGCCGCTAGACACCATCTCGGAACTCGCCCTGGCCGAAGGTGGCCTGCGCGGTTTTGGCCTGACGGTTGGAGAGGCGAACATCACCTACCACTTCACCTTTCACAGCGACGGCCGTGTCTATTTCGATGCCGCCCCGGAAGCGGCCGTACCGTCCCCCATCATCCCAGTAGGCGAAGTGCTGCATGGTGGGGTTGCACCTACCGAGGTTCCTCTGGCGATTGTCACAGAGTCGGTTGGCCCTACGCCAACACCAGATGCAGCCAGCACGCCGGAAACGGCCGTTGGCTCAAACTCTGGCAGCGGCTGGCGTCTCCTCCTCTTTATCGGCGGTGGGCTGGCACTTGGCGGCAGCCTGCATGTCTGGTCTCGTCAACGCCAGGCTGCTGCGCGTCTCGCTGAAAAGTCCACGTCACAACCCGTGGCCCACCAGGTGGAGGAACCAGATGCTTGATCCCGGCAGCTACCTCGCAGAAGCGATCTACTTCCTGCAATACACCCTGGCCCAGATTTTGTGGGCCATCAATCGGGCTACGATTTCCATTGCCGTCATTGCCGAGAGCATCAACAGCTGGGTGACGGACAACGTCGGCTACTTTGTGCAGCTGCTGGTCAACGCCCTGTCTGCCCCGCTGGGCGGCATGTTCATCCTGGCCCTGACCGCCCTGGGCTTCTGGTACGTCCTGAACAACGTCGTGCCCACCAGCCGCTGGGTGGATCCGAGCAAGCTGTTCAGCTACGGCCTGATTGCCTTCTTTTTCTTTTCTTCGCCCATCGTGGTCATCGACATGATGGAGGAGCTGCGCCAATCTCTCAACGCGGGCATCGACACCGCCCTCATTGACGGGGCGGCCGGAGACATTTTTGACACCAGCATGAACGGCACCGACGTGGGCCTGCCCGGCGCGATTCCTGACGTGAACAGCGATGGGGTGGTGGGCAGCTTCGACCTGGTTTCCGCCTTTATGCTGGTGGCCAACATCGACGAGCTGGACAGCAGTGAATTCCCGGTGGATTTTGAAGCCGCCTACTTCCCCTTTGGCGACCCATCGGGCATCAATCTCAGCGATGAGGCCGACCAGGAGCTGGCCAAAGCGCTGGCCAGCGACGGCATTGAACGACTGTTCTTTGCTTTGGTCGCTGTGCCCACGGCCATCGCCGAACATTTCCTGCGCCTGGCGCTGACCGGCGTTGCCGTCTTTCTTTATACCGGCGTGCCTTTTGCCATGCTGTTTGCTTTCTTTATCTACACCCAGGCGTTTCTGGGCGCGTATCTGCGACAGTTTATTAACCTGCTCATCGAAACCCTGATGAGCGTTATCATCGTGGCCATCATGATTGGCCTGCTGGCTACAGCTGCCCAGCAGGGAATTGGCCTTTACATCGGAGCCAGCCTCATTGTGCTCATCGTCCTGCTCTGGCGCATCAAAAGCGCCCTGAAACTGGCGGCTGCTGCCTTCGATCTCTTTGGCGGCAGCGTTATCACCGGCGGCGTGGGCGGGATGGAAGTGGCTCGCATGGGTCGCCAGACGGTGACCAGCACGGCCCGGCTGGCGGGGGCGGCGCTCACGGGTGGGGCCAGCCTAGCCGCCGGAGGTGCCGTTCTGGCCACGGCTGCGGCCCTGCAAGCGGATGCCCGTAACGACGGGGCCTATCTGGGCACCGACCCCGACAAAGCGGATGGGCGCGCCCGACAGCTCAAAACAATTGCCGGTTACGCCCTGGGCAAATCTGAGACGGCCCGCAGCGCGATTGAAGTGGCCCATGAAGCCCGGACGCTAACGCGCAACTTCCGCGACGGGGAGGTACAGCCGCATGACCCCGACATGCTGGATTATCTGCGGGCAGGCTCTTCCCTTTCTGGCTTTGGCTCCAGCCCATGGGTGGCCATGCGCTTTTCCGAGTCGCTGCGGACGGCCTTTGACCAGATTGGCGGTCGCCGCCCAGAGTACCGGGATGCCACCTTTGACGGAGATGGGGAGCCAGTAGACCTGCAAAGTGAGTCTGAAGGAACCACCGAGACTGACGCACCACCCAGCGGCCATTCCGCACGCACACAGGCCCATCAATCACCCGCTGAAAATGAGGGGGGCGAAGCCTGGCGTCAAGAACCAGCCACCGAGCGCCAGCTTACTTATTTGCGACAGATGGGTGTCGAGCCAGAAGCCGCGTTAACAAGAGGGCAGGCCAGCGATCGCATCAATGAGGCGCGGCAGGCGCAGCAGCCCCAACGCCAAACGGCCGTTTCGCCCAACTCAAGGCCAGGCAGTCGGCAGTTCCCGCGCGCGGCGCAAGAGGTGCCCAACCAGGCTTGGACCAACCGATTTGCCAGCCTGGAACAGGCGCTGGCCAGCCTGACCGCAGCCCTTTCGCAGCAGGCGGGAAACGGCCGTCTCACCAGTGAGCAGGTAAATCATCCAGCTAATCTAGCGGCTCATCGGGCAATTCCAGAATGGTTGCGAGAGGATGATAAACCATCTCCGGAAACGGCCGTTCAGGTCATCCCGCTTGTCAAAGAGAAGACCCATTCAAGTACGCCCAAGGGTGAGGATTATGCCAGTAGCTCTGTAGAAAACAGCAATCCTACCGGGACAATTCGCCTGGAACCATATCAGCCGTCGCGGGCACAGGTGATCCACAATACATTGGCGCAGTTGGCCGAGCCGCAGTCGCGGGCAGGGCAGGCGGCTCAGAAAACATTAACCGTTTATACCGGCGAAACCAATGCCCGGTTGATTCAAACCGCCGTCGAGCAGCATTCGGCTGCGGCCGTGCAGGAAGCGGTCGCAGCAACGACCCATCTTGTTAGTCAATATCGCACGCAGGGGATGGCTGACGCCGACGTGCTGGCTGCTTTCCAGCGTGGTGAAGCGGCGGCTGCGATTCGAGAAACAACGGCGGCTCAGGAGAGCGCCACCCCCCTCACTGATGCGCAACTTTCGGCCGTTGCTGACATGGTGCTGCTGCCGCAGCGCCGCGTCTCCCGCGCCGAACTGGTCAGCGTCATTGGCCGGGAAGCGGCGGCGGGCGCAGCCGATGAGCAGCCAGTCCTTCACGCTTTAGGCATGGGGCCGACGGTCATCCCCGCTGGCTTTGGCGGACAAACCGGCAACGTGCGCGGCGTGCTGGCTGGGGCACAGGCTATGAACCTTTCCCCGGCAGACCTGACCCGCCTGGCAGACATGATACAGGACGGCCTGCGCGATGTCGTGCAGACAGAGCTTTTCGATCGTGGCTATCAGCCGGAGATGGTGCGCAATTTTGTCAGCGATATAGCCGCTTTGCCGGGCGCGATGATTGTGCCGCAATCAACGGCCGTCCCACCTTCAGTTATAGGGGAAACGGCCGTTTCCCCACAACAATCTGAGGAAGAATAGGAGACTTATATGCATAAAAGACAGACACGCCAGCCGCTCATGTTCAGCTTTGCCCTGCTTATGGTTGCTTTGGTCGTAACGAGCACCACATTGGCGCAAGATGGGGGGCAGAATCCTACGCCGATGGTCATCACCGTAACCCCTGTGGGGTCGTCAACACTCGTTAGCGGACCAACAGTCGTCCCCACCAATGAGGGGTCGCTGCTGCCAGACCGGTTTGAGCCAAACAACGAGCCACAAACCGCGACGGCAATTGGTTGGCAAACCGAAACAGACCTGACCCTGGTTGGTGAGGACGTGGACGCCTTTACCGGGTATCTCAAAACAGGGCAGACGGTGCAGATAGGCACCATCGTCTATGACGCGTTGGACACGCACCTGGCGCTCTACTGGCAGGGACAGTTTCTGGTAGAGAATGATGATCGTTCCCCGACCGATGTTGGCTCGCTGGTGACGTTTTCCGCTCCGGCCGACGGCTGGTATGTGGCCCTGGTGAGCAAAGCAACGGTGTATGACGGCATTTACGATCTGTCGGTAAAGCTGGCTGAACCAACAGCGACACCGACGGCCGTCCCAACCCTGACGCCGACACCATCACCAACGCCAATCATTCAGCCTGATCTGGCTGAGCCTAACAATAGCCCAGAAACAGCTCAACCCATCACACCTGGCATGCGCGATACCTATACCGTAGGCGCGGGTGACGTCGATTACTTCACCTTTATTGCCAAAGCTGGCAGCCGCTACGTCTGTGAAACGGTGACCGACCAGGTGGATACGCTGCTGACGGTGCTGGACATCGGCATAAACGATGACCGCGGGGTGGGGCGAGTGGATTCCAGCTTTGCCTGGACGGCTGATGCAGAACAAACGGCCGTTCTCCGTATCGAAGCACGCGGTGGTAGCTTTGGCCAGTATGAATTGGGCTGCCAAGCGGTAGTGCCTCAGCCAGCAGCATCACAGCCACCGCTGGCATCTGCCCTGGCCAGCGCTCCGCCCGTACCGACCAAGATAGTAACGCCCACCATCGGCATTTCAACCACCGGGACGATCTCTTTGACGGTGCGGTCCTTGGGGCAGGTACAGCCCCAAACACCAGTTTCTACCACCTATATCCGCTTGCTAGTCTATTACGATGCCAACAACGACCGGCAGCCGGGACCGGGCGAAGGCATTGCCAACGTGAGTGTGCTGGCCGTAGACAGCCAGGGGCAAAGCCTGGCTCGAATATTTACCAACGCCCAGGGTGAAGCAATCTTCAACCTGGCGGGGGAAACGATTGCCCGCGTCATTGTTCCCTTTGTGCCAGGCTGGTCGGCCCGGGTGCGCGCCGGGGAAAACAATAACGACATTGTGCTGGGGCTTCCAGCCGTTCGTTTGCCTGTGTTTCTGCCAGTGCAGAACCAAATTGCTGGCGAGGAGTGATCCATGATTGATACAGATATCAAGCTCGACATTCAACAAGAACTGTCCGAAATTCCACCTGAATACCAGGATGCTTTTCGCCGGGCCATTGGACAAGAATTGGCAGAGACGGAACAAAATCGGACTGATACCGACATTTTGGCCTATCTCCGTCGCCGCCGTGACGATTTTAAGCAGGGCAGCTTTATCCGGCCCGACGGCCGTCCCGGCATGGTTGCCCTTAGCCCCGAGATGATGTACGAGCAGGCGCTGCCCCAGCTGGTTCAGAGCAGCCTGGGCGAACCGGACAGAACGACCGAACGGCGGCGCACCCTGATTAAACTCGGTGTTTTTGCCGGGTTGGCGGTGCTGCTCTTCATCGTTGCCTTGCGCGGTCGGGCGCAGCGGGCGGCCGGGGATGAGCTTTCGGTCACCGGGACACCCGTGGCGTCCGTCGCGGACGGTGGCCGCGCCACGCCTACGCCTCCGCTGCCGGAAATTACGGGCGTGGATGATTCCCTGCAAACGATTGGTAATTTAGGTGGCGCTCTCACCATTGGCCGACCCAGCGCGATTGAAATCCGGTACGGCCGTACCGAAGAGACCATCGCCTTGGCGATTGATCCCAGCAAACCGACCCCCAAAGGGGAGATGCGCTACAACGAGGCCGCCATGCTGTCCGATAACCCGGTCGCCGTCTGGCTGTTTGGCACCGTGCTCAACTACGCTCTTGGCCTGCCCGACAGCCTGGTGCGCAATCTGGAACCGGGCGATCGCATCACCCTCAGTACGGATACGGGCGCTTCTTTAAGCTTTATTGTTGCGGAAACAGGGCAGGGGGCGAATTACGATGCAGGGCGGCTGCTTTCCCAAAATCGATTGGGGCTTACCCTCTTTGCTCTACCGGCGGTGGCTGAAGGGGATGTTGCCTACGTCTTTGCCCATTACGACGTAGCTGCCGAAGAAGGGCAGGAGCAGTCAGTATATGCTGTCGGCGACAGCGCCGCTTTTGGCACCGCTGGCCAGCTGCAAATAACAGCGGTTCAGTTTGACCATACGGGCGACCGCTTGTTTCGTATAGTAGTTAGCGGCGTTATTGAGGGTCTAAGCAGCAGCCATTCAATTTTGCTGTCGCTAAACGCTGGTGGTGAGCAAACAACGGCCGTTCCCCTCGGCCTGACCGATACAGGTGAGTGGCAGGCAGAATTTTTCTTACCCCTGGCCACAGCCAAACGCGATCTGTTGGCTGAGTTCCGCCTGCTGCCTGATGGGCAACTCGTCGGTGTGCAGTTGGGCGAAATCCCAGATTTAACTGAGCAGCTAGCGGTAGAGATCACAGGGGCGCAGTGGGATGAGGCGCAAGAGCGGGCTGTGCTCACCGTCTCTATCCACAACCGTGTCCATGCGGGTCACCCCAACGGCAGGGCAGGAGCCGTTTATCTTGACCTTGACTTTATTCAAATCAGTGATAATGAAAGAACATCTGAAGGAGGTGATGCTTATGTAGGAACCGGGCAGCTGAATCCAGGCTTGCCCCTGCTTATTAACCCCGGAGAAACGATGGCGATAACCCTGTCGTTTCTCCCTCAATCTGCATCTGTGCGATTACAAATTGGGGCTGGCCTGTGGGAAATAGCTGGCTTTCCCGCGCGGTAACGTGGGAGGTTGGCTTGCCCACAGGTCAGCAACCAATGCTGGTGGTCATGAGATTTCTGGTCTGCAACCGCCAACCGTTGGATTATCTAATTATAAGGAGAATAACCGAATGTTGCTTCTGCAACTTAAATCTACCAAAAAATCTAAGAATTCGTTTCAAACCAAATCGTTTGTGCGTCGCTGGTTCCGCTTGTTGGCTTTGGGCATGACATTGGCGCTTCTGTCCGCCTGTGCTCCCGGTGAAGCGCCGCCAGCGGCTATCTGCGACACCTATAACCGGGCTTTGTTTACTACCCAGCTCATGGGCGGCGCGTCGGTGCTGCTGGGATTGGCGATGCTGGGCCTGCGCAAGAACCTGACGGCAATTCTGCCTTCCCAAGGGGCGCAGATAGGCGCGGTGGCCGGGTCGGTGGCCCTGGGACTGATCTTGCTGGCCTTTTCCACCGACATTGGCAACCAGATTTTGACTGGCTTTAGTATCGAAAGCATGTACACCCTCTGCGGGTTAGGTTAGGCAAGGGCGCAAAAGGGCAGGGGCGCAGGGGAGGATGAATCATTTCCTCAGCGCCCTTGCTCACCTGCACTCATGCCCACGAAAAGGAGAAGGTCGCACATGTTTAGCGTCACCCACTTCCGTTCCGAATTTGTCCGGCAAAATCAGGCCACTATTTTGCGCAAAGTGACAATGACCCAGTTTATGCTGGTCATTGTGCTCACCGCCATTGGCGTCGGGCTGTTTAACGCCCCGCTTTGGCTGACGCCGCTCTTTATCGTGGCCGGGTACGCCGCTGGCTACACCCACAACGGAGAGATTCTCATGAAGCGGCTCGTTGCCTATCTCGCGGTCTGGCTGCGCCACCTGATGGGCGCACCGCAAATTGTCAACGTCCAGGCCGAATGGGACAGTGTACGCCTGCACGCAGAGCGGCACCAGATTGGCGGCGCTTTTGCCGGCACCGTGGTTGTAGAAGGATGAAGTGGCAAGTAGCTGGTGGCAGGTATGTAATTTGCCATCTGCTACTTGCCACAGGCAGAGAAAATTATGCGCGTATTCCAAGTGACATTACCCCATTTCTACCAGATTGATAGCCATGACCAGTCGGCTGTCCTGGGTCAGATGGTCTCTCTTTTTGCCGGGCCAGTAGAGCATTGCCGTTTTCTGACCTTCATCATGCCCGCTACCCTGGAGCGGCTGGAGCGGGAACGGCGTCGCCTGGCAATGAGCATCGGCGATGACTGGGCGCGCCGTGGCTTGATGGAAGAGGTGCGCATGATTGGGGAATGGGCCAGCCGGGGTGAAATGCGGCGCACGCGCCACTTTCTGGTGGATTTCAACGACGCCTTGACCACAGGCGACCTGGCCCATTGGCGGGTGGTTGGCGAGGAAGGGTATCCCCAGCTACCTATCCCCGGTGATTATGCCGAGTATCATGATCATATGGCACCCGTGTTGAAGAAAAACGGCCGTCTGCAAACAGACAACAGCCGCTATCGGTATGCCATCCTGGCTTCTTACCAGCTGACCCGCACTTGGGATTGGCGGCATCCGCTGGCCCAGATGATTACCGCCGCTGACGGCCCAATGGTCATCTGTATCGACGTGCGTAAGGTGCATCCAGAGCGGGTTACCGCCTCGGCCGAATTCTGGCAGGGCATGATCGACAACGCGCAGGATCGCAATGCCATTATTGCCAGCAAAGAAGCGGAGGCTGCTCTGGAAGTTCGGGATGAAGCGGTGCACCAGGTGCGTGTCTTGTTCATGCTGCTGGACAAAAGCGTCGCCACGCTGCGAGCGCGGCTGGAGAGCCTGCGCAAAACCAGCAGCCAATATATGAAGGTGGACCGCATGCTGGGTTATCAGGCGGTGGCGGCCCGTATGTTTGGTCCTGCGGCCAGACCACCCGGGATGCCGTCTGGTCATTTTAATACGCTCAGCCGCGCGCCAGCTGTGTTTGCCGGCATGTGGGGCGTGGGTCGGGAGCAAATGGCAACAGGTTACTACGTGGGCATCTCGGTTGATGAGGTAGCGCCGCACGTCTCTTACCTGGATTGGCAGGGCAACGACCCCTTCCACGGCATCATCCTGGGGCGGACAGGGAAGGGTAAAACGGTCGGGGCGCAGGCGTTGGCCTGGCGCATGGCTGAGCAAGGGACGCAGGTGGTATTGCTGGAACCCCAAGGGCACAGCCGCCGTCTGGCGCAGCTGGCCGGGGGCAAAAACGTCTCCTATAACCAGCTTTCCTACAGTGCAACCCGGCTCAATATCCTGGATGTGGTATATGAAAACGCCACCGAACAGTATGATCACGTCATTACCTTGCTAGGGCTGCTATTGGATCCGCTGGGCAACAATCCTCGCCGCTTCAGCAATGCTGAAATTGCCGCCATTCGCCGAGCTTTGCAACTGACTTATGCCCGCTACGATTGGGCAGAGGAGCTGATGGCCGACCATACGCTGACGCCCCTCTTGGAAACGTTTTGTCACAAGCTGGTTCAGGTGGCCGAGCAGCTGACCCCGGCCGAACTAGATGGACTTGCCCCATTGACGCTGGTGCACCAATTGGAGGGTGGACAGCCACTGCTGCCTGGCTTAAGCAGACAGGTGGCCACCGCCGCGGCTGCATTGGCGGAGGAGGTTGAGAGCCTTTACGTGTATGGGGATTACGCCGCCACCTTTAATGAACCGACCAATCTGGATTTGGCCCTAAAAGAACGTATCGTGCTGTTTGATTTCAGTCAGGTGCCAGAGCGGCGACGGCCGTTGTTTTATTACGCCACCCTGGCAGGTATCAACCACCAGGTAAGGTGTAAGCCGCGCAAACGCGCCATCATCGTCGATGAAGTTCATTATATGAATCAGGAGGCCAGCCTGATGACCTTTCTGGCCAACATGGTCAAGACGGTGCGCACCTTCGGTGCGGCTGTCGTCATGATTGACCAGGACCTGGAAGCGTTTATTGGCGTGGAAGGCGCTCAGGCTGAATCGATGGCCGCCGGCACCAACGTCACGGCTGGTCAGTTTATTATCAACAACGTGAGTTGGACGATTGCCTTTGGCATGAAGCGGGACGCCGCCTATCGGCTGGCCGACCATTACAAGGATGAGATTCTGCCTTCGCACGCCGAATTTCTGGCCCGGATGGGCAGCGATGACCGGCACGGCAAGGGGATGGCGGTGGTACGGTTTAATGGCAAAGCGGATATGGTCTTTTTTCAATTGCGGCCGATTGAAGCGGAAAATTTATTGGGTAGCTAGAGGCTGGTGGTTCGTGGCAGGCCTATTAGCAACAGGAGAAGCGCATGAATAACAACCTACTGGACCAATTTCGCCAGCAGGAAGCGGACAACATCGCCTTATCGGTGAAATTCCACCGCTGGTCGCTGGTGATGATTGAAATCATGATTCAGGAACAGGAACAAAAGCTGGTCGCCAGTGACTTGCCCGTGGATGGGGATGGTGAACTGGATAACTTCTGGCAAGAAATGGGTTGATGAGAGAGGCATATGTTAAAGCAGTTTTGGGCGAAAGTACGCCTGGGAGAACGGGCGGCACGACAACAGTGGGATGACGGGCTGACCTGGTTTCGCCTTCGTTACCTGACACCGGACGGACCGACCCGGTGCATCCGGCTGTTGTCCCGCCCCCAGGCGTGTGGCCGTATTGCGCTGTTTTTTCGGCCGGATGAAATGGTGTCGGAACTATATTTGGGCATACCGGAGGCGCATAAGCGTCTGCTCCAGCGCATGGCCGCCGATTTCAGTTTTTCCCTGAAGCCCAAGCTGCCCGAACTGATTTTGCCTAGCGCCCAGCGCCTGACAGCCGTATCTGAATTACCCTGGGAACGGCCGTTCCTGGCCCACGTGGTTAATGAGCGCCTTTTTGTCAGGCAAGTTGAAGGGGAGAACAAACGGGAAGTTAGTCACGGCCGTGGCCGCTACTTGCCTCAGCCATCAACCAAAGGCGATACAGAAGCGGCTGATACCTGGCATTTACCACATCATCCGGTGCCGGGATTGACGACGCGGCCCTGTTGGCAAGATCATCAGCCGCCCGCGCACCTGACCGCTTCCGATCCAGGACCGGAGCGCTGGCTGTTGGGGCGGTCGCACACGGGTGTTCCACTGCACGTTTCGGGCAGGGTCAATTTATATGGCCGTCAGGAAGCAGTGGCTGAGTGGCTGGGGCATCAGGTGACACAGACGGTGGCTCGGCATCCAGCTAACCTGGTTGTCCTGGATGGCTCTGGCGATCTGGTGCCCAGGCTGAAGCGTAAAGCAGTTGTGACCCGTCTGCTAGGCGAGCAGTTAACCTACATCGACATTGACAGCACATCGCTCGCGAATGGGTTTAACCCGTTGGCGGCTGTGCCGGGAGAAACTTGGGCGGCCCAGCTTGAACGTTGGCAGCGTTGGTTTGGTGGGATGAATGTGCACCCACAAGGTGTCCATCTGCTGGCCCAAGCACAGGCGGGTGGGGTGACGGATATACTATCCTTACGCAAGTGGCTGAAGCAAGTGGAACGGCAGGGTCAGACGGCGGCCGTTTCCAGCCTGGGCTTGGCGCTGAACCGGCTAACCGCCAACCGCAGCGTGTGCGAAATGCTGGAATGGCCGGTGAATCGCTTTGACATTCTACCCGTCGGTGCCTTGTTTTTTGCCTGCAAAGGAACAAGTTGGGAACGGCAGCAGCTGTTACGGGCCGTGCTGTTGGCTGCTATGCAGCTGCCCGATGTACGGCTCATTGTCCATGGTCTGCCAGGGAAACTGTTGCCAGCCTCGCTCATCGGGAATTTGGCGCGACTCATGGTGAGCAACGGTCCGCTTTTGCCGGATGCGGCTGCTATTTTGACGGAAAGCCAGCCTCAGCACCTGGCTACGCTGAAAAAGCGTTTCCTGGCTGACGATGCGCTGTTAGGGGAAAACCTGGCACTGTTGGGGTGTGGAGAGGGCATTGTCATTGTGGATGGCACCCCCTTTTTTACGGGCTGGAATGCCCATTAATCTGCTTGATCAGGCGTTTGACTACAGCGTGATGTCGCCTGTTTAAGACCGGGTTGAAAGGCAGTGATGCAGTAATACAACAAAACTTGACAAATGGGATGCAGATCAGTTATATTCTGTGAAGTATCATACTTCATAGTATTATGATATACTATAATGACTATATGATACTTGAAAGTATGATACTTGAGCGTATATTATGAATAATACCGACTTCCGAGGACGTGTTGAAGAATTAAAGCTACTGGATGACCTGTGGAACAATTCCAGCGCCACGCTGTTGATCCTGTATGGGCGCAGGCGTGTGGGAAAAACACGTCTGTTGATCCATTGGCTTGGTAAACATCCGGAGCGGGGGATTTACTGGGTAGCTGAACCTTCTTCTGCTTTGCACCAGCTCCGCTCTTTCTCCCAGGTGATTTACAATTTTAGCCACCCGAATACACCAGCGCCACAGGACTTCACCTATGCCAGCTGGGATCAGGCATTTGCAGAGGTGGCTCGCCTGGCCCAAAACGAGCGCCTGGCTCTGTTTATCGACGAGATTACCTACTTGATAGACGTTGATCCCACCATTGTTGGGAAACTGCAGAAGCTGTGGGATCATGTGCTTAAGCCAACCCAAATTAAGCTGGCTCTAGCCGGTTCGCAGCGCGGCGTTATTGAAAAAATGTTTGCCCCGCAGGAACCACTCTATGGCCGGGCCAATGCCCTGCTGGATCTGCCTCCGCTGTCTTTCCCAGTCGTCTGTGAATTTTTCCCAAGCTACAGCTTACGAGAAAAGGTGCAGGTCTACGCCATGATGGGTGGGGTTCCGGCCTATCTAGAGCGGCTGGACCCGAACCTGTCCATTATCGACAACATTCAGCAGCAGCTTCTCACTCCCAATACGTTGATGCGCGAGGAGCCACGTTTGCTGCTGCAGGATTTTATCAGCGACGCCCACAATTATGTCAGTATTTTAAAAGCGATAGCCCAAGGTGAACAAACCCAGCTTGAAATTTCTAATCATACCGGGCTGAGCCAGGGGCATATTTCTAAATATCTCAGCGTCTTGAGAGATACGGGTTTTGTTGAGCGACGAGTGCCAGCTACCGAAACGGAAAAGTCCCGGCGCGGCCACTATAACATTACCGATCCCTATTTGCGCTTTTATTACCGCTTTATGACTACCCAAAGCCATGTGGCCATGGGGCGCTCCCAGCAGACGCTGGATGAAATAAATCAGGAAATGCCCGCCTTTATTGAGCGCTACACCTGGCGTGAGTTGTGCCAACAGTGGCTGCTGGAGGCCAGCAATCATGGGCTTTTGGGTTCTTCTTTAGATAGAGTGGGCGCTGCCTGGACTACAAAATATTTTATAGACGTGGTGGGCATCAGCCAGCGGTCCCGACGCCTGTTTTTAGGTAGCTGCCATTGGACAGCGGCACCAGTCGGTGTGGATGCTTTGCGTGCTCTTATTAAAAGTGCTGACAACGTGACGCCCAAACGTGGGGAATGGACCGTGGAGTTTGTTGGATTCTCTCTCCAGGGTTGGACCGATGGGGCCAAGGCGTTGGCTGAGGCCATCACGGCAGATGGCGAGGCCCGGAAAAATTGGCGTAGCCACAGCTGCCGTTTACTGAATTTGGAGAATGTCTATGCGGATCTGAAAAATTGGTTCCCGTTAGGCGATGGATAAAAAACAACCCCCGTATTTGACTGCGAATCAGATACGAGGGTGGTGATAAGTAGGTGCACTTCACCAGTTGTTTTCGTGTAGGTAGACTACCATAACTTAGGTAGCCTCGTCAAGTGCCTTTTATTCACCTTGCCTCCATCAATTCTATAGTTCTCAATATGTGGTGTCAGATGATTGACGGTAGTCAGCGTATGCTTGCCAGCCCATGGCGGCTGGTAACCATACGCTGGTGACCAGTCAAGCAAGTTCATTGTTGTCTGGCCCAGAAAAGCAAAAAAGCCGGTGTGGCAACACTGGCTTTTGCTAAAAAAATTTTATTCGCATTTCGCATACTTCCGAGGATAGAGTGTTGGTTGCACTCTGGTCTCTCGTTTTGAAGCCCCTTCGTTGGGGAGGGGGGAGGTCTGTCTTGTTACCTCCTATGCGGCTTAACCTATAGAGGAGAATAGCACAGGTGTACTCCTGTGTCAATGACCCTTACCTGGGCAAAGATTTTGGCCTGGGTTGGGCTATTTGATGCTACGTATAGCCTGTGGTCTATCATGGACTCCACGACGTTTGCCCCATCGCCACAGCTTGAAGAAGCGAATCAGCGGCTTCTGGCTTTGCGGGCGCAGGCCCAAGCGGCGCGCAGAGCTGCTGGCTTCCCTGCTGTCTCAATTTGCCCCAATGGCAGAGTTCACAGAGATGGAGTAGTGCCCTGGGAAACGCCCGTTTCCCAGCCCGTCAATCACAAAGAAATTGTGGCGACTTTACCCGCGCATTTGGGATGGGGGTGCACGGCGGCAACGGCCATTTTGCGTCGTGGCGAAGCTTCAGTAACCGGAAATCGAGTAGAGGTGGTTTTGCAGACGGGCGATGCTCTGACAGCAGTGCCAGCGCCCATTCCTGGCGTTGACTCCAGGACACCATCTCAAGAAACGTTGGGTCAGCCCGGTGTGGAATGGGTGAAGCTCTATCCGGATATCGGCCTGGGTATGCTGCGGGAAGAGATGGCCGCCCCAGGGCGGCTCTGGCTAATGCTGCGGTATCTCGATACTGAGGGACGTGGCTCACTTCGCATAGACAATCTGAGAGAAAAACTTACCCACAAAACCTCAAATTTACGACTGTGCGGCTGGCGGCAGTTGCGTAACTTGCTTCGGCAAGGAGAGGGTGTGTATTGGACACGGGACAAAACGTATGTCTGGTTGCATTCGGCCGCCAGGGTAGCCGTTGCATTGGGGGTAGAGCAGGTAACCGGGCGGCCAGTGGCGCTGCCTTCAGCGGCATTGCTAGATGGTATGGGCACCTTTCGTGCTCATTTATATGCAGCTTTTCACAGCGGTCGGACCAAAGAAACACCACAAGGTGACCGGGTAATGCCTATTGCGCGTGAGACCCTTGAGCAGCTGAGTGGGGTAGGGCGGTCTAGCCAGCGCGTCTACGAGGCGCAGGTTGGCCTGCACGTGCAGGCCAACTTTGTTGTGGGGGGATCTTCTACAAAGGAGGCGATGGAAAAACGGGCCTGGGCTAAAGGACAGGCCTTATTTGAACTAAAAGATTATCGTGGCCAGCAAGGAAAGAAAGGGAAAATATATCTGGCCTGGCAGCTGCCCAACAGTTACAGCCGGCAGCATCGGCACCGTCCGCGGGGCCGACAAAAGCGGATCAATCGCAAGCTCAAAGACCTGGTTATGAAAGGGATGCCGGGGAACATGGGGAAAACGAGTGAGTCGCATCAGCCAGAAAAAATTTATTTCCCAAATGGCAAACTGGCGGCAAAAGCATATGGTCGTGACCCGGACCGTGAGCTGTATTGGCAGCGGCATGTGACGGAAAACGGCCGTTTCGATGTGTGGCATCAGCTAGGAGGATGATATTTTTTTATGAACTTACCCGGAAATTTTCTGCACCCATTTTAGGGATAAATTCTTATTGCCTTGGTTCTGGTTATATGTGGGGGGATGTCGCTAAGGTCGTTACGCGAAAGTTTATACGACTTCTAATAACCCCAAAGAACGTGCCTGATCCTTCCCTATGACCTGAATGAGTGTGACAGCATCGGCGGGCAGGGGGTAAAAACGAATACTGTCCATTTTTGGGCCTTTGACCAACGGCCGTAATGCACGTTTCATCTCCGCCATCTGCTTTTTGTTCAGGTTGCACTCAAACACACTGTACTGCACCCGATACCCATAGCCTTCCATGATCTCCGCTACTTTTCGTCGTCGTTTATCATCACTAATGTCATAACTGACTACCACACGCATTAAGCACCTCCAATGAGGATTATTTCCCAAAGAACCGTCTGCGTAGCTGAATCGTCGTTTGTTGGGGTCGCATCTTGACCGGGCGACCCAAAAGCGCCTCCGTGGCCAAGGCATCGGCCAAATGATTTTCCTCCCGCGGGACATGGCGAAAGGAAACCTGCTGAAAGTGTCCAATTCGAGCGCAAGTTTCCTGATGCAGCTGCCGGAGTCGTTGGCTTAACACACGGCTCTGCCCTTGCATTTGGCGCACGACTACTTCTGAATCTGACACGATTTCAACAGCAGAAGCCCCCAGGCGGCGTGCCAGCGCTAAGCCCAACAGCGCAGCCTGATACTCTGCTTCGTTGTTGGTCATTGCAGGCATCTGACGGCTGAGCCAGCCCAGAAAAACCCCGTCCGGTGTGCGGGCTACCGCCGCCGCCCCAGCATATTGGGTTCCTGAAACAGCCCCATCGACGTGAATGGAAATCATCGGTTAACTCCCCCAGAAATCTTCTTGAAAACTTTCTTCGCCATTGCTTGCCATTCTGGTTCGGTGAGCGCGAACGGGTTGCCGGGCCGGACGCCGGGGGGCGGAAGCATGCAGCAAACGATCTGCCGCAACGGAACTGGACCCAATGAGCAAAATGCGGGTTAGCCAGACCAGCAAGGCGACAAAAATGGGAGCATAAAACAACATATCCCCTTTGGTAATAATCGTCGCCCCCACATTCCGCGGCGCAATGGTTAAGGCGACGGCATACCAAGTCATCACGGCGTTCATCGTCGCCCCCAGCAACCAGGCTCCCATTAGCAACCAAACCTCCTTTGGCTCATTTTGCAGCGATTGCTCCGGTGTAAACATGCGCACCACCCCAGCAAAATCGATGCTGCAAAAGGCAAATGCCAGAATGGAGGCCCACTCCAGGCCAATAAAGCGATGCCCGCCCAGCAAATCCATTAAGGCAAACCGGGTTGTGTCAAAGTTAAACACCTCAAAACCCACCAGGGCCGCAGCGAGAATGACGCCAACTATAGCTGCACGTCCTTTGGTCCATTGCCATTTGTCAAAACCCAAACCAGCCATTTGCTCACTCCTTGAAGGGTATACGCCCGGCAGCCGTTCTCTTACGGCTACCGCACGCTTGCTGCTTGATGGATCAAAACGGCACTATTACCTGTTGAGCAACGCCTGCCATTCTGCCAAAGACAGGGCGGTCAAGATGAGATGCCCGCTATCTAGAAACACGGCCGTCTTTCTGCGCTGCCCACCTGTTAATACCACAACCAATTCAGGTGGCGTGGCTTTCAGCAATCGCCGCAGTGGGGCTGTATTGGCTGGCGCAACAGAAACAATCCGTGATTGTTGCAGAAACCCTGCCTCCCCAATTGCCAGCCAGCCGGGTGCAGTTGGTACGGCCGTTTGCTCAAGAAATCCGTTATTTTGCTTCACGCCATCCTCACTTGGCCCGAATGCCTTCATAGGTATTGGAATTGCCCTGAATCACGCGGGCCATCAGTCGGGCTTGCAACACAAAAGCTTTTTGTAAGGTTGTTTCTCCACCTGGCCCTGCATTGGCGTGGTAAATGCGGCTGCCGAGGCGGCTGCCATACGCCTGCAGCACACGGGTAACCCCTTCTTCGCCAAGCTCAACTGGCCGTCGCGGGTTGCCAGTTTGCACAAATTGCTCTGGCTCCAGACTGCCACGATTGACAAGTTCCAGGCAGAGAGCATCGCCTACCAGCGGACGCCACTCTTCCATTAGGTCCAGCGCCAAAGAGGGTCGCCCCGATTCTGAGGCATGGAAAAAGCCAAGGTAGACATCCAAACCCACCAGCTGAATGGCGGCCCGCACATCCTTTAACAGCAGGCTGTAGACAAAACTCAACAGCGCATTAAACGGATCTGGCGGTGGGTAGTAATCCCGCCGGGCAAAGCCCCATCGTTGGTCCAACAGTGCCCGAATCGCCTGGAAGTAAAAAGCGGCGGCCTTGCCTTCATATCCACGCAGGGAATCCAGGGAATCTGCCGTCTGTGCTGAACGCTGCATTTGCAGCATGCCTTGCAAAGACCGCTCAAACAGCCCGTGGTCCCTGGGAAAAACGGCCCCGTCTGAGCGACCGCCAGCCTCCAGGCGTCGTGTCTGACGCTGCAGCACCACACGCTGATTATGGATTTTGGCATCCACAATCGCTTTGGCTACCGGCAGCGTCATATCCCCACCATCTTTTTGCCGCAGCTGTTGCTGCCGTAGGTTCACATGACCAGAGCTGTCTGCCTCCAGTCGCAGCCGGAATTTGCCATAGCTGGAGAGAAAAGCAACATCCACTTGCCGCTGCACCAGCGCTACCATTGTTTGGGTGGTAATTTGCACATTGCCCAACAGCACAACCTGTTGCACCTGATTCAGAGGAAACTCCTCAATCGTTTGTCCTTGTTTGCTGATTACCAGCCGCTCACCCCGTTTGCGGACCATGGCTCCTTGCTCTCGTACATATACAGAGGTCATCATCTATCTCCTTTCTATGGATATAACCTTTTGGTGGTCCAGGATTTATTTGAGCTGATACATCTCTTCACCAACAAAAAACCAGCCTACAAATTGGAACCCTTCGCCAAAATGGGTTAAGCGGGTTTTGTGAGGGTGCATGCGCAAGCCTACCCGCCGTAAATTAGCGGCAGCCCACGTCTGAGCCCAGCGCACTGACGCTTTGCGCCGTGCCAGGATGACAAAATCATCAGCATAGCGCACCAGCGTCAGGCCGGGTTGCTGCATCCCTTTGTCAAAGCCGTGCAGATAGAGATTGCACAGCAACGGCGAGAGGGCGCTGCCTTGAGACGTCCCTGCCTCCACCTGATCCGATCGCCAGGCGTTGCCTATTTTGGTGCGTAGCCAACGCTGTACCAGATCCTGTACTGGCCTGGGAACCCGCCAACGGGATAATTGCTTCAGCACGATGTTGTTTTTCATCTGACCAAAACAATCTTCGATATCGGCGTCCAGCACCCAATGGGCTCCTTGCTTTCGCGCTGTGCTAATCGCTTCAGCGGCATCCTGGGTTGAGAGTCCTGGCCGAAAGCCGAAGCTGCATGATAAAAATTGCCGGTCAAAGACGGGCGCCAGATAGTTGTACGTGGCTCGCTGGGCAACGCGGTCCCGAATCGTCCACAGCGTTAATGGCCGCCAGTTGGCGCTGGCTTTGGGTACCAATATTTGTTTGACGGGCTGTGGCTGATAATGGCCGCTAACCAGCTCCTGGTGCAACCGCTCCAGATTGCTATCCAGCTCTGCCTCAAACTGGGCCACCGTTTGCCCGTCTGAACCGCTGCCCCCCTTGTTGGCGCGTACTGGCTGCCAGGCGCGGCGGAGGGCATCCACTGAAAAAGCCATCTGCCAGGGTCCATAAGGCGAGTGGAGATCGGCAATGAGGGCGGGAAAGCGGGCTGGGGGGCGCGGCTTATTCTTCGGCTGTTGTTTGTTGTCCATCCTGCACCTCAATGATTTCATCCATCTGTTGCGTTGTTTCCTGTTGCGACCGTTTGGCGCGTCGCCAAAACGGCCGTTTGCTCACGGACGGTTCCTGTTTTTGCTGCTTTCCAGGCAACAGGGAGTGCGGCCAGACGATCTGTTGCCCCAGCGGCAGCTTCGCTCCAGATTCGTAATACCGAATAGCGGCTTCGCCAAAGAGCAAGGTCATGCCGCTGCTCAGGAAGCCGGCCACCGCCCAACCGACGAAAGGGATCATCTTTACCAGAGCCAGCGCGGCGTAGCGAATACCAAGCGTGCTAAGCACCGTTCCGGCTATCTCGCGGGTGACGCCGCCTGTGGGAGCATAGCCGTAAGCGGCACCAACTCGCATCACAACACCTACCTGAATCATGACCTGAAATGGCAAATCCAGAAGGGGAATCGGCTGTACCCCGGCGACGCCAGCAAGCAGAGAGGCCTGGCGAATAACACGACGGGAAGCCTGCTCCCGCAATGCCGAAAGCTCGCGTCCCAGAGGGACGGCCAGGCGGGGTACACGGTCAAGCATCGAGGGAAGCAACTGCTCAGAGATGTTCTGTCCGGTGTTCGCTGAAATGGGCACTACAGGCATCCCCAGTTTGGTTGTTGCCTCAGCGACCGTTGCGGGAATGTCATTCAGCAGGTCACATTTATTCAGCACAGCCAGTAACGGCCGTCCAGCAGCTCGCAGCGCCGCAATCCAGCGAAAATCTGCGGGAGACACCCCTTTTTCCCCATCAATTAAATACACCACTAACGCGGGATCCCCTAAAGAAGGCAGCAGTTCCTGTGTGGCCCATAAGGCGGGAGGATGGGGTGGTAGGTCTGACAGGACAAAAACCCCCAGCAGCTCAACATGAAATCCTTCATGTAACTCGTATGCTTCAATCAGGGCCGGTTCCGGATCGCCCGATATCGTCCAGCCTCGCAGCCGATTAAACAGCAAGCTTTTTCCAGCACCTGCCAATCCGACAAATGCGACCCGTGCCTGGCTTTCCTGACCAATTTCTGCCGCCAGGTCGTTCCAATGCCACAGCTGACGCAATGTTTCAAACCAGCTGCTGTGGTTCGGTTCATCCCACCCCTCAAATCCGTTGGCCGTCGGGGGATGAGAGCCGAACGATGCTGTCCCTTCTGCATCAAAGCTATCGTACTCATTCATTTGCATTTACCTCCTGGGACCAGAATGGCGTTATGACTGGTGTAGGCAATCCGACATGGAGGCGCACCAGCCATACATGACGATTCCAGCCAGTGGAAAGGGTAAAAATCGTATTGGTTAGCTCGGAAAAGTGGTCTGACAATGGCAGCACATGGTTGCCGCACATTATCGCCATACTTTCCTGATGCTGTCGGGTCGTTTCATCGAGGGCAGCGACATCGACAGGCCAGAGAGGGGAGGCCGCTGCCCACCCATCTTGTAACAGCGTTGCTTTTTGATCCACTTCCTGTGTGAGCAGCAGGTCTGCTGGGGGTAACTGGTAGAGAACCGCCAGACGGGTAGCCGCCACTTCCGACAGCTGGTCAAAGATGATGTCATCCAGCTGGTGAATCTGCTTCCCTAGCCCGCCCACGGCAGCGGCCGCTGCCGTCGCTTCTCCCGGCCTGTCTGGCAGCAGCTGTTCATACAGGTTGTCCGGCGCAGGCAGCCGGGAAAGTGGGAAAGTGGTCGAGGCGCTTTCTGTGGCAGGCTGGACGGGTGCAGATTGCAGTCGGGCGTGTAGCATTTCGCCAATCTCAGCTACCTGACTGCTCAGCCGACGGACTAATTGCATTAGTTCAATCATGCCCTGATACGCAGTTTGCTGCTCAATACGCTGCCGCCGTAGGGAAGCCTGCTGGGTGTACAGTTGGCAAAGTTGTTGCCCGGCTTTTTGCAGACGCCAATAGGTTAAAAAGTGGCCCGGCCAACGCCAGGGTCGCCACAGGAGCCGCAGCCAGGCCTGTGGCGTTTTGGGGTAATCGGCTACTTTTTCTTGTAGGGTGGCTTCCAGCTGGCCACGAGCCACCGCCAAAGTATCGGCTGCCTCGTTTAAATGATTGTCCCATGCAAAAACCGTTTGTAGAGATGCCTCACACGCCTCCGTGACGGCTTGTAGCCAGGCCACTGTCTGGGCAATACCGGCAACTGGTTGGGCGTTCAGCAAGTGAGAGGCATGTTTATGCAGGCACTCTCTGGCATATTGGAGGGGATCAAAAAGGCGGAGTTGGGCCTGTTTGGCATAGGCCCGCGTCGCTTCTTCATCAATGTAGTTTTCAAAGCGACTTTTTTCGAACAGGGTGGATATCTGCCAGGGCCACGGCATTTGCCATTCCGCTTCGTGCAATTGTGGCAGCATTGTTTCTCGTTCATGCAGCGCATAGGTGGCAAACTGTTTTGGGGTTAGCTGTTGGGCTTGTAGCCAACCAGGTACCTCTAACAAGGTTTCATTATCTACCTTATCAAGAAGCCACTGATCAATCACTTCCCTGCGCCAGCGTTGGATAAAAGATTCCAAAACGGCATCTGGAGTCCAGGACCAGGCATGAATACCGGCGGTCAGAAAGTTTGGCCCATTCGGCAGTAGCACATCCGTCTGGTGCTGCTCCAGGAAAGTAAAGAGTGGGAAAGTGGTCAAGCACCACAACAACTCTGCCCCAACAGCACACAGGCTGGTTTCATCGGGCAGCCGCAGCCCGTCCTGATTGCACAGACCCAGTACCAGACTGCCCAGAGGCAATGGATAATGGGGCGTCTGGCAGGTGCCAGCCGACTCCATCTCTCCTTCATCTCCGACGAGCCAGATGGGAAAAACCAACGGCTCAAGGCTCAGCTGATGATAAATCTGGTTGGTTACCGTCGTGAGCAAGGCCGAAAACTTTGCCGAACTTCCGGTTTCTGCTGTCAGTAATAAAATGAGGTGCAGCGCAGGCGGCTGAACCAGCTCCCAGCCAGATCTTGCCAGCCGGGCGGCCAGGTCCGGAGGAGAGATGCGATGCAGCGCGGCCGTTACGGCCGTTTCCCAGCCTTCTTCTGTCCCATTAAGGAGGACTACCGCTGTAGCGGCAGTAGGACCACTCCGTTCAGTCAGAAAAGTTTCAAATTGGGTGGCACATTCCTTTGCTAGTTCACCACAGCTAACAATAAGTGTGCGTTGAACCCGCCCCAGAGGTTGTTTTTCGCTCATGATTTATCGTGCTCCGTTTTTATGCATACCGACGGTAAAAGCGTCAATGCGACGTAAACTTTCAGCGTAGTCCCGCACCAGCCGCTTGAGTTCCCGAAGTTGCTCATCGAGCGGCGTGTTGCCGTTGGGGGCCGTGCTGTAATATTCCGTCAGGATGGCAATGGCTTCTCGCAGCCCCAGGCGGGCAATTTGTCCCTCGATCCGTTCGCTGACCTCATTGACCAGCGTTTCTTGTTCGCTAAACATGTGGATGGCGTTGCTCAACCCATTGGCCAGCTTAACGGCCGTTTCCAATGGGTCAGCTGGTTGGTAATAAAAAAAGGTGCCCTGACTGTAAATGAGGCCAAAGATGGAGCCCAGCGCGAACAGCAGTCGCCCCTGGTCGGCCGTCACCAGAAAGTCCGGCAGCACGTGTAGGGGTCGGCGTCCACCCAGCTGTGCCTGGGCTTGCAGATATTGGTCATACTGTTGCAGAGCAGAGGGTGGCGCGCCCGCCGCCACTACCAGGGCCGTCAAGCGATGGGCATCATGGGTGGAAACCAGCATTGGCTCCCCCTCGAACAATGAATGATTGGCATCAGGGACGCCCAGCACTTCGAGCCGCACCACATTGCTGCCTCCATCTGGCAAACGGGCGCGATCCAGGTTCCAGGACGGGGTTGCCAGTTGGAATAACTGCTGGCGGCGCGCCCGTGGAGAGAGCTCTTCCCGACGGGCTTGAATCACATCTTCAATGGTTAAAGCAGCTACGGGCGCAAACAAGGGTGACAGCGCCACGCGCAAGCTGGTTATCAGGGTCGTGGCGCTGTTTTGTGAAAGCAGGGTGGCTGTGTCTACCAGCTCTTTAACGGCAATGTCCGCCGGTTGATGTAGGTGATAGAGACTTTTGAGGTAACCGGTGTCTGCCAGGCTAATAGCCCCCACACCCGCCTGCGCCAGCTGCTGCTGCCGACGTTGACTGGCGGTGTCCACCTCACGGGCGCAGCGAGACAGGCGATCCATAAAAGCTTGCAATTTATTGCGCTGCTGTTGAAGCCATTGGTGCTGCACTTGCCAAATGGTTACCTGCCCGCGTACGGTTTGCAGCCAAAGCGTTGTTTCAAACAGCTCCTGGGCAGTGCGAAAAACGTAGCTCAATGCCTCGCGGATACGGCCGTTGCGACCAAGGGGAAAGCTGTTGGCTGCTTTGTTTAAGTTGCTCTGGGCCTGGGCCAGCGCCTGAGTCAGCTGTATTTCCCGCTTTTCTGCCTCCGCCAACTGTTGCTGGCCTGTCTTCAGCTGTTCGCCTGCTTTGGTGCCCGCTTGCTGTAGTGCGGTCGCCAATGCCGGCAAAGAGGTGTCTTTTTGCAAAAAGGCTCCTTCAAACCAACTGTCCCACTGCTGTTCAATTTGATTGGCCAGCTGTTTGCTGTTTTTGCCAATTTGAGGCAGCAGCGTCTCTTTGATGCGTGCCTGTTCATAAGCGCTGAGATAGCTCGCCGTTTCGGTGGCAATGTCGCTGGCAGGCTTGCGCTGGAGCCAGCTGGGTTGGCTTAAATCCAGAGAGAGCGGGGCTTCCGTTTCCGGGTCGCGCTGCAACGCCAGGCGAAGTGCATCTGGATTACTGCTGCTTAGCGGTGTCGCGAGCTGCGCCATCATGTCCGGCGTTGGCGCAGTGAGCCATTGGTTTTGCATGAGGGTTAGGAGTTGCCAATCCGTAAAGAGCGTGGCGACCTGCGGCGCATTGAAGACAAGTTCCCCCTTGCCAAAGCTGGCCAGAAAGGTACCCTCGCCGTCATGGGTTCGGGTTGTTAACACTTCGTCCAGGTTATCGAATGCATTTTCCCCTTTGCGTCCCAACTGCGTGCCCATTTGGAGATAGATTCCCTGGGCCGCCATAGCGGCCACAGCGTAGATGTCGGTCCAGGTACGGCCGCTTTGGTCCACCCCGTCCAGCACATGGAAAATATCAAAGGGGGCTTCCTGGTTGTGAATGATTCGGCCGTCCGGGTATCGGGCTTGAAAATTTCCTTTGACCATTAGGTGGTTTAGTTCTTGCAGGCTGGCGGCGGCGTTGGGCAGCAGATTGGGACCCTTGATACCGTAAAACGCCTGGGGCAGAAAGCCAATGCCGGTGATGTGGCAAAATTCAGCCTGGCTGCCTAAATCTGTAAACGCATCACGAATCAGGTAAGCGAGATCCAGAAACCCGCCGGAGCCAGTGCCGCCAACCAGGCTACAGCAGATGAAGACATTAATGCCTTGTTGCTGGGTGACCTGGTCCAGGGATTGGTTACGGGTGGCCAGCTGCCACAACGCCTGGCGCAGCTGCTCGTTCACAACTGGATGGTTCCAAAGCAGGGCCATCAAGCCAAAGGGGCGCATCTGTTTGGAGCCACTGCGCAATACACCAACCGGCAGCTTGCCCAGGACAGCGCCCAGCCGTTCTTTTATAGCTGCCTGGCTGTCGATGTTGCGCACAATGCTGCCTACCGGCACATTGCCAATGTCAAAAAATTCAGCATCCGCTTCCAGCGATACCAGGCCGTTCTCGCTCTGAATCTGGAAGGCCTCTTCGGTGGTGTCAAAGGCAACAAGGCGGATGCGGCTGCCCCAGCTGTCGCCAAAACTGTCGTTGAGGATGGCTTTCAGGTAGGTTAGTATGAGCTGGCCGCTGCCGCCACTGCCCACGACAAGTGTCGGACGCATTTGTAACAGCTGCTGGAGCCGAATGGCTTTACTGCTGGTGGACAAGGTGGTCTGGGCTGGCTCCAGCAACTGCTGCCTACCATTTTGTTCTTGCGGATTGTTATTCATAACTGCCTCCTATTGATGAAGATATGATTGCTGATTTGTGACCTGTTGGGTTTGTTCACGTTGCGCCTGACGCAGGCGCAGGTTTTCGTAACGCAGCTGCACCCCACCAATGTCCAACACGGCCGTATCAAGCAGACGTCGTTCCTGAGTGAGCGGGACACCATCTAAAAGAGGCGTGCCGCTGCTGCTCTTGACTAAAATTTCATGGATATCCCCAAAGGCGCGGCCCAATGAAAGGGTAATCTGTGCCGTGGTATTAGGGATGGGGATATCTGCCGGGGGGTGCCCCAATCGTAAACTGTCTCGGCGAAACGCATCCAGCTCCACCAGAGTTTGCCCATCCGCCGTGTGTACCCCATTGAGGAGGCGGACCGTTCCGCTGAGATGTGGCTGCTGACTGGCCCGATGTGCCAACAGCATCGCGCTGATGCTCCCTAGAAGGGTCCCACTTATGCCCAATCCCCAGAGCCAGTTGGATAATGCGGATTCTGACGGAGGTTGTGGTGGTGCAAAAGGAGGTTGGGAAACGGCCGTTGCTGTGCCCGTTGGTAATGGCCGGGTGGTAGCCGTAAAGGCGAGAGGCGCTGTGGTGGCCGCTAATTCCTGGGCGGGGATTGTCGTTTCGGTCTCCTGCGGTGGGGGAGAGGGAGATGGTGTCGCGGTGGAGAGTAAGGCTGGCTTTCCATCCTGCCAAACGGTGACTTTCCCTGCTCCTTCAATTCGCAATACCCATTCCCCCGAGGGTGGCTGCTCAATGACCCATACTTCTTCAGGGGCCTGGTGGCCGCCTGCCTGGCGCACGGTTAGGTCTGAAGGGGTGAGAAGACGGCCGTCAGCTGCAATGAGCTCTATTGTTTGGTTTGGATCCGCTTTGCTAATAACCAGCGTGACTTGATCCAGGTCTGGCGGAATGGTCAGGGTTGTTTCAGTGCCGCTTGCGGGCACGGCCGTTTGGTACACAATGCCGGCGCTGATGTTGCCGGTGAGGGAGGCCACAATGTCGTGGTAGATTCCAGGCAAATCTGCGGCTTCGCGAGCCACAAAGTAGGCACCGACTGGCGTGGCGGCGCTCATCTCTTGCCACAGCGGTTCCCAAAAGGCGGCAATGTCGGGGTCGTTGTCTGTAGCTGGATTGGCCAGAAGAATAATGAAGAGCGCGGTATTGCTGCTGGCCAGAACATTGCTGCGAGTGAGGAGGGCGGTGCGGTAAGCCGCCTGCTGTTCTGGCGTTGGGGCATTGCTCCACTCAGGCTTGCCGTCAGTGAGAAGAATGACGGCCGTTCGATGTTCCGTTGGGAGTGCGTTTCGTTCCGCCTGGGCTAAATCTATTGCCGCCAATGGATCCGTCCACCCCTGGCGGGGCGGGTTGGCCAGTTGGGCAAACAGGGTGGCGCGCTGGTCTTCGTGGGTGAGGGGAGTGAGGGGCACGGCCGTTTCGGCCGTGCTGCCGAAAAAGATGACGCCTGCCTGGTGTTGGGCTGCGCTATCATCTACCCCCAGGTAACTGAGGAACAGACGGGCAGCATCCAGGCGCAGCAGGTTTGGATCCGAGCCGATGCCATCCCGGTCGAACATGGAGTTGGAGTTGTCGATGAGGAGCCAGACGGCGAGGGGGCGCTCATTGGTAAATGCATTGGCTGAACGAGTATAAAAAAGGAGGGTCAACAGACCGCACACTAGCGTGAACAGGAGAAATAGTAGCAGAAAACAGCCGGAGCGCCACCGACGGCACCCACCTCGTTTGAATGGAATATTTCCCTTGTAAATAAATGCCCGATGTTGTTTCATACTTACCATCCTTAAGTCGGCATAAACAGTTGTTTTATCTGCTATAATCACTTTAGATTGAAGCCAGACATTGATACAGGGGAAAATCCTTGAGAAAACTCAAGAAAATCTTGAACTAGAGGTTAATTCAGGCGTTACTGGTCTGGGGCAAGATGAAAAGTTTTGGCAAATTACTCAAAAAATACCGGCTTAGGTGTCGAGATATTGAGCGAGAGCGCTTTCTTACGCAAGAGCGTTTGGCAGAACTGTTAAGCATCGAATCCGGTGTGGAGAGTTACTCCGGTAGTACCATAAGCAATTGGGAACGTGGCTTAAACCAGATTCGCCGAGATGATCGGCATGTGTTGGTTGGCTTGATTACAGTCTTGCATAAAGGTGGGGGAATCCAAACACAAGCGGAAGCCGAGCAGTTTTTGCTAACTGGTAATTATCGCCCCTTAAACAGTGCCGAATTGAAGCAAGTGGATTCACACTGGGTACTGCACTCGTTACGTCCAGACGATTCAATACAAAAACCAGCTGCTGAGCAGGAATCAAGGCTGCCCACGCCATCGTACAATCGCCTATTTGGGGTAGAAACTCTCATTCAGACAGTTATCAAGAAGTTACGTGCACCCAATCCACAAACTGTTGTCTTGACGGGAATAAGTGGCAATGGGAAAACAGCTATCGCTGACGCTGTTACCCGAGAACTCATCCGGCAAAATATTTTCGCGCAAGTTATTTGGTTGTCCCTGGATATTCTTGACCGGAGTGAATCAACTGAATTTGAACCGCATCAGATGGTGAGCCGTTTATACAGATTTCTATTTAGGGAAGAAAGTGACGGGCCCATTCGAGTCACCCATCTGAACCGTATGCGGTTTTTACTACAGCAGAAACCCCACTTAATTGTCATTGATGGTCTTGAGGATTTTGCAGATTGGGTCTCTTTTCTTAAACAGCTAGAAAATCTGATTGGCAATGGCAAATGCCTGCTGACTTCACTTCGCCAGCCACCGGCCGAAATTGAGTGCGCCATCATTCCAGTTCCTGAATTATCTTTTGACGCAGCCCTGGAATTATTGAACTTTCAGGCAGAATTAATAGGGGGAGTTACCTTTCAAAATATAGATGAAGCAGATGTTCGTAGCCTTTACGAGATTATTGGTGGCCATCCCTTGGCCTTGCGTCTTGTACCCAGATTGGCGCGGATGTATTCGCTCCCAGATATTTTGTCTGCATGGCAAACAATCCAACCAGATCAAATCGCTGATGTGTATCAATCGGTTTACGACGGGATATGGCAGACGTTAGCCCCGTCGGAAAAGCAGCTTATGCAGATAATGCCTCTGATTGCGCCTTCTGGGGCAACCCTTGATTATTTGCTAGCCATTTGTGGCTTGGCACAATCTCAACTTTGGTCAAGCCTTACGGCCCTCATGGATTGCTGTTTGATTGAACCAAATGGGAATTTATACCAACGTCGCTATAGCACACATCGCTTAACAGTCCACTTTGTTATCGATCGTGCCTATGACCAGGCTCCTGTTTTTCCTTCTAATGCATTAATTGAAAAGGCTCTCGTCTATTGGCAACAATATCTCACAAACTTATCTGGCAATACGTGGCAACAGCTGGATGAAGAGCAGGACAATCTCGCCAGAGCCCTACAGTTTAGCCTGAAATTGCTTGAAGACGATGTCACGGCTACCATCAAAATCGCCTGGCAGGAAATATTCATTCGTTTGTCTCGCTATTTAGATCGTCGCGGGACCATTGTTAATTGGCTACCGCTCTTGGAGCAATTAAGCGGTTCTTTTTCACACGCGCCATCCTTACAGTGCCAACTTCTCAACAAATTAGGCGAACTCTATCGTTCAAACCACCAATTGGAGCGGGCAATTGAACTTCATACGCTTGTTTTACATCAGGCAAGCCAGATCCAAGAACCGATTGAGATCGCCCGGGCTAATCTCAATCTGGGTAATGATTATTTGCTAGACCGACAATTTGAAGTCGCCAGTCAGCATGGGTTGTCTGCAGTAGTCCAATACGAAAAGCTCGGTTTATTAGGTAAGGAACGAGCGGCTACTTTGAATCTACTGGGCACAGTCGCCCGAAGACAAAATCACCTGGAAGAAGCAGCTCGCTACTTACAGGAAGCAGCGGCAATTTGGCAGGAGTTGAAGCAATGGCCGGAATTGGCGCGTACGCTACACAACCTGTCTTTGGTGTTCCAAGCACAGCAAAGGATAGATGAAGCAGTTCATTGTCTGAATCAAGCCAAAAGTGCTTTAACCAATACATCCAGCGAAATCGACCTTGCTCTACTCTATATTGCTGAGGGCGCTTTATATTTTGAGCGGGGACAATATGATCATGCCGAGAACGCCTGGCAAAATATTGATTTAAACTATTTGGCCCAATCTGGGCACGATTTTTATCGTGCCTTTGCCTTAAACAACTTAGGGAATCTGGCGTTTGTCCGAGGAAATCTGCTCAAAGCAGAAAATTTATTACAAGCAAGCATTGATCTCTGGCAACTGTTGGCTGAACCTATAGAAATGGCCAATTCTCTGGGCAAGCTGGGTGATGTTTTTTTCAAGCAAGATCGATTGATTGAAGCCAAGGCGCAGTATCAGCAGGCGCTCAACTTGTTGGTGCAATTTGATAGTAGCGGTCATCATCATGGTTTAAAACAGGCGCTGATAGAAGATTTGCAAAGGGTAGATATAGCCAAATAAAGAAGGCTAGCCTTCAACTGTCGGCTAGCCTTCATGGGGCTATTCGGGTTGTTTAGGAATCAATGCTTGCCGAGCAGATGCCATCCGGAACTGAACAACCACCTGCGGCAACATCTGTACGGGGTTGGCTGAAGTTGATCAGAATGATGAGCGTGATGGTAATGCAACCAGCCGTGAACAAGGTAATCAAAGTTTGTAAATTTTGTTTTAAGGTTTTCATTTTTATGCTCCTTCGTTTAGGTTAAATTGGTAAGGGCGCTTGAAGGAGTGGCCACTCTTTTCGTGCGTTATGTGACCATCATAGTTGTGGCTAAACTTTTTGTATTTGGGCGTATGCTTAAAATCACTTTCAGATTTTGAAAATTGATTTCAAGATTTTTAAAGTTTGTAGTTTGGTGTTGGCAGCCAGACGCGCGATCAATTGCTAAACCTTTAGTTCAGGCATACTCCGTGTGAGGAATGGGGTCTAAATTTAGGATAATTTGGTCTGGATGCGTTGAAGAGCTTCTTGATTTGCTGCTAAATCTGGCAATTTGTATTCGGCATCAATAGCAACGATTTGTTTTAAGAGTTGTTCAGCCTGAGGGAATTGTTCTCTCAATTCGTAAAGCATGGCCAGATTAAACCGCTGTCGGTTTGCTTGCCTGGGGTCCCCATTGGTTATGCTGATATCTAGCGCCTGTTTGAAATAGCGTTCAGCGGCCTGCCCATTATCTTCGGCATAACTGATTATTCCCAACAGACTTATCGTGTTGGGGAGAGCCGAGCGAAAGCCTATTTGTTCTTTAAGATCGATGCATTTGATGCAGAGTTGACGGGCAGTATCATATTGGTGCTTGTCCAAGGATAATTGAGCCAAAGCGTGAAGAATGCCGGCTACATTTCGCTTGTCATTGTGCTGCGTGAAAACACCCATCGCTTTCTGCCATTGCTTTTCTGCCAGAATCAGTTCATCTTTTTTGTAGAGGATGTTGCCAATATTGCGTCTGTTGATGGCCGCATTAATAGGGTGAGGAAGTATGAGATTAATTGTCAGGCTTTGTTGATAGTAGGACAGTGCTTGATCTAGGTTATTTTCGTCGTTGGCAAGATTACCTAACTCCTGTAGATTGTTGGCTACTCCCCCGTCATCTCCCCATTTTTTTGAAAGAGTTAAAGCTTTTTGGAGGAAATTGCGTGCTTGAGGTGTGTCGGATAAAGTGCGGTAAATTGTGCCAAGATGGTGGTAAATTCTGGCAACAGCCAACTCCGTTGCCCGTTCGGGTGGAATACCTTTGATGACTGACAAGGCAGTTTCATACTGTTTTTTCGCTTCGGCCAGTTGGCCTTGCCAAAGGATAAGGGTTCCCAAATCAGTCATGAAACCGGCGGCAATGATTGGCTCCATTAACTGATGACTGGCAAAGATGGCTGCTTCTATCAGATTCTTTAATTCTTCCCAAAGGCCGTAAGTGCTCAGGTAGCCGCCATATGGCCGCCCAACTGCCCAGGTGAACCGCTGAATGGCATCCCAGGCGTTTTCTGTAGACGCTGTTTCGACGGCCAATAATAAGTTATGCCGATCGGTATCCAGTAGCTGATACAGATGAGCCTCTGCTTCCTGATTTGTTTCTGCCAGCGTAAGAAACAGGTGAAGATGAGAATCTTGAGCCTCGGTATAAAAAATTTGCCAGTTAATTGCGGCCTCTTCCATCAGGATGCTTCCTCTAGCTCTTTGAGTAGAATCTGCAAAGCTCTTTTGTCTTGTTCAAGATCCTTAAGCCCGGCTTTTTCACCGAAATTGATTGCTTGTTGAAGCGTTTTTATGGCTTCATCCAATCGCCCTTCTTGGCGAAAAAGACGTGCCAAATTGAACATGGCATCATAGGCAGTTAATTGATCCCCTAGCTTTTCAGCTGCATTCACCAATTCCTCAAAGAGGATAATGGCATTGTCTATCTCCCCAATACGGCCAGTTAAATTGGCGCGTTGGGCTAATAATCGAATTAAATTTTGCTGATCGCCAATGGTCTCCAAGATATCATATGCTTCTCGGTAGTAGCGGTCGGCTTTAACTAAATCTCCCAAACGGTAATAGCTATTCCCTATTCCCCATTTGGCTAAAGCCGCCCCGTGGAGATTGCCCATCTGCTCTTCTAATTCCCATTCGGCTTGATGATAGGCAAGGGATTGCTCCCAATCTTGGATCGCTTCGGACAACTGGCCAAGTTGGTTAAGGGTGATGGCCATATTATTTTTGTCATTTAGCTGTTTAAAAACATCCAGAATGTAGAGAAGCTCTGTTTGAGCCTGTGCCAGATTCCCTTTGAGGCGAGCACTGGTTGCCAATAAACCACGTGTTTGAGCATATTGCCCCAGATTTTCTTCCGCTTGAAAAACAGCAACCGCTTTCTGGCATCGCGCTTCGGCTTCAACAAATTGCCCTCTTCTTATATTAAGGAGGGCCATGTTTTGCTGTAGCGCTGCCCAATCTTCCCAAGCCTCAATTGTTTCAGCGGCGTTAATGGCCTGAGTCAGATGTGTTTCCAGTTCAGACCAATAACCACGCAAGCCTAAATAACTTCGTTGAGGGCGGCAAAGTAATGAGGCAAAATCGATTGAGGTTTGCCATGCATGCTGTTCAGATGCACGGCTCATGCTCAGAATGAGGTTGCCATGTTCCTGAGCCAATGTGTCATAAGCATCCGTATTGGCTGCTGCCCAATCCAGGTAATATTGCATGTGCAAGACGGTAGTATCTTGCCAAAACTCGGACCAGAACGGGTTTTCATTAGAGGATTCTGTCACGCTTTGGTTATCCAAACAGGGCACTTATCCCCATTTTTTGACGATGTCGGATAGCACGAAGTATTGGGTAAGCTGGTGGATTGTGTATCTTTTTTGCTGCAAGTTTTGTGAGGGGTCTACCAAAGACATAAATACAAGCAGCTTCAGGGCTGGCATAAAGGCAGGTTGCTCGACACGGCTTACCTGAAGAATCGCTTCTTTGGTTCCCCCATCCGTTACCGAAAAAACAGACATGGAGACGAGTACCTTTTGGGCAGGTAAAGGTAATAAATCCCATGAATGTTTGAAAACAAAGCGGTAAAAGTCGCGATCTTGCTCCTCAAATTTGGCATCAGCCAATATTTGCAAAACGTCTTCCAGGGCCAGCCAATAAATCTGCCCTACGACCAACTTCAAGGCTAACGGGGCTCCCCCAGTCGCGTCGTGTATTCTTTTTAAGGTTTTTTCCCCGGCCTGGGAAACCGAATCCACGCCTTTTAGTTTGCTTTCGGTTCGTAAAAATTGAACGGTTTGCTTTTGTGACAAGCCCCCTAAACGAATTTGGGTAATAAGGGGGTGGGGGATGAAATGTCGGCTGGTAATAAGCAATTGGCTTTGGCCACGAACCGCGAGAACCTCCTCTAGAAGATGTTCGGCATTTTCTACAGATTCTAAATTATCTAACACAATGAGGGCTTTTGTTTGCAAGAGTAAAAATTTTACTGCGTCCCGCTTTTCATCAAGGGGCAAAGGCAAAATGTCCAAACGGTTACATTGACGTCCTATCTCATTAAAGAGCTGGTCGAGTGAATAGTCAGGCTGCTCGATATTCTCTATAGTTTCGTCAATAAATTTTTCTTTTTTGGCGCTTGTCCAAACAATTACTTCAAATAAACCTGCATTAAGTACTTGCTCTGCAACTTCTCGTGCCAGGGCGGTTTTTCCCATACCGCCGAGTCCTACAATAAATAGTGCTGGCATTTTTTGTTGAAAACCTTCAAAAAGCTGTTGCTGTTCTGCTTGTCGCCCAATAAGTGCATGATACGCTTTTGCTGGCAATTGTAGTAATTGTTCGATCGGTGGTGAGGG
This sequence comes from Ardenticatenaceae bacterium, assembly GCA_020634495.1. The sequence goes on along the minus strand of JACKBR010000002.1, from coordinate 194,319 downwards.
GTCGCTTGTTTCCTCAGATTCATTTAGCCAATCTGGATTAATCTGATTTGTTTCGGGCGTGTTCAATGTGCGGTAATTACCAGCTTCTAGAAGTTCGTTGGCAACTTTTAGCGAATTACAGCCCCCATGTTCATATAAAATGGCGATGAGGGCAAGTAACAATTCTCGCTCATTCTGATTGATAGGCGTTTTGCTTCGCTCCCAGTTGCTAATGGTGACGTGGGAATACACCAACTTAATCTTTTCCAGCAGAAGATCTGCAATTTGCTGCTGGGTGAGGGGTTTGTTGGTTTTGGGGTGCCGTGTTTGGTCGCGTAACGTTTTGAATTTAGGGCCGAATTGTGACATCTTGCACTCTTTATGCATTTGGAAACAGTCATATTACAGAAGAGAGAGTTAGAAATCAGTGAAAGAATTGGCAACTTATGTTTCCAAGTTTACCTTTTTTATGCGGTCAAGGCGAAATGTTAGGTTCATTTCGCTCCGATAGCAGTAGGCATGAAGGTAGTACAAATTGCCGCGTTGCTCTAAGTGCAAGGGTTGAATGCGTCGTTGTGAAGGTTTGGACTCGCTGATTGCTTTGTAGTTTATGTTGAGTGTCTGCTCTTTGGCGATGGCGCTGCGGATTATTTGCAGAGTAGCGGAAGAGGGTGGGCATTGGGCGGGCAAAAAGGTGTCTCGGCCACGTATTGCATCATGCAAGTTTTTTATAAATATGGAGGCGATTGCTTCTAGCGATGATTTTTGGGTATCTTCAAGCTGGTTTTCTAGATGTTCAAGAAACCCATTGGGTGGGGAAAAGGGGAGAGGAACAAACTGTCCCAGGTCAATGAGAATTCGATTGGCCAGCCAGCTGATTCCGGGTGCTGTTTCTACAGGTGCTGGCAGGGGGTGACGATTTATTTTTGGATATTGTTGCTTTGTCAAATAGGTGTTTAGGTATGGGATGAAATCTGGTGAAACGACTGCGTGTCGCGGTGCAATTTGTTCAATAACCCGGTGGCGAAGTTGTTTGTTGCGTAATAATTCGGCCATTTTCTCTTCATGGGTGGTGCTAAGTAAGTGAACAGCACGAAGCTGGTATGTTTTGGTTCGTCGGCACCATTGGCGAAGCTGAATTGCTTTTTCCTCAGGTAGTGGCTTTTGGGTAGCTATTTCTAAAAGCCATTGAATTGTGTCTAAGCCGTACCCGCGTTGCACAGATGTGGCTATGGTGAGGGGGGTGCAGGTAAGGCTGTCGATTTGCGTCCAATCACCGAGCTGGCGTATATCAAAGTGTAACCATAAGGGTAAATTTTTGGGAAGCGATAGACGCCAAATGTTTTGGTGTTCTGTTTCTTGCCAAATAGCAGGCAATTCTGTGGTTTCTGCCTCATTTGTGACAGTAGCCTTCTGTTGTCTTTGCAAGGATTGTTGTAAAAAGTGTGTGTAATCTATAGTGATGGTATCTTGCAGACCCATCGATGCAAGTGTTGCCGACCAAATATTGGTATTTGCTAAGAGGGTTAATAATTTTTTTAGTTGTGCTTCTGAGGTGGCGTGGAGCCAATTGGTAACGGTGGGTTGCAAAACGAGATAGTGTCCGGTGGTTTCCAAAAACCTGGCAGCTTGGAGCAATGCGAGGTGGCTGGCTACAGGCTTGTTTTGGCGGATTGATGGCTTGTTTTCTCCGGCGAAGTTTATCAATTGAGCGATCCGTCTTATATGATTGGCACCTATGAGTCGGCAATCAGCCAGGCGTTTTGGGGTATAATTATGTATGTAAGCCATAAGCAAAGTCAGGCTTAAGCGTGTTATAGGCTCTGCTGGAGGGGCAAAGTCGGAATTTACTAATTGAGCATTTGGCGCTGTGATTTCTATAAGCATGTTACCTATCCTCATTTATTATGGGTGTATGGTTGAAAATTTAGCAGAGGAAGAAGAGGCGTCAAACCCTAAAAATGCCTAAAAAAGTGGGTCAGACCCTCGGAAACGGCGATTGATAGCGATATTGGGCGATATTTAGTGATTTGATGAGATCTGATCCACTGATCTAACATTAATGGGAGATAAGAAACGGCCATTTTTACAAAAGTTTTTCAAGACCCTCGGAAATAAGAAGACGGTGGGATGAAAATATGAATTTACTAGACATTGAGACGGTGAAAGTGGTGCAGTTTGCCCACAAACAGACAAAATATGCTAGACTATTGGCAGCGGCGTCCCACTGTGGATAACTGCTGTCGGAACGGCCGTGTTTACCTGAGAGGGATTTAGACAAAATGGATATGCATTTTTTTCTCCTTCTCCTCCTGGTCGGAACGGCCGTGTTTACCTGAGAGGGATTTAGACTTGTCACGGCGGTGAATTCAATCTCCGTAGCCGCAGTCGGAACGGCCGTGTTTACCTGAGAGGGATTTAGACGCCACCGCCTACGCCGATCACCACCATCCCCCATGGGTCGGAACGGCCGTGTTTACCTGAGAGGGATTTAGACAAATAAACGTTTCATTTTTTAATCTCTCCTTAAGAAGTCGGAACGGCCGTGTTTACCTGAGAGGGATTTAGACTAATTGTCACATACAAGGTGTAACCATTACCAGGCTGTCGGAACGGCCGTGTTTACCTGAGAGGGATTTAGACTGATTTTTCCTCCATGCGTGTTATGCCGCTCCACCCGTCGGAACGGCCGTGTTTACCTGAGAGGGATTTAGACGAAGAAGAATCCCTCCAACCAACGCAAATAACAAACGTCGGAACGGCCGTGTTTACCTGAGAGGGATTTAGACTCTCATTTTGCTTTTCCTCTTTGGGTTTTGGGTTTGGTCGGAACGGCCGTGTTTACCTGAGAGGGATTTAGACATGGTCGGGGCCATGGCTTCGTGATTAGTGGGAGGTGTCGGAACGGCCGTGTTTACCTGAGAGGGATTTAGACGAGCATCGCCACCACTGTTGAGATTACAAACAAGGCGTCGGAACGGCCGTGTTTACCTGAGAGGGATTTAGACATGATGAGAATCGTTGTTTCGTTACGATTCTCACCTTGTCGGAACGGCCGTGTTTACCTGAGAGGGATTTAGACTGAACACGCAGGAAGCCCAATCGAAACTGGTCCCGTGTCGGAACGGCCGTGTTTACCTGAGAGGGATTTAGACCTGACGCTTCGTCAACAGTGACAATTATCCCCCCAGGTCGGAACGGCCGTGTTTACCTGAGAGGGATTTAGACTTGTTAGTTCAACTGATAAAAAACAAATACAAGTAAGTCGGAACGGCCGTGTTTACCTGAGAGGGATTTAGACGAGTTGAGACCCCGACATTGTCCACGCGAGTGAACGGGTCGGAACGGCCGTGTTTACCTGAGAGGGATTTAGACAAACCCACCAATGTCAACAATAAAAGTATGATCTCGTCGGAACGGCCGTGTTTACCTGAGAGGGATTTAGACTGGATGAGCAGCTCTTCCAGTGTCTTGCTCTCAGCGTCGGAACGGCCGTGTTTACCTGAGAGGGATTTAGACAAATGACGCAACTGCAGCCATTACAAGCAGAATTATGTCGGAACGGCCGTGTTTACCTGAGAGGGATTTAGACACTCCTGACCAATCATTGCTGACTGGCGTACGCGTTAGTCGGAACGGCCGTGTTTACCTGAGAGGGATTTAGACGCACGAGGCACTGACATTGAAACTCGGTTGCCCGGGGTCGGAACGGCCGTGTTTACCTGAGAGGGATTTAGACAAGCTGTCCCCTTCAGAGTAATCTTGGGGGAAACAGGTCGGAACGGCCGTGTTTACCTGAGAGGGATTTAGACAAAAATAGAAAACCCCACAATTACCCAACTGGGGGGTCGGAACGGCCGTGTTTACCTGAGAGGGATTTAGACATTTTATTATTTTTTTCCTCCTTCCCAGAATTCAGGTCGGAACGGCCGTGTTTACCTGAGAGGGATTTAGACCAATGCCTCCGCTTTTTTGGGAAAAACGGATGCAAGTCGGAACGGCCGTGTTTACCTGAGAGGGATTTAGACTTGGTTATCCTCCATATGTCTATTTTTGTGAATAAGTCGGAACGGCCGTGTTTACCTGAGAGGGATTTAGACTAATCCATCCACCATTATCATCCATAAGAACAAACGTCGGAACGGCCGTGTTTACCTGAGAGGGATTTAGACATGTATCCGTTTTGGACACTTCCATTCTGCGCCGTGTCGGAACGGCCGTGTTTACCTGAGAGGGATTTAGACCTGATCAGCGCTGAGGAAGTCGAAATGCGTTGGCATGTCGGAACGGCCGTGTTTACCTGAGAGGAGGGTTTTAGTAAACATAATGTCTACTGAATAATGAGCGTTGGTGACAGCACAGGGGAAAAAACCTGGGAAGAGACTGAAACAAGCAGATGGCTCCCCCGCCATCCGAATCGAATTTTCAATCGTTCAAATTTTTAAGGTTATTGGGCAAAGTCGAACTTAGCGACTATTGGTCCTCTTTTTGCAGACACGTTGCAGCGCCCGCAAGTTAATAAGCATGTAAATCAAGCTGTTCAGATTGGTGATTGACTGCTGGTTACGCAGTTTGGGACGTTCGATGCCCAAGGCAACCGCCTGGGAAAAGATACGTTCCACGGCCGTGCGCTGTTTGTAAATTGCCTTGTATTCTGGCCCTTCCCGGTCAAGCTGGTAACGAATCCGGGCACCCATACTGGTCGGCAGGGTAGAAAGGCAGCCACCTTTTTTCCAGTTTTTGTGGTTTACGGGGCACTGCTGCGCCACCTGAGCGGGAAAAAGAAGCGGACAAGCATGACGGGCACGTTGATGGGGCACGCTGCTGGAGCGATTCATGAAGCTACTTTTGACAGGCATGGGCAGCCCCGCCGCACAAAAAGGTAAGCCAGCCTTGTCAAAGGAATAGGTGCGCCCCTTGGTGCGGTCAACGTAAGGCACAGCGGCCAAGCCGCCAGCCGAGTGAAAATAATCATAGACATACCAGGCATCATAAGCCGCATCAGCGGTGCCGTAAGGCGGGCGAAAGCCTAACCGTTCTTCAACGATATTCATGAGGGGAAAGAAAAAGTGGATATCAGCATGGTCAAAGGTATCGGTCATTTCAGCCAAGACGAACTCACCCCAGCCCGGCACCTTGGTGGCCACGACTCCAGAGGCGTAGCCCCAGTAAAATTCATCTTTACCCACACCTAAACCTGGTGCTGGACGGCCGTCTTTGGTAGGCGTCGTCTGCTCCGGTGCCCGATTGCGGCGTCGTTTACAACCATATTTGCAATCCGGATCACCCACAGGCTGGCGGTCTTTGTTACAGCGACCTTCTTTAATGTAGGCTTTGGGGTTATTCTCTTTGACAAAAGCGAGAATATGTTTGGTATCCAGAGAAATAACCTGACCAAAGTTGCTACCAGTGGGCAAGGCCAGCCGCAGCAATTGCACCGTATCGTTGAGCAAGAATTGCAGCAGGGGGTTGGCCAGATGGCGCAGCACATAACTGAAATGAGCTGGTGAGGGTAGCGTAGGAGCCACAGCAAAGCCATGTGGCGCTTGTAAATCTTGCTGCAAGGGAAACCCCAACAGCCAGGTCAAAGCCGGATGTTCCACCAAATATTGCCGGAGTTGACCCATACTGCGGTGCTGCTGGTCCAGCCGAACCAGAAAAGCAGCAATATAAGGGAGCGGTGAAGCGGGATAAGGACCGGGACGGGGACCAGGCGTTGGCCGCCAAGGAATGCCAGCCCAGGCCAACGGGGCCAACAGCTTCAGATATTTCATGGTTGTGGGGCAACGGCGTACAAACGGTGGCAATTGTGCGGGTGGGTGCGTGGCCCAGTGGGATAATCCAGGGGGCTGCAGGATGAGCTGTGATTGTCTGGCAAGCGATTTTGAGGCGTGAAATCGCGAAAACCAAAGGGGCAAAGATATAATAGACATAGGAGTCTCCTTTTGTGAAAGATCGATTCGGACAAAATCAGTCTAAAACAAAAGGGGCTCCATTTCAGCAAAAACAGGCGGAAACGAGCAAACGGTTACAATTTTATGTTTTGTAGCGTTTTGCTTATAATGTTAAGAAGTGGACAGTTAATTGTGAGCGGCAAACGCTCACAATTTTATGTTTACTAAAACCCTCTGAGAGGGATTTAGACTTGTGTATGTTGTAGGCCGCATGTGCATGAGTCCCGTCGGAACGGCCGTGTTTACCTGAGAGGGATTTAGACAATAGACTCCCCCCCGCTAATCAGCGGGTTGGGGTATAGTCGGAACGGCCGTGTTTACCTGAGAGGGATTTAGACTAGTAAACCCACCAACCACAATTACCCAATTGGGTGTCGGAACGGCCGTGTTTACCTGAGAGGGATTTAGACGCGTTCCCACTGGTGATTACCTGCGTGTGTTCCACTGTCGGAACGGCCGTGTTTACCTGAGAGGGATTTAGACTTGAACCACTGCTTGCACAGATGGCTCATCGTCATCAGTCGGAACGGCCGTGTTTACCTGAGAGGGATTTAGACAAGAGACCGGTTCGCAACGGTTTACGTCGCGATTTGCGTCGGAACGGCCGTGTTTACCTGAGAGGGATTTAGACGGTTCCTGGTAACCGGAAAACAGAGGAATCGAAAACGTCGGAACGGCCGTGTTTACCTGAGAGGGATTTAGACACGGACACGTTGACCGTTACGCTGATCGGCTGCGTTTGTCGGAACGGCCGTGTTTACCGGAGAGGGATTTCAGATCAAAAAAGCAGCCTGACAATGGCTGCTTTTTGTTTTCTTGAGGTGGCTTGTTTACAGGAAATTTTCTTGGGAAATTATTGTGCCAATTGGTATGGCCATATCGTTTGTGGCTACGACGACCGCACCTTTTAACTGTGGTTGGTAAACGGCCGTCCAGGTAGTGTGCGGGGCCAACTGCCGTGTGGCAGCCATAAACAGCCAGTTCGGTATCTTCCCCATAAGCACCAAGCCTCGATTGGTCATCGGCTGGTAAAGCGGCAGCCCTTCTGAATTTTCCCAGGACAAAATTTGAGCATCTGTGCCCATGTTAAGCACATCAATGTCATCATGCGAATGCAGGGCTACCTGCCAGCCAGTCTGAACTGCTGCCAGAGGTGTCTGTGGCAGCAGTAACGGCAAATGCGGTGGCTGAACCCAGCCTAACCGCACATCGAACAGCCAAATAGCCGACGGCAGTGCATGGTAGGCCATTGCGCTATATGCCCAGTTAGGGGCGCGACCGTAAACGGCCGTTTCTGTGTGAGGCATTACCCTTGTGACCATATCGGCTAACATTTCTGGTAGCCAAACGTCATTTGTTGCCTTCAGTTGTTGCAGGATGTCTGGCAGGACGATCGTGTTGGCACACGGCGCTTGCTCTAAATGCAGCTCCGTCACCAATGCCTCATCAAGCGTAAAGAGCGTTTGGAGCCGATCTGCCAGCGCGGCGATAAGTTCGTCGGCTACTGTCTCTCCCCTATTCAACCCGGCAATGGTACCTTTAAGGATGGGAGTAGCTTGTTGTAATTCAGAACGGCCGTGTAGGTCAGAACGTAAAATCGCGACAACGGGAACGCCCTGCCGTTCCATAATAGTTTGCCATTCAGCCAAATCACGGTCAAAAGCTAAGGGATCATCAGCACGCTCCCCAATGAGCAGAATGGCATGGGTGCAGTGAGCAAAAACAGCTTCTTGCCACGGTTTTGGCTTGCCACCTACATCCACCAACAAAGGAATATGGCGAGCCTGAAGCTGCCCCCCAACAGCCCGAACAAACGACTGTGTAAATGAACCTTTGGCCCGTAGCTCCTGCACCAATGCTCGGTCCGCCTCGTTGGCCCAATCCCCTTCGCCATCCGGGCAGGCTCGCAGCACGTAATGCGGCGCCCGCCGCTCACGCAAGGCGCGGGTCAGGCTGTACACAAGCACCGATTTACCAGAGTGTGGTGGGCCGCCAACAATCACAGCGGGAAAGGTATCAGGTTGATTGCTTGAAGTTTTCATCATTGCCCCTTTGTCTTTTTTCCGATAAGATAATTTCACCAGTTGGTCGCAAACCCTATCATCATTTTGGAATGCATACATGGACTCTGCAAAAACCGCGACAATGATTGCAACTCTGGGTGGACAGCCACAGGTTGTTACGTTTGCCCTCGATGCACTGCTGGCCGCTGGAGAGCCTATTGCCGAGTTAATTGTACTCTATCTGCAAACAGATGATCCTCGTATGCGTCACGCTGTGCAGAAAGTGAAGGCTGAGTTTGTGAATGGGCATTATGGGTTACGGCCGTTGCAGCTTACCTTCCACCCCATCTGCCTCACCGACCATGCCATCCTTGATATCCGCGATGAAAGTGATGCTGACACCACTTGGGAAGTGGTCAACAGCCTCATTGCATCGCTAAAAGCACATCACCGCACCTTGCACATTTGCATCAGCGGTGGCCGTCGCATTCTGGGCCTGCTTACTTTGTCAGCCGCGATGCTCCATTTTGGCCATCAAGATGTATTGTGGCATATGTATACCCCCGATGAAATTCGCCAAGAAGCAAATGAAGGCAGCCTGATGCACATGCCCCAAAGCGTCAAAGAGTTTCGACTCATTCGGGTACCTATGATGCCTTGGGGCAGCTACTTTCCGGGGCTTCGGCAAATGGCACGGCCGTTAGAAGGAGATGTGCTGGCTGGTCCACGTGGGGTATTTGATGCCGCAGAACAGCGCCGCTGTGCTATCGTGTGGGAACAGCTCACAAACAGGCAAAGGCAGACCCTGGCCTTGCTGGCGCGCGGCCTTACCAGGCAAGAAGTTGCCGACAGGCTCCACATTTCAATCAAGACTGTTGATTCCCATAAAACAGTAATCTTGGCCGAATGTCGCAACGCTTGGGAATTGCAGCCGGATTCACACCTGAATTATTATTTTCTGGTAGAAAAGTTTAGTCAATTTCCTAACGCAAAAAGTATGGTGTTTGATAATGGATGAGCATGCGATTACCTGATTTTCCATGCTCATTTTACTCCTATGTACAAGATTGGTAGCTGGTTTGTCGGAAGTAGTTCCCAGTCGGTTAAGAACAAATTCTGATGTAATCCAATCAGAAACAATGTAGTTTGACTCTGGATTAATGGATTGTGCAAGCGTAAAGAGGGGCCAAGTTTGGAAACCCCTATGGTATTAAGGAGAGTGTGATGGCAGAACGAATATTGACGCTGCTGGAAGTGACGGGAATTCAATCCTACATCTTTGGCAGCAACCAATTGGCGCAGAACATCGGTGCCTCTGAGCTGGTCGCCCGCGCAACAACAAAATATATTGTGGACATTTTAGGCAACCAGACCAACGCATTTTGGGATGAAAACCAACCTGATTATGGGCCAGGTATTCAGTATGACAATAATAGATCTTTTGACGAAATCCAAGCCGAAGTGATATACGCAGGGGGGGGCAATGCCATGCTGCTATTTCATACTATGGAAAAAGCAGTGGCGTTTGTAAAAACGTTGTCCCGAAAATTACTGAAAGAAGCGCCCGGCCTCAAACTTGTTGCGGCCCACAAAGCCTATGAGCATGACCACAAAGCAGAGGATGCCAAAGTGTTGGCTGACGAGCACCACGCTTTGCGGGGAGAATTAGCACACCGCAAGCGGGATCACGTCATTTCTGCACCGCTGCTAGGGCAAAGCGTAACCGCCGAATGCGTTTACACGGGCTTGCCTGCCGTTGGCTATGACAATGATGAAAAGGTTGTTGGGGAAGCTGCCGCCAGAAAAATTAAAAGGATGGGCAAAGATTACCCGGCGCGATTGATTTCCAATGAGGTTAAAGCAAAACTCGAAGCAGAAAGCATCGGCAATGAACGGTTGCATAACGTATTGCCCAAGGTTCGCCAACAAAAAATTCAAGGGCGTGATTTTGGCTTTATTTATGATTTTAGTGAATTAGGAGAGCCAGGAGAATCCAGCTACATCGCTGTCGTTCACGCCGATGGCAATCAGATGGGAAAGCGGTTTGAATTGATAAGGAATAAACACAATTCACCAGACAAAAACGATGCTTATATTGAAGACCTTCGCCAATTTTCTTTAGGTGTTAGAAAACGCGCTAAACGAGCTCTTGAGAAAACCGTACAGTATATTTTTGACAGCTTGCCAAATGATAAAAACTGGACAATGGACAGTGTGTTTGGCGGTGTTGTTAGAATTCCAAAAACAAAAGGCGGATCACCACTTTTACCTTTTCGGCCTATTGTTTTTGGTGGTGACGATATCACGTTTGTATGCGACGGCCGTTTAGGTCTGGATTTAGCCGCTTATTATCTCAACGCATTCTGTGAAGAAGACCATGCAGGGGAAGAAATTGAAGGTGACCGAGTCTATGCGCGGGCCGGGATTGCTGTTGTCAAAACCCATTACCCCTTCTCCCGCGCCTACGATTTAGCTGAGGCCCTGGCAGCACAGGCCAAAAAGGCCATCATTGATCTAAAAGCCAGCGGACAACAAAGTGCCACCGTTATGGATTGGCACTTTGCCACCACCGGCAAGATGTATGAACTCAAGGAAATTCGAGACCGGGAATACCGAGATAACAACGCACCTAAGCGTTCCATGCTAATGCGCCCGGTTACACTGGAAGAAAATCCTGCTACCTGGCGCACTTGGGACATATTCACCGCACTCATGAAAGAATTTCAGAAGAGTGAGTGGAAAGGAATGCGTAATAAGGTACTGGCGTTAAGGGATGCGCTGCGGCAGGGGGAAACGGCCGTACAGCTCTTTATTGCCAACCACAACCAGGTAAACGATCTACCATCCATTGATGGCCTAAAAGATATGGAGAAACTAGGCTGGCAAGACAACCAATGCGGTTACTTCGACGCCATCGAAGCGATTGACTTCTTTGTATCTCTCGACCGGAAAAAGGAGCCTGCCCAATGACAAGCTACTGGCTAAAAATAAAACTAGAAAGCGATTCTGCGCTTGGCCGGGGAGATGGCGTTGCCGGTCTCGTCAATGCCGAGGTGCAACATGAACCATCTGGCCTGCCTTTTTTGGGCGGCAAAACCCTAAAGGGGCTGCTCACCGCTACCTGCGGTGAGATTCTTTACGCCTTGGACCAAAGCCAGGCATTAGGCAGTTGGGACAAAGTGGCCCAAAGTATATTTGGTCAACCCGGCAGCAAACGTTCAGCACGCGGGAAGTTGCATGTGGGCGGAGCTTTCTTACCGGACGATTTGCGCCAAGCTATTGCCGAAGATATTGCCAACAAACAGTTAACCCGCGAAGACGTGCTTGAAGCTATCACCGTCATGCGGCGGCAGACGGCGATGGACGCAGAAAGAGGGACACCGCTCGATCAAACCTTGCGCACGATTCGCGTGGTTTTGAGGGATACCATTTTTACGGCTCGGCTCGATTTCCTGACTACGCCAACGGACGACGAGCTGGCACTTCTTTACGCCTGTGTCAAAGGGTTGCGACGTATCGGCACCAACCGAAATCGGGGCATGGGGCGGGTCTCTTGCTTACTTTATTCAGATGAGGCTAAAGCAATGCTCGTGGATATTTCCCTGGAAAACAAATTCAAACAGGAGGTGCCTGCATGAAAGCGATAACCTTTGTTCTGACGCTGGAGGAGCCATTTTTGGCAACGCAGGTCAATAACAATGAGCCCAATAGCGGCATCAGCTATCCGTTTGTGCCGGGCAGCATGATTCGTGGCGCCCTGATTCGCAACTATTTGAACGGCCGTTCCGATCTTGATTTACCTGCGGATAATTACGGCCGTACCCTCTTCCTCGACGGCACGGTACGCTACCTGAACGCCTACCTTTACGATGCAGGCCGGAAGCTGCGGTTGCTGCCCAAACCGCTCTCCTGGTTCGTAGAGAAAAGCAAGATTGATGATGAAGATGTGACCATTGCCGATTTTGCTGTGAAACCCAACTGGAAGCGCGAGAAAGCTCTGGATAATCCCAAAGCGCCAGGGGGTGGCGCGTTTGTCGAAATGATAGATGCCAAGCCATTGATAGCTGAACCTGACTACCACGTTACGGTTCATAACACAACAGATGAACCCGGTAAAAAGAAAGAGGGCGTCAGCCAGATGTATCGGTATGAAGCGTTGGCTCCAGGACAGCAATTTCAAGGCGTCATTCTAGCCGACGATGGCGTAGAGTTAACCGATATTCGGGAGTGGCTGGAAGATGTTTCGTTGGCGTTAGGGGGATCCTCAACAGGTGGCTACGGCCTGGTTAAAGTAAGTGAGGTATCTGAACCAATTCCCAATTGGCAAGAGTACACAGCCGAATCGGCCAGAGATGAAGTGCATATTGTGACCTGCCTAAGCGATCTGATTGTGCGAAGTGACAGTGGTCAGGTAACCGCAGCGATGGCAGACGCTCTGGGCGTTGACGCAGAACACCTTATTGGTTTTCAGGAAGTCCGCGTTGTCGGTGGCTTTAACCAGAAGTGGGGGCTGCCGCTGCAGCAAAGCTGGGCCATCAAAGCAGGCAGCGTTTTCCGCATTGATACACGTAAGAGTAACGTCGCTGAGACCGCACTTAAAAACCTGGTTGATACTGGGGTAGGGGAGCGGACAGCAGAAGGGTTTGGCCGAATTGCTCTTAACTGGCACACAAAAGCTGACCGTCAACGTTTTCAACTGAAACCAGACAGAGAAAAAGAGGGCGAAAAGACTGTGTCCGAGGTAAAGCATCATGTAGAAGGGTACGGCCTTGAACTAGCCCAACAAATGGCAAAGCGTCGCCTGCGGCAGCAATTAGAAACCAAATTGGCAGAATTAGTCCATCAAAAAGGGCAAAAGTTAACCAAAACCAGGTTGCCCTCTGCGACGCAGCTTTCCCGTGTGCGCTTGGCGGCACGACATGCGCTGGCGCAGCAAAATCTGGAGGTTATTAAAGCCCATCTGGACAGCTTGAAGGGCTCGCGCAGCCAATGGCAAGGTGCCAAAGTAGACGGCGATGATCTGTTTGAATGGATAAGAACCCAAAGCAATTTTAACGAAGAACAGTTCCAAACCTTGTTTAAAATCAAAGACCGCTTGCCACAAGTAGCCAGAATCGAGGCGACGGTGCCCAAAGAGCTTGTTATTGAATTTCGGGCACGTTTGATTGACGGCGTCATGAAATTGGCTGTTGAGCAAAAGAAAGCAGAAAATGGAAACGGCAACCAGGAGGGTGGACAATGACCCAGATCGAGAAAACAAAGTGGAAACAAAGCCGTCAGGTACGTGAACGCATTTTTATCAGCGGCAAGTTGGTATTACAAAGCCCCACACATTTGGGCAATGGCGATACCAGTGGCGTGACCGACATTGGGCTGCTGCGGGATGAAGTATCGGGCGCACCATTGCTCACCGGTACCTCAATCACCGGCGCGTTGCGCAACTACATGCGTGAGGTGGAATTGGGCTATGGTGTGGGCGAAGATGCCAAAGGCAAGCACTTTGTTGAGCAGCTTTTTGGCTACGTAGGCGAGGATGTAGCTGATGCCAAGAAGGAAAACAAGCCTGTTGCTAGTATCGAAAGCTGGCTAATGGTTGATGATGCCATCGGTGTTCTGCCAAAGAAGAATCCTATCGAGATACGGGATGGTGTGGCTTTGGACGCTGACACGCGCACAGCCAAGGACGGCGCAAAATACGACATTGAACTACTGGCCGCAGGCACGGTTTTTCCGCTTCATTTTGAGTTGTGGCTAACAGAAGAAAACCAGGAGACCCTACCCTGGCTGGTAAGGGCTTTGCAGGGGCTAGAGCAGGGAGATATTCATCTGGGGATGAGAAAGCGGCGCGGCTACGGCCGTTGCCAAGTAATGGGCTGGCACGTCGAACGATTTGCCATGAATGACGTGGCGAAAGTTGTTAAATGGCTAAACTACCAGATGCCAGACGCAGTAAAAGCCACCGACTTCATGCCAAACATAGCCCAAGAGCTAAAAGTTCAATTTGAAGGCACAGACGCCCGTGAGTTCTTCCAGATGAAGGCTACTTTCAAATTAGCCAGTTCCTTGCTCATCCGGGCTGACTCCGGCAAAGCGGATGCACCGGATATGGTGCATTTGAAAAATGCCGCTGGAGAGGCCGCCCTTTCCGGCACCAGTCTGGCGGGCAGCATTCGCGCCCGCGCTGGCCGTATTGCCCGCACGCTCAAGGGTGCGGCTGGGGACGAACTTATCAGGGGGATCTTTGGTTGGCATGATGAAAACGATCCTGACAATGCCAGCGGCAGCCGCCTGCTGGTGCAAGAGTCCGTTGTGGAAAATCCCATCGCAAACCTGGTGCAAAATCGGGTGAAAATTGATCGCTTTACCGGTGGGGCTTACCCAGGAGCGCTCTTTAGCCAGCAACCGCTTTTTGCCCGCACTGAGGAGCCAACAACAGTTAAAGTGAATTTATCACTGCGGAAATTGGCGCAAATGGACGATGAATGGTTTCAAGCGGAGGTCGGCTTGTTGTTGCTGGTGCTGAAAGATTTATGGACTGGCGATTTGCCCTTGGGCGGTGAACGGAGTGTCGGGCGAGGACGGCTAGAAGGGCAAGAGGTCAAGTTAATGCTAAACGGCCGTTCCATCACCATTCACACAAACAAAGATGGAAATCTAACCTTCCCCGACGGTGGCGCACAAGCGCTTGAAGATTGTGTGAATGCGCTAAATGTATTGGAGGTATCGGCATGAGCAAATTGTATGAAAAGCTAACATCTGTCACGCTGCCAGATGGGTCAGACACGGCCGTTTGGGGCCAATGGCTGAACCAGACAGCGGCGAACAATGGCATCGAGTCATCAGAAATGACGCTGCTGCTTCACGCCGATGATGGCGTCATCTGGGGGCTTCTGGTAGGTAACACATTGGCGCTCTCAAGTGAAGCGTTTTCTGAAGTAGCGGTGTCCTTACGAGCAAAAACTGTGCAGCAACTGCGCTTTTTTGGTGAGGCAGGCGAACTGCTGGTTTGGCGCACAGGGGCAGGGTTCCAGGGCAGGGTGGTGACGGCGGCGGTGGATACGGCCGTTGGCAAAGATGACTACCACGATGAAGATTACCTCCTGTGGGGTACAAACATAAGCGAAAAGAACGAGTTCACCTTGCTCCAAGAAGGGGCACGAGGATTGCTTCATGCCCCGCCTGGAACTGGAGAGACAGCCCGCTTGAAAGTACGACATTATATTCAATATGATGAGGTTGGTCAGGCCCACTATACGCTTAGTCGCGTTTTATATCTGGACTGGCCCAAAGCAAATGGAGGCGACAACAATGGCTCCTAAACACACAAATCCAACGCGTCCACGGCGTGACCGTGATGGCAATCGTTACACGGCACGCGCACCTTACAACTTTATACCGCTTGCAGAAGAAATCGTGCATGTTGATTATGAGGATATTCCCAAACACAATGTTTATAAGGAGGGAACGTTAACCGGCTGGATTGATTGCCAGATTGAAACCAAAGCACCTACCTACATCCGGGGCATGATGAACGAGGTGGTGTTTGCGGCACAGGGATTGAAAAAGCCAGATGAGTTGACCGTGGCTGAGAAAAAAGAACGTGCCCCTTTTTTTGCTACTGGCGACAAGGAAGTAGAAGGTCGGTTGCGGCCCGTAATTCCGGGCAGTTCCCTTCGCGGGATGATCCGTCAGATGGTGGAGGTGCTTGGATACGGCCGTATCCGCTGGGTGGCCGACAAACCCAAAATGTTCATTCGGGCCGTGGCAGCCTCTAAATTTGACCCGCTGCGCGAGCCGTATGATCAATTAATCGGCCGTTTTGCCAAAAACGTTAATGCCGGTTACCTGCTCCACGACGAGAAAGAGGATAAATGGTATATCATGCCCGCTCGCCGCTGGCCCACTGGTGAGCAGTACATCAAAATAAAAGATAGCCAGATTCAAAAGTTTGGTTTGCCTGACTATCTTGACTTTAACCATGAAGATTACCGACCCCAGATTCATGCCGTTAGCTTTGAGCCAGAAACAAAACGGGGCAAGCGCGGCACATATGTACAGATCAATGCTATGGGTGACAGAGACGCGTACCGCATCAAAGGGAATCTGGTTTGTGCGGGAAACATGCTGGAAGCAGACCGGGGCAGCACCAAGTCGCCGCGCGCCAGACAGGTGCTCATGCTGCTGCCGAACAGCAAACAAACGGCCGTTGCCATTCCAGACCACGTTATTAGAGATTACTTGGATAGCCTAACGCCCTTCCAGCGGGAGGAACTGTCTGACTGGAGCAGCGACAAGGGGTGCTTAGGCCACTTAAAGCCAGTTTTTTATATCGTGCGGGACGGCAAAGTGTTAGCCTTTGGTCACAGCCCCAACTTTCGTATTCCGGCCCTGATTGACGGCGAGAATCGAGCGGCAACACCTTATGATTTTGTGCCCAACAACCACAAAGGACGGCAAGCGCCAGATTTGGCTGATGCCATTTTTGGTTGGGTTGAAGAAGTGGACGGCCCAGCTGGTAGCCGGGCGGGGCGTGTCTTTTTTGGCGATGCTCACTTCGTGAGCGCCGGAAAGGATGGGGTTTGGATGGAAGAAATGATACCTAAAATTTTGGCCTCACCCAAGCCCAGCACCTTCCAGCATTACCTGGTGCAGGATAAAGACGAAGGTCACGACCCGGATCGGAATGAGCAGTTGGCGCATTATGGCTCTTCCCGTTCAACCACTCAAATTCGGGGTGTCAAGCATTATTGGCATCGGGGCAAAAACCCGGATTTTAAGGCGCGGGATTTGGAAAAAGATAAGGATGGGAAGATTAAAAACGAATCCCAGCTAACGCGCATGGTGCCATTGAAACCAGATGTTACTTTCTCCAGTCGGATCCACTTTGAGAACTTGAAGCCGGAAGAACTGGGGCTACTCTGGTGGGCTTTGGCGCTGCCTGCTGATGACAACAAAACCTACTGCCACAAGATTGGTATGGGCAAGCCGTTAGGCATGGGGGGCGTTCACATCAAGCCAACCCTAACATTAACCAAGCGGCCCAAGCGGTACCAAACCCTGTTTACTGGTGAACAGTGGCAGGCAGCTGAGGAAATGGCTAATCCCCAAACGTACATTGCTGATTTTGAGCAATACATTTTGGCGAAAGTGTCATCGGATGAACGGCCTCCCCGCTTCACCCAAATGGAGCGCATTCGCATGTTGCTGGCGATGCTTACCTGGCACGAAGACGATCCCGCCTGGACGGAGGCGACCCGCTACATGGAAATTGAGTATGGCCCCCGCAGACTCAATGAATACAAGGAGCGTCCAGTCCTTCCTGATCCGCTTGAAATAGGTAAATAGACTGTATAATTTATGGGCAGTCAGTAAAGTGTAGCATTGATTGTCCAAGTTATGGTTCCAGGCTTTAGACATGATTCGTAAATACATATTGAAAAGCAAAAGTTGGTTTATCCAGCAACATGAAAACTTATTGGAGTGGGCAAAAAATATACGGCAAGCTGTAATTCTCCAAGGAAAAAGCTGGATAATTGCGGTCTTGGTACTGACCTTGATTGTGTTTTTGTTGCTTCAGTTCTTTGATTGGGGCTTTAAAGAAATATTAATTGAAAATTCTTCAACAAGTGAGGTTGGTTTTTATCAGCCACCAAAAACAGTATGGGATATTTTAGAAGTTATCATTTTGCCAGCAGTAGTGGCACTTGTGATATTTCATTTAGATAAAAGAGACAAAAATGTTAAGCAACAGATTGCAAATGAGGAAAGACGACAAATAGCATTAACTGGCTTTATTGATAGAGTTTCTGATTTGGTGCTAAACCATTTTGAAGGGCAAAGGTTAGAGGAAAATAGAAATGCAAAACAAATTTATAACATGCTCCGAGCTTGGCTTACTGAAATTGTAAAGGACTTGGACGGCGTTCGTAAGGGCCAATTGGTTCAATTATTACATGGCTTTGAACTCTTGTCCTCTATGCAATATGAGGAGAACGACAATGAGAACAATGAATTAAAAGCAATTCTAGACGGGGTGGATTTTTCAGGAGTTATTTTGAAAAGTGCAAAACTGGAAGAAATAGATTTGTTGAACGCTTCGATGGAAGATGCAGACTTAAAAGATGTCGAATTGCGTAACTCTCAATTTAAAAACACCAATTTATCTAGAGCAAATCTTAACAATGTCAATCTTACAGATTCATGCCTGAATTCTGTATTCTTCGAAAATTCCACATTTGAAAACGTTCAGCTAAATAACGCCTTAATAGAAGTAGTGAATTTCTCAAACACGCATTTTACTAAGGTCTACCTTAACCACGCCCGTGTCTCTCAAAACAATGAATGGGATACAGAAATTAAGAGCATTCACGCCGATAACGCGATATGGACAGATGTTCGTTTGGACGAGGCTAATCTTGACAACGCTTTTCTGGAAAAAACGCAGTTCATCAAAACATCTTTTTTAAATGTGAGGTTAGTCAATGCTAATTTGCAGGAATCAAATCTAAGTGGATGTGATTTGACTGGTGCCAATTTGACAGGTTCAACCCTGCAAAAGGCCAATTTGAAGGGAGCAACTTTAGTCCGTACAAATTTTTCCAAGTGTAAGTTGCACGGGGTACAAATTGATGACACCACAAATTTTGGTGATCAAGACAAAAATAGATGGTTTGTTATTTGGCAGCTGGTAAATGGACACATTCAATCTGAGACATATATAAGAAATATAATTGACCGCCAGATCGATATGACGATGAAAGATTACTGGAAAGCTTTGCTGATAGATGCAGATTTGTCAGAATCAAATCTTGCAGGCATGGATTTGAGAGGCTTAGACATGCAAGGGGTGAATCTAACTAAAGCAAACTTGAGTGGTACAGATTTGAGCGAGGCCAACTTTTTTGATAAAACTTCGGAACCAAAATCATTTGATGATGTTGACCAAAGCAAATCAGCTATTCTAAAAGGGGCTATCTTTAGGAAGGCTAGGCTAAATAAAGCCGATTTGCGCTATGCCGATTTGGAAGAAGCAGATTTTACAGGTGCTGATCTTTCTGGAGTAGATTTCACCAATTCGCGGCTTAATTTAGCTAAATTTCATCAAACTATCATTGATGAGCACACTAAATTTCATCAAGATTGGCAAGATCAAGATCAAGATTGGCAATGTGTTTGGCGCTCCGTAAATGATGCATTGAATGGTGTAGACTTGGTCAACAAGACATTGAGCGATGCGGATCTCTCAGGTTCTGATTTTTCAAAATTGAGCAATAAAGCTTGCTCTGGAACAAATTTCGACAGATCAAATTTGAGTGGGGCATCGTTTAAAGGGTGTAGACTAGATGGAGCAACTTTTCGTCAAGCCGTTCTAGATAGAGCAGATTTTTCAGGGACTACTATCAATATTGGTGAAATCAAGAAACAAGCTAAAAGCTATAAAGGAACAAAATGGCCTCAATTGACTAGATAGAGCCGTGAGGAATTTGTGATGACATTAAATTCAAATATTAAAGTTGTGCAGCAGGCAATAAATTTGTTGCACGATAGTGGTTTTCAACAGCCTGTCGATGTGGATAAGAAACTGGTATTGGTAGGTGAGCAGGTCCAGGTACGGCCGTTGCACACCACCACCAACGCCGTTTCCTACCTGATCACTGCCAAGCCAGACGAACTGAAAGCCGAACAGGCCGTGCTGCGTGCCCTGCGCGAGACCGTTCTGGACACCTTCAATCAGGCTGAGCTGCAAGAGGTGTGCTTTGAACTAGGCGTTGCCTTTGAGAACCTGGCTGGAGACGCGTACGCCACCAAAGTTCAGGAATTGGTGACCTACTTGCAGCGGCGCGGGCAGTTGGCCAGCCTGGTGAATTACGGCCGAAAACACCGCCCCCACGCCAACTGGCCAGACATTGCCGCGCCAACGGCCGTTCCGCCACGCGATGATATTGCCGTGGTGGTCAGCATGGCCCAGCCTGCGCTGCCCACCGCCGCCGCCTACCTGGACGACCAGGACGTCCCCGCCCATTTTGTGCTGCTAACCAATGTACCAGCCTACAACAAAACGGAATTTTTGAGCGTAGAAAGCGACTGGGAAGCCATCGGCCAACTCTTCTTCCAAACGATGCAAACGGTACGGCTGGAATTCCCCAAAGCGCGACTGCACCTCTTTTTGGCCGCGCCAGTTGCGCTGGGCTTTTTGCTGGGCTGCACTTGGGGCACCGTTTACCAGGGCGATTACCTGTACCACCTTCACCGTGACGCGGACGGCCGTTCCTATTACGTGCGCGTTGCTACCATATCACGTCAATTACGGGGGTGAAAGAGAATTAATGAACACATGGGATTTGATTAGTCGCCTTGACAACCTGCTGGGCATCGGCACATTTATTGCTGCCATCTATGCCGCTTACCGCTTATGGCAGCAAAACCGGAAGTTTTATCGCCAGGCTAGAGAGAGCCGGCCAAACGTCAACTTGCAGCAGTACATTATCAGTAACGAAGGGATTCAATCTGAAAAACCTGTCGCTTTTGCCTTAGCGCTAACGCCCAATACACCTTCGATCAAGCCGCAAGTGGAATGGTTTTTAAAAATGAAGCAATGGGAAATGCCGATTGAAGAACTAGAGATGGCGGGCATAGAAGATGCAAACGATTTGCAGCGATTGGTGGATACGCTTCAAGAAAAGAAGCGGCTATTTCAGCTAAAAGGTTACACGGAACTTCATCTTTTTCTCAATGGCCCCGTTGCGGCTGGTGTCATCATTGGGGCACTTTTTGACAACTGGATACCCGTAAAAGTTTACCAAAAACCGAGGATCGATATTCAGCAAATTTACGAATATTGGATGCCCCTTATTGGATCATGACAAACATATGGATTATGTAGCTGTTGGTTTCGATCCCCCCCTAGATGGACAGCAGGTGTTTGCCCGTGGCCATTACGGCCTTCTGTTTGAGGTTCTTAAACAAGACAATCCGTCTACGGCCACCTGGCTGCATACGCACGAATCTCCCAAGCCATTTTCAACCCTAACTTATTATACAAACGACGGTTACCTGGCGGGGATACGGTATGCACTATTAACCGATGAGGCGGCTTCAATCATGTATTCCGCCTGGCGCAAGGTGGAAAACAGTCAACAGACGCTTAAACTGGGACTTCAAAAGTTTAAAGTTACTCAGGTTGAAATAGCTTCTGGCCCGAATTTTCAGGAAATGTCTGAATCGGCACCAGTTGGCGAAGTTCGATTACAATTTTTATCGCCAACAGCGTTTAAACAAGGTAAAACCCATCTGACACTTCCATTGCCACGAAACATATTCTATAGGCCCCTCACCATTTGGCAGCATTATGCGCCCATACCCCTGCGTTTGAGGATGGCAGATTCGTGGCTGGATTGGTGTGCTCAAAATATTTATGTGAGTGAGCACCAAATCGAAACTGCAACTATTGCCATCACCTACCATGAATCATTTACAGGCTTTGTAGGAACAGCCACTTTTGCTGTTTATCATGGCAACGATGAACAGCGGCGCATTTTACAGGCGTTGGCCAAAATTGCGGCGTTCAGCGGCATTGGGCATAAAACCACAATGGGAATGGGTGCCGTTCACTTTCAAGCTGATTCGAGGTAAATAGAAACGGTCTACAGGGGAACTCCACGCTCGTAGCTGCTGCTGTCGAAGCGGCAGTAACTACATGAGAGAGGTGTTTTACATTGAGGAAATAACCTATGATAATCAAGTATGATGCAAGCTAACTTTCCGCTCACTTTACTTAATAATCCAACTTTATCCCCTCATTAACAATCCTGGCTTTTTCGACATACCGACTTGGCGTCTGCATATTGGTCCAGCCACCGGCATCCCGCAAAACAAAAGGATTACTATCTTTTGCTGCCCGCGTTGCCCAGGTATGGCGCAAATCGTGTGGGCTCAGCTCCCAAATGCCCAAAATATCCCGACCCAAGGTTTTAATCCTTGCCCCAATAGCTCGGACAGACATAACCTGATTCGTCAACTTGTTATTTTTTCTACTCCCGCGCAGTAAGGTGCCGCTTTTCCGCATAAATTTCGCATAATCCTCTAGAGCTGCTTCGATATCAGCAGATAATTGCATCCTGTCTACCGTATCTGTCTTTTGCCGATAAACAGTCACAATTCCAATTTCCGTAAAATCTTCTACCTTAAGCGCAGCTACTTCGCTGGCACGCAGACCTAAATCTAGCAAGAGGCAGACGAGCAAGCGATCCCGAATGCCCTGTGGGGTAGGGGGATGTTCACTTTTAAAGCGCCTTGCTTGTTTGGCCTCTAGAACAATAGCTTCTTCTTTTTTATAGCCAACGCGAGCTGCCGGACGGGCTTTATCGATACGGTTGCCTTCGGTGGCACTATAACCACGTACCTCTTGAATCAAGGCGTGTTCAGTAGGGGAGATTGCGCCAGCTTTCGCTGCTAACCGGACATATACTTTGATGGCTGAGAGACGATTATTAACGCTGGCCACACTATATCCTTGCTGTAGCAGCCAGTGCACAAACCCTTCCGCCAATCCCCAGGTAACACCAATCCAGGCCGCCGGCTCACGTTGACAAAAATAGGCTCCATAAATAATAGGAAGAGGGTTTGCCTGCTTTTTGCCTCTTTCTGCTATTGCCTGCTTTTCCTTTTTTGAAAAATAAGCGCTTGCCCAGGTTTCGGCACCGGCTAATAACTGCGAGGCTGCACCCAACTCGCTTAAATATTGAACCCACAATTGCAAGGCTGCGTGTTGGGTGCGAATGGTCTTCTCGGCACGCCGCTGAAGATAATCAGCAAATAGATAATTGGCTGCTGCCAGATTTGCTACCTGGCCAGCGCGCACTAGCGCCATGTTTTTATTTTCATCCAACAGCGTTTCTGAAATCACAGGTTGAATTTTGTTTTTAGATGGCATATTTTGCTCCAAGTGTTATAGATACTAATAAGTCTAACTTATCGGTATCTATAAAATAGCAAAAATATCGAATTATGTCAAGTAAAACGCGAGCTATTAGCGAAGGGAAAATAAGTTGCTCACTCGACGAGGCAATCTTTCGTCGCTAGCAATTCGCTATGGCTATTTGCTTTCTTGTGTTTTTGGCCAATGTTGCATCTCGGACTCCATCTGAGCCAGCGTCACCAAGTGTGCCTGGTGCTCATGGGCCAATGCCTGTGCCGCCAGTGTGAAGCCGCTGCGGGCAAAGAATGCATAATGGACTTGCCAAGCCACCTGTCCTGGTAAAACTTTTTCTGTTTTTTCTATCAGGGTTTGAATAGCTTCTCTGTCAACTGGCTTTTGGCTCCACTTACATTCGCCCAGCAAAATATCCTTCGTACGCCAGTTGATGGCCAACACATCCAACTGAGCCTGTTTGGGCCAAAAGCTGCCAGTATGTTCAGGTAACAACGATAGTTCGCCTATTTCGGCCTTGGTGACTTTTTTCTGGTCGTCGTGCCGTTGCCGGTACCAATCGTTCCACATAACCCAATTCCCGCAGCACGGCTCAATATTTGGTGATGTTGGAGCGGTCAATGCCCGACATCGTGGCGATCTCTGTCAGGTGATGAAATCCGGCAGCAATGGCTTCCAGCACGGCAACGTAATTGTCCAGCTGCTCGTGCAGCAGGAAAACGGCGTCGGACAGCATCACATTGGCCGGGGTGACGATGCGCAGCTGTAAGTTTTGTAAGATATTGAGGCTGTCATCGAATAGTTCAATTTAGGCCGGGACGCCACCAGTGATGGTATAAATAGCCACCCGCTGTTCGCTACTGTATTTGGGCAGCATATCGGCCAGTGCCCCCAAAAAAAAGCGGTTGTAGCTTCAGCCGCGCCGTGGCTCGACCGTAAAGCGGCGATTGGTAATCCAGCGCGGCCCGCTGAATGATGCCCGCCAGCGATCCCATGAGAATAAGAAAAGCCTGGCTCTCTTTGAGGTGATGGTCCCATGCCTTTTGGATCAGGCTGGGCACCTCAGAATCCGCCTGCATGACATAGGTGAATGCATCCAACACGATCACAATCCGCTGATTGGCGGCCAGCCGGGCAACTTCGGCGAAGGCGGCACCCCAGGATGGATAGCTAAAGGTAGGCGTTACGGCCGTTTCCGAGTTCAGAAATTGAAATAGCGCCTGGGAAAAGTTGCGCAGTTGATTGATCGCTGACGTTTGGGAAGCCATCCAGTACAGATAAGGGGCATCAACACCCCCGCCCTGCTGGGTGATGAGCGCTGTTTTGCCAATGCGACGACGGCCGTACAGAATGAGAAATTGAACTCCAGCACGCTGGTACAAATCATCCAGCAGCGCCAGTTCCATTTCGCGGGAGAAAAAGGGCATAGTTCTTCCTTAAATTACTCCTTATATTCAAAAATGGAATGCAAAAATGATCCCTGAAGACACACATCTTGTTCCCCAAGACGACTGGTATGCCATCATTGATTTGGTGACGCACAGTGGGGACAGCCTGTATAGGAGCGAGCTAAAAGCCGCGCTTCAATGACTTCCAGGATTGGTACAACGAAAACGGCCGTCCCGGTCACCAAAGCAATTATCATTGTCCACCACGAGGGGATGCTACAATCCGGCCAAAGCAGGAGCAGTCTCAACCAGGCACTGTCAGCCATTCGCAAGCTGGTGGCCGGCAATAGCTTGGTTCCCCCCACCCTGGCTTATCGGGTCGAACGGGTCAACGGCGTCTAGCAGGAAGAGATTCCGCTGCGTAAGGCGATCCGCGACCAAGCGAGCCTGGCGTTCATGTAGGCATTGGGTCAAGGTGTTCCGAGTTAACCATGTTGACCTGGGAGATGATCCAGCAACATTACTGCCATTAAGCGGAGGCGTTCATTGACTAGGCGGGCAAGCGGCTGGATGGGTTCAGTGGGCATCTCACTGAAGGTGAAGGTTGCGAAGGTTGCGCTGGAAAAATGAGGGCAGACGGCGGGGAATCAGGACGGCCGTATCTTCCTGCTGTTCAAGGGCGATCCAGATATGCGGCAGATTCACCAAATGCTGGACTAACATCACGACTTCGGAACGTTACCTGGAAACCGATGCGTAGCCTGCAGGTGACGGCCAGAGGCTTCATCCAGCTTGCGCTGGCGATCACGACCCAATAGCGAGAGCCTGTGCTGAATAGCTCAAGGAAATTGACCTTGCCAAAGTGCGGCTAAATAGTCAAAGAAAATCCGCAAAAATTCCCGGCGAAAAAAATCTAAAATTTCTTAAAATGGCTCTCAGACGCCGAAAAAGGGTTTAGAATGGTCATTTGACGCTATAGAGTGATATTAAACCCCATCAGGAGGTCTACAGTACCTCATTTTCAGCGCGGCAATATACAACCCACTTTGGCTACCGTTGACCTTTTCTCGGCACGGCTATTCGCCCGATGTTGTAATTGCTTAAGCGAACTTGTAAGAAAGCCTGTAAGCCTTAAACCGTTCAATGGGAATGGAAGAATAGCGTCTTTTCATTCCAAAAAGCAAGGGGCTTCCTCAGATGCTCTTTCATCAGCCTTATGAGAAAGACGGCGCATGAGTTGAGCAAAGATTTCTGTCTTCACAATTACGATCGAAATGGTTTATGCAGATTAGATCAGTCGTGAATAATTTTACCCCCTGTTATCGTAGTTTTTATAGTCTGTTAACAAGATTCATCTACAGTCTGTATGTAGACTTTTTTGTGTCCCTGGGAGCAGAGAAGCTATTGAGCAAGCCTATCAGACTGAACAATGTGACCCACCTCTCGGCGGAGTCAGAAAGGAGGTACCCATCCTGAAAGAAGTTTAATCATCAGGTCAAATCTCACTGAAACACATTATCGACTCATTTATGAATTATGATGGAGGAAACATGAGAAAATCTCGACTTATATTCAGCCTGGGGCTGCTAGTCATTTTATTGACAGCAACTCTAAGCATGAACAGACCTGTCAGCGCAGCTGCCAGTGATTTGTTCATCTCAGAATATATCGAAGGGTCCAGCTTCAATAAAGCCATTGAAATCTATAACGGCACAGGCGCCGCAGTAGATTTAGGAGCAGGACTTTATACCCTAGAACTGTATAGCAACGGAGCTGCGTCTCCGAGCCAAAGTGTTGCCCTCACTGGCACAATTGTCGATGGCGACGTTTTTGTTTTGGCAAATGGTTCAGCTGACCCGGCCGTCCTGGCTGAAACTGATCTGGTAAGCAGCAGCGTGATTAACTTCAACGGCGATGATGCCGTAGTGCTGCGGAAAGACGGTGCGGTTGTAGATGCGTTTGGTCAAGTTGGTTTTGATCCTGGCAGCGAATGGGTCGGCGGCGGCCAGAACGATACCCTGCGACGAGCAGAGGCAGTTTGCGCCGGGGACACCAACCCGGATGATGCTTTTGATGCCTCGGCAGAGTGGGTTGTTTTTGCCCAAGATGCCTTTGACGGGCTGGGTAGCCATACCGCTAACTGTGGTGGAGTGACCACAGCAGATCCTGTCATCAATGAATTTTCGGCCAGCACCACTGGAACCGATGTCGAATATGTTGAGGTTTTCGGCAGTCCAGATACAGATTATTCTGCTTATACCATCCTGGAGATTGAAGGGGACAGTACCTCCGCGACCGGTACGGTTGATGAAGTAATTGCTGTCGGCAGTACGGATACCAATGGGTTCTGGTTAGGTGATTTGGCAGCCAACTCTTTGGAAAATGGTACGATCACCTTGCTGCTGGTGAATAACTTCACCGGGGCCAATGGGGATGATTTGGATAGTGATGACGACGGCATTCTGGACAGCACCCCTTGGGACGCAATCGTTGATGCGGTTTCCGTCAATGATGGCGGCGCTGGTGATCTAACCTATGGAACGCCTGCCTTAGGCCCTAACTATGACGGTATCAGCAGTTTCGCTCCAGGCGGTGCGTCCCGCATTCCAGATGGATTGGATACCGATGGCGCAACCGATTGGGTGCGTAATGATTTCGACCTCGCTGGGATTCCTGGTTTTACAGGTTCCATTGGCCTGGGCGAAGCGTATAATACTCCTGGCACAGCAAACGAGTTGTTTGTGCCGCCACCGCTGGATTGCACCACACCAGACGTCACCACGCCAATCTATGATATTCAGGGGAATGGAGCAGCCAGTCCGCTTGATGGTTCCGCAGTGGTCATTGATGGCGTTGTTGTCGGCGATTTCCAACCTAATGATGGGGACCACACCGATTTGGGGGGCTTCTTTGTCCAAGACCCCGTTGGTGACGGTGACCCCCTCACTTCTGACGGTATCTTTGTATTCGCTCCCAGCGCCGTGGACGTTTCCGAAGGCGATTTGGTTCGTGTAAGTGGTACAGTGGATGAGTTCTTCGACATGACAGAACTGACGGCCGTAGATAACGTGCTGCTTTGTGGTACGGGCAGCGTGGCTCCCACCACCATTACCATCCCCACTGACTTTGAAGCAGTTGAAGGTATGTTGGTAACCACCGCTGGACAAACGCTCTACATTTCCGAATATTTCAACTTTGATAGATTCGGGGAGATGGTGCTCACCCCAGACCGCCAGTTCCAACCAACGGCCGTTTATGCCCCTGGCAGCCCTGAACAGGCAGCTCTTGCTGCGGCCAATGCAGCTAACCGGATTACGCTGGATGACGGCCGTACGTCGCAAAATCCAGACCCGGCGATTCATCCCAATGGTATGGTTTTTGACTTGACCAACACCTTCCGGGGTGGCGACAGTCTTGACAACGTGACGGGTGTTATCAATTACAGCTTTAGTCTGTACCGGATTCAGCCGACACAGGGCGCAGATTACACCTCGCTTAATCCACGAACGGCCGCTCCCGATCCTGTGGGCGGCAGTTTGCAAGTGACCAGTTTCAATGTATTGAACTACTTCAATGGTGATGGGATGGGCGGCGGCTTCCCCACCTCGCGTGGCGCTGACAATTTGGATGAGTTC
This sequence comes from Ardenticatenaceae bacterium, assembly GCA_020634495.1. The sequence continues at coordinate 166,431 of JACKBR010000002.1, read as the reverse complement.
AATCGGCAGCGCGCCAAAATTATTGCCGCTTTGGTCGCTATGGATTCTGACGTGATCGGCCTGATGGAAATTGAAAATGATGGCTATGATTCGCTCAGTGCTATTGCCGATTTGGTGAATGGTTTGAACGATGCCACGGCACCTGGCACCTACGCCTTCATTGACCCTGGTGTACCAGTTATCGGCACAGACGAGATTGCGGTTGGTCTTATCTACAACACCACAACCGTCACGCCATATGGTAATAGCGCTATCCTTGATTCATCCGTGGATTCTCGCTTCAACGATGACAAAAATCGGCCAGCATTGGCTCAGAGCTTCGTGGAAAACAGCACAAACGGTATCTTCACCGTGGTAGTGAATCACCTGAAATCCAAAGGGTCCGCCTGTGACGATGTTGGCGACCCGGATTTAGGTGATGGCGCCGGTAACTGCAACATCACTCGCATGTTGGCAGCCGAAGCAATGGTTGACTGGCTGGCCACTGACCCGACCGGTAGTGGCGATTCCGATGTGCTGATCATCGGCGACCTGAACTCGTATGACAAGGAAGACCCGATTGCCGCGATCCTGGCGGGATCTGATGATTCCCTGGGAACAGGTGATGATTACACCGACCTTGCTTTTGCTTTCGGTGGAGAATACGCCTACTCCTATGTGTTTGACGGGCAGTTAGGCTACCTCGATTATGCACTTGCCAGCAGCAGTCTGGTCGGCCAGGTAACCGGGGCGACCGAATGGCACATCAACGCTGATGAACCGGATCTTCTGGATTACGACACATCGTTTAAGCAAGACGCTCAGGATGCCCTCTATGAGCCGAATGCTTATCGGGCATCGGACCATGATCCTGTGATTGTCGGCCTTGGCCTGACATCTGACCTCATCCGTAACGCAGACGGCTGCTATGTCGTGGCCCTGTCCGGTAGCCCGTTTGATGGTCTGGCAACCGAGGCCATGGTTGGCGATGCTGGCTATAATGGAATTCGCTTCCATGCTGGTCGTTGGGGGCTTTCTCAAGGATTGGGCGATAGCACTTGCTATGAGATTCACGGTACAGACAGCGGTGAAATTATCACTGGCGGTTTGGAAAACGACTCCATTTTCGGCTATGGTGGCAATGATTTGCTGCTGGGCTTGTTTGGTGACGACACCTTTACTGGTGGCGCTGGGGCAGATTTCATCAACGGTCAATTTGGTCTGGATACAATCCTGGATTATGAACCCGGAATTGATTTCTGTGTCAACGTCGAGAATGGCTGTTAATTAATCGGCCTGCCTAAAACGAAAGCCCTGCCAAAGATTGACTTCGGCAGGGCTTTTTAATTTCTAACAAAAACCACATGGTCTTGTGTCCTGGGAAAATGCACCACACACCTAGTAAGATGTGTGTTTGCCTGATAAGAATTATCCACATGTTCTGTCCGCGCCGAGCGTCGCTACCCGGTGCAAGAGTGACTTCATCTCAATTAATCCAGATTTGCACGGTGACAGTGGCCGCAACGAAGCCCTTGCTGTAAATCATTATATCTCGCCCACCAAATATGCTCATTTGCACACAACCAGGCTGTAGGGGTTAATGCATTTTGAACCTTGGGTCCCAACCACTGGAAGCCATGCTGGTCAGCTAATGCGTGATAGTCTCTCTCTGTCTTGGGAAAATTGTTGGCGCAATGGGGGCAACCGCTACCATTGGAGATGCTGTTAAAACTTGCCTGCCACCTATGTCCATGGGCACATTCCCAACCTGTTTTCACACTGACCCGGCTGACCATCGGGCCTAGCCAGACAAAACCTCTTTGATCTGCCAACTGGATATAATTGCGGTGTGTTTTAGGCGCTTTTCCGGCACAGTGCGGACAGCCTCGACCCGCTTGAATGTGGCTGAACGAGGCTAACCAGGTATGGTTGTTGCGACAACGCCAGCCCGTTTTACTGGTTGTTGTTGCCACTTCTGGCCCAATCCAGACAAATTTGCGATTGCGGGCCAGGGCACGATAATCTTTGGCTACTTTTGGCGCTGTGCCACGACAGTATGGACAGCCACTCCCATTGTGCTTGATGTTGTGATAACTGGCTTGCCAATGGTGGCCTTCTCTACATTGCCACCTTGTTTTGTCATGTGTTCTTCTTGGCAATACATTACCTACCCAAGTGAAATTGTTTTCTTCAGCAAGTGTAATGTAGTCTGATTCGGTGATTCGACGTGGCACCGGTTTGCTCCTTACAGGTTTTCGCAGGTCGGTTATTTACTTCTCTTGATTTTAGCCATAGAAAAGGCATACCACTCTGAAAAAAGCACCCATATAAAATCTTGACTCGTGGTGGTGCAAATGAAGAATAGCATGCTTGGTCAAGAGCCTGAGCACCAAACTGGCATGCGTAGGTGGCTTGGTATCTACTTCGATTTTGATTGCCATAACCTCTTCAGCCTATCCTGACAAAATACGCTCATGAAGCAAACCCCGAAAAGGCATAAAGGCTGTGTGACTGGCGTCTTCTCGTTAAGCTGTTCATCAACGACATACGCTTCAGCAGAAAACTGTCCGCCATTCGCTGCAAATAAGTATGAAAACCGTTCGCTTCTGGCTGTAGTTTCAGGGCAAAATCAAGGTCTTCCTCGTAATGGGGGATGTCGTAGAGAATGGTCAGGCTTATGCTACCTTGTAAGGCCATTGTCTAGGTGGCACTATCTCGCTGTAAACTTTGCAAACTACGCGCCTACAAATGTTCAAGAACCAGATGGATGGCTACAAACTTAGCTTGCGCCGACGCTGCAAGAGTCCGCATATTCGTTTACAAAGCGGTTCATATTCTTCAGCCTCGCGGCGTGTCACCTGTATGAGCATAGTATAACGCTTTCTGTAAGCCCGACCTCGCGGATTTAGCACCACTGGCTTCGTCCTGGAAGTTGTGCTTGTAACCAGAATGCTGTAAAGCATCTTTTTGCAGGGAGACATGTTGGTCCAGAGTGGACACACCCACATAACCGATCAGCATAAGCTAATTTACCGTTAAGAAAACCATGAATCCAACAACAATTTTTACTTTGTTTTATTAACTGAGTTTTCTAACTGGCATGCTGGAGCTTGTCCAATTCAATTTTATAGCTGATTGGAGAGTAAGGAAAAGGGACGATTTTCACACGCTTACTTCTGACAACCAACTCATGACTTCATAACAAATTGATACCATTTTTGGTTGTCTTAATTGCTTAAACAAATCAACGCGTTGTTGTAGTAAACGACGGCCATGTGCAACTAATTGTGTCTTATGGGCTAGCTCAACAAGTTCTTTCGAAGTTTCTTCGGCCGACACATGGTTATCCTGAGCTAAAAAAGCTATGCTTAAGTAAGCAAGCAACATCACCTGCCAGGGCAATCCATTCATTTTATTTAGCAAGCTTAAAGAAGTTTGAAAATGAAAAATAGATTTGCCTATATCACCTAATACAAGATAGTCAGTCCCTAATTCCGTGTTTAGAGCAGCAATGTCCCAGTTAGAACCATAATCTTTGGCAATAGACAAAGAATCTGTATGTGATGAGATAGCTAAGTCCGGTCTGTTGAGATACCTCAGAATAGTACCCCTTTTAGCCAAGGATTGGCTGACAATCGACGTAAACTCCCGGCTTTGAGCCTCCTTTAGTATTGTATTCACAATAAGAAATGCTTCATCAGCTCTCCCTAAAATGACGAAGCATTCTAGCTGATTAAGGCGCTGTGTTAGCTCCGCCGACAGGTTGCCCATTTTTTGAAAAAGATCTATGGAGTTTTGATACGATTGAAAAGCTTTCTCTGCTTGTCCCAGTTGAATCTCGACGTGAGCAAAATTAGAATAAACAAAGGCTTCCATTTGCCGATAGTTTAGTTCTTTAATTATTTCATGTGCTTTTCTCTGGCACTCCAAATCTTCCTCCCACCTTCCCAGAAAGAAATAGCTAAGACCTAGGCTTTTCAGATGATCAAGTTCATGTCGCTTGGAGCCAACTTCTCTTGCAATCGATAAAGCCTCTTCTAAATTACTAGATGCGGCTTCAAAGTCTGAGGCATCTATAAAAGTGCGGCCCAAGTTACCCAGACTGATTTGTTCTTGGTAACGATCGTTCATTGAGCGTGCCAAATCAATGGAAAGGTTTGCATGATGAAAAGCACGCTCATATTCATCGTTTAACCGATAAATTCTGGCTAGCGTATTCTGATATTGAGCTTCAGCTTGTTGGTCTCCATGATTCTGTGCGATTTGTAATGCCTGTTTGGACAATGACTCGGCTAGTGTGAAATCGCTGAGCCGCGAATAGTTCAGGCTAAGGCGTTCGAGGGCTTTGGCCTCTTCCAGAATGTTTTTACCGTTTTGAAAATGGTTAATTGCCTGAGAAAAATAGTCAATGGCTGCCGTTGCATCCCCCAGGTCGCTTAACATTGCTCCCTTTCGCGCAAACCAAATGCCAATTGCTTCTGGGTCATTTGCTGCTTGTGCCGCTGCCAGACCCTCTTCAATAACCAGCAAACGCTCCGCCCAATGGCCCTGCACATCAAGCATTGTTTCAAATGGTTGGGCAACAGCTAAAATCTCTGATTGAAGTGCGTTCTTTTGACAATGACCAAACAGGTTTAGGAGGTGCGCACGCTCATCAACTGTAAGTTTTAGAGAATCTTGTTGCTTCACTGCCAACTTTGGCTTGAACCAACTAACAAGCTTTGCAAGTGCTTTTCCAGAAGCAGGAAGATTATCAGAGGCGTAACTATGAATTAAAGCATGACTAATCACATATTCTTGTGAGGGGCGTTGAAGCAAGCCGTAATTTACAAGCTCACCCAAAATTGTAAAAGAATCCCAGTAAGGTAATTGCGAAGCAGTTGCAATGAGATTGCGATCAAACGGTTTCGGGGCAAGAAATCCAAGGAGAGAAAATATTTCATTCACTTGCGGGTGAATTTGCGTCAGGCTTTTTTTTAACAGGATCGGGATGCTTTCATGCTGTCGTTCGCCTGTATTCAATGCTTTCAAAGGGGTTGTTTCCAGCCATTCCAGGTACTCAGACGCATTTTCTTCTCGCTCTGAAAGATATTTACCAACTAGCGTGATGGCTAACGGTAGTCCATCAACCAGGTCACATATGCGCCGTGCAGCTGCCTCATTATCCACTCGACTTCTTCCCCACTGCTTCAATAAAGTTAAAGAGTCTTCGGGGCTGAGTGTTTCCAGGTCAATGCGGATGCTTCTGGCATCCTCGCGCCTACGGCTGGTAATCAAAATCCCGCAAGAGCCACAAATAGTTAATAGTCTGTCCAGGTTATCGGCAACCTCTGTTCCATCTAATACAAGGAGTGCACTTGAGCCAACCAGTGCTCGTTTGGCAGCCAGGTAAGCAGACCCCTCTGTCGGGTTTTCACCAAACGTTCTGGCAATTTCTTCCAGGGCGATTTCAACCTGATTCTGCTTGTAAAAGGAATGGTAAAAAAGGCCATCGGGAAATAGCGTCGGTGGCCTTGAGTCTGGAGCTAGGTTCCAGGCGATTTCAGCGGCGAGGGATGTTTTACCAATACCACCGGGTCCACATATGGCAATGGCTTGTCCTGGCACCAGTGCTTTAACAATTTGCTCGACAATTTGGGATCTACCTGTAAAAAATGGAACTTTGGGAGGTTTAGCAACTGGCACCTGCTTTTGAAGTTGTGCCCCCCAAATTGCAAATAGTTGGATGTCATCGTGATTGAAGCCTGCTAAAACTTGACTATACAACTCATCAATCGATTTGTGTCCCGCAGAATCTAATAGTGCGGTTGCATCCTGTTTATTTAGTGATAGTGCTTGGCATACATTGACGATGTCCCGCCAACGGCGAGGACGTTTTACCGCACCTGAGGCCCAATTTTCAAGGGTACGCGTGGAAATGCCCGTAAGCAAAGAAACCCGCCCAAGACTGGAAACATCTTGAACCAAAAATGAATTTAACAAAGTAGAGAAGCTTTGCTGTGGCATTGAAGCTAATCTGAATAGGTTTGAGAGATAAAATTGATTTTCTTACAGGAATTGGTGGGATATTACCACCAATTTTATTTTCTCCCCACTACTATAATGATAGTGTGCAATTTCCAGGCCAATTTTGTCCCGAGCTATACGTCCAGGTCCTGATTGTCCGATTCAAAACAATGTCAAAGCAAAATTTATTGATTTTATCGTTGCCGAATAGTGGGCTCTAAATTGATTTTGTGTTTCTTGCGTGTTTTTCAAGGGGCAAAAAAGAGAACGGTCGTTTCCAACCATTATTAGATTCGGCCGTTTCTCTCATAGCAAGCGATACAAAAGCGATACAAAACTCTAAAGCTCATTGCGTAAAGGGTCTGTGTCCTTTTATCATTCTAACTCACTGTATAATGTCTTTGCCTGTTCACATAAAATTTTGTCCCGTCTTAATCGTCTGGGAGCCAATAACTAAAAACTGTAGGCTCTCGTTCTCCACTGAATTAATAACGTACCTTTTGCCCTTGTTTAGCTAAGGCCACGGAAAAACTGGTTCAATCGCGTTAATATCTCTGTACCTGTGCATCTTGGTCACCCTTTTGTAAGAAGTGGTACCTAGCAATGCTAACATCGTATTGCTGTCAATCCGTCCTTTTCCATATCCGTCTTTACCAAAATGAAAAATAACTATTCCTTTTGGCCTTGATCACACAAGCAAACAAATCGTCTGTAGACATTATTCTATTTTTCATATTTGTTTGATAAAAGCCGCCATTTCAAACTAATGTAGCTCATGGTGAAATTATGAACGCCCTGCATATTTTTTTGTTTGGTAAATTTTGTGTTCAATACCTTCAGCAAAATCTGTCTCAGTTCGACAACAATAACGTAAAGCTTTTGCTAAGTTTTGTTTTGCTTGGGCGAGACCAGTCTCACTCACGTGATACTCTAGCAACGTTGATTTGGCCTGAGGTGACGCAGTCTCAATCAAAGGCCTACTTGCGAAAAACATTGTGGCAGTTGCGTACGGCCGTTTCCAGCCTTGAACCCGCCGTTAATAATGAATTGCTGCTCGTGGAGCCAGAATGGATCCAGGCAAATCCCCAGGCAAATATTGTTTTGGATGTTGATTTCCTGGAAGAAGCATTTTCTCTTACTCAGGGAATACAAGGGCGTAACTTCGATAAAACAGCCGTGGCGCTGGTTAAAAAAGCGATAAGCTCCTACAAAGGCTGCCTGCTTGATGGCTGGTACCACGATTGGTGCCTTTATGAACGTGAGCGTTTACAGCAACTTTACACCATCATACTTGATAAATATCTGGAGTATTGTCTTTACCACCAACAGTATGAAGAAGGCATTTTTTATGGGCTTCATTTGCTGGCTCAAGACCCGGCACGAGAAAGAACCCATCGCCGTTTGATGTCGCTTTACTATTTATTGGGCGATCGCACAGAATCAATCCGCCAGTATGAACGGTGCGAGTCACTGTTACAGCAAGGATTAGGTGTTGCACCGTCTAGCCGCACAACCCATCTGTATAAACTGGTAAAGTCCGACCAACTTCGCTTCTCTGGCATAGTTTCTTCGGCAACACCATCACTCTCACCGACAAATCTGTCTTTATTAGAAAAAGTTGACCAGCTGCAACAATTGCAGAAGGAAATGATGACTGTGCAAACCCAAATCAGTAAAAACATACAATCATTACAACATTTGCTACGCGATGGTTCTTGATTTGCTCCACATCCTCCCTATCCAGGCCAAATTGGAACGCCAATTGATACACCTCAACAACGCTGGCAGATACGGCCGTCTGCTAATCTCCTTCTAGCGGCAATAATTTCAACTGCATTACCTAAATTTATTATGGACCTGACTGAAGAAGAAAAACGATGTTCCTTCATCATCCGCATTTGGTCCGAAGAAGTTCATGCACAGTCAGCCCAGATTAAGTGGCGTGGTCATATCACTCACATACCTAGCAATGAACGCATTCACTTTGATAATTTCGACACGATCATGCAGTTTATACAGTCGCATTTGGATCAACTTCAAGCAGATTAAGAATCTATCCAAAAAAAACCAGGCTTGTGTTGAACGCAGCCGAAGCAGGAAAAGAGGGATCTGAGAAATAAACCTTTGTCTTAAAGTTTCCCCTGCATTCTGTGGCTAATTTTCGGACAGACATTCAATCGAAAAGCGGTGAAAAAGCGTGAGTAGATTCTTTACAATCTTTCCAGACAATGACGAAACGACATCTGCAGCAGCAGATGAAGTCGCCCCTGGTTCGCTCCACGCTACATCTTCCACACCTCCTGCCGCAGCTTCTGAAGTTCCCGCTACCGCTCGCCTGGAAATGGTAGAGGCCAGGAATACTGCCACCACTGTAGACAAGGCGTTAGAAAATTTACGCCGCGTCTTAAGCGGTTTTTTGTCAAACCTCCCCGAGTCAAATCCGGCTCACACAGTATCTGTTGTGGGCGTGACAGAGCGTTCGCTGGGTTTGGGAAACAGACGCGGCATGGCCCGAAGCGGTGCGTTTAATGTGATTTCCTTAAAGGGAGGGCGGCTTGATGTGACGGTGGCTTTTGTTTTATGGGCGGATGATCTAACGGCCGTTGAAGAGTTAATGAATACGCTGCAAGGAATGTTGTTGGCAGCCAGCACAGATTTGTGGGCTTCTGGCATTTTGCGCATTGAGGCGGAAGAGGCAGCTTTGGCAGATTTTGTAGGGGGAATTGATGCCTGGCGCAAAACGGCCGTTTACCGCATCTTGTATGAATTCCATTACGAAGATGGAGATGGGGCGCTAAGCCTTATCGCCAAAATTCCCGTCGAAGCCCAAACTGATTTTGGCGGTGAAACCACGGTTGTTACCGATAGAATGGTTCGCTGGGACAACGAGGGAACGACCCCACTCATTCTTAAGGGCCGTGACGAGATCAGCCAGATTTCGATCCTGGCGCTCATGCCAGAAACAGCCAGCGGCTCTGTGACGGTAACGAGAACGTTTACCGGTGCTTCAGAAGACCCCGAAACTTTTCCCGAGTTTGCTGCTTTTTTAACGGCCGTCTCCGGTCCAAATCCAATTGCGCTTCACGCCCAAATCGTCTTCCCAACTTTGGCAAGTTTTTTAGCTGAATTTACGCCTTCTGGTGGGCCTCTTACGCTTGACTACTTAGACGAGAATGGAGACCCCGTCGCAGACTGGAACAAAGATAACGCCCTGGATACCTACCAGGCCTATGAGCGAAAACTTGAATCATCGATCCAGTTAGCCAAAAGTGCTGATCGTTTAGAAATTGTCTACCAGGGCAATATAGACACCGTAGTTTACCTGCAAGCAAAAAAATAATCGTCCACGGTTTATTTCAAACGCTGGGATTGGCTTTGGCCATCGCGGCCTATCAATAACGAGGAGGCTTGGAACTGATGCCTGAAATGATTTTACCCGGAACTTATATTGAAGTTCGTGCCGAAAAGCTTATTGTGCCCGGCCCTATCGCCATTGGCAATGTGGGCATTGTAGGAACCGCACGCCGGGGTCGGCTCGCCGATCCCAACGATCCGGAAACGGTATACACGCCAGCCAATATTGGCGAAGCCAGAGATATTTTTGGTGATGCAGATGCTTTCAATAACCCTATCACGGAAGACCATGAGTTAACCCTCATTCGCGCCTTGGAGCTCGCCTTTGCCAACGGGGCCCAGCGTGTCTACGCTGCCCGTGTTGCCAAAAAAGGAACAGCCAGTGCAATTTACGAGCTAGCCGCTGGCAGTGGAAAATTACAATTGACTGCCGTTGCCCCAGGTGACGGTTACAATCAAGCAACCATAACTACTGGTCCGATTATCACCGTTGACTCCGTTGACACCCTTGACATGGGCATCTCGGTCAGCAACACGAGCGAAACTTGGCGCTCTGTCCCAGCCAACGTTGCCGATTTTGTAAAAGTTATTAATGGCGACCACCCTGATTACAATTATCGAGCCAAAGCCAGTACTGGCGGCAAATCTAATCTGTTCACTGCGGCGGACAACGGGGCCACAGGCAAGGTCACTGCCGAGCAAAAAATTGAACCCCCGGATGGTAAACCTACAACCGCAGGCACAAATGGAGCAGAGGCCGGATCGTCCGATTATGAAACTGGGCTGAATGCATTGGCGATGAAGAATGTTCATATCGTGGTTCTTGCCGGGCAAACTGCAGCCGATGTAGGGGACAAACTCGTTACCCACGTGACTAATGCTTCTAGCGATCTGATGCGACGTGAGCGTATCGGGGTTATTGGCAGTGATCCCAGCAACACAGTTGCCAGTCTGAATGCTTTGGCCCAGGATGACGGCCGTATCGTCTTCGTTGGCCCTGGTCTAAAGGTAAATGATACCGCCAGCGATACTGAGGTGACCCTGTCTGGAGCCTACACGGCAGCGGCCGTTGCCGGTCGAATCTCTTCTCTTGACCCTCATGCCAGCCCAACCAATAAAACCATTGTGGCCAGAAATCTAGAAAAGGATTTCAACGGGACAGAGTTGGAACAGCTTCTGCTAAACCGGGTGATGGTTCTAGAAGACCGCAATGGTGCTCTCCGTATTGTTCAGGGCCTCACCAGCTCCACGAACACGGCCTGGAGGCAAGTAACGACCCGCCGCATCGTGGACTTCGCCAAATTCGGGGTTCGGTCCGCTTCTAATCCCTTCATCGGCAAGTTAAACAACGAACGGGTGCGGCAGGCGCTTAAGGGCAGCATCAATGGCTTTTTAGCAGACATGGTCGATCGGGAGATGTTGATTAGCTACGAGCTAGAGGTTACCGCTACGCGTGAGCAGGAGATTCGCGGCATTGCCCAGGTAACCATGGTTGTGCGCCCCACCTTTAGCATTGATTACATCCGCGTCGTGATGTACCTGGAATAAGGAGGCTTCTTAAATGGCAAATACAAATGTTTTTCGTGGTTCCGATGCAACATTAACTTTGGCTCCAACCAATGCAGAAATGCCCGAAGGGGCTGTGGCCAATGAGGTCATTGAGTTTTACCAACTCAGCCCGGTCGGCCGAGCCACGGGCGTTGAGGTGTATGTTGAGACGGAGCTTGAAGAGTATCACGAAATTGGCAAGCGACACGCAGCCCAGCTGCGGCCGGGCAACATCCATGTCCGTGGCCAATTTGAGCGAGCCTACATCAATGGTGCGTTATTACGCCTGCTATTGGGCCAGGGTGCAGTTCCCGAGCGCGTCAACGAGCCTTATGCACAGCCATCCTTCAACATGCAGCTGCGGGTGGAAGATCCAGCCACGCCGGGAACCACCAGCACCATTACAGTACACGGCGTTAAGCTAGAAAACTGGGCTTATCACCTGCCAGAAGACAATTTTGTGATGGAGTCTGTCACCTTCAAAGGGCTGTTTGTGAGTGTGGAAGACACTGAGGCAGCTGGAGGGTAAAAGTAATGGAAATGCTGACGGCGGAACAGCTGCTGGCGGGCAGTTCATTACGGCATGAAGTTGAAATTCCTTCTGCCGTGATGAAAGGTAACGGCCGTACTGCCACCGAAACACGAATTGTGTTACGGCCGTTGACCGTCAACGATTTGCAGCGCATCGGCAAAGCGGCACAAGACGATAATGGCCTGTCTGCCTCTTTGATGATTAGGCACGCCCTGGTAGAGCCGGAACTCAAGCTGGAACAGGTAGCGCAGCTACCCGCCGGGCTGGCCCGTTTCCTGGTTGAGCAAATCAATCATATCAGCGGCATCGATACACCCACAGACAGTCTTACCAAGCTTGTTCAGGCACCTCTGGCGCGTGCCTGCTTCGTTTTAGCAAAAGAGTTTGGCTGGACGCCCGAAGAAGTGAGCGGCATGACCATTGGCCAAATTTTGATGTATTTGGAAATGACCCGCCAGGAAGGAACGCCAGCATGAGGCTTTTGCCGCCGCTGCCACTCATCCCCAATTGGTCGCAACCTGGGAACGCGCCACAGCAATGGCAGCAGCAGGTAGCAAAAGCCGTCTCCTGGCTGCAGGCATGGCCCTCCGATGAAACGTGGACTGCCTGGCTGGTACAACCAATTTTGCTTGCACAGCCGCTGTTTGGTCATTCACTGTCTGCCTTAACCGGATACCAGCCGGAAACGGCCGTACCTGAAACTGAAGCGTTTGACCCTTTAGCACCGCTGTCGCCAGCAGATTACCAACGCTCTCCCAGCGCCAAGATGCCTGGCTTGAAGCCCTTGTCTGGAACCATTCAGGGCAGTCGTTCAGGTCGTCAAACAACCAAACAGCAGATGACCCACTTAAGCAAGCTGCCGCGGCAGGCAGACCGTGCATTGCTAAACAATTGGTTTTCTGGAGCAGCAAGGGAAATGGTAGCTTCATCATCAGGCAGGATGGCAAAAGAAACGGCCGCTACCCGCAAAAACGGGGGCGCGCCACCACCAGATGCCAGCCAATCTATGAATACCACATACTTTCAGGCTGTTGCCCAAAAAATTGACCGTATGCTACCCGATTTTGCTAAACCTGAATTCCGAACTAAAAAAACCAATGTGGCCCCTACCAGCCAATCTGGCAAACCTACTGCCGTTTGGCCAGCGCCGCAGGCTATCGTTGCGATGCCCTGGGCTGCCCCAATTGCTGGGCCAGAGGCAAGCTTTGCCTTGTTAAACAAGCTTCTGTTCCAGGCCGCTGGCAACAACCACCGAGCCGTGCCTCCACCAGCGGCCCGCCAGCCAGCAGCCCAAACAGCGTTTGCAGCCAACGACGAGGGTTTAACATCCAGGCAAATTGGTGAAGCGACCAGCAGGCAGGACCCAACAAGCAAACTGGTCACTTTTTCCAGTGGCGATGGCAACAATCTGGTACCCGGTTTGCCCCAGACCACAAGTTCCAGATCTGAGCGTGTGAGGCCACCGCAAAAAGCCGAGACGTTGCCGCTGTTGGAGCCCACACCAGATATGCCTGAAGCGCCATTTTCACCGGCAACGGCTGTATTTGAACGACGCCAGAAAAAGGCCGAGTTACCTGAGCTAACTGAAACAGAGCTGCAATACCGCATCAAGCGCATTTTGGATGATGAAGCGAGGCGGTTTGGCATTGATGTATAGAAGGAGTGTCTGATGAGGCCCATGCTGGACGAGCTGGAACTACCCCAGGTTCAGGAAATTATTGTCCATGAGGAACGAGTGCTGGCTGAGCACAAACCGCCAGGCATGGCTGGCAGCTTGCTGCAAAATATGGGTAGACGGCCGTCTCACATAACGCTATGGGGTGTAGCCACGGGCCCGGATGTGCTCGCGTTTGTAGAAAATCTGGACGACAAATTCAAAGCCAGTCAGCCCCTGCCATTTGCCGCCGACATTGTCGCTAATGCTGAGATTGAACAAATGGTGATCGATAACTTGCAATGGCAGGAACTTGCCGGAAAGCCACAGCGGTATGCCTACACCCTTACCTTGAAGGAGTACATAGAACCAGAAGAAGCATCCGGCCTGGCAATAAATACAAACATTTTAGATGAGGCACAGGGATTAATTGATGACCTAGCCCAAGGTTTAGATATCGGCCTCGATTTTGCTACTGGTTTAGAGCAATTTGTCGGCACGTTTGGTGACCTTCTCGGCCGATTGAAATCAGCCCGAGAGGGCATAGAACAGGCGAATAACGAATAGTCATATAAGGAGAATGAGTAATGGCCGAAAAAAATATCTATCAAGAACTTAAAGTCGCCCTTGAGGATTTCAAAAAGTTTTTAGATGACAACGTGGCCGTAATCAGGCCTGCCTTCCAACAATTGGCTTCCCTAATTGACGGTATTGTTGATGTTATTGATTTGCTGGTCAATTTGATGAACCAGATCAAGACAGAAATTCAAAACCTGGATGTAAGCAATATTCAGGGTCTTTCTGAAGTGTCTGAGTTTACCGCAAAAATCACCGGTTTTCTCGACGCTTCGGCTGATTTGCTGCCTGATGATGCTCAGGGCACGGTAGACAATATTCGCTCCGCCCTAAATGTAGTTGGCGGCCTGCCCTCGCTCGATGAGGTCAAGCAAGACATCCTGGATTTGATTGATGCCATCGTAGGGCAGCTTAATTCCCTGAAACCCGCTTAAAATCTTCTTAAGCAGTCAATATTGGGTTTTACCAATCGCCGAATTCTCAAATGAGGTTGTTATATGGCAAACGGCAGACCAATGCTCGGTGATGTCGAGCTGCAACTTGTGCAAAAAATCGAAATAGATGAGGGCGAACTGCTGGCTCAGCATGGTGTGCCAGCGCTGGAAGGGGATTTTTTGCAGCGGCAAAAGCGGCGGGCCACCCAGATCACGCTCACTGGCATATTAACCGGACCAGAAGCGGCTGAGGGGCTAAAAACGCTGCGCGAAAAGTTCCGCGCCGCCGAACCGGTGCCGTTTGTAGCTGATATAGCAACGGCCGTTCGCGTTGACCAGATGCTCATTGAAGAAATGGGGGTACGGGAACTTGCTGGCAAGCCAGAACGCTTCGAGTACGCCGTCACTCTACGTGAATACACCCTTGCAACGCCAGTTGGCACTATACAACCTCCTGCGACAACTGCTATTGATGAAGAGCTTGCAGAAGAGGGTACACAGCGGCAAACGGAGGTTGAAGAAGATATTGCCCAAACTCAGGGAGAGCTTCGAGTACAAGTCGAGATGTTGGGCGAAAATCAAGACTTTACTAAGCTAGTTGTTTTGGCTGAAGGCACAACCCAGGCTGGTGAGGAGGTTTATTTCACTATTGAGGAACAAACCAATGGTTTGTACATACGTGAGGATGTTCAGGCTGGCATTTACACTGTAAAGATTGCTAGGAGATAAGCCGCGTGACCGATGTTTTAGAAGCCACAGTGACAGTTAATGCCGGGCAGACAGCCAATGCTTTATTGCGTATCAGCAGCGATCTGCGCTTCTGTCATATTGCTGATCTTTTCAATTTTGCCACAGCTTCTTCCTTTATTGATTCTTCCGTAGCCGGGCACAGACTGGCTTTTCGTGAGATTTTGGACCGCGTACGCCAGGTAACACCCAATGAAAGAATGATTATCGTGGGACACACAGATGAAGTTGGCAGCTCTTCCAGTAATGGCCAGCTTTCGCAGCGTCGGGCCGATTCTGTCTTGGCAGTTCTACAACTTAATGTGAATGCCTGGGAAACAATCTTTCAGGCAGAAAGAAGTAACGCCTGGGGCAACAGTGATTTCCGCATCATGCTACAAGAAGTGAATGGCACGCCGCCAATACAAGCTGATATCGATGCTCACCGAGCCAACAATGCCGCTGGGGCACAATTACGCAGCACCTTATTTACCAATTATTTTGATGCACTTTTGGGTCATCCGGCTTCATCACCGGTTGTGAACCTGCTCACACCACCAACCCTGGCCTGTGGTGAACAACATATCCTTGGGAGTGGAAATCATGCTCCCAGCCGCCGATCAGAGGTATTCTTCTTCCGTGACAACAACACTCCCGTCATTTCTTGTGCTGATTATCACAATTGGCAGCAACTTTGTCAGACACTTCCTCCAGTTACGCCTGCTGTAACGATTGCCAATATTGACAGAATCATCCAGGGTCAAATAGAACGCGTTCAGGTCACCATAATCCCCTCTCCCTTACCAATGGCTACGACGGTTACTTTAGAATTGACAACCCATGTAGGCACGGGCGCTGCTGAGTTTGTCAGCACAAACAGTAACACGATGGTGATAACCAGCTCCCAAACCGTGCGCATCCGGGCGGTTACTGTTAGCAACCAGGTTGATAACATTCAAATTACTGCCAAAGAGACAGGGGCCACAGCAATATTGGCTCAAGAAGATTTTACCGTGGTCTCAATAACCTCCGGCCCCCAAATCACCTTATCTGCGCCAGTTGTCGTGGTCAAAAAAGTCCATACCAACCCGGCCCGGCAAACTGTTATTCTTCGCCCCGATCCTTTAACCGCCCCTTTGGTGGGCAGTGGCATATTTACGCGCTCAAGTGATCGGGTGCGTTTCTTTACGGCGGCTAACGGAGGCACTGAGATAACTTTCAACGGGACAGATAATTTATTTATAGATGCCCAACTCAATGCAGGCGTCACTTTGTTCACAGAGGGGAATAGAGCAAGTGCTGCTTTAAATGATGAACAGCTCGAATTGACATTTCTCAATGCAACCGGGGGGCAGATTGGAAACCCAGCGATAGCAATCCTAACAGCCGTTGAACTCACACTAGACATCGCTGTAAGCAGAACCAACCCAGGAGTTGACCCCCTACCCATGTCGGCCGGCGACAAGATCAATCCTGGTCGGTTAATTCCGCTTGCTAGGGGCGATCACTCTCACGAGCGAGCCATGTTGACTGTCCGTCAAGCCCAGCCCGCTGACTTTAATGGCGAATTAGAATTAACCGCCATCGGAACAGGAACAGCCCTGTTCTCTACTGAGCAACCGGCCTCTGACCAAAAGGAGCTTGCCTCACCTCAAATAATCCAAAACATTAGCATTTCTGCTAATAGCAGCCGCTTTTTCGTGGAGGGCCAACAAGTTAGTTCTGCTGCGCGGGATGCTGGATATCAACTGGGCATTCGGAATGTTGAAGCGGACGCTGATCGAGTTAATATCACTACTGTATCGGTTACGATTCCAGAGATCACATCTGTTCCAGCCGGACAGACGATTGATGTACCCATATCTGTAGCACCTGCACTACTTAATGGCGAAATGTCGATAACGCTGACATTAAGTACAACCTCAGGCACTGGAGAAGCCAAGTTTAGCAGTACTAATGCAGGAACCAGAACCATCATCAAATCTGAGACCATTACGATTCAGGGCATTACAGCTGGTAGCGTTACAGATAATATACGTTTAACGGCCGTTATTACCGGACAAGCAGCTATATTGGCTGAAGAAACCTTCAGCGTTCGCCAAACTGCACAATTCTTCCTTCAATTTGAAATATGGAATTTGAGCACCCAAACGTTTGAACCACTTCCTGCTGGGATAAACGTTGATTTGATGGATTACGATCCTGTCTCAGGAAATGATGTCCTTGTTACTGAATCCACGGATGCAAATGGGAAAGTTAGTTTTAGCATTCTCGGCTTGCAAAATATTGACGAATCAGAACCTGACATTTTCTTTCGAGTTCGAACCAATGGACTTGTTCATGCCGGGCACACATTACCAGACGAGTGGTCTACAAAAGGGTGGAATGCAACAGATGGAACACCGGGTTACCATGAAGACTTCACAGGAGATCAGTTAGGAAGCGCTGCGGTGCCACTTGTTTTTCGTATCGGCCTAGATGTTCATGCCCGCCTCGTTTATCCGGTGTCTGGGGGTGCTCATGCTGGAAATCCGGCTCCGGCTCCATCCGGCGTGGGTATTTCATTCAACATTACAGGAATATTTAGCGATACTAGGGTAAAAACCTTCCGCACAAACAGTAACGGAGAGATTCACGGCGTCATCTTTAATATCGAGGGTGGTGATTCAGTTTATTTACAAGTTGAATTTGATATTGCGGATGCTTCAATCAATCTAAATCGAGCTACTGTTGACATTGATGCTTGGAAGATCCCATTTGATGATAACGACCAAACATCGTTAGGTCTCCATGCTACCCCCCGATCGCTTCAAGCCAATACCGACAATAGGAATGTAGCCCTTTATTTCTTAAAAGTACTCCGCGAGTTATCTACGTTTCTTTTCCATATTACTGGTGGTGTCTGGCTCGGCTTCGAAGAATTGGAATTTTACCTTACATCGCTATCTGGCGTTGCCTATTCTTGGCCTGTGGGTGAAGTTAATCTTCCTCCAGCAGACCATTGGGATCGAGGAACGATCATTCATGAAATTACCCATCAAATAATGTGGCAGGAATTGAATTTTTCCAGTGCTGATATTGCTTTTGAAGGACTTTTTGGCGACTTATCACTCAAACATTCTATTTTTTTATTGTCAAATCCAGAGCATGCCCTTATCGAGGGTTGGCCCGAGTTTATGGAAGCCATTTTTGAGCGAACTGGTGTGCCACCTTATAACGTGGCAAATGTAAGAGATGATGACGGAAACAATCACCCATTGGGGCCGCCACCAATTAATAAAGGTGAAAGTGTGGAAGGTGCTTTTGCTAACGGTTTGTTATCTCTCTTTTTGAATGATGTTGTTACGCCTGCTGTTATGGCAAATGCAATCATCCCAGAGAGTGTAAACGGAGATGTAAGCTTAAGCTCTGCCTGGATTACAAATACAAACGTCCGCGATCGATTTTTGTCTATGATTTGGCGACCATTTCAAGATTTAAGGCAGTCATCTTCGGATCCAACGACAAGCATGATGATTGCTCGCATTGAAGCGCGTAACCCGTCGAACTGGCATGTGCTGCGACCCAGATTACAGGCGTTCAATATGGCAATGGCTGGGCTGACGGTTATTTCTGTTACGCCAGATAGTGGCTCAACGGCTGGAGGACAATCTGTCACACTTGTTGGGACAAACTTCACAGCGGGTGTACAGGTACAGATTGGTGGTAATCTGGCAGCTGCTACAGTGAACAACAGCACATCTATTACGGCCGTTACTCCACCGGGTAGCGCCAGTATAGTCGATATTACCGTGAGCAGTGCTGCTGTCGGCAGCAACACTCTTTCAAGCGCTTACACTTATACTGCACAAACTGCACCTGCGCCAACTGTAACGGCCGTTCAACCTGGAATTGGGGCAACTTCTGGTGGCACCTTCATCACAATTACTGGTACCGGGTTTAGCAATGGCGCTACAGTATCTGTCGGTGGAAACGCAGCGACAAATGTCAACTTCATTTCCTCAACAGAGCTTCGAGCAATAGCACCTGCCAGAACCGCTGGCCGAGTTGATATTCAGGTTCAAAACCCAGACGCCCAGTCTGGTACCTTACCTGCCGGTTTTGAATTTATAGCTACATCTGGGGCTGGGCCTTCTGTCCAATTTAGTATTCGAAATCGAATCATTGATCAAAATATCTCAGGTGCTGCTGTTCGGATTGTCAGTGGGGGAACATCTCTGGTACAAGGCACTACGAATAACTCCGGACGGGTCACCTTGAACCTTTCCTCTTTACCTGATGGAACTTACCAGTTGCAAATCGAGCCCGTTAATCACACGGCTGATCCTGTGGGGCCTGCCATTGGGACAGCTACAGGCGGCCCAAACCCCATCTGGCGTAGGTTGGAAACAGATATTTCAGTGCGCAACAATCAAATAATCAGCACAGCCAGTTTCCACATAACATTTAGAGGAAATCAGATAACTGCCCTAATACAGCCTGTGTGGATAAGGTCGCCTCATCAGGGAAATCGTGCTGCTGGAACAACCATAACCTCGATTATTGTTCATCATACAGGCGGGACACAGGCAGCAAATGCCATTAATTGGTTCTTAAATCCGAGCAACAGTGTATCTGCTCATTACGTAATTGATATTGATGGTCGAGTCGTGAAGATGGTACACGAATCTAGGCGTTCAAATCACGCAGGCCGAGCCTACTGGGATGGGCAAACTTCTATGAACAGCTCGAGCGTTGGAATCGAGATAGTCAATCGAAGTGGACCATATACTACAGAACAGTATACATCTCTTCTGGAACTAATTAGGCGTATTCGCGTGGCACACCCAACAATCCCAGCAAATGCCATTATTGGACATAGTGACATTGCTCTTAATACTAATCCCCAAAGATTAGGGCGTAAAGCTGGTGATCCAGGCGATGAATTTGATTGGTCTCGTTTGGAAAACGCAGGATTGGGGCTAATCGTGAGGGCAGGTCCACATCCTCCTACTATCTACGGGAATTTCTTTACTGAAGTACCAAATGGGCGACTTAGAAATGGCGATAATGATGCTAATAATCGTTATGGAGGAGCTTCACGTTCTAGTATAACGAGTGCAGTTATCCAAGAATTGCAAACAGACCTAAGTGATATTGGCTATTTCTGCCCAGTTGATGGTTCCTTTGGACAACAAACATTATGGGCAGTAAATATGTTTCAAGACCATTTTTTTAGCGGCGCTCGCCAACGAACCGATACAAATTTTCAGCGCGGTGAGGTCGATCTGCGGACTGCTGAAATGATCAAGTCAGTTCGATAAAGCTAGCCATGTTTACAAATATTAAAAGACAAGATCATGCTTAAACCTGCCTACAAACTCACCTACGGCCGTTCCGCCGGCAGCTCATCAGGATTAACGGGCGCTGTCAGTAATGTGACAGGGGGCGTGTTGGGCGGTGGCAGTCAAATCATTGACACCACCGACGAACCCCAGGCCAGCACCGTGGTGGAATTGACGGTACGTCTGGACAAAGACGCCCCGGCCGACAGCTTTACCCTGGTCATGGGCCAGGTCGGCAGCTTCCGGCCGGATAAAGATGGCGAGCTGACGATTGAACTGGGCTACGACAGTGATGATGTACTGACACAGGTAATGACCGGCGACATCATTAGCGTGGAACCGGGTTTGACCACCAGTCGCGTCATCGGCCACAGCGCGGCGCTAAAGCTGCTGCGCAGCTTTAGTAACAAGACATATGAGAACAAAACGGCCGCTCAAATCATTCGCGATCTGGCCGACCAGTCCGGGGTAAGTGTGGCTAAGGCCGACAACGGTATCACCTTTCCTGCTTATGTGGTAGACGGCCGTCGCAACCATTACCAGCACATACGCCACCTGGCCGATCTCTCCGGCCTCGATCTCTACATCAATGCCGAAGGCAAACTGGTCATGGAAAAGTTCAGCAACGGTAACACAATTCATACCCTGGAATACGGCAAGCACGTGATTGAGTTGGAAAGTTTACAGAGCGACCTCCTTGCCGGCAAGGTGGAAGCCTTTGGTGAAAGTCCGGGTGGCGGTCGGGCCGAGGGAGCGTGGGCCTGGTTGACCAAAGATTTCAGCGGTAACAAGGGCACGGCCGGTTCCGGCGAACCCACCCTTTTGTTGGAACGACCCGTTTTGCGCACAGCCGCTGCGGCCAAAACAGCCGCCCAAGCCGCGAGCACTCGCCTGCAGCAGCGCACCATTCGCGGCCGACTGCTTATCCAGGGACGGCCACAAATAAAGCTGGGAGACGCTATCCGTCTGCGGGGCGTACCTGAAGAACCGCTCAACGGCGAATTCCAGGTACGCAGCCTTATTCACCACATCAGCAAAACCGGCGGTTTCACCACCACCATCAACTTTCAAGGCAAAGGCAACTGATGACCAAACACCAATTACCGATCACGGATTACCGATTACCGATTACGGATTACTAAAAAAATGTCTACAACAATCGTCAACACCATTCAACAAATTATCCGCCATGAAATGCGGGCCATGCGTGTGGCCGAGCTGGGGTTGGTCAAAGCTATTTACCCGCACAGCGGCGACAGCGACAACGACAACTATGGTTGCGACGTGGAATTGAAAGATAGCGGCCTGCTGCTGAAGCGGGTGCCTATTGTCACCGGCCACATTGGCACAGTGGCCATTCCCAACGTGGGCGACCTGGTTCTGGTCACCTTTGACCAGGGGGATGTGGATCAGCCGATCGTGATCGGCCGTTTGTATAACGACAAAGACCGACCGCCACTCAACAAGCCGGATGAAATCATCTTTCGCCTGCCATTGGCCGAAGCCGATGACAAAACAATCAAAGCAGGCATTCGCAATTTCAAGAACAACAATCCACCCCGAGAAATTTTGCTGGAAATGCCACCCAAAATTACGTTGCAGATCAATGATGGCATTGTTCACGCCACGGCTGGCAAAACCGAGATGAAACTGGACCAAACGAATCAGTCTGGAGGCACCGTTACTGTTCTGGCTGGTGGTACCAAAATCACCATGAACCAGGATGGCGACATCACCATAGAGGCCAAAGGCGCCATGAGCCTGAAAGCGGCTCAAGACATCACTATTGAAGGGCTAAATGTCAAGATTAAAAGCCAGGCAAAAACGTCGATTGAAGCGGGCACACAGGCTGAAATGAAAGGCAAAATCGGGGCAACCGTGCAGGGTGAAGTTTCAGCAGCGTTGAAAAGCAGCGCTGTGACGGAAATAAAAGGTGGAATGGTTAAGATTAATTAGGAGCAAGTAGATGTCAAGACCGGCAGCCAGATTAAGCGACATGCATGTTTGCCCACTTGTAAACGGGCTCGTACCACACGTCGGTGGACCTATCACCTTAGGTGCAGTCAATGTACTTATTGGCAACATGCCCGCGGCCCGGGTGGGCGACATGGCCGTCTGCGTTGGACCACCAGACACAATTGTCAAAGGCTCAGCGACGGTGCTGATTAACGGCCGTCCTGCGGCCAGGCTTGGCGACCAAACGGCACACGGCGGCACCATTGTAGTTGGGTTTCCTCAAGTGTTGATTGGTGGTTGAGTGAGGAATTTTGCATGGCTAACGAATTATGGGGCACAGATTTACGGTTATTACAAAACCTGGATCGGCAGCATGATCGGTACCGAGGACGCGATCTCTCAACCCGAGAACGGCTAGAAACAGGTGGTATCGACCTGGAAACGTTGACCGGCACCGACAACTTGAAACAGGCTTTGCTCCTCCGCTTTTTGACGCCAATGGGCGAGATGGCAGTGCTGGGGCATCCCAATTACGGATCTCGTCTCTCCGAACTGATCGGTGAGCTAAACAGCCAGACCAACCGGAATCGGGCCAAAATGTTTGTGCTGCAAGCGCTGGCCCAGGAGCCTCGGGTGGCTGAAGTGCTTAGAGTAGATGTGACCGCCGCCCGCAGCAATCCGAATCAGATAAATATTGATGTGACCTTGCGTGCTACCCGGGAAGGCACAATTTTGAACCTGGTGTTTCCCTTTTTCCTGGACGGAGTTTAAACGATGGATAAACGAACAGTCGCTTTGATTGAACGGCCGTATCTGGAAATAGTTGATGATATTTTAACGGCCATTGTCGGTGGTGTGGTCAATGAACCCATTGTTTATGATGTGAAAGCAGACCTCTACCCACTGGCCGAACCAGCACTAGATGTACGCGGTATTACCGGCACTCGCCGCCAAAATGGCAACTTGCTGCCTCACGTTTTCCAAAAAGAGATCGACTACGTTTTTGACGGCGACGAAAATGCCGTCATCTGGCAAAACATAGTGGTTCCCGAAGACAACACCACTTTCTACGTCGATTATTTTCGGCAAAACAGCCGCTCGCCGCTTACCGATATTAATGTGGGCAGCGTTACGCGCACTCTAGGTGAAGCCATTGGGCGAGAGATTGCGGTTGTATATGAGCAAATCAATCAGGCTTATCGCGCTGGCTTTGTCGATACGGCCACAGGCAAATCGTTGGACCTGGTCGTTTCTGTCTTGGACCTCAAGCGTAAAACGAAGGACTTTGCAGAAGGGCGCGTCACCTTTTTTCGGGATACGGCCGTTCCCGGCAACATCACCATCCCCGTCGGCGTTCTGTTGGCTACCAGTAAGGGTGAAGCGCTGTTCCAAACAACCCAACTGCGCACCTTGCAACAAGGCCAGGTGCGTATTGATGTACCCATTCGGGCCACCGATGAATTCAAAGGTGAGGCAGGCCTGGTAGATGGTGGTGCCATCACCGAACTGTCACGATCCATCGGCGGCATTGCCCGCATCACCAACTTCGACGCTACCTTTTTAGGTGCAGAGGATGAAAACGACGAGGATTTGCGTGCTAGAGCCAAAGCCGTGCTGCGCGGTTTGGGCAAAGGCACCCTGGCAGCTTTAAGCCGGGTCATTTTTGAAGAACGAGCCACTTTAGTGGAAACCTGGGAACCCAACGGCCCACCCGGCAAACGAACCGATACCCCGGGCGAAGTTATCCTGACCGTAGAAACAGAACCAGAGCGGTTTGAAAGCTTAAATGCTGTTGTGCAGGGTACCAGAGCGGCTGGCATTCAGGCCACCATCATTGCCTACTACATCTTTTTCAAGCCCCGTGTCGTTGTCACGATCAATCCCGGCATTATAGCCACGGGTAAAGAAAAGATAGTCAACCAGGTAATCGAAAGCATACGCACCTATGCCGAAAGCTTAACCAGTGGTCAGGCAGCCGAAGGCAAAGCGATGTTAACGGCAATCAAGGAAGCAGATGAGAAAAACATCATAGATGCACGCATTGTGGACGTGATTACCTGGCGCAGCGACGTCGGCGATCCGGCCGGTGCTTCATTGGTCGATGCCATATTGACGGCTTTGGCCCTTGCCCCAACTGGCGATCCGGAGGCCCAGCGGCAGGCCATTGCCAGGATTGTGACTGATGAAACGCCTTCTCTTTTACCCAGCGGCAGCCGCATTGCTGATCGCAGCCTGGTGCAAGGCGAATCAGGTGAGCGGGCAACCGATGAGGAGTTGGAAAGTGGCAAGTTCAAAGTAGTGGCCAAGATAGGCGAGGATGATTGGTGGGTTGTACTGGATATGGAACCAGCCGACATTTATTTAGAGGAAGCAAGCTAGATGCCAACAAAAAGCGATCGGATTCTCAGTTATTTGCCGGGCACCTTCAAGCGGTCTCCGCAGCAATCTGCACTGTTTGCCATTGTCGATGCCTTTGGCAGCGAGCTGCTGCGGGCAGAAAACAGCCTGGCTGCGGTGATGCAGGCCCACTGGGTAGATCATGCCGATAAAGGGGCAGGAATCATCGAAGATCTGGCCTTTATTGCCTCGCTTTACGGGCTGGCTCCCCGCTGCCGCGAAGCGGACGATATGGTCGAATGTGCTTTACCGCCTGGCTGTGATGAAACTGTCGAAGAATTCCGCCAACATCTCAAACGGTATATACGCACGTTTTTGGAAGGGACCGTTACCGTCCAGGGAATTTTGCGCGTCACAGCCGAAGCCTTGGCGCTGCACATTGCTGATGATTATGCAGAGATGGACACCTGGTGGACGCCGGGAAATGAGACGCTCCTTACGGCCGTTTCCCGCGGCGACGGTGCCGCTCAGCGCCTGTTTGGTTTTGCCAATGCCACAGCTCAAGGTCAACCAGACCGTCCGGCTCAAATGGATGGTACCGTCGATTTGAGCCGCGGGGTCGATTTGGGCGATTTGACCGTTCTCCACCTACAGGTAAATAACCGAACGCCTATTCCCGTGGATTTAGCAAAAGCCGGCGCTGACCAAACGGCCGTTATGCTGGACGAACTGGAAGCTGCCATCAACCAGGCAGTAGGTAATGAACCGATTGCCAGCCACAACGGCCGCTTCCTGCGCCTCACGGCACCTCAAACCGGGCCCGACAGCCGGCTAACCATTTTGCCGGCTAGCAACGACGCCGCCGAAAAAGTGCTGGGACTAAAACCTACCGTTTATTCTGGCACAGAAGCCCGCCCAGCCACGGTCAGCAGCCGCGTTGACCTGAGCGGTGGAGCGGATTTGCAAACGGAACATTTCTTTCGTCTGGTGCTCAACGGTACCCAAACCGAAGAAATAGCGCTGCCCGCAGGAGCCACTGTCTCTTTAGATCAGCTTCAGGCGGCGATTAACGACGCTGTCGGGGCAGCAATTGCGACCCATGACGGCCGTTTCTTAACGATCACCTCACCCACCACAGGCGTTAGCAGCAGCATTGCCTGGCAACAGCCAGCCGCCCAAAATGCCACGGCCCGCCTGTTTGGCAGCGCCAACTCCTTTCACCAAGGGCAAAATGCCCAGCCAGCCCAAATCATCGGCGCCGCCGATCTAAGTAGCGGTGTGGATTTGCGTCACGGCTTCAATTTGCGCTTCAGTCTGGACGGCGCGAAGCCCATCACCGTCAATTGTGCCGGGGAAAACCCGGCCAACACGCGCCTGGCTGAAATTATCGCCGCCATTAATACCGTCGTTGGTGAAACGGTAGCCCGGCAAAACGGACGTTTCCTCACCATCGCCTCGTCCACCAATGGCCCCGACAGCTCACTCGTTTTTGAAACGCCCGAAGAGGCAGATGCCACCGAACTACTGCTGGGCATCAAGCCCCGTTCCGTTACCGGCACGGCCGCAACGGCCGCACACCTGGAAGGACGAGTTGATCTCAGCCAAAAGCCAGAAAACCTCAACTTGCTGGCCCAAAACCACCTGCGCCTAGCGGTAGACGGCCGTATGCCAGTAAAGATCGATTTGCGCA
Organism: Ardenticatenaceae bacterium; assembly: GCA_020634495.1. Next base: position 140,315 of record JACKBR010000002.1, on the reverse strand, counting down.
GCAATGCTGCCTCCGCCCAGGCCGTCACGTTAACTGAACTGGTCACGGCGATCAACTCGACCGTTGGCCAAAGCATCGCCAGCCACAATAATCAACAATTGCATCTCACCTCGGTAACGGCGGGCCGTAGCAGCCGCCTGCAAATCGAGCCGCTGGAAGCCACACAAAGCCGGCGCTTTGTCACCCGCGCCAAAATTATTGATGAGGCCGCGCAAACAATATTTGGCTTTGTCGATAAAGAGGCCTCTGGTCATCCAGCAACTTCTGCTCGCGTTGCTGGTCAAAAAGATTTAAGCCGGGGCGTGGATTTGCGCGACAACCAATTTTTACGTCTGACCATAGACAGTAAAACGGTTGATATCGACTGCGGCGGACGGCGGCTGCGGGCCACGCTGCTTCATGAAATTGTCACCGAGATTAACAAGGCCTTCGGAAAAGAGGTTGCCTTGGATAACGGCAAAAACCTGATTCTACAATCCCAAACGACGGGAACAGGCAGCCGCATCGCCTTTGCCCCACCACAGGCAACAGATGCCCTGCCGCGCCTGCTGGGGGTGGAACCGGGTCTGACACGAGGCCAGGGCGCCAGTACCGTTCGTCTGCTTGGTATCCCCGATTTAAGCCAGGGCATTACACTGCCGGCCGGGGCTTCCCTTCGCCTGGGCGTGGATGGGGATGCGCCAGTTCCCATTGTTTTAACCGAGGAAGAAGTAACCATTAGCCTCAATCAGCTCATTTTGGGCATCAATGCGGCCGTAAACCATAATATCGCCAGCCACGATGGCACGCACCTGATTATCTCTTCGCTGCTAGCCGGTGCCGGCAGTCAGCTGGACATTGCCAACAGCGGCGACACAGATGTCACAAAAACGCTCCTGGGAATTAGCCCGCCCCGCACGTATTATGGCAAAGAGCCTATACCCGCTCGCATCGTAGGGCAGGCAGATCTGCGCGGCTCCATTGACCTGCATAATGAACGTTTTTTACAAATTGGGCTGAATGGCGGCGAACCTGTTCCCCTAGACTGTGCCCTCAATGTCACCAACTCCCCAAAAGCCACTTTGGGCAATGTGGTAGATGCCATCAATGCTCAGATGCCAGCCCCGATTGCCAGCAGCGAATCAGGTCACCTCGTATTAACTTCTCCCACCACCGGCAGCGCCAGCCAAATCGTCCTGATGACACACACAGCAGGCGATGCTCGCGAGAAGCTGTTCGGGGCCGTCCCTGAGGAAACCATTGGCGATGCCCCTACCCCGGCCACAATTACCGGTGAAGTTGATTTGCTCTCTCCGGTTGATTTATCGGAACGCGCGCGGCTGCGTCTGGTGGTAGACGGGGATTGGCCGATTGAGATTAATGTGGCTGGCTCGGTGCCAGAAGCCACATCTTTGGATGAGATTGTGGCGGCAATCAACAGCGTCCAGCCAGGATTGGCGTCCCCAACAGAAGACGATCGCCTACAACTGCGGTCGCCCAGCAGCGGCACAACCAGCCAGTTAGCCATTAAGCCATTACGTTACCTGGAGATGATCGAATACCCCCGGCAACCAGAACCGAACACGTGGGAAAAGCCTGTTCAGCACGGTGATACCTGGCGTATCCACAACCAGGGGGCAGCCGACAGTTACACTTGCGTCTCATTCACCAATCCCCACGGCGCAGCTGGCATCACGCTGATAAATAACACGATCGGTTGGCAGTTCCGGCTGCGTCCGGTTTTGGCCACTGGGGAAACCGTTCTATTGTGGCGAGATGACCAGAATCATTTGCAGGTCACACTGAAACCAGTTAGGGGTGAAGCGCAAGCCGTGCCTGGTTCCAGCTTTCTGGTGGGGTCTCTGGGCACACAAATGATTGTGCCTGCCACCGGCACCTGGCATTTGGCCGGGAAAGAAATCGCCACGTTGCAATTAAACAATCCAACAGCACCCCAGCTGGTGCAGCTGCGCGCCTTAAAAGCTGGTGAGGTTGGCCGGTCTATTCAGGTGACTGTGATAGAAAGCCAAACGGTCGGCTCCCAACCAGGCACAGCATGGGAAGACGGCCAGGACGTCCAGCTCATTGGCCGCATTCAAAAAACAGATGAACAATGGCTGGTAACCGCGGGGAACGGCAGCCGCATAGCCAAGCTAGAACTAGGCGCGAGGCTGCATTTGGAACCGTTTATCGGGTGTGTAACGGCCGTTACCGGCATGATCCAAATGAGTGACCCACCCACATTGGTGGCGCATACTGCCGCTCGTCTCTTTGATGTCACCATTCACTGCAAACAGTCCGAGGGTGAACCGGAAACATACAGAGGCGTTACCATCGGCGGCGACCCGGAAGCAGAGACGTCACTCTTCCGGCAAATCAATGTGAGCAAAGAGACGAAATCGCGGTTGGTTACGGCCGTTCTGCTAAACAAAGCCGATCTGCTGTACCTACCCAAAGGCCGTTCGGATTGGGCCTACCTGGACTGCCCGGTAGCTCGTTTTAACGAAGCCAACTTTGACCACGCCAATTTCCCTGGAGATACCTGTGAAGAACGCGGCATCTTCAACCTCAGCCGCTTTAGCAACGCGCCGCCGGAGAAAAACGCGCCCGTTTTTGCCTCATCTGAGCCGTCGAATGATTCGCCTACCAGCGTAACCTTCTCCTGGCAGATTCACCAACCGGCTGCTTTTATCGTAAACCTGCCCGCGGATTTGCCGCCGCGTTTTGGCGGCCGTTTTAACCAGGCGCGCTTTAGTCAGGGGCCAAAATCACGCGAAACGTATTCCCAGGCCGTGGCTGAACCTAAAGATGATCCAGTGAACCTGGTGACCCTCATCCAGAATAAAGCGCACAGTTTGGTAACGGCCGCATTCGTGGACATCGTTCCCTCGGGCTGGGCCGCGGTAGCTCTGCCGTTCCGCCAGGCGCAATTTTTAACCCTGGGCAGCACCAAGCAGGAGGCCAGGCTGTATCTCAGCGAAGAGGGCCTGGACGGCTTTATCCAAATAAGCGCCCGGGAACCGGGCAGCTGGGGCAATGCCATTGCCGTCACGGCCCGGCCCGGTGGACCAGCCATGTATGACGTTTGTATTTTGTACGAGGGCGGCCGTTTTGAAAACGCCCGCGATGTTGTCAGAGGCCAGCCACCAGCGGCGCTGACCAAGGAAATGTTGAAGGCCAGTCCGGTGGGCATTTTGCAAGCCAAAGCCGCTGGTGTTCAGGCAGAGGTAACCCGAACCGGAGCCGATTAAGTAACCAGTTGCATTTTTAGAAAGTAATCAAAAGGAGACAAATAATGGACGCAACATATGAACCATACATCACCCAACATCCAGGCGACGCCATCACCGCAGAAGACAACAACCAGATGCAAATCATGATCAAGGAAGATATTGACGCCAGAGTGCAAAAAGCTGTTGATGAAAAAGACCGTGTGGCTAATGCGGACAACGCTGACAAGCTAGAACAGAAAACCCTGGCCGAAATCGCCGAGGAAATCATTAAAAAAGCGCTGGCCGAAATTCCTAAGCAAACTGGGTATCGCCAACTGTTATTGAAGCTGGAAGTCGGCGAGGAAAAAGTGGTCGAACACGCCCTCAAAGCGTGCCCATTGGTGGACCTTTATCAGCTGGACTACTTCAAAGTTGGCGCTTCAGAAGACGGCTACCAGTTTGAAACCTGGGTTAATTTTTATATCTACCATTCGACTGAACGGCGACTCCGTTTCAAAGACCAAAGCGATCCGGCAGAGCCAATGAAAACGGTAGACATCGAACTGACCGATAGCCATCCCTACAAAATCCCTTTTGTGGAGATGCTCGAACGTTACGGGGTTGAATACACCGATGACAGCAGCCTGGGCGATCTGGAAAATGAGTTTTGGAAAGCGTTTTTTGCTGCGCCCAACGACAAATTTGACGACGATCAGCAGGCACACTCTCCCTGGTTTGACCGCTGCTGCCGCGAAAATATGAGCGTTAAAGAAGTCAAGCGCAAACGAGATTGGGATGACATCTGGTTCCAAATGCGACCGCGAAAGAGCATGTATTTTGTTCGGAGCCAAGACCTTGAAGGTGAGCTAATTTCCGCAGAATCAGGCGGCCCGGTTCAGGCAACGACTCAGGTTGAGGTAACGCATTTCAATTTTAACACGCTGGGGATGAGAATCCTGCGCCAACCAGTTTATCCTCCTGATTTCATCCTGCCGGAAAACAATGATGTGCCGGATGACTGGGAAGGGTTAGAGCCAGAACGTTGGGATCAGGTACGCAATGAGCTAAAGGTGATGGCTTTGCTGAAAGTGTGACGTTCGCTGAATCAATGGAGCAAGTTAGATGAAGCTTAATTTGGAGTTTAAAGGAAGCAGTGATCCCTTCGAGGGAAACCGCACCCTGCGCCTGAAAACAATCCCGGAAGGGGCTCAGATTACCAGTGTCCGAGTCGTTGCTTACCCAAAGGAATTCGAGGGTCCAATCGCGATCGGTAATGGAGCAAACAAGTGGGGCGTGACGAAAAAATCAGGCGAGCAGCCTAAAAAGTGGATCGTAGCAGACCTCCATACTCGACGTAAAATCACTCAATTAACTGCCCGTTCAATCATTAACCCTGCATCAGGCACAACGGTTCAGGTTGATGTTGGTGGTCTCTGGATACGGCTTGCGGACAATGGCAATCTTCTAACTGATGAAGGAGGGGAAGAATTTGAGGTCGATCTTTCAAGCGCGTTAAGCATTATAAATATTCCGCCAACAAATGTTCAAGGGATAAAACTTCAACATGCCTCATCTGAACTAGACATCCTGAGTGTAAGGCTATCGTCCTACCCCACCAATCTTAGCCTAAGCCTGGGCCAGGGGGTACCGTTTTGGGTCCGGCCGGGCGAGTTGGTGGTGGCAGAAACTAGCCCGGAGTTTGCCGAAGTGCTGCAAGCATTTTTGGCCGAAGCGGAAGTGGTCAATGGCTATTATGATGTGCCCCTGGTGCTGCACTCGGACAGCATCGCTAGCCTGGACGTGACGGTTGAAATTGATTACCTGCTGGAAAAGAGCCTGCTGCCAGCGGGCGTGAGCGAAACCAAGCTCCCCTTCAAGCACAATGGCCTGGCTGAAACCGAAGGAACGCTGCTGCAAATTGAAGTCCCGGTAGGGTCGCGTGTGGTGCCGTGCAAAACAAACGGCCGTATTACAGGCGCGTTTGAACCCAGCCGGGTGGTTTATGGGCCATTGGGGGAGGTAACCCCGGTGGCTGGGGTGCCCATCCAGACCAACCAATCCCAGGCGCAGCCAGTGCAATTATATGAAGATTTGTTGGTAACGGCCGTTGATCTGCTCCTGTCAGCGGTTACCACCACGGCAGAGGTAGACGTGCTGCTGCTGGCAGACACCGACGGCAAGCCCAGCAGCACACCACAGTTTTCCCCGCCAGCAACGATTTCCATCAGCCGGGACGTGACCGGTAAGCCAACCTGGATCAGCACCCCGCTACCCTCGGAAATTCAGTTTGAAACAGGCAAGCGCCTGTGGCTAGTGCTGCAAACGCGCCGGGGCGAAGTTCGCTGGCACGTCCAGCCCAATTCTGAAGGTGTTGGTTTGCAATTTACAGACAATGGCGGGCTGTCATGGCGGCAAACAGCCGTGGCCGCCGCCCCTGGCCCATTGGCCGGGTTCTTTCGTCTGCGCCACACGCCATCTCGCTTCCAGATGCCCGTTGAGCTGCAAGTTGGCACAGGAGATGCCGCCCAGCGCATCTCCTTAGAGCGCTTTGCCCCAACCGGGCGCGTCGATTTCAACCTCGATTTTGCCGATGTAGCTGCAAAAATTAACAGCTACCTGGAGGCAAACAGCCACGCTGCTTTCCCAGAAGGGGAGCATTTGGTGAATGGTGACTTTAAGGAGTGGACGCCCGTTGGTGAATCACCAGGTGCATTCCTCCCCATCTCCTTGCCTGACCAGCCTGCGCCCACAGCTATCGCCATAGATCATGATGGTCAGAAGGCGTATATCGGAACTGAGGATGGACAATTCATCCTAATGGAACTACCATGCAACACAGTCATAAATACTCTTGAACTTAATGTTTATGAAGGCCAAATTCAGCTTATTATAATTAGCCCAGATAGTTCCCGTGCTTACATTGTATCTAACTCGGATCGTCTTCACGTTGTTGATATTGTGAATGAACAAACCCTCGGTGAATACGCAATATTGCGACCAACGCCTCATGATCTGGTCATAGCGCCGGATGGTCGGCATCTCTATGTGACAGAATTTGACGAGAATGCGAGACAGGGAGCTGTTCGAATAATCAATACAGCTCTGTTAGAAGAAGACTTGCTCACCAATTCTACCCCGATACAAATTGCAAAAAAGGATGATGAGTTATCGACAATCCAAATTGAATCCAACTTAGACCTTCCTTTACGTCCGACCTCCCTTGCCGTAGATTCCAATAACCGTTTGTTTGTAACTGTTCAGCCTGTAGAACTAACAGAAGAAGATGATGAAGACTCATCATCAACTCAACCAGACTTTCTTTTTGCCACTTTGTTAGCTGAGGTCGATCCGGTTGATAGTAAAGGATATATCCATGTATTTAATTTAACCACCCATAAGGAGGAAGTAGTTTCACCGCTACAAATCGGCTCACGACCACGTGGAATAGCATTATCTCCTGATGGCAAGTGGGCAGTCGTGGCTAACGCTGAAGAAAATAGCATCAGTATAATAGATACAATCGCATTATCGCTTGTTGGTTCACCAATTTCTTTGCCGGGAAGCTCTTCTATTTCTGCTACAGATTTTCCCCTAGCATCTATTGCCATTGCACCAAATGGACAGCGTGTCTACACGGCAATAGGAAGAAATCAAACCATTAATATTGTCTCCATTCCCTCCAAAAGGATAGTCGAAAGAATCAACTTAAATGAGGCAATCGAGGATGCCAAGTTCGTACTTTCACCACAAGGAGATCGACTATATTCCATTTTCAATTCACTTGGAGATAGACGAAACTCACTCGGATATCTGATAATTGGTCTCCAAGTTCCTGAAGAGTGGGTATTAACCAGCGGTTCATTATTACCTTTCTGTTATTCTGATCCCTTTCACCAAGTCGGAGTCCTGGGCGTTTCACCTTTTACACTAAACACTTTACAAGAGGCAACATCTCTGTCGCAAGTAATACCTATTGCGCCTGATTGTAATTATAGATTTAGTTTCTGGGGCACGTCATTAGAAGGGGATGCGTTTGCCGAGGTTCTTTGGTTTGGTTCAGAATGTGGTTCCAATCGGATTGACCAAGTGCCAATACGACGTTTTGAGCCGCAAGTTAAGGAAACCGAGAGTAACCCCCATCGCCTTAAGCCGCAAGCTACGGAGGCAGAACATTTTCTGCCTGAAATTGTGCTTCATGAAGCACAATTCACGCCTCCGGTTGGGGCCACACAGGCAGAGATACGGTTTACAGCTGCTGAAAGAAGTGTAGCCATTGTTGACGAAGTGTCATTCCAGGCAACCAAAGAAGCGATTGTCAACGGAGACTTTAATTTCCGACCAGCGGGTGAAGTGGCAAGCTGGACATTGTCACCAACGGGGGCCACCGGGTTGGCGCTATCCAACCAAGATGGGAATCTGTCGTTAGGGAATAGTAGCATTTCCTCTTTTGCCTTAGTACAAACGATACCTGTCTCACCCGAACAATCCTTTAACCTCTCATTTCAAGGCCGGGTCACATCGCCGACCGACCAACCGCCTCGATTAGAGCTGCATTGGTTTGCCATCGATGATGCAGCAGCTGGTCCTACTGTGATTCTAGAAATTGATCCAACTGGGCCAGATAAACAAGTTTTGAGGAGTGCAGTACCAGCAACAGCCGTTGAAGCCGAATTACATCTTGTATTACCTCCAGGAACCGCCCTCACGGTGAACCAAATTTCCTTTGTACCAATCGAGCTAATCACTGTGCCAATGAATTTTTTGGCCCACGCCCCAGGCGAATTAACCGTTACCAATCTTCGTGTCTGTTTGGATGCACTCCCAGCCAGCCGCCCCCCCATCCCTGAAACCGGGCTTTGTACGCCAACACCGCCGGGCCGGGAGCCAGGCAGCCGTTCTGGTGACCAGTGTTACTGCCCCTGCTGCGGTGGCGAGAAACATCTAAACGATCCGCAGCCAACAAAAACGTCTGCTGGCCGCCCGGCAACCAAAGGCAAATGTTCTGACTGCGGCGCCGTATTGACGCAGCCAGGTGGGCGGGCAACCCGAGGGCGAACCGTGACGCGGGCGATCTCCGCCCGACCAGCTGTGCGCCGCGTCGCCACCACGGTAGAGCGCGTGAGCCTGCCTGAGGTTGCTCGTGTGGCCGCCGCACCGCCGCCCATTCTGCCTGTGGAGGAAGAACTGGCTGCCATTTTGCCTATGATGCCAACTGAGTGGGCCAGTCTGGCTGGGCTATCTGTAGAAGAAATAGCCACGCCACCGCTGACCGCCATTTCAGGCATCGGGCCAGCCCGCGCCGAAAATCTTGAACAGTTAGGGTTCGGTTCGATGGCCAAACTAGCCGAAGCAGACCTAGAAGCAGTGGCCAACGGGTTAAGAGGTGTATCTCAAGAGATGGCCTCTCATCTTATTTCGACCGCCAAGGAACAAATGATGTCCGCAACAGCGCGGCAGGCTCCCTTGGTGTCGTGCATTATGCCCACTTTTAACCGGCCTCGCTTTGCCCACCAGGCAATTCAATATTTCCTACGTCAGGATTACCCCAATCGTGAGCTGATTATCATAGACGATGGGACAGAATCAATAGAGGCGCTGGTACCGGAAGATGAGCGCATTCATTATCATCGGTTAGATGATCGGTTGACCATTGGCACAAAAATGAACATTGGCGGCGACAGGTCTGGAGGCGATATCCTGGTTCGGTGGGAGGATGACGTGTGGATGGCTCCCTGGCGCCTTAGCTATCAGGCAGCAGCCTTGTTAAAGCATGAGGCCGATTTCTGTGGCCCGGAGCATTACCTGCATTATGACGTGCTTAAGCAGGCAGCCTGGCATAGTGTACGACCGTCTGGAACACAGCCATGGATATTGGGCAGTACGCTCTGCTTCAGCCGCGCCTATTGGGAACGAAACCCCTTCCCCGACATAAATTTGGGCGACGAAATCCGCTTTGTGCGCAGCGATCCGGCTGCGAAAAATTTCCGTTTACAGGCAGTAAATTTCCTGGTCGATATCATTCATGGGCAAAATACTGCACCCAAAAATAGTGCTAGCGAACGTTGGCACGCGTTTCCCGTTGCAGAAATAAAGGCCCTTATAGGCGATGATTGGTCATTTTATGAAGCCCTGGCTCAACCCTAAATTTGCAGAACGACCAACTATGGTTCCTGCTGTAAGAACAGAAGTTGACGCAAAAAGCTAAATTAAATAGGAGATAAAAATGACGGCCGTAACGCACACATGTTCAGCAAAATTCACGCTAAATGGTCAAACGGGCAATCAAAAAGTAACGATTGGCAGCCAGGTCACCCTTCAGGCGAACGATCCGACAGCCGAAATATATTCGTGGGAGGTTGCCAGCTCACCACCCGACGCTGAATTCAACCTGGAAAATTCCAATCAGGCGGAGACTTTACTTGCCTTAAACAGCGCTGGCGCTTTTGTCATTACATTGATTGTGACGAAAGCAGGGCAAACAGACGTTTTTCGGCTGATTGTTTGGACGGTCACACCAGCCCGTGGTTACTGTCTACCCGCTACAGGCGAACCGCTGCTTTTTAACGGCATGGAGGCATGGCCCGGGGACCTATCTCAACTTTTTCTGGATATCGATGATGGGCTCCCCTCGCCTGAACACCGGGCAGCTATGGCTGCCGCCGACAATCCAAATGGCGAGAATCCGTTCGTCACTCAGAGCACCTTGCCGGAACCCCAGCTGTCGCCGGAACAAAAGGCGGCTGTTGACGCGGCCAACGCGCCCAATGGTGAAAATCCATTCCTGACTGAGAACGATTTGCCGGACCCACAGCTGTCGCCGGAGCAAAAGGCGGCCGTTGATGCGGCCAATGCCCCCAATGGTGAAAATCCGTTCTTAACTGAGAACGACTTACCCGAACCGCAGCTGTCGCCAGAGCAAAAGGCGGCCGTTGACGCAGCCAATGCCCCCAACAGTGAAAACCCGTTCCTGACTGAGAACGATTTGCCGGACCCACAGCTGTCGCCGGAACAAAAAGCGGCCGTTGATGCGGCCAATGCTCCCAACAGTGACAATCCGTTCCTGACTGAGAACGATTTGCCGGACCCACAGCTATCACGGGAACAAAAAGCGGCCGTTGATGCGGCCAATGCTCCCAACAGTGACAATCCGTTCCTGACTGAGAACGATTTGCCGGACCCACAGCTGTCACGGGAACAAAAAGCGGCCGTTGATGCGGCCAATGCTCCCAACAGTGACAATCCGTTCCTGACTGAGAACGATTTGCCGGACCCACAGCTGTCGCCGGAACAAAAGGCGGCCGTTGACGCAGCCAATGCCCCCAACAGTGAAAACCCGTTCCTGACTGAGAACGATTTGCCGGACCCACAGCTATCACCGGAACAAAAAGCGGCCGTTGATGCGGCCGACAGTCCAACTCGTGAGAATCCATTTGTCACCCAACGTGCCTTGCCTAGACCCCAGCTTACGCCAGAACAGGAGGCAGCAGTTGATGCCGCGGACACGCCAAGCCAGGGTAATCCATTTATAACCTTAAGCGCCTTGCCCAAACCACAGTTGACACCAGAACAAGAGGCTGCAATTGACGCCGCCAATATCCCCAGCGGGACAAACCCGTTTATTACCCAGAATGCCTTGCCTAAACCTCAGTTGACAGAGGAACAGGAAGCAGCCCTTGATGCTGCGTACAATCCCAACAAAGGCAATCCATTTATCACCCAAAGCGCCCTGCCCCAACCCCAGCTGACGAGCGAGCAAGAAGCAGCCCTTGATGCTGCCGACAACCCTAACAAAGGTAATCCGTTTATCACCCATAGCGCCCTGCCCCAACCCCAGCTGACGAGCGAGCAGGAAGCAGCCCTTGATGCTGCCGACAACCCTAACAAAGGTAATCCGTTTATCACCCACAGCGCCCTGCCTCACCCCCAGTTAACCACTGAACAGGAAGCTGCAATTGACGCCGCCGACAATCCAAACAAAGGCAATCCCTTTATTACCCAAAGTGGGTTGCCCCAACCTCAATTAACCGTTGAACAAGAGGCGGCCATCGACGCTGCGAACAACCCCAATAAAGGCAATCCGTTCATCACCAAAGCGGCGCTGCCCCAACCCCAGCTAAATGCCGAACAGGTCGCGGCTCTGGTTGCTGCCGACAATCCGAACAAAGGCAACCCCTTTATTACTAAGAGTGCCTTGCCTTCAGAGACCAATCCGCAACTTACGCCAAATGAGGAAGCGGCCGTTCATGCTGCGGGCAACCCCAGCGGCACCAATCCTTTTATTACCCAGGCAGATTTGCCCCCAGCAACGCAAATCGTTACCAGAGCGGCTGGCCGGGTAAGTCTACAATCTGTCAACAATACATTTCCTGTTCTCGGTGGATTAAGAGTAACAAATATTGATGCCCATAACGGCCGTGTGCAACTGACCTTTAACCATTATGCTGCATCACAAAAGGAAAAATACATCGTTCAAGCCATGACCGTGCACGACCACCCCACAACACTCAACCGCATGTTTAATGTTGAGCTAGTTCGCTTTGATGAAAACGGCATTGTCTTTCATATGAGTCGCTTTCCCGGTGGCAAAGCCGAATTGGCACCAGAAGTCATGATCGAAATCAAAGAACTGTTAGTTTCGTAGATAAAAAATGCAACCGGTTTGGCTGAACAGAAAAAGCAAAGCCTGATGCGGTCCTTGGTCATGGAAGTAAACCGTCTCAGGTTCCAAAGGGGAAAATCATGACAGAAATAATCTCTTCAAACAAAGACCTTATTGATCTGCTAACACAGATTCTCATTGTTGTTATTCCAATCTTGCTAACCTGGTTCTTGCGAACCTATGTTAAAGGCACCGCCCGGGAACACGAATTGGCCGCGATAGTTAATCTTTCTAATACAGCGATTGATTATATTGAAAACCTGGACAAGCAAGGGCATTTGGATGAAATTGCGGCCACACTCGAACTGCCACCGGATATCGTTGGCGGCGCCAGGAAACTTTATGCCGCTGGAGATTGGCTAGAAGGCGAGTTGAAACGAAACGGCATTACGATAAGTGACGCTGAGGCCCGTAGCTGGATCGCATCTGAGTTTCAAAAACGGGTGGGCGGAGTTCAGGTATCGAGCAAATTAGAACAGTGGGCAGAAAAGGCTATCATCATTGTTCAAACTTTGGAACAAGAAGGGCTAATTGTTCCTCAGGCTGACATGGATTACACAACCTATATTATTAACTTAGCAGCCGATTGGCTCATCACGAAGTTTGTGTCCGAAAGGGGTGGTTCTTTAGATCGTGATGAAGCCTTAATATGGGTAAGGGCAGCATTGGTAAAACGCATTCAATCACAATCGGAATTAGGAATACGGCCCGACATTCCAGTTGATGATCGCCCTGTTCAAGTTCAGTTAACAGCACTGGCTCAACTCGCTGTAAACTTTGCTCAGGAGTTAAATGATTTGGGACGGCTTCGAATACAATCCGATACTCCTGGCGGCAATGTAAGCCTTGATGTGGCGACAGCTTGGCTCATTACCGAAGCAGCCAAACGAGGGCTTAACGCAACCGCAAATGACATCTCGACTGCCTTAAGATTAGCTTCTTCAATATAAGACGGTGTCACGTCAGTTGCTGTAAAAGCTATCATTCATACCTCACAAAACCTATAGTTGCGTTAATTATCAATAGCATCACCGAAACCAAACGATCTTGATTATCATTTAGTATCAACAAAACAATATGGATATTGGGCTCACTGCCCCTAGCAACAAGGTGTAGTGATTTGATTTCTCTCACCTTGTCAAGGCAAGGATGAAAAAATTCCTGATTTGCCATACTTGGAGGAATGTAATGTTTAAGTCAGTCTCTTTACACCTTGCAATAATTCCGTTCCTATTTCTAATTTTGGGTTGTTCCGATAGCTCTCCAGAAGCCACCACTTTACCCGCAACTTTAACAAATGTTAATGATATAAGCGTAGCAGAGGGAGTGGAAACCCCTTCTATTAGTGCTGTTCCAAGCAATCAATCTATTGTTGAACCTTCAGAAGATTTGGATGTGTCGCCATCAAATCCTGTGCTCCTGGAAAGTGATGCTGTGATAAATAATATCAATCCCGCTCAAGCATCAACTGCAAATACAGTTTCGTATGTTGTGAAATGGGGGGAAACCCTTTTTTCTATTGCCCGCCTGTGTAACACAACGGTGGAGGCAATAATGGCTGCAAATCCGGAGATTACCTCACCTGAACTAATCTATGCTGGACAAACGCTTCAAATCCCTACTGAGGATCCATCACCGCCAAATGAGCCCCCTCAAGGAACACTAACGCTTACCGCTACACCCCAATCCAGTACTGTGATAACCCTGCAATGGAATGACATTGCGGGTGAAGATGGTTATCACGTTTATATAAGATTGAGTGGTGCGGAAGATTGGCAACAGCTTGGTGCTGTTGCTGCTAATAGTATTGGTGTGCCAATCTTTGATTTACAGGCAGGAACAACGTATCAATTCTACATTGAAGCTTTCAACAGTTGGGGTACAAACCAGTCTAGTGAGGTCACAGCAACGACTGAGCCAGACCCAGGCGGCGATCCACCAGAAGGAACGCTAACGCTTACCGCTACACCCCAATCCAGCACTGTGATTAATCTGCAATGGAACGACACTGCGGGTGAAGATGGCTATCGCGTTTATATGAGATTGAGTGGTGCGACAGATTGGCAACTGCTTGGTGCTCTTCCGGCTAATCAGACAAGTGAACCGATTGAGGGCTTGCAAGCAGGAACAACGTATCAATTCTTCGTTGAAGCTTTCAACAGTTGGGGTACAAACCAGTCTAATGAGACCACAGCAACGACTGAGCCTGACCCAGGCGGCGAACCACCAAAAGGAACGCTAACGCTTACCGCTACACCCCAATCCAGTACTGTGATTAATCTACAATGGAATGACATTGCGGGTGAAGATGGCTATCGTGTTTTCATGAGATTAAGTGGTGCAACAGATTGGCAACTGCTTGGTACTCTTCCGGCTAATCAGACAAGTGAACCGATTGAGGGCTTGCAAGCAGGAACAACGTATCAATTCTTTGTTGAAGCTTTCAACAGTTGGGGTACAAACCAGTCTAATGAGACCACAGCAACGACTGAGCCTGACCCAGGCGGCGAACCACCAGAAGGAACGCTAACGCTTACCGCTACACCCCAATCTAGTACTGTAATTAATCTGCAATGGAATGACATTGCGGGTGAAGATGGCTACCATGTTTTTATGGGAGTTAGTGGAACTCCAGGATTTTGGAAACTTGGTACACTCCCAGCCGATCTTACTAGTGAACCTATTACAGCATTGCAATCCGGAACAGAATATAAATTCTACATTCAGGCTTTTAACGATGCTGGCAATCTTGAATCAAATGTTGCTACTGTAAGCACATTACCGTTACCTGGTGGGGTTCTGAAAATAATAAACGAAACTAACTATGACCTTATTGATATAAGGATCAATGGCCAGCAACAGCTTGCAAATACTTATCTCATACCAAGTGAAAGTGGTGAAGTCTCCCTTGCCCCAGGCACCTATAGTCTTTATGTTGGGATTGGATTTGGGTTTAATAATGAAGAGCTTTGGAACTATACATCTACTTCAATCACCATTTTTGAAGGCCAAACAACGCTTTATCCAGTTAACGTCACTCTAGGACAACTACTTGAAGGTCAATGGAATGGTATGGACATAGGGGGGACTATTGGTTACGTATGCTCGCCCATTTGGCATGCATTAACTTTCACACAGGCAGGAGAGTTTATAAGGTATACAAATAATAACAATAATTGCCAACTGAGCCAGATTGAAAATGGATCCATCCAAATAACTAATTGGGCAAATTATGCAACAATGGTTTCATTCACTCTAAATAATACAACTAATTGCAGTTATTTCTTAAATGGTATCCTCATCTGTCAAATAGCAATTGGGGGGCTCCCACAGGAGTTGACAAAGCAATAGCATATTTTCACGCTTTAACCAATTTAGAGCTGTTAATTTATTGGAGGAATTATTATGCCTGGAAAAAATCTGCTTGAGTGGACCATTATGATATATTTAGCAGGAGATAATAATCTATCTTCAGCAGGTGAGCGCGATTTAGAAGAAATGCGTCAAATCGGTTCAACTGATGATGTTAATGTCCTAGCAGAATTTGACAACGCAGGCAACCAAGGTACGCGTCGCTTTCACATTCAAAAAGATGGCATTAGTGAGCATATTGTTGAATTGGGAGAAACAGATTCAGGCGATCCCGCAGTTTTGATCGACTTTGTTAAATGGGTCAAACAGAATTATCCGGCGAAACGTTATGCGTTAGTTCTTTGGAACCATGGTTCCGGATGGTCACCAACAGAAATCGATCGCATTGCCCACAAAATTGGAACAGCTGACTACAACGTACGGGAAGCAAGCGAACGCTCTGCATCTCCTTTGGGCAGGCTCTTTTTCCGTACGACAATGGAAAAGATTTTGGCTCTCCCAACCGCCTCTGAACGGGCAATATGTTCTGACGATGGTACTGGCCACTCGCTTGACACTATTGAATTAGGCAGCGTGCTCCATGAAATCAAAGACATTTTGGGACAAAAACTGGATATTTTAGGCATGGACGCGTGCCTAATGAGCAATATTGAAGTCGCGTATCAGGTGCGAAATTATGCAAAATTCTTGGTTGCTTCAGAGGAAAATGAGCCGAACGATGGTTGGCCGTATGATCGGTTCTTAGAAAGAGTTGCGCAGGACCCTTCACTCAATACAATCCAACTAGCTTCATTTCTAGTCAATGACTATATAGCGTTTTATGAACAAAACTATCCAAACAAAACGGTAACCCAATCGGCCCTTAACCTTGGCCGATTCCAAGAAATTCTCATCACGCTAGACAAGCTCGCCAAAACACTTGCTGATCATATGCCGCAGGCAAAATTTTGGGTTTGGGAGGCAAAAAACAGAACCCTAGCCAATTTTTACCATTTGACTCTATGGGATATTGGCGAGTTTTGCGACCGAATAGCTATGCTCGACACGAATCCTGCTATACAACAAGCCGCTCGAGATGTTACCAATGTGCTGGAAAATGCCGATGAACCATTTGTTGTCGCTGAGGGCAGCCTTGGGGACAAAGTTGCCTATTGTCGAGGGGTAACGATATACCATCCGCCTAAGCGGGCAACCGATGGTATTTCACCCTATTATCCTGAATTAGAATTTGCCAAAGTTGGACGTTGGTTGAAATTACTTCAAGCATATCACATCGCCTAGTTAAAAACAGTCCTTTTGCCCCAAATAAAGTTGTAGTCAGGTAGTATCATGCTGATCAATTCATATCGTGAAATTGTTATCAAAGTAACGGTCGAAAATGTGTCCTCACTGCCGCATCAATATCGGCTACAAATCTGGTATCCACCAGCAGGCGTTGGGCAATCAAGAGTGCAAAAGTTTGATTTTGGCCACGTTCAACACTTCCTTGATAATGTCAACCATCGACAAGTAGATCAAACCGACCTCATTGCATTTGGTCGCATATTGGCTGAATGGCTGTTTACTAAACAAGAGCGGAGGAGATTTGAGCAGGCCCGTCGCGTTTTAAGTGATTATGATGGCTTGCGTTTGCGCTTAGCATTGCCACCTATACTGGTTCAAATACCCTGGGAATATTTATATCTTCCCAGGGGACGCGGTGAGGATGATGCTACCGGCTTTCTTGCCCTTGACCCACGTATTTCCATTGTGAGACATCTATCAGCAGATGATTATCAACCAACAAAAGATACAGTCCTTCACTCGCGCCGAATGCTCTTTGTCCAAGCCAATCCAACCGACCAAGCGAACCTGAATTCGAAGGACGAATTTGCTGCTGTATCTAATGCTTTGAAAGAGACAAATATTGAGATCACCCAGCTTCAAGATGGTACAGTTCCCAACTTGAATACATCTTTAACAACTGGCAGCGAACCACTGGACATCTTTCATTTTTCTGGGCATGGTGCCTTCAAATTAACAGGGCCTGCAAGATCATTTGAAAGCTATCAGGGTCAGGGGCAAATTGTATTGGAAAATGAAGCTAACCAATCTCACCCTTTAGGTGCAGATGAGTTGGCTGTGATGTTGCGAGGGCAAGGAGTACAGCTAGCTGTGCTGAATGCGTGCCAAACAGGTAGCAGTGATGAACTCAATCTATGGAGCGGTGTCGTGACGGCGTTGATGCGTGTTGACATACCAGCTGCTGTTGCGATGCAATTCAGGGTGGGTGACCGTTCAGCTATCACATTCAGCCGCACCTTCTATGAGGCTGTGGCAACTGGTTTACCATTAGAGCAAGCGGTTAGTATGGCCAGAATTGCTCTCTTTACCAATGGTGATTCAGATTTTTGGCGCGATTGGGGTGCGCCTGTTCTCTATCAGCAAAGCGGCAATTCATTCGTCTTGCCTATCATTCGGGACGCTGTCGAACGACAGAAATTGGAAGACCAATTGCGGGCAAAGATGGAAAAACGGTTAGAGGCATTGCATCCTGTGGCAAAGTGGAACAATGTTTATCGACTGCTATCCGCCATTTTGTTTATTGTGAGTGCGGGGTTTGTGCTCGAGATTACCCAACGCTTTCTTGCCGGTAGCCCAGATCCTTTAGGTATCACCTATCTTTTGGGGCAAGCTGTTGTTACTCTTTACGGAGCGAAGGAGGCTCTGTCAAAACTAGGTGGTGACAGCCTAGAGACCATTTTTGATATATCACGTTTGTCGGTTACGTTTCGGCCATTGATCAGGTTGATCATAGCTGTTGTCGTGCTGGCGGTAACCTTGCTCTCGTTCTCGATTTTTTTGCCAGATTTATCCCGTTGTTACAACAACTGGGGATTATTCGCTCAATTTGGAGGTATTAAAGATTTAGACGGTGATGGGGTATCTGACCTAGGGTGTCGAATTTTCCCGTGGGGTAAGCAGCTGGTACAAATTTCGGCAGAAAGACGGTTTGAACGAGCTATCTATCTCAATCCCAACAACGCTGTTGCTCACTACAACCTTGCTCAATATTACGAGACATCATTTAACTACGAAGCAGCACAGGAACATTATCAAACTTCCGTGAAACTAGGTTTATCACAGGCAATCAATGCATCCGCGCGTTTATATTTGCTCGAGGGGGAAGCAGAAAAGGCGCTTGTGCTCCTCAATTCGCTGGATAATCCTAATGAAACCGTCAATCCTCGGATCCAATGTACCCAACTACGCAATTATGGATGGGCTTACTTTCTACAGGGCCAATATTCGTCGGCCGATTCCGTTCTGCGCCAGGCTCAAAACATTGGCAATTCGGGTGCAGGCGATCCTAATGAAGAATGCCCGATCTTTGTGCTTTTAACAACGTATTGCTTGCGTGCACAAGCATTAGATGAGATTGATATGGATAAACCAGATACAGAGATGCTAATAGAAGAATATAGATATTGTCGCGACGCCAGTGAACAGTTAAATACAACAATTGAATACCAAAGTTGGTTTTGGCAGGCACAAAAACGTATCGAGGAACTGCGCCATTCAGGCGGACAATAGAAGGATAAACAATTATGATTCCGAAAATTCATAGGCTTAGCAACCTCGTCTGTTTAAATATCCTATTGTTGATGATCATCGTAGCTTGCTCAACTAAACCACAACCAGGTACACCTACCCAAATCGCAGCGGTGGATGTAACCAATTGCGAGTTGGCTAACGTAGCAGGTGAGGTTGAAATATTCCCTGCTCAATCCTCATCATCAAAAATTGCGTCTGATACGACGGCCGTTCAATGTGGAGATGAGATTTTGCTAAAGTCGGGGTCATCAGCTGAGCTTTATTGCGGTAATCTCGATCCTCAGTATTTGGTTGCAGGTATTACCTTTACCGTCAACTGTACGTCAGGCAAGATTCCGACTATGCCATGTTACGCTGATCAAGGCTGTCGTGGATTTGCAACCGGACATGGAGTTGGTAGTCCAGAGCGAGAGGGGACCATACAGATTCCTTATGTCATTGAACCCCGAGCCACACTCTTGCTCGAACAGCCAAAGATTTTGCGCTGGAACCCCGTCGATGGGGCCTCCGAGTATGAAGTTACAGTGCGTGGGAGAGATTTAAGATGGGTGACAACGACAACAGAAAGTGAAGTGGTCTACACTGGCGATCCCTTTTTGCCTGGAGTCGATTATACATTCGAGGTCACCACCTTTATAACAGACGAGACTGGTGAAGCGCTGCGTATATCGTCTCAAGACGAAGGTCAGCCGGGGTTAAGTTTCGCATTACTGTCGGCAAAAGATGTTGCCCATTTCCAAAAATCTTTCGATAACATTCAGCAAACCTCACCCTCATCCACGGAACGTATAATAGCTGAATATAACCTCTACCTAAGCTATGGCTTAAATTTAGCTGCCATTCACCTATTGGAGCGCGAAATTGATTCTAGTGAGACAAATCCGGTATTGATCCACTTGCAGGGGCAGGCTTATCGGAATGTCGCCCTTCTGAAAGAGGCAGAGTCTGCTTACTCCCTTGCTCTGGAACAAGCTGCCAAGCTGAACGATTTGAATGTCATCGGCCAATCAAATACCGGTTTAGGCCTGTTGCTGTGTGGTGCGGATGGTGTTGATCAAGCTGGAACCGGGATTGACTATTTAGAAACGGCCTTATCCACTTACGAACAGTTAGGATACGTTGTAGAGATTAATAGATTAAATAAGGAAATCGAAACATGTTACCTTTCAGACAATTAGTCAGTCTATTCTGTATTTTTATTCTGGTTGCTTTAATAAAGCCTTTATCAGCACAGGGGGGAAATTCAGCCGAATTATGCTCTCAAGGGCTTAATATGATCTTTGCTGTTCGTTGGGATGAGGCTAAACCATTGCTAATGCAAGGCTTTGCAGCTCGCAATGATGGCTTCATTGATGACAAGACCCTAGGTAATTGTGCTATGTGGCTAGGTGATTTATACAATACGGATCAAGAATTCCCAGCTGCTATAGAGGCCTACGAAGTTGCCATGCCTTTATTAGAAAAAACTCAACCGCAACCGATATTCGAACTATTTTTTACATATGCTTCTTATGGTACTGTAAATAAAAACCTCGGATATTTCAATCCTGCCAGACGAGCATACGGACAGGCGTTAAATATTTTAGACAAATATCCAGAATTAGAGGATTTTGTCGAGATCCAAGAGAAGCACGCTGAAATCTTGGTATCCCTTTCCGATGCACAATCCCAACTAGGCTTATTGGATGATGCTCAGGCCAATGCTGAAGCAGCCTTAACGGTAGCTCAAAAACTGTCGTATGGGTTTGTCCAAGGGCAAGCTTATGCTGAGTTAGGAAATATTGCTGAAGATCGAGGACAATATGGAGAAGCGATTCAACGATACCAACAAGCACAAGCAGTCTTTGACACTATATCTGATTTAGACAGTGAGTTGATCAATGCAGCGCTCGCCAACAATATCGGCCTTGTCTTCATTGCCCAAGGGCGTTATGAGGAAGCACGAGAATTGATCTTTGAGGCCGTTAATGTATTTGAAGCCAGCGCATATCCGGCTACAGAAGCAATGATCAATCTGGCTGTAACCTACAGCGAGGAAGGGGATAATGAGAGTGCCCTGGAGTGGCTCGATCAAGCGGCCATTGTGGCGGAAGTACTTAATGATCAATCTGAATGGGAAACTATTTACAATAATCGTGGTCTTGAATATGCAGGATTAGGTGATTATCCAGCTGCGCAGGCCGATTTTCAAGCTGCTCTCGACATCAATCAGAGTACCGGGGGCTTTTTGGCCAGGGCTGGGACGTTACATAATATTGGTTTTGTATATTTTGAACAAGGTTTTTACGATCAAGCATTGCAAGCTTTTCAAGAAGCATTGACTCTATTTAATCAGTATGGTGACGAAGACAACGCTGCTTTAACTTTAGGAAGTATCGGTAGTATTTATTTGGAACTTGGTGATCAGGAAGCTGCTCTAGATTATTTAGAGCAAGCCATTGAGAAATTAGAGCGTGTCCGGGCGGGTGCCGGAAGTGAACTGGGGCGCTCTGGTTTCATCAGCCAATTTGCGGGTATTTACGATGCCGCTGTTAGGCTTCATTTTGAATTGGGAAATGACGAACAAGCTTTCAAACTGAGTGAGCAAGGTCGGGCACGTGCCTTCTTCGATTCCATAAATACAGGCGTCGTTGATTTTTCAGACGAAACGGCCCACCAATTATATACAGCAGTACAACAAGCCAATATTGAATTCCAAAATGTAGCAACTGCATTGGCCAAGGTCCAAGCCGAGTCCCCAGATGACATTGAACTCATAACGGAGCTGGAGGCACAATTAGCACAATTGGAATTACGTTATCAAAATGCCTTGATGGCATCTGAACAATATGGCAACCAGCTTCTCTCCTTGGTGGCACGGCGGTCACCAGAAGCATTGCCAACTTTAGATGAAATTCAAAAACATCTGTCACCTAACACTACCCTTGTTTCATATCACCTGGTCAATCAAAATGAAGGAATGGTTTTTGTGATTCAAGATGACAGCTTTGTAGTCGAGCGTCTGGACGTAGGTTCAACTAAGGTGCGCTCATTGGTCGAAAATTTTCGGGCATTTGGGACGCTCGACCCACATCCCGAAGAGGCACTGCAATTATATTCGTTTTTGATCGATCCTATTATAGATTATCTTGACACGGAGCATTTGATCATTATTCCACATGACCAGTTGCATTATATGCCATTTGCGGCGTTTTCAGACGGCTCGCGCTATCTATCGGATAAATTTGTCATATCAACATTGCCATCCGCCAGCGTGTTGCCGTTGCTAATGGTTGCTGATTTATCAACAATTACAACTCCTCTCATCTTAGGTAACCCAACCCAAGATTTGCCAGGCGCAGAGAAAGAGGCACTTGAAATTGCTGATCTGTACGGAATTGAAGCAGTTGTCCATGGGGCAGCCACAGAAACGACTTTACGGAATCGATCAGCTGAATCCACCATAATTCATATCGCAGCTCATGGTCAATTAAATGCAATCAACCCGTTACGGAGTAAATTGGTACTGGCTGAAGATGAAGCACAAGATGGGGATTTGCTCATTGATGAAATCTATACTCTTGATTTAGCCAAATCCAACCTCGTGGTGTTGAGTGCTTGCGAAACTCAAATTGCGGAATCAGTCTCACCTGGAGATGATATGGTTGCCCTTAGCCGTGCCTTCATGTTTGCTGGAAGTGAAGCAATCCTCGCTTCATTGTGGCCAGTAGACGATGAGGCTACTCAACTCCTTATGGTCCAATTCCACCAAAATCTGATCTCTGGAATGGGTGCCGCACAAGCACTGCAGAAAGCACAACACCATTTACGAACAACCTATCCTGAGTACAATAATCCTTTGTATTGGGCAGGGTTTGTTCTTATTGGTGATGGCTTAAATACCTTATCATCCGAGCCTAATGCCACTCAAACGGTAACCTCAGGGCCTATTCCCGACAAACCCCAGCTAAATTTGGAGAGACTAGTGATCGTGGGTCTTATAGTGGCCATAATCGTGGCAAGTATTGTATTCGTGTGGCAACTCTACAAATTATATATTTCTAAACGGCAATGAAATCAGCATAAATCGAGGTATTGGAAACTATTTAACCTGAGTTCGGGGCAGAAAATAAAGAATGAAAGGTATCTTGACCTTCCCCTAAAAAAATAAACGTTGAGAAAAGGCTAAGTACACTTTTTCGGGTAACACTACAAAACAGCGTGGAGTAACCCGCGCTTGATTCTGAAACAAAAAAGCAGGTCACGCACCGACCAGGGCGACTCAGTCAAACCAGCCGCCATAGCCGGTGTGCCCGCCAAACTATCATGAATGCGACAGCAATTGTAAACCACACCCGTCCAAAACAGCGCAGCTTCCAAATGAGGCCGGTAGCGTGCCGGCGTCCGCGAGCGGCGCGTCAAGGCGGGCATCCAGGTGCGCAACGTGGCATTCAAGCGCTCAATGTACGCCGTGTTGAAGACGCCAATCGTCAGCTGCGTGACCAACAGCACGTTTTGAGCCCCTTGCCAGATCCCGATAACCAACCGGCGTTCAATAGCTGTCAGGCGGCGAGCGGTGTAACGCTTGACCACCTGCACCAGATGCAGCTCCGGCCACGGCAACAGCCGTGGCCGACCCTGGCGACTGGTGTAAAGCGGGTCGCGAAACAGTTTGCTAATCGCCTCAGCCCAGCCAGCAAAGCCATCCGTGACCCACAAGATAGGCAACCCACGACGCCCAGAGGCACGAACTTGGGCCACCACTTTTTCGACCAAACTGGTGTTGCGTTGGACGCTAACAGCGCCCCACAGAAACAATCGGGAGAAAACAGTCATGGGGGTCGCTATGTCACTCAACACCCTATACTGTGCCAGTGAATAACGGCCAAGATGTACCACCCATTAACGGGCAACATGTGCCACCTGTTAACGGCCAAGATGTACCACTTTCGACAAGCCACCATCCGCCAACTATCCTTCCGGCCAAAACCAACCAACGGCCGGAGGAGAGATGGCAGGAACAAGGAAAAAGATCGTGGACATTTATGCACTTTTGCAACATCTACGTGCCGGAGTCAGCAACCGGGGCATCAAACGAGATTTGGGCATAGACCGGCGGACGGCTCAAAAATATCGGGAATGGGCTGAGGAATACGGCCTCTTGAATAGCACACTCCCACCCATCGAAGAGTTGTACCAATTGCTGGAAGAAACAATGCCGACCAAACAACCACCACAAAGCCAATCAACGGTGGAGCGGTACCGGAAACTGGTCATCAAGCTGCGCGAGCAAGATGTGGAGGTCAGCGCCATCAAGGCGCGACTGGAAGAGCGCGGTTTTCGTGGCAGCTACATGGCCGTGTGGCGGTTTGTGCAGCAGTTGGAACCTTCTATGTTTTTGACAAGATAAAAATGCAGAAAACGGCCGTATAAAATGTCACAAAGCACCGATGGGTGCGAAATTTGCGGCCATTTAAAAAGTCACAAAACGATCATCGAAAATGTCACAACGGTAAACAAAAAAATTTCCTCGACATTATTCCCCCTAAAAACCCTGGGACAGGGAGCCTCGCTTTTGCTACTTTTGGCGAGTCAAAAGTAGAGAAAGTCTCAACCATCCTGAATCTCCGCCTGTTTTTGCCGTTCCCGGAAACGGTACGAATCGCCCACAAACTCAATGATGTGCGCCTTGTGAGTCAGACGGTCCAGCAGTGCCACTGTCAAACGCTCATCGCCAAACACCTGGGTCCAATCAGCAAACTTGAGATTCGTCGTCACAATCACCGCCACCCGCTCATACAGAGCCGAACACAACTGAAAAATCAGATGGGCACCCATTGTGGAAAAAGGAATAAAGCCCAGTTCATCAATGACAATCAGGTGATGCTTGAGCATCTTGTTAATAAACGGCGTGATCCGCCCTTCTTCTTGGGCCTGGAGCAGTTCATTGACCAAAGCAGCGGCATTGAAGAAACGAACGCGACACATCTGCTGCGTGGCGGCCACGGCCAGGGCAGTAGCGATATGGGTTTTGCCCAAGCCTGGATTCCCGATGAGAATGACCGGTTCCGCTTTCTCCATGTAATCTCCCGACAGCAACTGCCGAATCTTCTTTTGGTTGAGCTGCGGAATCATCTCAAAGTCGAAGCTAGCCAGGTCCTTGAGTACCGGAATCTTTGCTTCCTTTAAGCGACGCTGTCGCCGCCTGGCCTCCTGTTCCAACACCTCCTGTTCCGCCAGTGCAGGAGAAAACGACTGTAACTCTGGTTGCTCTCGGCCGCTTCGGCCGCATACGCTTCCTGATGGCGCAGAAAGGTAGAGAGGTACAGCTTTTTCAGATACCCTTCCAGGACAACTTTGTCAACCACGGCAACTGATTGGCAGTTTCATGACCGTCCTCCAACCAAACTGTCATACATGGCTAACTGAAGTGGCTGGGTACCAATACCCTGTAACTGCTGGTTGTGACCCAGGTTCAGCGCCGAAAAAGTGTATCTGGCTGGTTCAACTGCGTTAGCCACAACTTGACACCATCCAAATGGGCACAACCGTGGTTAATGGCCTTTTCAATGGCAGCTGTTAATTCTTCAGCACTGTGCTGGCGATGTAGATAAAGAATCTGAACAAATTCGCGTACCCCACGGCCGTTTGGCCACTTCTGCTGAAGCTGGTGCCAAGAGCTGCTCATAAACGGCGGCTTCATTGTTCCGCCAGCGGCGTACTGGCTTGGCATGAAGAAAGGCTCCGGGGTTCTGGCGGATGAGTGGCAGGTAGTGATGGGGTTGATGAGCTCTTGCTCCTTGTCGTAACAGCGGGCATGCACCGCCACTGGCTCACTCTCGCCGGTGGCATAAATCTCCACAGTGAAAGGATACAGCTTGGCCATCATCTGCAGCTGCCCTTTGTCCGTGGGCACGCTGTAGCGATTGGTTTCCACCTGCACCTGGCTGTAGCGGTTCAATCGCACCGGCACTGTCTGACAGCAGTCGAAAGGATGGGCTGGCAAAGCGCGTAAAGCTGCTTTTTCTTCTTGCCACATCTCGCCAATGGTGGCTGGTTGCCCCTGGACTTGCCGTTCATCTTCGGTCAGGCATCTTGCCAGCAGATAGTTGTTTAGCTCGGCATAGCTTTCTACTTCCGGTAAAGGAACCAGGAAACGCCGTCGGTAGTAACCTACACTGTGTTCTCCAATGCGTTTGTGGCCCATGTCCGTCCGTCATCAAGGCGGCGCATAAACGTCTCAAAATGCGTGCGGCTCCAATTCCACGAAATATTGTGGTCAAGCAATGGGTCAGGGATATTGGGGGTAGCCGTTTCGCTTGTCCAAAGTAAATGATCGTATTGACCATAGTGTCGTAGCTGATACGCTGGGGCACGCCGCCGAAGAATTCAAAGGCTTTGACATGACCCAGCCAGAAGGATTCTTGTTTCTGACTGGGAAAGGCCATGATGAAGGTGCGTCGGGAGAAGGACAGTTTCATCAAGAACAGCTGCACTGTAACTTGGTCGCCATTCATGATGACGGCACCTTCACCCCAATCTACCTGCGCATCTGTGCCTGGGTCGAACTCCAGTGGTAAGAACACCTGGGTTTTCTGCCGCACCGCTGCTTTTTGTTCCTTGCGCACCTGGGCCACAAAGTGGCGGACTGTCGAGGCCGCCCCTGTATAGCCGTCCTTTTGTATTTCCTGCAGGATGGTGGGAGAGGTCCAGCGCTGTTTACGGGGCAATGTTTTGTTTTGCGCCAGCAGTTGTCGTATTCGTTTTTGGTAAGGTCCTAATTTGTGTGCTTTTTGTTTCTGTCTTTTGGTATAGCGTGGTGGCTGTTCTGATTCCACCATCTTTTTCACGGTGCGCCAGGCGCGACCGGTTTCGCGGGTGATTTCATTGATGTTTTTGCCTTCAATGTAGAAAGCCCGTCTGATTTGTTCCCATTCTTTCACTGTCAGCATCTCCTTACCTCCATTATCATGATGCTCTTCATGATAATGGAGCTTTGAGTTCTGACATTTTCAACGGCCGTCTCGCCAACTACCTCTGCACTTTTAGATTATCGTAAACACCTTCTAAACCGGATGTAACCGTGAGAGTCGAAACAACCCCAGGCGAAGAGGCGCAGGTAGATTTTGGTTACGCTGGCCGGATGATAGACCCAGCCACCGGTGAAATCCGCAAGACCTGGGCTTTTGTCATGACGCTCTCCTGGAGTCGGCACCAGTATGTCGAATTCGTTTTTAACCAGAAGATACCAACCTGGCTACGCCTGCACCGTAATGCTTTCGCGTTCCTGGGTGGCGTGCCCCGGCGTGTGGTCATAGACAACCTAAAAGCGGGCATCACCCAGGCATGTTGGGATGACCCGGAAGTGCAGGTGACTTATCGGGAATGTGCTGAACATTACGGCTTTCTCATCGCTGCCTGCAAACCGAAGACACCCCAGCATAAGGGGAAGGTGGAAAAGGGCGGTGTCCATTACGTCAAACGCAATTTTCTGGGCGGTCGAGACATGACCACCATCACCCAGGCCAACCAGGATGCCAAAGTGTGGTGCCTGACCACCGCCGGACAACGTACGCATGGCACCACCCGTAAACAGCCGCTGGTGCAGTTTGAAACCGTGGAGAAGGCCGCGTTGCAGCCGCTGCCGGAAACACCATATGACCTGGCCGTGTGGAAACAAGCCAAACTGCACCGGGATTGTTATGTGGTCTTTGACAATGCCTACTATTCAGCGCCATTCCGTTTGGTGGGGCAGACGCTGCGCCTTCGCGGCGGCGGTCAAGAAGTGCGACTCTACACCAGTGACTACCAGCTGGTGGCCACCCATGAACGGGCCACCGAAGCCGGAGAGCGCATCACCAATCCGGCTCATCTGCCACCCGACAAGCTGCCGGGGTTGGTTCTAGACCGGGCGGCTTGCCAGGCAGTGGCCGCCGATATTGGCTTGGCCACGACAGCGCTGGTGGGCCGTTTGCTGGCGGACCCGGTGGTGGACCGGCTGTCAATGGTGCGTCGCCTGCTGCGGCTGCGCGAGCAGGTGGGTGACGAACGGCTGGAAGCGGCCTGTGACCGAGCCTTGCGTTTCGATGAGGTCAGCTACAAGACGGTCAAGCGGATTCTCGGCCAAGGGTTGGAAGCTGAAGGGAATGTGCCTGCGCTGCCAGAAGTTCCCCCGGCGCAGCGCTTTGTCCGTGGTGCCCAGGAGCTGCTGGGCCATCTCTGGAGTGGGTCCTCATGGAACTAAAACACCAACTCCAACCCTACCTAAAGCAGTTACGGCTGTCTGGTGTGCTGGAAACGCTGGAGGCCCGCCATCGTCAGGCGGTCGATGGTCAATGGACCCATATTGAATTTCTGGCCCGGCTGTTGGAAGACGAAGTGGAGCGGCGCGCTCAGAAGCAGCTGGCCCTGCGGTTGCGCCGTTCGGCCGTTCATATGAGCAAAACCCTGGAGGGCTTCGACTTCAATTTCAATCCCACTCTGAACCGACAGCAGGTGTTGTCACTGGCCAGTTGCGATTACATCCGGCAGAAACGGAATGTACTCATCTGCGGCCCGACCGGAGTGGGTAAGTCCCATCTGGCCCAGGCATTGGTTCATGAGGCCTGTCGTCAAGGCTATTCGGCGCTGTTCATCAATACCCATGAAATGCTGCGCCACATTCATGGCGGCCGGGCCGATGACTCGGTGGACCGGCGGCTGAAGCAATATTGCCGACCTGATCTGTTGGTGCTGGATGATTTTGGTCTCAAGCCGCTGACCCCGCCGATGCCTGAGGATTTGTATGACATCATCAACGAGCGTTATGAACAAGGCAGCATCATGCTGACCAGTAATCGTTCGCCTAGTGAATGGCCTGGCCTGTTTGGTAATCCCTTATTAGCCGCTGCCGGGCTAGACCGGCTGGCCCACCATGCCGAGATTGTGGTGATTCAGGGAGATAGTTTTCGGGCGCACGGCCGTCAGAAGCTGGAAGAGGAGGTGAAAATTGAGATAGCCAGCTAATCCAGGTGTTGAGGGGGCGAGGCTTATTTTATCGTTCAGTTGGCGGATGAGGCATTACTGAAAGTGGAACAGGGATTGTAAACAGGTGGCACAGCTTGGGCGTAAATGGGTGGTACATCATGGGTGTTGATGCCCGGTACATTTACGGGTGTTATTTGACACGCTATCCAAACAGCGCCGTACTGTGTCTTGACATACAGCTCATCGGCTTGGACCTGTCCCAACTCAAGCTCACCCTGACAAACCAGGTCGGTCTGCACGCGCTGGGCATGTCGGCCTGTTTTCAACTGCCAGGCGATTACCGTTCGTTCATCCAGACTGAAGGCCAGGACGATGGCTTGTACCGGGCAGCCAGCTGCCAGCAGCGTGACCACCAGAATGAAGACCCAGTGGGGATAGTGGCTGCCCTGGGTCTCGGCAAAGGTGCGCCTGCAGGCTGTGCAGCGAAAGCGGCGTTCTTTTTGCGAATGAATCCAAATGCGGTCATCCTCACCACAATGAGGACAAGTCATCAAATCTGGATTCAAAGCGGGTTCTGTCATAAACTTCAGATTCATGAGGATCTTTTGATTGGGTATGGTTTTTGTTGAGACCGCTAATTGTACCCTTATCAAAGGTCCTCTTTTAATTTACTACACGGTATTCTGTGGTGTTACCCATATTTACATAGCAAATATTGAACTCATATAGGTTACACAGTTTCAGGAGGTCAAAGTGTGCTTTCACAATATTTCTAAGATGTTACTTATGCTGATCATATTGTTTTTTATCGGTTGTAACTCAGGATCACCTGATGTTCCATCGCCAACAGCCTCTGCCACCTTAGCCTCAACCTCAACTTCAACTATTGAAATTCCTTCTTCTACTCCTACATCAATTCCATCAAGCACGCCAGCGCCAACCTTCACAGTAACTTATACCCCCAGCCCAACCTCAACTTTTACCTCTACCCCGAGTTCAACCCCAACAAATACAAATACTCCTACACCGACTAACACATCGACAAGCACACCAACAAATACGCCGATTCCAGCGTGCATTGTTTCAGTTAGTTCAGCAAATATTCGTCAAGGTCCGAGTACCCAATTTATTTCAATCGCTATAGCTTCCGAAAACGACTCTCTTCCAATTATCGCCTATGAACCAGCCTTTGAATGGTATCTAGTAGCAACATCCATCGGTCAAAATGGATGGGTATCCGCATCTGTATGTTCGAGTAATACACCAAATATTGATTTGCCATTTCCGGTAACAATTCCTAGTGCATCGTTAAGCTAAAGTTTGTAATTATTCTAAAAATGTCCACAATTAGGACATGAGTACACATCAACACATTTACTTAAAACAAGACGAACGAACTGAACTTGAACAATTGATAAAGTCTGGCGTCCATTCAGCCCGAGTCATCGCCCGAGCCAGAGCGCTGCTCCTTCTGGACCGCAGTCAAGGGGAGGCCCGAACGATTAAGCAAGTCGTTGAGGCTGCCATGGTCAGCCAAGGCACCATCTACAACCTGAAAGAGCATTACTTCAGCCAAGGATTAAACCGTGCCCTGTACGAAAAGCAACGACCAGGGGCTAAACCCAAGATTGACGGGGCAGCAGAAGCTCATCTGGTGGCGCTAGTTTGCAGCGACCCACCTGAAGGCTATGACCGCTGGACGCTACGCTTACTGGCTGACAGGTTGGTGTCATTAGAAATCATCGACACCATTAGCCATGTCGCTGTCGGAGATGCGCTAAAAAAATGAACTTAAGCCTTGGCAGGTGAAATCGTGGAATATGCCGCAGCCTGGGTGCTTTGTGGCTCAGATGGAAGATATTCTGGACGTCTACCAACGACCCTACGATGCCGATTATCCGCAGGTTTGTCTGGATGAAATTCAGAAGGCACTACGCGCCACGCCACGCGGTTCTCTGCCACTGGAACCCGGCCAACCCAAACGGGAAGACCATGAATATGAGCGGCATGGCAAGTGCTCGCTTTTTTTAGCGGTTGAACCCTTAGCCGGTTTTCGTCGGGTTTGGGTCAGTGCGCAGCGCACCAAACTGGATTTTGCCCAGGTGCTCAAGGAACTCGTAGATGAAGTGTATCCGACAGCCAAAAAAATTGTCTTGGTGACCGATAACCTGAACATTCATCATGCTGCCTGTTTGTATGAGCGATTTACGCCGCTTGAGGCTCGCCGAATTGCCAACAAAATCGAGTGGCATTACACACCGGTTCATGCCAGTTGGCTGAACATGGCCGAGTGTGAACTGTCAGCTCTACGACGGCAAAGCTTGAAATCGCGTTTGCCCGACATGGAGACGGTGACCGCCAGAGCCAAAGCGTGGCAAGAAGAACGCAATCAAAAGCAAGTGGGCATTGATTGGCGCTTCACAACCGAGGATGCACGAATCAAGTTAAAGCGACTTTATCCAATTGTAAAAGTTCAATAATTAGCCTAACAGAGCACTAGTACCTATACCCCAACCCCAACAAGAACTCCTACAAAAACTCCTGTGCCTACTTTCACACCTATAGCTGATAACATGGGACCACTGATTTCAGATGTTACACTTGAAAAAGTTGATGAAATTCCTTGTCAATCGGTCACATACCATATTGAGGCTCTAATTCAGGATACTAATGGTATCTCTTCAGTGGATTTTGGTTTTTGGGGCAAGCTATACCGAGAAGATGAAGTATTGGAAGTATACGATACTCAGTACTCCAAAATGATCCAAGTAGAGCAAATAGATCCTACAGGGAAAAATCCATCTCATGGGCGTTATCGAATGGAGCTAAAGTTTCCAGTTATTACCCGTCAGAATAATAGCTACCCAACACATGTGATTTTTTCTTGGGGATTTTCTGCAAAAGACCCGTTTTTTAATCATCAAGGTATTCTTTTTGAAGACATGCAACCAATTAGAATTAATTTTTGCGTTTACATTGACTAAATTGGTTATAGAGAGGGTTTTAGTAAACATAAAATTGTGAGCGTTTGCCGCTCACAATTAACTGTCCACTTCTTAACATTATAAGCAAAACGCTACAAAACATAAAATTGTAACCGTTTGCTCGTTTCCGCCTGTTTTTGCTGAAATGGAGCCCCTTTTGTTTTAGACTGATTTTGTCCGAATCGATCTTTCACAAAAGGAGACTCCTATGTCTATTATATCTTTGCCCCTTTGGTTTTCGCGATTTCACGCCTCAAAATCGCTTGCCAGACAATCACAGCTCATCCTGCAGCCCCCTGGATTATCCCACTGGGCCACGCACCCACCCGCACAATTGCCACCGTTTGTACGCCGTTGCCCCACAACCATGAAATATCTGAAGCTGTTGGCCCCGTTGGCCTGGGCTGGCATTCCTTGGCGGCCAACGCCTGGTCCCCGTCCCGGTCCTTATCCCGCTTCACCGCTCCCTTATATTGCTGCTTTTCTGGTTCGGCTGGACCAGCAGCACCGCAGTATGGGTCAACTCCGGCAATATTTGGTGGAACATCCGGCTTTGACCTGGCTGTTGGGGTTTCCCTTGCAGCAAGATTTACAAGCGCCACATGGCTTTGCTGTGGCTCCTACGCTACCCTCACCAGCTCATTTCAGTTATGTGCTGCGCCATCTGGCCAACCCCCTGCTGCAATTCTTGCTCAACGATACGGTGCAATTGCTGCGGCTGGCCTTGCCCACTGGTAGCAACTTTGGTCAGGTTATTTCTCTGGATACCAAACATATTCTCGCTTTTGTCAAAGAGAATAACCCCAAAGCCTACATTAAAGAAGGTCGCTGTAACAAAGACCGCCAGCCTGTGGGTGATCCGGATTGCAAATATGGTTGTAAACGACGCCGCAATCGGGCACCGGAGCAGACGACGCCTACCAAAGACGGCCGTCCAGCACCAGGTTTAGGTGTGGGTAAAGATGAATTTTACTGGGGCTACGCCTCTGGAGTCGTGGCCACCAAGGTGCCGGGCTGGGGTGAGTTCGTCTTGGCTGAAATGACCGATACCTTTGACCATGCTGATATCCACTTTTTCTTTCCCCTCATGAATATCGTTGAAGAACGGTTAGGCTTTCGCCCGCCTTACGGCACCGCTGATGCGGCTTATGATGCCTGGTATGTCTATGATTATTTTCACTCGGCTGGCGGCTTGGCCGCTGTGCCTTACGTTGACCGCACCAAGGGGCGCACCTATTCCTTTGACAAGGCTGGCTTACCTTTTTGTGCGGCGGGGCTGCCCATGCCTGTCAAAAGTAGCTTCATGAATCGCTCCAGCAGCGTGCCCCATCAACGTGCCCGTCATGCTTGTCCGCTTCTTTTTCCCGCTCAGGTGGCGCAGCAGTGCCCCGTAAACCACAAAAACTGGAAAAAAGGTGGCTGCCTTTCTACCCTGCCGACCAGTATGGGTGCCCGGATTCGTTACCAGCTTGACCGGGAAGGGCCAGAATACAAGGCAATTTACAAACAGCGCACGGCCGTGGAACGTATCTTTTCCCAGGCGGTTGCCTTGGGCATCGAACGTCCCAAACTGCGTAACCAGCAGTCAATCACCAATCTGAACAGCTTGATTTACATGCTTATTAACTTGCGGGCGCTGCAACGTGTCTGCAAAAAGAGGACCAATAGTCGCTAAGTTCGACTTTGCCCAATAACCTTAAAAATTTGAACGATTGAAAATTCGATTCGGATGGCGGGGGAGCCATCTGCTTGTTTCAGTCTCTTCCCAGGTTTTTTCCCCTGTGCTGTCACCAACGCTCATTATTCAGTAGACATTATGTTTACTAAAACCCTCTATAGAGTACAAAAACTTCATCTTGGTTAATTTAGTCGAGGATTTAGAGATACGCAATCAAAATTATGGTGTTGATTTCCTTCTTGGCTTGATGATAGGATTGTGTTGAAAAGAGATTTTGCAGACACATGAATTTGAACTATATATTTTGGGAAGAAGCAGATTAATAAGTTAGATGGCTATAGAAAAAGTACGTCAAATCGAACAAGATCATACGCAAAAATGATGTTGAACCTGTTGTCGGTTGGGTGTAATGATTGGAGGAAATAGAAGTGTGGCCTTCAGATGCTTTGGGGCAATATGCTTTGGCAAGAAAACTAAAATTATACACGTGAGTGCCCGACTCCCGTCGCTCCCGCACGTGTATATCATTTCCCCTGAAGCTAAAAAATAGTGTAAAAGAATCAAACGGGAAGCATCGCAGGATGTTGCTTCCCGAGTAAAGGGTAGGACAGCAGCTAATCAACCTACAATAATAAACTGGACTTGGGGTAACCACGGCCGTTCTCCGGTCAGCCATTAGGCGCGTAACCGCGCCGATGGGATGAAATTTTCTCTAGCGCGAGGTGACGCAATGCCCTAGTTTCAAACTGGCGATATGTGGACAGTCTATCAAACAACTGACCTATTCCTGATTGCCACTAACAGTAGACTTCGCCAGGATAGCGCATTGGTGATGGGTCGAGGCATCGCTCGACAAGCACGAGACCGTTTTCCTCGACTAGCAAAAGTTCTTGGTCAACACATCGCGACTCTTTGTGGTGACCTAGGCACGTACGACCTACTCATCAGCCCTCGTTGGCCAGAAGCCAAGTTAGGTGCGTTCCAAGTAAAACGGCATTATTGCCATCCTGCTAGCTTGGAATTTATTCAACGCAGCACGATGGCTTTGTCTAAATGGTGTATAGACCATCCAGAAGCTACTGTCGCTCTTAATTTCCCCGGCATCGGCAACGGCCGTTTACCGCGAACTGCCGTTACCCCCAACCTGCAACAACTTCCAGATACCGTCACCGTTTGGGAATACCCCGCGCACAAGGACACTTCATGAACCAACTCAAACAGCAATTAGCTGACTTGCCCACACGTATTATTGATGGTCAGCCATACCTCGCTTGTAAAGCGGTCACCAATATGGTGGCCGCTTTTTTGTTTCCTGGCTGTTTGTCAGAGCAGATTGATGAGATTTCTTATAAACATATTCTGGAAACGGCCGATACGATTTGCAGCGAGCTGGGCTACGCTTCGGTCGTCAAGCTGGTGCCGCCAACTGTGCCGTTTTCGGAGATGGGCCTGTACTGGACGGCAGCTGCGGCTACGCTCAACGCAGACGTTTCTCAGCCTGCCACAAAAGCAGAACCGATCTTGATTCACGCCGGCCCGGCCCGCATCGAAATGATGCAGGAAGGCCTCTTACTTGATGCCCGCCTCAACCGACTGGGATTGGCGAAAGTTACCCGACAGCACTTCAAAATCCCGGTCACCGCTTCCGATGCGGTCATTGATCTCATGCACCGTGCTGTGCAATCGGATTGGCCTAACGATTATCGCGGCTTGTGGCACGACATTTTAGGCATGTGCGTTGCCGGTGGCAAAGAGAACGAAGCTAATGAGCGGTTCTTCACCGTTATCATCCGCGGCCTGGGCCAGCGACGATATTGGCGCTTCAAAGCGTGCATCCAGCAGGATAACAGTGGCGCGCCCTTCCTAACTATACGTCTGGCTGACGAGGGTGATCCCAATGCCTTGTTTGAGCTGGGCCACGTGGTGATGACGCCGGGGGCGGCTGAGTTAGGCGTAGATTTTGCGCCCTATCTGGCCCGGCACGCTCAGGGCGACTGGGGGGATGATTTAGACAGCTTCGATAGACGGCAAAATGATACGGCCGTCCAAGAAGGATATCGCATCCTGTCCGCCTATGCCGTTTCCATCGGTGATAATGAGACTAAACGGATCTGGATCATCACTGAATCTGATAGGTCGGCGACCACTGTGCTTTTGCCATCCGAATATTGATCGTGCTCAAAAAATGGTACAATCAGACGTGACGAGAATAGAAGGATTAACCAGATGGCACCACAGATAAGACATTTTGCTCATACGGATATGGATTTGATGCGTTTACGCCTCACGCTTTCCCCTGGACAGCGTATTCAAGCCATGTTGGATGCGCGTGCTTTGGTCATAGGTATGATCCGAGGTCGCCTGCGCAACAAGTATCCGGATATTCCTGAGCCGGAACTAAATCTAAAGATGCTAGAGGAGATTGAACGTGCCCAAAATGTCAAACCCTGGCTTCAATCTGTTTCTCGACATTCTGCTTAAATTAGAAGAGCTGGATATACCGTACGCCATTATTGGTGGGTTTGCAGCCACCATCTATGGTATTACGCGCACGACTTTTGATATTGACATTGTTGTTAACCTGGAAGAACCTCATATTCAAGCCTTGTCAGCTGCATTTCCTCTTCCCCGATACTATGCCGACCCCTATCAAATGCGAAATGCTATGGCGATAGGCAGTTCGTTTAACATCATCGACAGTACACTCGGTGAAAAGGCTGATTTTTTCCCACTAACAATGGACCCCCGTTACACGCCAGCTTTTGAAAACCGGATTCGCCAAACCGTAGATATGCCAGGCAGTGAGCCACTTTCTGTTTGGGCGGCACGTCCAGAAGATGTCATCTTGGGCAAGCTGATGGCCTGGGCGGAAGGTCGATCGGAGCGTCATCCGTCAGACATCTACGAAATGATGGTATTTCACTATCTAGGCGGGGATGAGGATTTAGCGTTTAACGCCCAATACGTGAACAGACGCCCCAAAGAAATCAGTCAAGAAGCTGCTGATTTGTGGGTTTTAATCAACGAAACTGCTCAAGAACAAGCCACACGCAACTAACAAACATATCCCCAGATCGAGATAATGAATAAGGGTCGCATCCACTAAATGGGTGCGGCTTTTTTGTTTTTAGGTTCCCCAATCTGACCTCAAAAGGATTATTTTCATGAGTACCATAGCTATCAAACAACTAAAAGCC
Source organism: Ardenticatenaceae bacterium (assembly GCA_020634495.1). The sequence continues at coordinate 103,695 of JACKBR010000002.1, read as the reverse complement.
CATCCGGCGCAAATGCGTACTACCTATGACCTGGAGAGGCTGGCCACACTGACGCTGCAAGTATACGAGCGCGGCCTGCATTCATGGCAACCGATTGTCGCCTCACCTAACGGCGAGGGCTACCACATCGTCAGCGGTCACCGCCGCCATATGGCTCAGCTCTTCTCTTTTGCCCTGCAAGATTGGGCCAAAGAGCACCCGGATACAGAAATTACTATTGAGGTTGTGCGCACAATGATCAACACGCTGGTGGAATCATTGGGCACATTGGGCAAGGTGATTACCTCACTGCTGACAAAATATGGTGACGAAGCCGTCGAGTTTGTCACTTTCGAAGGCAACCAGAAGGCGCAAATACTGGCGCTGCAGGCCGCCAACTACGGCAGTGAACAGCCCGACATGCTTGGGGTGGCCCACAGCTTTCGCCAGGCGGTGGCCGCTGGTGCGACCCCTGAAGAGATTGCTCGCAACGTTGGCCAGCACGTAAAGGTTGTGCGCAATCACCTGGCGCTGACCGAAATCCCGCCCGAACTGGCGCAGCGCATTGCCGCCGGTGATCTCCCGATGGGCGTGGCCACGGCTGTCGCCGATGTTCCGGAACCGAAGCGCACCGGCCTCTCTATCTTCATTCTGGCCAATGAGGCAGGCAAACTAACCGCCAAGGCTATTAAGGATTGTGCGCTGACGCTCAAGAAGTGGCCGGGGCTACAACTGCCCCTCATGGTCAAACACCAGTCGCAGCGCAATATTGCCCGCGCCTTGATACGGCTGTGGGGGCAAGCGGTGGAATCATATCCTGAAGATGCGTATGCCTCAGCGGCGATGTTTATCTACCGTGACGTCCATGAGGAACCGTGGACAAAGCAGGAAAAGCTGATGCTCTGGTTTCAGGCACTAGGTGGCGACACCTATTACACAGACGGCAACCCCGGCGCCCGCCCAGGGGGAATTAACTGGAACGCTGTTGTTCGGCACCTCATTCCCGACATTGCCTGTGCGCAGTGCCCTATTGCCCAACTGCCTTCTCAGCAATTGAGAACAGACCTGTTTCAAGGACGTGGCGGCGTACTGGGCATGCCTTGTCGCGCCGGGGAAAAAGCCCCTTCGGCAAGCCTAACAGAGTTAGGCCGCTCAGGGCAGGCTGAACGCTGCCTACACGGATTGGCTCCCAATGACCAGTTTGACGTGCGTGTTCCCTGGGAATGGAGTGAGTATCCAGGCGTGGTAAATGAAGGTGGCGACTACCGGGTCAAGCGTTATGAAGACCTTTTAGCAGCCTGGCAGGCACAAGCTGCTAAAGAGCAGTCTGAAGATGAAGCCAATGCCCTAGCTTCTAGTGATGACCAGCCAGTAAGCAAAGAAACCTCGTTAGAAGATGATGCCAAACGGCCGTCTACAACCAACGACCAACAAGCAGACGAAGCTACTCCCCCCACCCCACTGGCAGAAGAAGCCGAGGAACAAAAGGCGTCACCTGTTGCTAAACAACGCAGCAGAATTGCTGAGTTCATGAAACAACACGAGCAATATGGTGTCCATCATCCCCTGGCCACGGCTTGTGGTCGCTGCCGTCATCGTTTAGATAAAAGTCCAACAAAGGACGAAACGGTGCCTCACTGTGCCTGGGCCGGGCGTTTGCGCAAGGTTTCGTTCAAGTTACTGTCCCCTGATAACGAAAAGTTGCCTCTTATACCCGTTTGTCGCCAATTTGCCCCGAACCAAGCGTGGCACGAGATTATTCCAGCCCATCCCAGCCCACCAGAACTGCCGCGCGACTGGTTCAAGGCGCAGATTTTGCACCTGGTCAAAGCGGCCAATCAGCACGGCAGCAACCGGAATGCCTTTGAGTTCCTTACCGGTAGACCGATGAGCCAAAACGAAGCCTACGGCGACTGGTTTCAACAGCAACTGGAATCTCAAAGCGGTGAGTTGAGCGCTGCCCAACTGTTCACCCTCTTTGTTTGGGCACACAGCGAATGGCAGCGCACCCATCGTAAGGAATTTATGCTGCCGATAAACGGGAACGGTGTCCAATTTGCCAACTATCGAGAAAGAAAATGGTCTCTAATGACAGACGATTAACGCCATCTGTCAGCAATTTGTAAACCTCAGAAACAGGAGAACCCATGAACACAGCCCTAACTGTAGAAGACCCCTTGGCCGAGCAGGAAGTCACCATTCACATCACGCTGCCAGTTGGCCAACAAACGCGCAGCGAGCGGCCAGCGCTGCTGAGTGTCGGCATCACGGGCCAGCCTCCGGTAACGATGCAAGGCTTATTTGCCCAAATCCCCACACTTATTGACCAGGCCTGGGCAGCCTTTGGCGTCCAGACCCAACTGGCGATGGTCCATAATGACAAAAAGGGAGATGCACCTTCGGAAACGGCCGTTTCTCCTGTTAAAGCAACTGAGCCACAGTCAGAAGTGGCTCTGCCCAAACCGCAGCCAGATTTATCCATTCTTTTCTAACAATTTTTGGAGAACCCCAAATGACCGAAACAACAACGACACTCAATTTCCATACCAGACGATTTCTGTACGACGGCAAGGAAATCCCCAATGTCCCCGCCGAGCTAACCGTCGAGGATGTCAAAAAGCATTTGGCCGTTTACTTCCCCGAATTGGGCAATGCGACCCACACAGAAAAAAACGAAGGCGGCGTGCTGACGATTACCTTTCACAAACAGGTCACCAGCAAAGGGAATACAAACAGGCTGTTTATGGAGATTGCCGCCGGATTGCCAGAGATAGACCATACGGCCGTAAACCTGTATCAGAAAATTGGGCGAGGCCCCTTTTCCATCAACTTGCTCTCAGAACATGCTGACGAGATTCAAGCTGCCGCGGCATTCATTCAGGAGCAAATCCATATCCCCCAGGAGATCATAAGCGCATGTGCCTGCCTACCGCCAATGAGCGCAGCCGTTGTCCCCATCGGCTTTTAAGGCTGGAGAGGCCAACAATGCCACTGTGGACAGATGCTGGCTATCTGGATTGCCTACAAATTCTGGCGAGGGTTCAGTTTATTTACCAAATTGCTTTCCCCAATCAGCCTGAATGGCAGTCAGAACTGTATGCGCCGACCAACCAGGGCGTCCGTCATGCCCTGATCACCCTTTGTCTGCGCTTTGCCGATCACCTTTTTCCGCTGGCTTTTTCGCTGGATTGGTTACAGCAGATCGACGTGCGCCGCAATTTTAATGTGCGCGAGCTGGATCATATTCCCATCGCGCCTCGTGGGGTAGACGTCCTGGAAGATCCTTATTACCACCACCCCGATACCTTCAAACCGCCCTATGACTTCTTTGTCTGGGGGTTTATCCACGAGATGTTTGGCCCTGAAGTTGAGGAGCTGCGTTACCTGCCAGAATACCCCCTGCCTTTTTCCTTGCCGCGTAATTGGTCGCTGGAGGAAACCGCCAGACTCATTCGTCAGGCCAGCTTGCCAGAACCCTTATCCCATTTAGCTTTGATAGCCGATTACATTGCCGCCCGAACCGGGAACATCTGGTTGGATGCCGACATCGATCAGTATTACGAAACTATCTACGCAGAAACTCCCATTGCATGGACAACCGAAAACGTGCGCTCCTTAAAAGAGCTGCATGACCAGGCGGTGGTGATTGAATCGCAAATGGCAGCCCTTGCCGCGTGGGTCGCGGTTGAGGAAGAAAGCCGCATGAAGGCTATTTTAGCCCTTGTGCAAATCCTGTATGCCAATGAATACCTCAACGATCTCCCCCAAACAGTTCGCCCGCCAGCCAACGGACAGCCCTTTCGCTACGCTTATTGGCTACCGTCTCGATGATCTGGAGCAATCTCAGGAAATATTGGCCATCAGCAACCTGTGGCAGGCGTTATTTGAAGAGCCATTCCCCCAGATTCCTGTTACATTGAATATAGACGGAACGGCCGTTGCAATTACGCATCTCCTGGCCAAACTATGGGAAAGCCGCTATTCAATCTGGCTGGAAGAAACGCACTATGCCAAAGTGACCGATCTGATTCATATTCTGCAAACAGACAATTTCGACAGCGCCAACACAAATCTAGCCCTGAATCCCCACCAAATAGATTGCCTACAGGTGTATCTAACTCTGGGGGAGCATTACGCCAACTATTTCCCCGACGACACAACCTGGCTAGCTGCTCTCACACAGTTGAACGAAGATTGTTTGAGCCAGGCCGTCGCTAACTTTCTTACCGCCATAAACCGTGATTACTTTCCGGTTCATGATGATGTTTGGCTTGAGGATATTGACCATTTGGCCCTGCGCTTAGAGCAGATATGCATCGAGCCGCAGGGGCATGAGTTAGACCCTGACTTTGCTGATGACCTGGATGCCTACGAAGAACCAGTGCGCACCCTTCTCTCTCTGGTCAGCGATGAGCCAGTTGCAGGAATGCCAGACATTCCGCTTAATGGCCTGGCTGAAGCCGTGGCTGATATGCCCTTGGCGACACCGATTCATGATTATCTGCCGATCATGATTAACCTCGTGACCCATAATAGCGGCAATCCATGGCTGGATTGGTCGTATGGCGATATGGCCCAAGGTTACTTTAGGCTGCCGGAATGGGATGCCGAGACCGTCGCCTATTTGAGGGAAGAATGGCTAGAAGCAGAGAAGCTGTTAGCCAAAGAGGCGGAACTCATCCGCTGGGTTCAGGAGGATTTACCTACCCGTCTGGCGGCCGTTCGCAGCGCCATTTATTTAGCCTATCTACAAACGATGAAGGGAGTGTGTCATGAACATAGACCACGTCATTCTCACTATCTATCCCGAAGCAACGATTCTGGAAAAAGTGTTGGAAGATGGATCGCACATCAGCCATCCGGTATCCCCCGCTGATTTAGCCGCCCAACTCAACCAAATACCGCTTTCAACCGGACTGCTGCCCCACAACACGCTGTTTTGGCGGCAGGTCGGGGGTGAAGAACTCATTGCCATTTACGTGCCGCCGCGTCGGTGGCGGCCCATTGCTTACGAGCGTCGGTATCATTTGCCCATGCCGGGCATGCTGTTTATGGGAACGAAGCAAGCGTATACCGTCTTTGCCGTCAAACAAAAGCCCAAGAAGCCGGAAACCGAGCTCTATCATCTACCCGTACCCAACGTGGATGGCAACGGCCGAATCTGTTTAGGCCAAGCCCCATTTCCTACTGCTGGACGAGGTACGATTTACCAGGCATTGAAACTATTCATGGAAGGCAGTCAATTTAATCACGACAACAGCCGCCAGCGTTGTGTCTCCTTCCCTGATAACACCTTGGCTCTTTGGGACAAACTAGACGAACAAAAGAAGTTTCCCCTCGATGAGCTTGTCCCCGCCCGTCAGCAGCTAAAACAACTGCTGTCATAACCCCTCCTAATCTTAATCAAACAAACCGCAGCAAATGCCTGATGAGTCGCCCCATCGGTGGGTATGCGCTGCCATTTTGAGGAACCACCTATGAAAAACCTTGTAACGTATCATGTTCATCAATCCCCAGTTTTGCCAGAGAGCAACGCCATCTTTTACCAGTACGTGATAGCCCAAAACGGTGTTTTTGTGCGGGCTGAAAATGAGTTTGTTGCTGCCTGTATAAAAGTTGCCAGCCTGAACGGATTGGCAACAACCATTCGGGGCTTGCAGCCGCTCGCCGGTTGGGTGCGGCTGAAGCTGCCCAAGCTCCCAATGACGCTGCTTGATACCGCCATGTCTGAGGCTCAGGCTAGCGTAAAAGCCAACCAGCTTGAGGAAACGCTTAGCTATGTCGTTTGGCAGAACGGCCGTTACCAGTTAATCAGACCCAATGACCAGCAAGCCAGCCCAACCGCCGTGGTGAGCCAAACTGTGGAGCTGGAGGAGACCGTGGTGATGGATATGCATTCGCACGGGGCGGCTCCCCCCTACTTTAGCCCCACAGACAACTTGGATGAAACCAGGCTGCGCTTTTACGGCGTGCTTGGCAATGTAAACACAAGCCCTCGCTGGCTGTTTCGCCTGGGCATTTATGGCTATTGGGCGGAGCTAAGTCAAGATGCGCTCTTTGCCTGATTTACCCAAAGGAGTTGGCGATGCAAACAAACACGCTAGACACGATTTCAATAGATTTTACTCCCACCTACCGCGCCCTGTTGGGCGAAACGGAAAGGATGGAACTCTACCTTGTGGGCACCGGCGGCACCGGTTCGGCTCTGGCGGACGCTTTGGCCCGCATTCTGTACCATGCCCGGCAGAAGGGCAAAGATGTCAGCCTGACGCTGATTGATCCCGACACGGTCGAAGAGAAGAACATCGGTCGGCAGCGGTTTTGCCAGGCAGAAGTTGGCTGGCCTAAAGCCAGTGCCCTGGCGCTGCGCCTGAACGCCGCTTTTGGCTTAGATATTCGCGCTATAATGGAACCTTTTGCCCTGGATATGATCATTCAAGGATACAGTTCTCGCACCACGAAAAAACTGGTCATTGGCTGCGTTGATAATTATCGCCCTCGCCAGGCATTGGCAGAAGTCGTTGCGCGGGGAAATGGGCACATCTGGTGGCTCGATGTTGGTAACGCCTATCACAATGGCAATGTTTATATCGGCAATCACTACTATACAAATCAATTGCAAGTAGATGAAACGTTGCGGTTGTGCAATGGGTTGCCCAGCCCGGCTGTGCAAGACTCGGCATTGCTGTTACCAGACCCACCTGTCGTGTCCCCACTCTCTTGTGCCGATTTAACTCTTCGTGAGGAACAATCTTTGATGATTAACACAATGATGGCCGCCATCGCCGCTAATTATTGTTACCAATGGGTGATTCAGGGGGAAATTTCCAGTCTGTCAACGGCCGTTACCCTTAACCCACCCACCATGACCTCGCAACAGATTACCCGCGAGGCGATGCAGGCGGCCTTTGACCGCCAACAGGAGGAAGCATGATGAACCAACAACCTTACACAAATGGAAGCTATGCCGGAGCCGAACTTCATACCGGATTTTTGCCTGAGTTAGAAGAGGCGATACATGTTAAGGGGTTTTCCGTTACCTATGATAGGAAGTTCAACCTGGGTAATTTTGAAAGCCTGAATCCAGCCATCACGATTTGGGTCAAAACCAACGTTTCAGAGGGGGAAGCGTTTGATCTGCACCACGCCAAGGAACGCCTGCGCCGCATGGCGCGGGAAAATGTGCGGGCGCAGCTGTTGCGGCTCCAAGGCAGCTCCGAGGTTGTATTTCTCGGCTTGCAGCCTCCACTAGCTGGCGTGGGTAATGATCCCATATTCGTACGCACCGTCAGCGTAAGCCTGATCCAAAAAGTGAATTTGGGTGATTACAATAGCATCACGCCTGGGTATACCGACTGGGCCGACCTGCGTCACGTCGCCCACAGCCCCGGCGAGCTGCACATGGCCTTGGACCGTATGTGGCAAAGCCTCTGGGCCAATGTGGCAGATGAAATTTCCCGTGCCCAAGGCAATGGTGGCACCGATGGATTCTTTGGCTTACCTCTGGTTGAAATTGAAGACCTGACGGCCGTTTCCTCCCCTATGTCAAACTCAGTGTCCGCGTAATAATATTCATAATCTACACTGAAAAAAGCTTTCCAATGGTATAATCTAAATGAATCCAGAAATTGCGAGCTTTGATGGAGTAGCTTATGGTTAAGCAACAGCTAGATGGTGAACAAACAGGTGATGATAAACGGCGTTTACCCTCTTGGCGGGAAATGAACTGGGATACTTCTCCAGAAGTCGAAACAGTGTTGTTTAAATTATGGCGAGAGTCTCCAGCCTGGCGCAAATTAGAAATGATGGAAGGTTTAAATCGCGCCGCTCGCCAACTTGCCCTGATAGGCTTGCGTCAGCGTTTTCCGAATGCATCTGCCGAAGAACTGAAGCGACATTTAGCGACTATTACGCTCGGAGAAGAAATGGCCACGCGCGTTTATGGCCCAATTATCAGATAAAGGAGACTCTGCTTGATTGAATCCGAAGTGCTTCAGGTCACATTGCTGGTGACCAATCTTCTGGATGACTTAGGCATTCCTTACGTCATCGGTGGCTCCATGGCCAGCATTATTCACGGTATGTTACGCACGACCATGGATGTGGATATTGTGGCAGATATACATCCTGAAAAAGTTTCCTCGTTTGCCTCTAAACTGCAAGATGCTTTTTATGTGGACGAACAGATGATTCAACAAGCCATCCAGCGGCAGAGCAGCTTTAACTTAATTCATCTGAATACGATGTTTAAGGTGGACATTTTCATTCCCAAGGCAAGACCCTTTGACAACCAACAGCTCAGTCGGCGTGTAGCGGAAAAGATAAGCCCGGATAGCGATGCGCAAATTTGGGTATTGAGTCCCGAAGATATTGTCTTGGCCAAGTTAGACTGGTTTCGAATAGGTGGTGAGATTTCCGAGCGGCAATGGCGTGATATTTTGGGTGTTTTGAAGACCCAACAGAATTCGCTGGATATTGCGTATCTTAAGCAATGGGCGCAATCGCTTAGCGTGGGCGACCTGATGGATCGAGCCCTTGACGAATTAAAAGAAGCGTAGGTACGGGCGACGATCCCAACAATTTAATTCCATTGACAAAGCTACCTTTCCTTTCTACTTAGATACCCCAATCGTCCACCTGGGCGAAAATAGCAAGATTTACCTAGCTTTACGTTCGATTGTCGAGCCGCTTGGCCGTGATTGGCCAGCTCAATATCGCCGCATAGAATGAGCCCCAATACTTAATGAAGAAATTGCGTTGTCGTTACGACAATGCAAATACGCCAACGTGGCCAAGGGCTATGCAGCGAGCTCCCCTTCCCAATTTACGGGAACCGGATTTGCTAACGCCTGCTCCAAACAATCTGGCTCAATTCTGCACCGACATGACCCAAGCAGGATTTTGGTAGCGGTGATCATTGGATATTGATGGCCTGTTAAAACAGACATGGTTTTCGCACGCACGGCACGGATGAAGCAATGCGGCTAGCAGAGGAGATAATCGTGGTATGGTATCAAATACAACGATAACGAAGGGTTGTGTTGTCAAAATACACAATTGGCACGGTGTCGTGCTAGAAACTCACACCGATGACCAGAATTCGTAAGGTGACCCCCAAAGTCAAGACCACAGATCGACAAAGTTAAGATACCAAACCGGGTCACAGAATTGGTGCATTAACAGCAAAATGAACATCGGCAGGCGTACAGTAGCCTAGGCTTTGATGCGGCCGTTCGTAGTTGGTCGTGCGAATGAGGCGGCGATGGGTGTCGGGGAAGCAAAAAATTGAACTGGTTGCTGATACAGGCTCCAAAAGCTTTATTTGATTTCGCCCAAATGGAGCAGGAACTGCAAGCCTGGCAGGCAGAGGGACAATCTGCTTTTATGGTGGCTTGGGTCCGCTGAGAATGGTCAGCTTCAGCTCCCAATCTAGATCGCTCCCGCGTGCGAGACGTAAAGATAGGTACTTGGCAACGACCCTGGAACCATAAGCCCAAAGATTTGTCCCTCCCAAAAAGTGTACTTTGCCTTTTCTTGACGTCTACTTTTTAGGGGGTCACATCCCGATTTCTCATCAAAAGTTACTAAAATAATGCCAACTTGACTTACGACACTTGCCTTTCCTTGACGTGAAGATTAATCAAGTTGAGAAGAGTTTCGTAATCTTCATAATCAATCAATTGATAATGTGCAAGAGTATTTCTTAATCTACGAGCAGTTTGGACAACTGGTAACATTTCCCGTTCTTTGCGTACAGGTGTTCTGTATAGGCTGTTTTCTAAATGACCCCACTCTGTAGCTAGTGGATTATCTTCCCGAGGTTCGCTTTTTGAATCGGAATTCGATCCAGTCCATTCAATATGCCATGATTGACCATATAGGTTAATAAAACGTTGGCATATTTTTAATCTTAGTTCATCAATAACAGGAAGCACTAATGATGCTTGCCCTCGCCATAATCGATGCCTTAAAATTGCGACCTGATCGATTATTGCTAACGCTGCAGAACATATCCATATACCTTCTTCAGGAGTGTAACTAAGAACACCCATTCCCCATAATTCTTGCTCACTTCTATTTGGCCTAATTTCTCTTCGATTACTCCTTAGCCAATGGTTATGTAGAAATTGCTCAATTCCCGCTTTCCGTAAATTCGTCTCAGTCCACCCAAGGGATTTTGCATATTCTCGTAGTCTCTCTTGAATGATTTCAACTGATTTGTCACTATATTCCCAGATGTACTGAGCCAACTCCAGGCTACCCCCAACCAATGACGGAAGTATAGCTTCACGCCAGTCAGTTCGTTCATTTAAGTGTGGCAAATTAGTATGTTCTAAGCGGCAAATTAGCCTTGCTTCTAAGTGGGATGGGATAGACCACCACCAATAACTAGAAAGCATCGTGTCGCCTTGTAGAATCTCATTTGGGGATTCAACTGTGGTCAGCACAAGAAGAGCAGGAGTCTCAATAACCTCTGCTGAAATTAATGCATGTGATTTTCCAGCCCACTGTCTAACAAAGTTCCACCACCACTGACGAGTTGAGCAATTCATTTCAGAAATACCGTTCAGTATTATCACATCAGGAAGGTTGTGGTCTTGCATAAACTCTTCCAAAGATTGCGGTTCTGGAGAGAGTGGGGCAGGTAAATCCAATTGGCGGCGAATAACAGAAATTGGATCTAAATCATTTGTATGGAAATCAAGAGTGACCGTGCTGCAGTAGAAACTTTGGTGCTGAAGAGACGCCGCAAAAAATGATTGTACGGAATCCAAAATGTGTTTGGTGCTAACATAACAAACAACTGATTTATGCATACCGAGATCGTTCAATACTTTGGTGCGGAGATTGACAGCACTCGGTATTTGCGCAAATAGATAACTAAGATCACCGGTCATGGTTTGTTTGTTAAATTTCTGATCAAGTGATCAGGAATTACCGATTCACTTGAATCGATAATTAAGCGCATGCGTTTAAGATACTCTACTGCCCTGTCGCAATCAGCTTGAGTTAATTCACTACCCAAAATGTCTGGCACTAATAAGTCATAGGGAAAATCCTCATATTGAGCTACAGTCTGTAGAATATGACTAATTTGTTTATCAACACCACCTCCAATTTGCTGAATAAATAAAGCAAACGCGTCGTCGTTGTCCAACTTGTTGCGGATCGCGGTGGAGGCAGGTAATGGATCATCATTGTTTTTCCATGAATCTGCTAATTGATCAAATAGTATTGGCCATCCACCGGTTTGTTGCCAGATTTTTTTAATGACAGATTCTGATGACATCTTGTCATGTCTTTGCAGGCGTTGCTTGATGCTGATCGGTTCCCACTTGCGTAACTTCACTGTTGCGTCAACCAAGTTTTCGATAGAAGTAACTTCTTCCATGGGTGGCTTGAGCCACTCTAAAGTTGCGAGGCTATCAAAAATAAAAATCACTCGCATCCATCTGTAATGTCCACGCTGATGACGCTTGCAAAACGAGATAGCTGCATTCACTTGGTCCCGAATCTCTTCAGCAGTTAACCCTGGCATGATTCGTCGCGTGACAATCATTCTCTCTAGTTGAGAGCCGTTATCGTCCAAAAGGCGTTTTAACCAATGGGAAAAAGAATCTCCAGGTAATGCATGCGGCGTGGCTTCAAAATGCTTTCCCGGAGATCCAGGAGGAATAAAGTGCGCTTTTATAGATTCGGTTACTGCTTCTATTCCAAGAGCTTGAGAGCCGAAGACTAACCCAACACCGTATTGTCTGGCGTTGAGCATTCGGGATTGTGCAAACGTAAAAGGACTATAGCGGTTTGCTTCTTGGTTGAGGGGGGCACGATAACTTTCTAACAATGCCTCTTTGGTCGGAGGTTTTGCCTCCATTTCAGCCAAAGAGTTAATTATTTCTTCTTCATTCCCCACCAATCTGACTAGATTTGGGCTTCGTAACCGATATTGGCTATCAGTATTGCGAACCAGGACACCGAGTCCAATCATCTCTTTCAGATAAACTCTCAGTTCGTCTTGATCAACACCATGAAACACACTGGGTAAATAACTTTTAACTAACTGTTGTAATTCTGCAACACTATAAGCTCGTGTAAAACCTTCGTAATCTTGCATTTGCTCTAGTACAATGATTTGTGCCAAAGCGCGATAACGTGAATCCAGATCTAATGTCCAATGAAACCTTTGCCTAATTGCTTCTTGAACTTCACGTTGTCGATAGATAGCATCAACATCTTCCCGCGTAATCAGATGTGGGCCTAGATTGTTAGGCATTTGTTGATACAGCATCTCCAACAATCGATGGCAGAAGAGTTGAAGTAAACCCGGATGAGAATTACTGTATGCAGTAATTCCGAGTATCGGGGATTCATCATTTTGGGGGAAGCGAAATCCTAGTGATTCTAGTGGCTGACGAATGAGTTGTTTAGCTGCTTGAGCATCTAGTGGCCCTACGCCAAGACCACGAAGATGAGCAAACGGCTGGTTGGGGACTTGTTCATAACGTTGAACATCATGAAGGCCAGCAAAAATAACTTTGAATCTGCGATCCGTGCTTTCCATAATGGCTTTAAGAGCCCCTACAATTTCAAAATTCCGACTCTCGTCCGCAGCCAAGAAATTGTCAGCTTCATCCAATAATACCAAGATACTTCGCCCTGGATTTTGTAACATCATTTGGCGAATATCTGAGGCAATAGAGTCTGGACGCGTAGAAGCTGTTTTTAACACATCAGCTTCAACCAGCCCTTGTTTTACAACCTGCCAAACCAATTCGGGATCCGCTTGTTGAGTTAAAGTATCACCAATTGATTTGATCTCACGCCTAATAACATAACGATCTGAAGCGGGATTATGGAAGTCACGCTCAACTTGTTGTAATAAAGCTGATTTGCCTAATTGCCTTCCGCCGTACACTATAGAGTATCCTAATGGTTCTCGGAGTTGACGGCGTTCGTCAATGCGCCCGCGGAACATTTCTGCTGGCACAGGTCCAGTTTCTGAATATGGATTAGCGCGAGTCAAAGGCAGTGTGGTTTGAAAGAAAGACGGGAGACGCAACTCTTTTTCGCGTGCCAAAAACAAAAGCAAAAGCTCATCCAGTATTAGCAGGGAGAGGCTTTCCTTTCTCATCTGCTGCATGAGGTCTATTCGCCAACGTTGTGTTAATCGTCCGAGATAAAGCACAATGACATGATGTGTATTCAATCGCAGATTATTCAGACTTGCGCTGATTTTTTCTGATCCAGGCCGTTCCCATAAACAGATCACATCAAATGACCGTGCATGTTGAGAGCCAAACTGAGGAATTGGAGATTTATCCCCTGCAGAAACAGCTGCTGTTAGATAAGCCCAGTCGCTCCCTCCTTTTTCATAGGAAACAATATTCTGAGATCCATTGATTGATGAGAAACCAAGGTAATCCAAGAGTGTAGTCACATGTTTTTCAATAAGGTTAGCTCTTGAATTGGGGTTACTTTGCCCTTTGAGACTTCCCCAAGCTGAAAAGGCCGATATTACTTCCTCCTTCCGCGGTTTCGTTAATGGTCCCATGCGGAGAGATTGAATACTTGAGGGATCATCGCGACGTAAATTTTGTGCAAGTTGCTTAATATGCAAGTTACGGAAATTTAGTTCTGAATCCCTTCTCTCCCATAGTTCAAGATTATCCACGAACTCTTGATAGATATCTCGCTTTGCCTCAAAGGTGAATTCTCTCTCGTTTAGGTCTGTGCCTGAGTCTAATATGACCTCTAAACGTGCCAATAACTCATCAACGACAATGATATCCTGCCTTGAGAAGGCACTGTTCACAAAGTCGTTGATATCCTTAATCAGTTGTTTCTTTGTTGAGTAAAAAATTGCGGCTTTTAATCGGTGGTAGACAGTTTTCCAACGACTCAGTTGAAGCTGGAGATGATCCTGCTCCATTTCATGTAACTCGGATTCAATCTGCGACAATCGCGATTTAAGTTGTTTGTAATTTAGATTTTTACCAGACCCAATCGTTTCAATTTCTTGCGTGTAAGCAGCACGCGAATTCTCATCAAGTAAGCCATTAACCATTGATTGTTCAATAGCATCGCCAACTTCACGCAACTTGTTTCTGAGAAAGTCAAAGGAGTGTTGTTTTGCTGCCTGAAGTTTGCGATTAAATTCAACCGAGCCATCAGGTGGCATGTTCAGCAAGAGAATGTCAGTGAATCGATAGTCAGCTTGATTCAAATAGGCCAGGAAGATATCGGTAAGCGTTTGTTTTTGTTGATAAACGTAAAACAATTTCGCAGCAAGTGATGACAACTTTTTTGGCTCAGCAAATGAATCAGACGGTACATCTGCTCCTGGAATACAAATCAATCGAAAATGGAGACCAGATTTAAGACTGATCTCGATTCCATCGGGATATGATAAATACGCGCGTTTCTTAACATCATGAAGAACCTCTGGTTGTCTCAGAATTGCATTTAAGTCGCTTAATGACCAGGCTAGTATACGAATAACGAGAGGAGAGACGTCGAGTGGAGGATTTTGCTCAAGAGTTGATAAATCCGATAAGGCATTACTCGTTAACCCACTAATCGTATTTACCAGTTTCCCTGCATCTTCAAGAGATGCCGATTGACCATTGTCATGAGAATTTACCAAGGCTAACCATTTTTCTGCCAGTTGAACTGATGATTCAGCTCCATTGAGCAATCGGTCTCGTATCTTGCCATCAATCGGACGATTTGGCCTACGACCAATCAATTGCCGATCTGTTTTTTCAAGCCATTTTAAATTACTTTGATCACGCCATTCCTTTATTAGCTGCTGTAAGCGACCAACCTTTTTTGCATCATTCCGACTAACCACTTCTATCATCTTCCGTAGTGGTCCGTCTAAATCAGTCCAGCTAAGCCAGACATCAGTTGCCCTTTTTAGGGTAGTTTTACGATTTGGTTCTTCTGCAAGCCATTGCTTCGCTTCTGCTGCTAACTTGTTTTGTGTTTCTTCGCGCAGTTTTTCATCATAGACAGCCTGTATGTCTTCCACAGGCAATGATGAATGTGCATCCGAGAAGTTTTGCAATTCATAGATAATGTTACGAACAGATTGCGGTAATAATGGTTCATCAATTAACCATCTGCCTAACCCTTTTCTGGAAGAAACGAGTATTCCCGCCATAGCCACGCTGATAGCAAGAATGCGATCATTAGGCTGATCATTAAGCGTATGAGTGTAGACTATTTCGAATAGATCTTGTTGTATTTGACCATTTACCTGTGATAACCACCAACTCGCCAGGACCGCTTCAAGCAGGCGTTCGGATAATGGCATGCTAATAGGCGGTGATTGTGAGGCTAGAGAGCGTGTAAGCCAGTATGCCCCAGCTAAATCACCCTCTGAGACTAACTGCCAGAAGAATTCCTCCCATTGGCTACTTGTTAAATCAAAATTTTCCAGTGGTTGTATATCTTGAGCGTCATTGGCAACGGCTGTTTCTAGCTCTAACTTGCCTTCTAATTGCTTGCGATCTTGCTCGTCTTCAGTGAAGGTCGTTTCTAACCCCAACTCATCTTCTAGCTGCTGTATATCTTGAGCGTCATTGGCAACGGCCGTTTCTAGCTCCAACTCACCTTCTAATTGCTTTCGATCTTGCTCGTCTTCAGTGAAGGCCGTTTCTAACTCCAACTCATCTTCTAGCTGCTGTATATCTTGAGCGTCATTAGCAACGGCCGTTTCAAGTTCAAATTCATCTTCTACGTGTTGTGTATCTTGCTCGTCTTCAGTAGCTGCCGTTTCTGTTTCGGTATCAACGAGGGATTTCCGTGTTGGCAAAATGGCTTGCAGCGACTCGATCATTTCGGCAATCTGATCCCCCTGTTTCTGCACGGACATACGCGCATCACGTTTCGCTTGGTAGGAATCGGCAGCATCTACTTCTGCTTCCAGGGATTCGTATGCTAGCAGCGCCTTTAAAAGCTCTGTGGTATTTGTTAACGCCCGATCGGTTTCAGCTGGTGACATTTCTTCCAGTAACCAGCCAGATTCACATCCCTTAAAGCCAAAGAAGTTCAGCAAATGGCTTGTATTTCCACACAATTTTTCAAGCTCGGCTTCTAATCCGGCTTGTCGCTGCGCAGTTTCTGCTGCCTGCGCGGCTAAAAGCTCTTGATTGGACGTTAGCGCCGCCTGTAACTGCCCTACAAAATCAGGCAGTAGGTTCCACGCCGGATCCGTAGGCGGTAGCTTGGCAATTTCTGATAGCACGGTCGTTATTGCGGCTTGCAAAGATTGGTTGGTGTTTGGTGGCTGGTTCATGTCGACCCCTTGAATTTGTTGGACTGGAAGAACAAGAAAACATATACATCAAAAATCTGACAGAAGGGATTACGAGACTTTTGCCTCCGCAATATCCATGAAGTCAAAATGACCTTCCCCTGAAATAAGGGTTGGGAATATGGGTCGGATGGCATGATTTACAAAAGTAAACTGAGCCAATCTTTATTCTACTTAAATGCGGGTAACACCACAGAATACCGTGTAGTAAATTAAAAGAGGACCTTTGATAAGGGTACAATTAGCGGTCTCAACAAAAACCATACCCAATCAAAAGATCCTCATGAATCTGAAGTTTATGACAGAACCCGCTTTGAATCCAGATTTGATGACTTGTCCTCATTGTGGTGAGGATGACCGCATTTGGATTCATTCGCAAAAAGAACGCCGCTTTCGCTGCACAGCCTGCAGGCGCACCTTTGCCGAGACCCAGGGCAGCCACTATCCCCACTGGGTCTTCATTCTGGTGGTCACGCTGCTGGCAGCTGGCTGCCCGGTACAAGCCATCGTCCTGGCCTTCAGTCTGGATGAACGAACGGTAATCGCCTGGCAGTTGAAAACAGGCCGACATGCCCAGCGCGTGCAGACCGACCTGGTTTGTCAGGGTGAGCTTGAGTTGGGACAGGTCCAAGCCGATGAGCTGTATGTCAAGACACAGTACGGCGCTGTTTGGATAGCGACCCCCATGACTGTTTTCTCCCGATTGTTTCTGTGGGGCGCTGTTAGCGTCCAACGCAACACCAGTTTGGTCGAAAAAGTGGTGGCCCAAGTTCGTGCCTCTGGGCGTCGTGGGTTGCCTATCTTGTGGGTCACGGATGGCTTTGCTGGCTGGGCTGAGGCGATTAGCAAACTGTTTCGCGACCCGCTTTACACCAGTCGCCAGGGTCGGCCACGGCTGTTGCCGTGGCCGGAGCTGCATCTGGTGCAGGTGGTCAAGCGTTACACCGCTCGCCGCCTGACAGCTATTGAACGCCGGTTGGTTATCGGGATCTGGCAAGGGGCTCAAAACGTGCTGTTGGTCACGCAGCTGACGATTGGCGTCTTCAACACGGCGTACATTGAGCGCTTGAATGCCACGTTGCGCACCTGGATGCCCGCCTTGACGCGCCGCTCGCGGACGCCGGCACGCTACCGGCCTCATTTGGAAGCTGCGCTGTTTTGGACGGGTGTGGTTTACAATTGCTGTCGCATTCATGATAGTTTGGCGGGCACACCGGCTATGGCGGCTGGTTTGACTGAGTCGCCCTGGTCGGTGCGTGACCTGCTTTTTTGTTTCAGAATCAAGCGCGGGTTACTCCACGCTGTTTTGTAGTGTTACCCCAGCAGGGTGGGGAGCAAAAAAATCATGGCTGGCCCTCAAAGACTCAAAATAACGAGAGGTACGCCCACCTCGAATAGCGTTGGAGTAGGTGACCATTTAAAGGATATTTCATTTTCGTTTTCTTGAAAAGGGGTGTACTCACGACGCCAATTTGAAATTTTGGAAGAAATAAGTTCCTCGGGAACAAAGGTTGCGTTATCAGTTTTAATCTGGTCTTGAGGCAACTGGGCGATTGTTTTTCCTTTGGATTGGAAATTAGCACCACAGATATGGCACTGTATAGCATCTTTGGGATTTTCCGCCTCGCATTGACGACAGGATATGATACTACTCATAATGATATCTTTTGAGTGTGTTTGATTTATTTAAACATCCCCATGCCACTCCGAATGAGGGGAAGGGACGGAACTTCGGCAAGGCACAAGATTCTTCATTCTACTCGAAAAGACGGAACAGGGGATGTCCTTTTTCAAAATAAATGAAACACACCCATACTAATGCGCACTTCTTTCGTTTCTATGGTTTCGAACAGTTAACATGCCAACGGTTTAGGATTGATGCGACGCGGCAAAAAAGCTGCTGCATAAAAGGCGTTGGGCTAGGCTAGTGTATAACAAACCAGTATGGAATTTAGGCCAAAAATAGTTGAGGCACAAACACTGGCTGCCGCCTGTTTGTAGGCATTTTAGCAATTTGTGAGCCGCAGGGTCAACCAAAACTATAGTTCTTTATCTAGATGGTGACCGCAGCCTATCATTTGTCTGGATGCCCCCTGTAACTGGTGGGAACCCCGACCAAAGTGTTTGTACGTACAAAATCGTTCCCGATTCGTTTCAGATTAGGGTCCCCATTTAGGATAGTACGAAATGTTTCCTTGAGGGAAATCTCTGTTACCTGGCTACCGGAAACAAAAACTTTGTCCACAATTTCACCCAGGAGCCTCTGGCGTGCCTTTTCCGGGTCATTTGCATTCGCGCATTCTTGCCAATGGGCGCCAAAAGTCTCCAGGATATCAACCGCGGCCACCAGCGCATCATAATCTACAGGTAGCAATGACTCAATTTCTTCGTAAAGTTGTGTCCGTTTCGACACATATTCTTGTGGTGCCAGGAAACCCTGTTCCCAGCTAAAGTCGATGCGCTTGATCGTCTCTTCAATCTGGGTGATATGCTTAAAAGCTTCGGCATGTTCTAAATTTCCCCGGACGGCTTGTTCTATTCGGCTTTGCCAACCTGTTGGTACAACAAGACTGCGTAAAGCCTGCAGGACCTGAGCATCAACGGAGGTGACCGGAACGTTTTTCTGCGTGCAGGGTGGGTAGCCACGATGTTTTGCCCGGCAGCGATAATAAGCCTTGTTGACTTTATTAAGCCACACTGCACCCATCTTGCCAAAATTTTGGTCAATCAGGGCTTCTGCTTTTGTGCTGATACAATGCATGCAATACACCCGACCCTTTAACAGGTACGTGCGCCGCGTAGCCGGTGCCTTCTGGCCCTGGTCAAAAGATTGGCGAACTTGCTGGCAGCGATCGAAAAGTGCATCTGAAATAAACCCCTGGTGCTTCCCTTCAAACCATTGCTTCCGTTGGCGGCTAGATTGTTTCCGCTCCCCCAAGGAACCATTGTAAATTGTTTCAGCATAGGGCACGCGACCTGTATAAACGCGGTTTTGCAGCATATCCCGAACAGCATCCTTGCTGATGGGCGGCAACCCATCACGCAGTTTTTGAATGATCGGCTGCTGATTGAGCCAGCTGGCGATATCCAGGTCACTATACTTCCCTGTGGCATACAGTTTAAAAGCGCGCCGCACGACGGCGGCAATACGCAGAATGATGTAGAGGCCCGCTGGTCGTTCAGCTGTGGCGTCAGATGCTTTGACAAGCACGTAACCCAGAGGCGGTACGCTGCCGTTAAATTCTCCTCGCGAGGCCCGTTGGTACTTGCCCCGTTTGGTTTCACTGCTGAGGTTCTGTGAATAAAAAGCAGAAAAGATAGCCAGCATTTGTTCCATCATGGCAGAATACGGCGAGTTGTCTTCATCTTCGGAGAAACCTTCAACGCAATGGAGTTTTAGTCCATATTCCTGGCGCAGGAGCATTTTGATCATAACGGCTTGATTATGGTGGCGAGCCAGGCGATCAAACTTCCAAAACATGATGGCGTCAAATTTTTTGAGTTCGGCCGCCCGGCAGAGATTTTGAAACCCCTCTCTTTCCAGGCTCCAGCCGCTGCGTGCTTCATCACTGAATACGGCAACCAGCTTTCCTTTGCGTTCAGCGATGGCGCGGCGACAGCGAGATTCCTGTGCTTCCAGACTGAGTTCGTTTTGAAGTTCTGAGGAGTAGCGTGTGTAAATTGCGAATCTTAATCTTTTGTGGCGGTACTGTTTCTGTGTTGTCATATTTATCGGTGCTCCTTTTTGTGGCTTGGTCATTTGGCGATTGGCAAACGGGTCAGCCCGGATACCTTTCATGGGGGAGCCCTGCCGTTACCAATTCAGACAAATAACAGCCAATGGTTGATTTAGAGCAACCGATTATATGGGTCAATTTCAGCTTGATGCTTGGCTAAGGTGAGATAGGCTGTTGAAATCGTTCTGTTTGGCGCACATGTGGAGCAAGGATTTGGGGAAATTGCTCTGCAAACGTCTGCCACTGTCAAGTGGATGAGTCAGCAAAAGTGCAGAATGCTAAATCGTAGGTTGGATACAGGAGAAGATGTTGCGGATGTAGCCAGTAATAGCGGTGTACGCGACTTGAAGTGGCGTGTTATCTGGGGGATGAAGCCGTTAGATGGATGGGCTGAGTTTCTAGAACTATTTACTTGTTCTCCTGCTCAACATTTTTACCATTAACCCCGGCAACAATCTTGAAAAGAAGTCGTTTACCATCGTATCTCCTAATCTATCATTTTTGAAGATACTGGAATTCTTTTTTGCTGCTGTTTGGAGGCACAAAATAAGGTGACCCCCAAAGTCAAGACCACAGATCGACGATATTAAGATACCAAACCGGGTCACAGAATTGGTACGTTAACAGCAAAATGAACATCGGCGGGTGTGCAATAGCCAAGGCTCTGGTGCGGCCGTTCGTAATTGTACAGGTCGAAGTAGTCACCCAAACCAGTAAACAACTCAGGTACGGTGGCATACGCCTTGATGTAAATGTCTTCGTACTTGACGGTGCGCCAGAGGCGCTCCACGAAGATGTTGTCAAAGACGCGGCCACGGCCATCCATGCTGATGCGAATGGACGCCGCTTCTAGCTCTTGGGTAAATGCCTGGGCCGTGAATTGCACACCTTGGTCAGTATTGAAGATTTCAGGTTGGCCGTGCCGCAACGCCTGACGGAGCGCCTCGACACAGAAAGCGCCATCCAATGTGTTGGAGAGCTGCCAGGCAACGACAAAACGGCTGAACCAGTCCAGGATGGCCACCAGGTACATGAAGCCATGCGGCATGGGCACATAGGTGATGTCTGCCGCCCACACTTGATTCGGCTGTTTGATGTTCAGGCCGCGCAGCAGATAAGGATATTTTTTGTGTTGCCGGTCTGGAATAGAGGTTTGGGGACGTGGGTAGATAGCCTGGAGCCCCATCTTTCCCATTAACCGTGCAATTCGCTTGTGATTAACCGCGAAACCAGGTTGCTTGTTCAGGCGAGCCGTCATCTTGCGATAGCCATAGAAAGGTGCGCGCGTGTACTCCTGGTCGATCAGCTGCATCAGTTCCAGGTTCAGCGGTGATTCGCTGGCTGGCTGCCAGTAGTAGGTGGCTCGGTTAAGACCAACTAGCTCACACTGACGGCGAATGCTGATGGTGGGATGGCCTGTTTCAATCATCATACGCTTGGCCTCAATCGAATCGGGCAGCTTTTTTTTTCAGCCACTCCAATTCCATCTTGAGGCGGCCGATTTGTTCATATAGTTCAGTTTCACGAGCTTCCTGATTACGCAGTTGCTGGGCCACATTCTGGCCAAAGACGGACGGCCCTTCGGTCAACAGCTGCTTTTTCCAGCTTTTGACTTGGGTTGGATGAACGTCGTAGGCACTGGCGATTTCATTGATCGTCTTGAGTTCTTTGATTGCTTCCAACGCCACTTTGAACTTGAATTGCTGGCTATAATTTTTCCGTTTTTTTGTCACTTAAAACCTCCACAAGCTATAGTTTATTGGACCTTAGCCTGTGGTCTAGTTTTTGGGGTTCATCTGTAAAGATCCCATTTTTAGGACCACTCAGAAGTGGACACTTTCAGGCGCTTGATTATTAGCAGTCGCATATTGATAGGGTGTCATGTTACCCAGCGATTCATGCGGACGAATGGCATTGTATTCCTCAACCCAGCGCTCGGTGATTTCTCTGACCTCAGCCAGGCTACTGAACAGGTAAAAGTCTAGAACGTCCTCCCGATAAGTGCGATTGAAGCGCTCAATGTAGGCATTCTGTGCGGGCTTGCCTGGTTCGATGAAATCTAGCAGGACCTCATGCTTTTCTGCCCAGCGAGCCAACTGCTGGGAAATGAACTCCGGGCCATTGTCTGAGCGTAGCCGCCTGGGATAGCCACGCCAACTAGCTATCATTTCCAGAACCCGCACGACCCGGCCGGAGGGCAGCGAGGTGTCGATTTCAATGGTCAGTACCTCGCGATTGTAATCGTCGATGACATTGAAGGTGCGGAAGGTGCGTCCCGATTGCAAACTATCGCTCATAAAATCGACCGACCACGATTCGTTGGCTGCTTCTGGTTGCGCTAGCGGTGTGGGCTGGCGCACAGGCAGCCGTTTTTTGGGTTTGACCCGTAGGTTCAACTGCTCAGCACAATAGACTCGCCGTACCCGTTTATGGTTCCAGCGATACCCTTGATGGCGCAGGCGCTGAAACATCTTGCCAAAACCCCACCGTGGTTTGCGCTCGGCCAAATGCCGCAGCTGCTCGGCGATCTCGCTATCATCTTTCAGTTTAGCTTGATAGCAGTACACACTCCGGCTAAGCTCCATCAGCCGACAAGCGTGTCGTTCACTCAGCTGGTGATGCCTGATAGCGTAACTGGTCAACTCACGACGCTCGTCCACGGTTACAACTTTTTTTCGACAATATCCTTTAGCACCTGATGCTCCAGACTCAGCTCAGCATACATTTGCTTGAGGCGTCGATTTTCTTCTTGTAACTCACGGAGGCGCCGCAAATCTGAAGCTTCCATGCCACCGTATTTGGCTTTCCACTTGTAAAAACTGCTTTTGCTGAAGCCGTGGGTGCGACACAGGTCCGTCACGGGCACACCAGTTTCAGCTTCTTTAAGAATCTTGATGATCTGGTTTTCAGAAAACTGCGTTCGTTTCATGTGGAATTCTCCTTGGGCTATTGTGCCGGAAAATTCCACTTATGACTGGTCCTATTTTAGGGGATGGTTACCTTGTCAACATAAATTCGTGCCCAAAATGAGGTAAAACAACAAAACTATTAATGTCTAACCCAAGATCTGAAATTGCTTGGCGGATTACTGGCCTCAACCATTTTAGTTCGCGTCCACGTGCGCGTGCAACAGATGATAACCGGAAAATATAATCCCATTCTGTGGCTAATTTCATAATCGCTTTATGCATCTGCTGTGGCAATTTCTTTTCATCCGTTTCATTTTGAGCGTGTGCGCGATATTTGGAATAAAATGAGTTAACCATGCGTATATATTGATTAAACAAATTAATCAATGGGTTTTTAAATAGGCGATCTGAATAGGCTGCCATTCGAATGGATTCAATTTCCTTCTTTGTACTCTCAACAAATAAGAGCAAGCTTCTCTTGTGTTCATCTCCATCGCGTATTCTCAAAATGGTTCGAGTTTTCATTAGGTTTACCTCCTGACACATGAAAATAATTACTTCTTTACAGACAGACTAAGCCAGCGACTTTGGTGTACTCAACAACTGATAGGATTAATTTAGGTTACCAAACAAGCGCAAAAGTGAAGTAGTGCCTCGGAACATTATGGGCTTGATAGTAGATGTCGGGACATACGGTGACACTGCGAATTCCAAAAGACCTGGTAAATTTTGCAAAACAATGTGGATTACACTAATTATCAGAGCATACTAGAAAAATTAGGCTCATGTCAATCCATCTTAAAATTCATCAAATTTCTCTTGATCAACCAAAGCTCAATTTTTGAATGGTTTCAAGGAGCGTCAAGCAGTTATTAACCCGTTCAAATTTAAACAACGATAGTGTGATTGATGAAAGAGAATCAGGATGGTCATGACTTCACTGATGGATAGGGAACGCTGACGGAGGCGCTGGCATTGACCACTTTGCAAAAGCTGTTGTTCCATAGCGGGGATAAACACCTGGCAAAAATCATCGACGAGCATAAATAATTCAAGTAGACTGCCCATAGGGCTTCTCCTGATGATGCAGTTGATTGTGATAAACCAAGTGTATCTCAGTTGAAGCCCTTATCCCGTACTCACGTTAATTACTCTCAACCTCATTTGGTTCCTTTGCCAAAGAAAATGCTATAAAGTATGAACCATCCCGCTAAAATTCCAAACACAAGAAACCACCGTCCCTCTGAGCCATTTCACTCCAATTGATAAATGCATTGTATGTGAGGTATGGTCCCAAAATGATGCCCCAAAACAGCCAAAACAAAAAACCTAGCCAATCCACTAAATTCTTCATGAATATACTCCTTTTATCTAAAAATAGAGACCTGTAGAAAATACTAATATGCCGCAAAATTGTCGATTTACACCTCTCGCAGCGGCTCTTGATACCTGACAGAAGGAGGCCTGGTTGCTTTTCCTTGTCTCGCTGGTCTTAAGTTAGGCCTACACCAGTGAAGCCCGTCGGCCGTCGCGACCTCTTCTCGACCAAATAAGTCAACTGGATGATACTAGAATTATTTCAGAATAAGCGGGAAGGGTAGATTACCCCTTTCCCCATGTTTGAACCTTTAGGACTTACGCAATCCCAAGAGAATTTGTGATAATGGGTGAATGAGCAAATTAACCCACTGGGATTACTGTCAATTTTTGTTGGTCAGCCAAGTTAATTACACCCAAACCTACTTCGCTGACCATACTGAACAAGTTAGTCATGACCGTATCAATCGTCTCATGCGCGCCGCCAAGCTAACACCACGCGAACTGCGTGAACTGGTGCGCCAGGAACTGGTTCTATCACCAAATGGCTACGTTCTCTTTGATGATACGGTACTCGATAAGAGCCACTCCTTTGCCATTGAACTGGTTCGCCGCCAGTGGAGCGGCAATGCGAAAAAGGTGATCAAGGGCATTGGCATTGTGACCTGTGTTTACGTCAATCCCGATACAAACCAATTCTGGTCTCTCTATTATTCAGGTGCAAACGGCACGCAATATCTTTCGGGGCCACGGTCCGGAATATTTGGATGTTCGTCTGCTGCCTGAAGCTATTGAGCTGGCGACTCTCGCTGATTTACAGCAGGAAATCGAAACCCACCGTCGGCTGCTCAATGGTGCGATCGAGCGAATGATTGGCGCCGTCACTGTTCAGACAAAACTCCCCGTCGCCGCTGATTAGCTTCCCTTTTGCTTTAGATAACTGAAAACAACGCTGAAGCCGTTGCCAAAAGCAGCGGTGATGACGCTTCCCCTATCAATAACAGATCCGCTCTCTAATCACGATGTAACCATCATTATTACTCTTAACGCCAGCGACAGCCCTCTGGCCGAACGGCCGTTGCTGCTCAGCGTAGGTGCAGCCGACCAACTGCCGGTGGTCAAGATCGGCTCAACCTCATATCCCTGATTGAGGAGGCCTGGACAGCTCTGTGTGTTCGGGCGCAGGCGGCGGATATTACAGATGGGAACGGTCTTCACCCTTGACCCACCGACGGCGCGGAGCAGCCTCATGACACAAACCGCATGACGGCCGTATTTATAATGACTGGAGCCTTTGGATTTTGTACATATGTTCTATTCGTAGATATAATGGGGCAAGATACACAGGAGAAATAACCATGAGCGACAACCCCCATGATTTAATTTCTATTGGCGAAGTCACGATTCCTTTTTACGAAGACAACCTGATTGTCCAACTCGGCGAAGATGGCGAGATTTATGTGGCTTTGCGCCCGATTGTTGAAGCGCTGGGTCTAAACTGGTCTGGTCAATTGCAACGCATTAAACGAGACGCTGTTTTAAGCAAACATTTGAAGACACTCTCTGTGGTTGTTACACACACAGAGGGTAGAAGCGCCCAGCATGGGGAAGTTGCCTGCCTTCCCAAACAGTACCTTAGTGGCTTTTTGTTCGGTATCAGCGCAGGTCGCGTCAAAAATCCACAATTACGCGCAAAAGTGATTCAGTTTCAAGAGGAAGCGCATCTCTTTTTGGATGCTGCCTTTACGGGTGACACTGAATCAGCAATGGAGGCCATGCGCCAGAAATATCTGCGTCAGGGGTACGATGAGGCGTGGATCAAGCAGCGCCAAATCACGATTGAGACGCGGAATCAATTGACAGATGAATGGAAAGCGCGGGGTGTGCAAGGTAGACAGTATGGGATTTTAACGGCCGTTATCCACGAGGGTGCCTTTGGTATGAAGCCATCTGAACACCGGCAGCTAAAAGGCGTGGAAAAAGGTGAAGTACGGGATCACATGACCGGGTTGGAACTGGCTTTCGTGAATGTTGCCGAACAAGCCACGATAGCCAATGTCCAAACACAAGATGCACAGGGATATGATGAGAATTATGACGCTGCCGAAAAAGGCGGTCGTGCCGCTGGGGTGGCTCGTCGTGCCTTTGAAGAAGAACACGGCCGTAAAGTCATCAGCTCGCAATCTTATCTGGAAGAGAGAAAGAAGTTGCAGCCGGGAGACGAGTCGCCCGATCCAGAATAACACTTAGCTTGAGTTTGCGAGTGTAGATTTCTACCAATCATCCAAATAAATATGACCATACAGACGCTGACCAGTTGGTCAGCGTTTTTAGTTGGTGAGGAGCTAAGATATGGAACAAAAACAAGATGAATCGGCCGAAGTATGGCGCTTAGACAGCTATTTGGAACTCGCTTTTGATGGTCTTACTGGCAGTGAGTATTGGACGCCCGTTCCTTGCGCCTACAATGTGGAAACGGAGGAAAAGCTGACGTTGGCAGAGCTCATTCCCCTCCTCAACAACTGGAGGGGTGGACGCATGAAAAATGAACCAGTGATACGTCCCGTTTGGTCCAGCTCCTGAGGAAAATGGCTCCCACCCCATTGAAAGCGACCCGCTGGCCGACACCACAAAACGCCCCAAATTTTAACGAAGCTTCAGCGGGTCAGATCCATATTGAAACCTATTCGTTTTCCATCTTAGCCAGCTTTTCCAGCACACGCTGCATCGCCCGTAGATTGATGAGCAGGTAAGTCAGCGTATTTTGGTTCACAATAGATTGCTGGTTGCGCAATTTCGGCCGCTCCATGCCCAGCGCCTTGGCTTGCGAGAAGATACGCTCCACAGCCGTTCGTTGAGCATAAACAGCCTTATACTTTTCACTCTCACGATCAAGCTGATGGCGAATCCGCGAACCTGGTGTAGCTGCTAAATTTGTTAAACACCCCCCTTTGGTCCACTTCTTATGTTGGATGGGGCACGAGTCGCCCGTCGGTTCTGGGTGAAGCAAAGGACACGCATGCTTGGCTCGACGATAGGGAATAATGGCCGTGGTATTGTCGTTGTAGACGAACTTGAGAGGCATCGCCAACCCTGCTTCACAGAGAGGTAAGCCATCGGGGTCGAACTGACGCCGCACTGTCTTGGTTCCTTTTTCACTAAAAGGAACCGCAGCAAACCCGTCGTGGCATTCACTGTCGAAGAAATCGTAAACGTAAAATGCGTCGAAAGCTGCATCCAGAGCACCGTAGCGCGGCCGAAAGCCGAGTCGCCGTTCGACTTGTTCCATCAGGGGGAAAAAGTAAGTGGTATCCCCTTTATCAAAAGTCTGGGTGATTTCAGCCAGGACAAATTCACCCCAGCCCGGTAGTTTGGCGACCACCGCACCAGAAGCATAGCCCCAGTAATACTCTTTGCGGGCGACAGATACCTTGTCGGCTGGCTTTGCTTCAGAAGCAGGCGTGGTGATGGTCAAATTGTGGCTGCGCTTGACGCCCAATTTGCAATCGGGGTCACCAACTGGCTGCTTGTCTGGGTCGTACCGACCTTCCTTTATATATTGACGCGGATTGTTTTCTTTTGTCCAGGCCAAAATATGCTTGGTATCCAGTGAAATCGTTTGGCCAAACGAACGGGGCAGCAGAGCCTGAAAACGAGAAACTTGGGCATCCAGTAAGCCCTGGAGATACGCATTATTCATTTGTGCCAAAACGCGGTTCAACTGGCGGCGTGAGGGCAGACTGGCTTCGGCTGAAAAACCGTGAGCCACCGACAGGTCAGCCACCAAGGGATAGCCCAACGCCCAGACCAAAGCCGGATGAGCCAACAAAAAATGACGCATTTTGCCCATCGTGCGAATATCACAGATGAGCTTGACCAAATAAGTGGCGATGTAAGCCGACAAAGGAACGGGCTGTTGGCCAAAGTATTGCTTTCGGGTAGGGATGGGCAACCGTTCCCAATCCAACAAGCGCAGTTGCTGCACAATGGGCCAGGTGAGGCCACATTGTTGGACAAAACGAGGGATTTGGTCATCCGGCCAGGTCAAACGAGGTAGATAACTGGTTTGCCAGCGCCACAGATACCTTTGTCGCCATTGAGCGAGCAGGCGCTGCGTGAGGGTGGGTATGATAAAATTGTTAGTTGACATGGGAATCCTCCATAAGTTGTCAGGTAACGTTTTGTGGTAAAAACAGTTTACCGAATGGGGGATTCCCTTGTCAGAGTTGGGGAAAAGATTGACAGTGGCTTAAACGAGACGTATGATTTTTTGTGTCTCGTTTTTCAAGACTGGCGTCCTGGAAAATGGGACGTGCGACTCAAAAAACGGGGCGCATAAAATGATACGTCCAACCCTCCAACTGGGAACGGCAACTTGCATTTACTGCTTCCGACGCACACGTGCAGCATATCCGGCAGACGTTGTATGCAGTGGGCATAGATTGGAACAAGACAACGGCGCAGTTGGCTCATTGCCCGTGGGTGACGGAAGACTATATCCAGGCTCACGTAACGGCCGTTCCTTCTCAACATCTCGGTTTAGCTATTCAGCGAATGTTAGATGGCCTACCCCCACCCCTCTCCCGCCGTGAACGGCAACAACGGCAAGCGTTAAGGCAGTATCCACAAATTCGCCGATGAATGCTTACCCTGTAGCTATGGTCCCCACCTATATCCCGGAACAAACTGCATTTTTACTTGCATGAGACCGCTGAAGTAAGTCGATGGCCGTTTCTGGGCCATCGACTGCGGCTACGAGCATAACAGCGTCCATTTGTTGATCGGCAGCCTGGCAGACGGACGAAACATCCGCACGGATCGTCTGGGTCTGTGCAGCGGTCTCCCCTCCCCCTACTTACAGGAACCGGACTTGTTGACGCCGGATCCAAATGCTCAGGCTCCAAAAGGCGTTGGCCGAGACCCAGAGTTTGATGGTCAACCGCATGGCAGCCCCGATTGCGGTACAAGTTACGGCCGTTTTTGTTCTGCAGCGGCAGGTGCTGCATCTGGGCACCGTGTTTACACTCGCCCCCCTACGGCTAGGAGCCGCTTCATTACCCCTACGACTTTGAATCAATACCAGTAGCCGCGCCGGTCGTTATGACATGACCGGCGTTTTTATTCCTCGCCCTGGTGATGGGATGTAGTGGCCCCAGGCCTTAACAGGCTGGATGGGGCGAATTCTGCACAAATGTTCTAAACGGAGATATACTATGGAGCAATTACAAACCCGTCACAAGTGGACCATTCCGGTCCTGATTCTGGCCTTACTCCTGCTGCTCATCGCGGTTTTGATGGCCAGCGGACACCAGGTCAGCCTGCCGTTGACCGGCATTCAATCCAACCGCCAGGTGATGCCGCCTGATCCCAATGAATGGTGTCGCAAGATTGACCTGGAAAAGTTGAACACCGAAATCGTGAAAGCGGAAACCTTCATGCGTGAGGGCGTGGGCGAAAGGCTGGTCGATTGGCGTTATCTGCGCCGGGCGTTGAAGATGACCGGCGTGCAGGTCAGCGGCCCGGAAGACAGCTACTGGCTGGAGACGATCAAGGGACTTTACGACGGCTGCGGGCCATAGTGGCCGTCCGCAAATAAGGGCGCAGGGATGTGCTGCGGAATTTTGCGGACGGCTTGAAGTAAGCGGCCTTCCAAAATAAAAAGGTTGTTGTTGGCCGCTTACTTGGAGAGCATGATGAACGAACCGAAATTGTTAGGCGCAACTCTGCTGCATACCCGCTACGGCCATTGGCGGCATCCCCAATCCGGGCGGTATTTCATTCGACCGGTGCGGGATCGTTTTCGTAATTATCCCGGCCTGATTGCCGAGTTGCTGGCTATCCGGCAGCGGGCGTATCATGAGCTGCATACCATTGAGGATCAGCAGCGGATCCAATGGCTGTCACAGGCCACTTTTGGCGCACTAGATATCTATCAGCGTGGGGTTTCCATTTGCGCGGTTAGCCGAGAGGAAATCCTGGAAGAGATCGACGACTGGCTGGCGAGCCAGCACGACAATCTAGCAGCCGCGCTGTTTGCGCCTGTGATAACGGGCGATTAGCGGTCCCATTACGCAACAGCATATAAATAGGAAGGCGCCGACATTTTGTCGGCGTTTTTTGTTTGCCAGACAAGGAGAACCCCCATGACCAAACAGGTGATTCAATTTGGCCAACTGGAAGAATTTATGGCCGAGCCTTTCGTTCCCGGGCAGGTGGTGCGGGTTGTGGTGCTGGAAATCAGTGAAGGCGTCTCCGCCCAAATCCCCGATCTGCGTCAGGTCAGCGTGGGCGTCCACGTCCGCACGATTAACCGCGATGAACACATTCTCGCTTGTTACCTGCCGGTGGCGACGGTGCAGCTGTACAACGGCCGTCGCGAAGGCGATCCCACCTGGCAGAAATATGACGCCGCCTGGGAACAGGCTGCGGCGCTGAGAGCGTGTCATCACAACGCTGCAAGCAGCGGCGGCTGAAAAAGGATTCAAGGTGTGTGCTGCGGGTGTAATTGATTTGGGGGAGATACGGCCGTTGCGCGCCACCTGGAAATCAGACCCGGCACTGCAATCAAGAGTCGTGACAAATGTATGTGCCCAGTGAATCACAAGCTATCGTGCAAACCCTGGAGGCAGTTCACGGGGCACCCTGGGAATCTCTCACTCACCTCAAAATCTACACGCCAGATTATCAGCCCCTTAGCTGGTCGCAGGTGTGGCAGGCGTTTGCGGCCGTTTACCCGAAGCGGTGGGCGATTGAACTTTATCCACCGGTAGAGGATTTGGTCAACGACGCCCACGTATACCATCTGTGGCTGCTGCCGGAGGGGTATACGCCACCTACCTTCCTGAATCTGGCCCATAAATACCGCTGGTAGCCGACAAATTTACTCCCAGAAAGGCTTATTCCCAAAGGAGAAACTGCCGTGCGTCAGCTAAGCCTATTCTCTCAAGACCTGTGGCTGCAAAACGGCCGTCTCGCTGAACCGCTCCCGCCGGATGCCCCTATCATCGTCTCCAACGGTGTCGGCGTGGATTCCGTGGCGCTCCTGGTTGAGCTGCACCAGCTCAGCGTGGTCCCTGACGCCATCGTCACCGCCCTGGTGGGTCGGGGAGCGTATGGCAATGAGCATCCCCGGTTTTATACCTACCTGCCCGTGTTAGAAGCGTGGCTGGCTGAAGTTGGCTTTCCCCCGATTCAATACGTCTGGTATGAAATGAAGCGATCGGCCAAATATTTCCCTTACAAGAGCCTGGCGGGCAACTGCCTCGCCAACCGGACCCTGCCGTCGATCAGCTTTCGTCGCCACCACAGCTGCAGCCTTAAATTTAAGGGGGTCGAGATTGACCGGTGGGTGACCGGGCAATATGGGGAACGGCCGTGTTACCGGCTGGTCGGTTATGACCTGTCGGAAGGGGCACGGGCCGCCCGCTTTTCCATCAAGACAAAACCAGACGGCCCGCGCGCCCGTGACTGCTTCGTCTATCCCTTACAGCAATTGGGATTAGACCGCGCCGGCTGCGAAGCGGTCATTGCCGCCACAGGTCTCCCCTCCCCTGGGCTCTCGGCCTGCGTCTTTTGCGCCGCAATGAAGCCGCGAGAGATTGATGTACTGGACATTGAATCCCTCTGGCTTATTGTCATCCTGGAAGCCCATGCTCAGATAAACCTCAAGCAGATTCGCGGCCTGTGGGGCCATGGGGAGCGCATGACTGAATATATCCAGCGACAGGGTTTGCTCCCGGCAGCGCTGATAGATGAAGTGTGGACCAAATGGGTAGCGGAGGAACGGCCGACCGAGCTTCGGGAGAATCCAACGGCCGTTGCTGACGAGGTTCTCTTTGCCGAAACTCGCCGCTTGGCCATGCTGTGCCGCTAACCCCTTCCAATCCTCACAGGAGAAAACCTTATGCACCAACTTTGCACAAACCTGACGTTTATCTCAGATCCCGGTCACGGCTGGCTGCGGGTACCGCTCGTGGATATTGCCGCTTTGGGATTGGAGACCGCTATTTCCAACTACTCCTTCATTGACGGTCATCATGCCTACCTAGAAGAGGACTGCGACTGTGCCCGTTATCTCGAAGCGCTTCAGGAACATATGCAAGCCAGACCCACTATCCAGGAAGAACACCGTGACCATTTCTCGCGGAATCGTCCCCGCTTTGGCGATGTTCAATTCACCGCTGAATTTTGGGACAAATTAAGGGGGTAAGCGCCTGGCGGCTTATCTCATTTTTTAGCATCCTTAACATGTAAATCTGGATTGACTGCCAACGGCTGTCACCCGTTTACGCATAACCGAGATAATTTATTCCGAGAACGACCACGAAAGATGTATACTATGAAGAAGATGAGTTTATTATCACAGCAGGAAATTACCGAGGCATTGTCCCGTCTGGGCGAGTTAGCGCAAGAGCAAGGACATCAGATTGAGTTACTGGCTGTTGGTGGTGCCGTCATGGTTTTGGCGTACAATGCCCGTGCCTCAACCCATGATGTTGATGTCTTTATTCTCTTACCCAAAGAGGCGCAAATCGCTCGGAAACTGGCCCACCAAGTGGCGCGAGAAATGGAATGGCCGGAAGATTGGCTTAATGATGGCGCAAAGGGGTTCTTGGTGGGCATCAGTCAGGGGCCGGTTATTTTCTCAGCTCCAGGTATTGTTGTGAGACGACCTGATGTTGCACAATTGTTGGCCATGAAGCTTTCAGCCTGGCGCGATGATGTCGATATTGAGGATGCCCGCCGCCTTTTACAGGAACTGCATGGTTCCCAGGATGAAATCTGGCATTCAGTAGAGCCTTTTCTGGTTCCGGGGCAGAAATTAAAAGCCCAATATGCCTTTTTAGATTTATGGGAGACGACTTATGGTACAAATTGAGCAATTAGCCAAAGCTGCTTTAAACCGTGATAGTTTGGAGTTGCGCAGCTTGGTGCAGGACTTTTTACGTAGCCAACCAAACCTGGTTGATTTGTTACCCCCGCAAACGGATGACGAGGCAGTATTAGCGATGTCAGCCGCTTTGTTAGAGCTTTTGGCCCTACGGACTAATCAGGCTCCGCCTCCCTGGACTGCCGGTGTTGGACCAGTAAAAGAACCCTTCTACTTGTTAAAATCTGCGTCGCAGATGAAGCGCCTACGGAAGCTTTGTCAGCAGGAATCGCCTGAACCCCTGCGAAAACGCAGCTTTTACGCACCACCAGATTACCTGGCGTCTGCCTAATGGTTTACAATTTGTAGCGTTTCTCATGTAGGCGAAATCAAAAACTTTCCTCTCGACTTATGATTAATACTCAAATGCAAAATTGTGTTTGAATACATGTTTGCTTATAATATGCGTATGCAAACTTCATCTGTTCCTCATCCCACTGAAGGCTGGAAGCGGGATGCTCGCCAACAAAAGCCCGTTTCTAACTGGCAATTACGCCTGGCCGCCATGGCCGGGCATATGCAGATTGACAAAATCGCCGCCCGCCGGGCCGCCCTCATCGATCTGCTCGCTGACGGCCGTCCCCACCCACGCGAAGAAATTTGGGAAACGGTTGCAGCCCAGCTGGACGACGATTGCTGGGGCAAGGTGCCACAAGAAGCCTTGGCCCGCGATTTGGCAGCTTTGCGCCAGGGCGGTATTCGCATTGCTTATTCCCGACGCCCGGAAATTGCTGGCTATTATTTGCAATATCCGCAGTTGGAACGGCCATCTTCACCCAAATACGAATCGATTAGCTGGGAACTCATTGAGACCATCAGGCATCTGTCGGTGGCCGAGAAAAACAGACGCGCCTTTGCTGCTGCGGATTTTGCCCT
The DNA here is from genome assembly GCA_020634495.1 of Ardenticatenaceae bacterium. Next base: position 69,630 of record JACKBR010000002.1, on the reverse strand, counting down.
GCGGCAGAAGAAGCTATTGATAGCTGAAGCAGAGCCAGATTGGAACGATGCCGAAGTAGAGCAAGAAGCCCGCCGTCAGGTGTTTGGCAAAACCGAGGTGTCAGAATGAGTACCGCGTATGAACAAGGTCAGGCTTTTGGCGGCGTCATTGACGTGCTGGAAGCAATTGGGGCAACCTACGCCATTTGGGGCGGCATGGCCGTTGTGGCTTACGGTGAACCCCGCTTTACCCAGGATATGGATATTCTGCTAAGCCCCAAACAGTTTTCCGTACCGCTCTTTGTGCGGCGGTTGCAAGAAATGCATTACCATGTCGATGAGATTGCCGTCAATCGTGCCCTGAATGGTGGCTTTTTCAACGTGATTCACCTGGGGTATCACATCAAAACGGACTTTTACGTACCGACAGAGCCAGAGCTGCTGGCGATGCTGGCCGATCGGGTCAAGCTGCCTTTTGACGAGATGCGCCGCGCCGCTTATATCACCCCCACCTCAATTGTCGTGGCCAAGCTGCGTGCCTATGAAAACAGCGAATCGACGCGCCACCTGGATGATATTGCCTCGATTGTGCGCCTCCAGGGCAAGAAGCTGAATCAGGCGAAAATTGATGTAGCCGCTGCCCAGCTAGGTATGTTGGGTGTCTGGCGCTCGGTGTGGGAAGGAAATCAACGGCCGTAATCATCTTTCTAGACCCCTTTCTTGCTTATTCAGCCCCAAACGCCCCCAAATCCATTAAAATGACAGCATGGAATATCTGGTCCGCCTTCGCCGAGGCAAAGTGCACCCGATTGTGCATCATGTTCATACCATCAACGGAGTAACGGGTGCGCTCTGTTCGCCTGCGCCCAAACCGGCCGAGGGGGATGCATCGTTGAACGGACGGTGGGAGCTGCTGGAAAACTTGCCGCCCAAGGTGCGCCTCTGCCGGATTTGCCAAAAGCTGAAGCAGAAACTGGACAATCCGATTCCGGAGCGGGTCGAACAAGAGCTGCAAAAATTAGCGCAGTGGGATAAACGGGCCGCTGATTTGCAGCGGCAAAAAATGTTGGCCTACTATCGCCGCCAGCAGCAAACCGCACGATCCAAATGACGTCACCAGGGCGCTAAACGCGCCGCATGGGGTGAATCCCAATCAGGAGGCACCCCATGCCACAACAACTTCCCCTTATCGTTTACCAACAAACGGATCACACCGCAGCGCCCCGCCTGCGCCTGTGTGACCTGCCTGCTGAAGAACGGCCGCTTTATCGCTTGCAACAGCACGGCAGCGACGCCCTCTCAACCACAGAACTGCTGGCCTTGCTCCTGGGTTCGGCCGATGGGCCGGGTCTGGCACAGGAGCTGCTCAGCCAATATGGTTCGCTGCATCAGCTGGCTCGTACCAGCCAGGAGCGGCTCAAGCAGTTTCGCGGTATCGGTCACGCCCAGGCTGCCCGTTTGATGGCCTGCCTGGCGCTGAGCCGCCGTCTTCAAGCACCGCCAGCCGAGGAAAAAACGCGCGTCACCAGCCCCGCCGATGGGGCCAATTTGCTGCTGTCACGCCTGCGTCATCTGGAGCAGGAGGAGGTACACGTGCTGCTGCTGGACACGCGCAACTACGTCATCGGCACACAGTGCATCTACCGAGGCAGCCTCAACAGCAGCACCATTCGCATTGGTGAGATTTTTCGACTCGCCCTTGATGCCACGGCCGCAGCTCTCATTCTGGCCCACAATCATCCTTCCGGTGACCCATCTCCCTCCCCCGAAGACGTTGGTGTTACCCGCAAAATTGTAGAGGCGGGCAAGTTACTCAGTGTTGAGGTGCTGGATCATTTGATCATTGGCAACGGCATTTTTGCCAGCCTGAAAGAGCAAGGCCTTGCCTTCGATTAAACATTCCGCTCTTGGAGTAACCCCATGACGCAACCAATCACCTGTGTCCACGAGGCAAACACGCTGATCCTGTCCATTGAAGGCACCCAGCACACCTATACCAACGACAAAGCAGGCAAACGGCAGGCGATCCTCGACGGCCTGAACGCCATCGAGACGATGACCGTTGGCGAGGATGTCTATCTGCCCAGCAACGAAAGTTTGCAGGTGGTGGCGGCCGTCCTGTATACCGACGGTATTCAGACCGAAGCCGCTTACCAAACGGTGTGCCAGGTGACGGAAAAGGCGTGCGCCCACCTCGGCTATGGGGGCGAAGTGGAGCTGGAGCCGCCGGCCGTTCCCTTTGCCCGGCGCGGCGCATATCGCCGCCAATATCCGCCGGTCGATGCCCATCTGGTGCGCGATGAGCTGGCCCTGGCCGGGACCGGCAGCAGCTTCCCACGGCAGGAGATCGCCTGCACAACTCTGTGGAACAAGGCGGGGTTGACGGTGTACGGCCGTCACTGGAGCCAGTTGACCACCGCTGAACAGAGCCTGATTCAAACCCAGGTAAACGCTTTTGCTGCACAGGCTGGCTGGGAAAAAGATGACAGTACGGCCACTGGCAGCTACACCAAGCCGCTGCCTGTTGATGAAGCGACTGCCCGCAGCCGCCTGGATGATTTGCTGCGCCGCGAAAACGGCCGTCCCGTGCTGGTCAGTAACGTGATTTACCAGGCCCAGTTGGGCGCATACGGCCGTGGTTTTTACAGCAATGATTTGGCTCCATCGCTGCAAACCATCGTCAGCGAGACGCTGCAAGCCCACGGCTACCGCCCCACCCCACAAGATGGAGGATATCGACCGCAGCCGGTGACGCTGCCGGCGGCAGCGGAAGCAAACCTCCAGGAAAAACTGACCGCTCTTTCGCCGGTGATGACGGAATTTGGTCAGGCCTTGTTGCTGCGGGATGTGGTGGACGCCCTGGGCGTGGCGTCCATTAGCGAGTGGCAGGCGGAACAGCTGGTGGCCGACGGCCGTGTTAGCCAGGCGCTGCGAAAGGTGGGGTATCAGACGGAATTGACCTGGTGTCAACCATACCATTTCCGACCCAAACGTGAGGGCCATGAGGCTCAGCGCGTGATTCTCAAAGAGGTGCGCGTCAAAAACGACCCTACCCGCAAGCTGTCATTGGCTCAGGGATTGGCCGTATTGACGCCCGCGCTGACCATTGACGACGTGGACGAGACGCTGGTTTACCTGGAGATGGTGGGGGCCAAGCAGTCGGTGAAGGCCAACTGGGCGGCGTTGGTTGGCGGGGGCAAGGTGCATTGGCTGGGCAGCAAGCGGATACGGCTGGACGGCATGAAAGAGCACGTAAAAATCCAGGCCACGCTGCCCTGCGGCTGGGCCAACCACATCCTGATTCACAAGCAGGCCAGCCTGAAGGAGATGAACCCGGAGCAGCCCTTTTACTTGCTGGATGATGGCACGCAGCCGATACCACCTCTCTTCTATCCGATGCTGAACAAGTGCCTGGCGCTGCCGTTATTGCCGGAATGGGCGGGGTGTTTGTGGGAAAATGGCCGTGCGCATCAGCTGATCACTTTGCTTGATGAGGGTGAGGGACAAGGTTATGCGGCTTGGCGGGTCCTGCCAGTGCCAGGAAATTGGCAAGAAATTGTTCAAGCTGGGTTACAAGAGCGAACATTAAATTTTGGCCGTTAGATAGTAAGTAATCTGCCAGAAAAGCTTCACCCATCAATGGTGTCAGCACAGATCCGCTCTGAAAAGGATTGAATTGCCAAGTAGCATAGTTTACAATGCTCTCATAGTGCCATACATTTGCTGATTCAAGAGTAAACTTTGCATCCGTGGAGAAAAGCCAATGTCGCGTTCTAAAGTGTTCATCTTTCTTTTTAGCTTCATAACATTGCTTTTGGTGCTGGCAGATTTTGCTTCCCAATTGCCGCCCCAAGTGGAAGCTATGGTGGATGATGTTTCCGGTGCTTCAGACATTTATCTTCCGCTTGTAACAAAAATGGGCGGGAGTGCTTCGCCAACGGTTGATGGCGTCATTCTGGATATTCGGTCTCCGTTTTTGCCAGGGCAATTTGAATCCACCGCCGCTGATGATGTCAATCAGATAACTTCTGCATTTACCGTTAAACCTTTTCAAGAGTTTTCAATTATTTCTATACCTTATGGTACTACACCCCCAATCGAAGCCTTACCAAACGCTATACCCGGAGGGGCAAGCATATATCGAACTGCATTGAATGATTATCGAACGCAACAAGGGGGAACACCTTCACCTGCTCCAGCTGTCTCCTTATTTGGTCAATCTATTGCAGGAAACTACAGCATTGTTGATTTGATCACCAGTGATGAAACGGCCCGGTCAACCTTAATTGCTGAATGGATTGTGGAGGCAGAATCTCGTTTATGGATTGTAAGAATTTCGCGTGACATAAGTGACGGAACTGATCCAAACGATTTTCTAAACTTACTTTCTAGCTTGAAAATTGGGACAGGCAGCGCAACATCAACGCAACCGATATTATCAGTAGGGACGGAACAATCTATTGCTGGTAATGACAAGTTACCTGAGTTTGTTCAATCTCCATTAGCATTACCGGCACCTTCCTGGTGGTCTGGCGATTGTAACGTGGGAAAACATAGTGGCTCTTACCGTTTGGGAGCCACTTATGATGGGTTAGTTGCCTGTGGCCCACTCGGCTCCACGAAATCTGTGAATTTCGGTGCAGGCCTAACACAGTATGAATGGCAATGCACTGAGCTTGCCAAGCGCTATCTTTTTTTGAAGTACAACATTGCACCTTACCAAGCGAATGGAAAAGATGTTGTAAACAATATGTCTCAACAATATATTGGCAGCTTATTTGAACGTATTCCCAACGGGACGCCAAACAAAGCTCCAATGCTAGGGGACGTAATTAGCTTTCGATCGACTGCATATATTGAGGGCCACGTTGCTATCGTTACCTCTTCCGATGTAGATAGTAATGGAAATGGGTCGATTGTGATTATCGAGCAAAATGCATCGAAAAGTGGACAGCAACCTGTTTCTGTCTCTAACTGGCAAGTGGGCAATTTAGCGATTAATTGGCTCCATGAGCTTACAACAACTCAACCAGGTGAGATGGTGTTCGTACCTGCTGGGGAGTTCCAGATGGGGTGCCATCCTGATTACAATGTTGGCTTTGATTGTGAGGCAGATGAACTTCCATTGCACTCGGTGTATTTGGATGCTTTCTACATTGATAAATATGAAGTAACCAACGCCCAATATGCTCAATGTGTAGACGCTGGGGCGTGTGAACCGCCCAATAATAGTTATTCTTTCACAAGGAGTTTCTATTACGGTAACCCTGCGTATGACAATTATCCGGTGATTCATGTGGATTGGTATGATGCGACGGATTACTGTGCCTGGAAAGGAAAAAGGCTGCCGACGGAAGCAGAGTGGGAAAAAGCGGCCCGGGGAACGATATTGCGTTCCTATCCATGGGGAGATGCGGTAGCAACTTGCAGCCTAGCAAATTTTGACAACAATGGGTATTGTGTTGGGGACACCAACGAGGTTGGTAGCTATCCCGATGGTGCCAGCCAGTTTGGAGCGATGGATATGGCTGGGAATGTATGGGAATGGGTCAACGATTGGTATGATAGTGGCTATTATTCTGGATCCCCAAATAACAACCCTCTGGGGCCGCCTACAGGCACTAACAAAACTGTACGGAGCGGAGGGTGGTTTATCCTTGCGGGCGGCATCCTAGCAGTGGATCGCTACTATCACTTGCCATCGACTTCTAACAATTCTCTCGGTTTCCGTTGTCTTTCCCCTTCAGGCAATTAATTTCCTAAGTAATTAAAGCCTAAGCCTTTGGGAATAACTGAGAAGAGATCCAAGCTTTGTTCATAAGAAGTATTTGATTATTACGTCATGCTGACCACGAATATTAATTCTATTAGCAGGTTAAAGTAGAGATTATTCTTGCTCTCTTTTTGATCGAATTGAGCGCTAACGCGCTTCATAGGGCGATACTAGAATCCTGTTTGGAGGTGCCCTATGACCCGACTCATCAATGTGGAAAAAGCGGGCTATTTCCCGCTTCCCCCTGCCGTCACTAATCTCATTTGTAACCATATCACTGTCTCAAAAGACGGCCGTATCCTAGACCCATGTGCCGGTGAAGGCACCGCATTGGTGACCCTGGCCGAAAAGCTGGGCCTGGAACCCTTTGGCGTTGAGCTGCATGAAGGGCGGGCCAAGGCGGCACGTGAAGTCGTGGGCCAGCTCCTTATTTCCCGGCATGGATCAGATAATGAGGATTCGACCACAGCACACGGTACGCGCATTCTCCACGACAGCTATCTCAGCCTGGTCACCTCGCGCAGTGGTTACAATTTGCTCTATCTCAACCCGCCTTATGATCATGACGATGAAGACGGAAGATTAGAGTACCAATGGCTGGTCCACACCCGCCCCTGGCTACAGCCGGGCGGCTTGCTCGTCTGGGTGGTGCCCCAGCACATGCTCCGCTTTCGTAAAGCCACTCGCTATATTTTGTCCTGGTACGATCGGGTGCAGATTTACCGCTTCCCCGATGACACGTACGATCGGTTCAAACAAATTGTCCTCTTTGGCATCCTGCGGCCGAAAGCCATTGCGCCCGATGGCGAGATGGTGGAAAGGGTGGCGCAGTTGGCGGCAGGCAAAGAGATGCTGCAACCTTTAACGGCCGTTTCTGAGCCCACCTACACGCTTCCCTCGCTAGCAGTCAAACACAGCGCATTTAAATTCCGCTCCCAATTTGTTGATCCGGCTGACGCCCTAGCCGAAGCCCGGCAGCTGGGTGCCAGCAGTAAAGCTGCCTGGCGGGAGCATCTCGACCCGAACGGCGCTAACGTCCCGTTACGGCCGTTAACCCCCCTCAAAATTGGGCACATGAACAGCGTCATTGCGGCCGGTCATCTCAACAATCAGGTATTGGCCGGTGACGACGAGCGGCTGCTCATCAAGGGCCGTAACTACAAAGTGACCCGCGCCGAGGAATTTGAAGAGCCGCTGCCGGACGGCCGCACCCGGGTGACGCATCTGGAGACGGAAAGCGTCGTCACCGACATCACCACCGTGGACAGCAGTGGCCAGGTCACCAGCTACAAAGGGGCGGAACTGGAGCAGTTCTTGCAGAAGTGGATTGCGCACCTGACGGGCATTGTGGCTCAGGAGTATCCCCCGGTTTACCAGTTTGATTTGAATGGATACGGCCGTTTGCTGAACAGCTTGAGCAAGAAGCGAAAGATACCCGGCATGGTCGACCAGAATGGTCGGGGCAAATCCGGTCTGTTGCCTGCCCAAAAACATGCGGCTGCGGCCATTTTGACTCGCCTGGAAACCTATTCAGAAGCGGTCGCAATTGGAGAAATGGGAACGGGAAAAGCGCAAGGATTAGACAACAAGGTGCTGACGCCCACAGGTTGGAAGCGCATGGGCGATATCCAGGTAGGAGATGAAGTCGTCAATCCAGAAGGCGGTACATCCCGTGTGGTTGGCGTCTATCCTCAAGGGAAAAAGCCCCTGTTTCGTGTGACGTTTAGCGATGGTTCCCAGACAGAATGCTGCGACGAACACTTATGGCAGGTCAATACGCCCTTGCGGAAATGGCGGGATTACCTGCCCATGGTTCTCCAGTTACAGGAAATGCGCCAGAATCTTTTCACCACATCCGGCAATGCCCGCTACTTTATCCCACTTGTCGAGCCAGTCTCCTTTTTGGAACGAGAGCTACCTCTGGATCCCTACCTGATGGGCGTCCTGCTTGGCGACGGCACGTTAGGTCATGGAAACCCCACTATCTCGTCAATGGATGAGGAGATTATCCAGGGTGCGCAGGCTGCCTTGCCCGATGGCTTAACCCTCAAGCCCAATGACAAAGTCACGTATCGCATCGCTCGGAAGCGGAAACCGGATAGTTCCGGCTGGACTATTCCGAAAAATGTGGTCACAGAAAGCTTGCGGCAGCTTGGCTTATATGGAACCGGCGCCGGAACGAAGTTCATCCCGGAAATTTACCAATTTGCCAGCGTATCTTCTCGCATTGCCCTGCTCCAAGGGTTACTTGATACTGATGGCACGATTGGCTATCGCAATGGCTGTATCACGTTTACCTCCGTGTCGGAACAGCTGGCGAGCGACTTGGCTGCACTGGTGCAATCGTTGGGGGGTGTTGCCAAAACGAGTACCCGAAGAACCAGATACAAGCACAATGGTGTAAAGCGCCTCGGTCGCATATCTCACCGCGTTAGCGTGTCATTGCCAAACGAAATCCAACCATTCCGCCTGAGCCGTAAACTGGAGCGCGTGGTGCCGCGCACAAAATACCAGCCGTCGCGGGCCATTGTGGAAGTGGAGTATGTGGGCAAAAAGGAGGCCCAGTGTATCGCTCTGGATTCCGAAAACCAACTGTATGTCACCGATGATTACATCGTGACGCACAATACGACTATTGGCGCTTCAGTTGCCGCCGGTCGCCATGCCCGGCGCACCATTGTCCTCTGTCCGCCGCACCTGGTAGACAAATGGCAGCGGGAGTTCAAAGCCGTCTGGCCCGGTGTGCGCACAACGCACCTGCAAACGATCAGCGACGTCGATCAATTCTTTGGCGATCAACCCGATGATGCGCCGCTGGTCGGCGTCCTCAAGCAGACCACCGCCCGCAGCGCTTCCGGCTGGGAGCATGCCTACGACTACGGCGGTCCGGCAAGTCATAACTACGGCAGCAAGGGCTACAGCGATATCGAACGGCCGTGGGGCAACGTAATATCTGCCCGCAAACTGATGGACTTACCCGTCGAAGAACGACCCTTTACCGAGCGCCAAATCCTGGCCCTGCAGCAGCGTGGCATTCGCTGCCCCGTATGCGGTGAAACCCAGTTCCGCAGCGGACGGCCGTTAACCGTCAAAGAACTCAAGACCGCCACGTGGACATGCAGCAACGAGCAGTGCCGCTCACCGCTGTATCAGTTCACCCGCCGCCGCAGCGATTCCCAGGTGCGCGGCAGCTTCAAGCTGTACGCCCAGCGCGAGCGACTCATCCGCAGCTATACTGATAAAGGGCAGCCGGTACCGTTTCATGAACTGGAGAAGTGGCACGGTACGACCGTCCGCGACACCTTCGGCTATGGCAAGGTATTGCTGGCTGGCTACATCAAGAAACGAGGCCAAGGGAAGCTGGATTTGCTGTTAGTGGATGAGGTGCATCAGTACAAAGGCTTTGACAGTGACCAGGGGTACGCCATGCACCACCTGGCCCAGGCGGCCGAGAAAGTGGTGGCCCTCACCGGCACCATTTACGGTGGCAAAGCGTCCAGCCTCTTCTACCTGCTTTTCCGTCTGGCCCCAGAAATGGGCAAAACCTATGTAGACCCGGAAGCCACCGGCCAGCGCCGCCTGCGCAGCCGGGATTGGGTCTCAGCCTATGGCATTCTGCAGCGGATTGAAACTGTCACCCTGGATGAGGACGGACGGCAGACAGCCAACAGCCGCTCCAACGTGCGCTTCAAAGAGCTGCCCGGCGGCAGCCCGGCCATGTTGCCCTGGCTGCTCAACCGGTCGGTCTTCCTGTCGCTGGGCGACATGGGTTTCCCCCTGCCCGGATACACCGAAATCCCCGTTTCTGTGCCCATGGCTCCAGAACAGGCCTTGCGCTATGAATCCCTCAAAGACCAGCTCAAGGAAGAACTCAAAGAGCGGCTCATTCGCGGCGACAAGTCGCTGCTGGCCGGCTACCTCTACGCCCTGCTCTTCTGGCCCGATTCGCCGCGCCGGGCCAAGGTGGTGGAATGTCCCCGTACTGGCGATGTCGTCGCCTCAGTGCCTGGACTCCCGGATGATTTTATCGGTCCCAAAGAGGAAGAAATCATTGAGCTTTGCCTGCAAGAGAAAGCGCAGGGGCGGCGTGTCCTGCTGCTGTGCCAGCAGACGGATACGCTGGATATCCAGCCGGAGTGGAAAGCGATGCTGGAAGCGGTCGGACTCAAGGCCGCCATCCTTCGCGCCGCGCCCAACAAGCGCGAAAAGTGGGTGGAAAAGCAGGTAGAGGCCGGCGTCGATGTGATCATCACTCATCCGCGCAAAGTGGAGACCGGCATTGACCTGCTCGATTTCCCGACCATCGTCTGGATGGCCATTGACTACAGCGTTTACACCGTCCTGCAGGCCAGCCGCCGCTCCTGGCGCATTGGCCAGACGGAGCCAGTGAAAGTGTACTTCTTTGCCTACGAGGAAACCATTCAGGAGGACGCCCTTCGTCTGGTGGCGGCGAAAGTGGCCGCAGCTCTGCGCGTCAACGGCGACACCGTCGGCGACGACAGCCTGGCTGAACTCGACGACCTCACTTCTGGTGACCTGGTGGCCACGCTGGCCAAAATCATTACTGGCGATGTGCAGATTGAGGCTCACAGCCTGCAGCAGGCCTTCGCCGAAGCCAATGCCAGCCTGCGTCAGGCCAATACCATTATTGGCGACTACCAGATGGTGGAAGAAGAACCGGAGGAGGCAGAGGCTGTTGTAATCAATGGCAATGGACACAACGGCCGTTCCGCCCAGCAGGCATCGCTTTTCACCCATGGCCATTCGCCAATCGACAATGGCCATGGGCAGGAAAAACACAACGGTGTTGCGGTCATCAGTACGCATTTGAACGGGAAGCAGGCGAAGCATGATGAGAGCGACGAAACACACGAACCTGGTGACTTGCATAAACCCGCGCCGCCGCCCGTACCGCGACCGCGGCTGCTGTTGAGTCAACTATCCGCGTAACAGTTGAGCATGGCTGAGCGTATGCCTGGCATTCGCCGCCGTTTGAAACCTATCCTCATTTTCCGGACGTGCCTATGATGATGATCGAATCTATCGTTTCACAACCCGTTTTCTCCCCTCTTGTCGTCGCCCCCGACAAGCTGTGGCCGCTTGTTCTTGCCGATCTGCGTCAGCAGATGACCAAAGCGACCTTTAACACCTGGCTGGTAGACAGCCGCATCTTAATTGCTCCCAGCACCCCTACTTTCTGGGTTGTGGGGGTGCGCAACGAATTTGCGCATGAATGGTTGACAAACCGGCTGGCCCCAGTCATCGAGCGCACCCTTGTCGGTTTGGTCGGTGGCAAGGTGATAATTTGTTTCGTTCCCAGAACTATGCGAAAGATATATCATGAACCCTTTAGAAGACCGTCTGCACGAATATCTCGCGCAGCTTGAAGAAGAACCTAGACCAAGAGCCAGTTTGCGCCATGTAAGCAGGGTGGCTCAAAAATCCCACATCCCAAAATGCACATTATCAGGAGACTCCCCCATGAATAATCAAACCTCCCCCACCCCTACCCGTGTTCGCCTGTACAGCCACGTAACCAAAACCCGCTTTCTGCATATTGAGGATGCGCTCAACATTGGCAAGGTAAGGCTCTTTGGTGGCACGTACAATCGCGGTCAGGGAATGTCAGACCATGTGAGCCACTATCTCGATATGTCCGATGCCAGAATTGTGTTTCACGCTTTGTTGAATGCTGAACAGGGTTTCAACTACAGAGAATACAAGGGCACGCCGCCGAAAAATGGTCAACCTGCTACCAGCCGGGTGTTGTCCGTTGCCGTCAAAGGTGACAATGTGTACGTGGAACTGAAAAGTGGACCGGGCAAATTGACCCCCACCGGGGCGATCACGCCGAACGGGCCGGCAAAAGTGGAAGTCAACGTTACCTTCAAGCTGTACGAAGCGCGGCGGATGGCAACGGCCGTTTTAGCCTATCTTCACGCCTGGGACGTGCTGCGCATGATGTACCATCACGGAGTGATGGGCTATCAGCAATCCGTTGGACAGCCTGCTCCTTATCTGCTGGTAGCGGCAGCAAGCGAGCAGATAAGGAGGGCCGAACGGTGCTGCCAAACCCCAAAACGGCTCCGCCCAAAACAATGGGATTCCTTCGCTGCAGACTGTTGTGGCGAACGGCCGTCCCGTGACGCGCAAGACCCGCCAACCTAAGAGCGCAGTGCCTTCACTGCAGATTAGTGGCAGCCCTCAAAAAGGACAAGATCGACATATGAGAAATGCTTCTTTAGAGGAGGCACTGCGCTACGGGGATGGGACGGCCGTTTCCGCTGACAATTTGACCGAACAGCACACGTATGTTCGCTACCGGGAGCAGAAGGGCGCTATCCCGCCATCGAAAGCGGCGTTGCTGACGTTCTACAAACAACGAGTAGTCGCATCATGAAATCAGGCTCATTGCGCTGATTTTGTCGAGGAACGCAGTCAACTTTCCACCGTTTTTTCATGAACGCATCAATTAACGGTAACCAATGAATCGATAAAGGGCTTTACGGAGAATGCTTTACCCTTTTGGTGTTTATTGATTAAACGCCTCTGTTAATTCATCGTGCGTGTATCCGAAACGATAATCCTCATCGCATCCATTAGAAAAGTAGATGTCTGCTGCATCCCACACGCTTAACCCTTCAGATGCATCAGTACGATAACCAACCACAACTATCTCCCCATCATTGCCTTTGTATAATTCGGCGCCACAATCTAAACAATCCCAACTACGGGGATCAGTTTGCTTTGTTCGTCCTCCACATTCAATGCAATCCATATCTTCAATACCTCTTCATGCTAAAAGTTTTTTTTACAAAACTGAAGGCACATCAAAATTAATTTACAGGTTCTTGGCACTCAATAAGCACGATGAAAATATATTACATAAAATTCTCAATTCATGAAAGGTACACAAGGCTTATTCTTGGTCCCATTCCGAAATAATGAGGCAACCATCATACGGTTGCCCACCCTATTCACTCCCTCAATCATTTGTCAACGGCCGTCCGCCAAACGTACAGCCTCCCCATAAGAAGAAGCGTTCTCCAGAGAATATGCTGCGTTATGGAATGGGACGGCCGGCGTCCAAAACGGCGCTCCTGGATTTTTACCGGCAGCAGGCGCAGGTGGTGGCAGGGTAACAGTTTGCTACTTTGTAGCGCTTGAACTGTCTGCGATTTGCAGACAGTGATCTTGTAGGGAAACGGCCGTTTAGATCTAAAACAGTCAGTTGGGACGCGGTGTCAGCACAACAAATGAAACCGGGTGTACGTGTTACACGCACACCCGGAAAAGGTGCTCGGCATATCCCAACGTGTTTACCATACTTGATAACTGCCTGTTGTTTGGTTATTGTTCGCCCTGCATTGCTTGTAATGGCAATGTAGGGCACATTGTACGAGGAGAGCAGTCACGTGGGGATTAAACAAGAGATTTCTGTTACTGTTAAGTGCGCTTGTACATATGTTCTAAAAACATATAATGGGAAGTAACAAACAGGTGCTTGTGTTGATGCCGAAAATTCACCAAATGCAGCTGGTTGAAAGATGTTCGCTCATCACAAAATAAGCTCTCCAACAATCATAGTATCCAAGGCAAAAGAAATGGCAAAGAAAACGAAAAAGATTGACGTTGAAGGCAGCGAAATCACAATCCTGACCGATCAGGAACAGGATTACATCTCTCTGACTGACATGATGCGCGACATTGAGAATGGATCAGCCTTAATCGAAAATTGGCTTAGGAATAAAAACAGCATTGAGTTTTTAGGCATCTGGGAAGAAATTTACAATCCTGATTTTAATTCCCTCGAATTCGAGGGAATTAAAAACCAGGCCGGCCTGAACCGCTTCATTCTTTCCGTGAAGCAGCGGGTTAGTAAAACAAACGCCATCGGTATTGTTGCCAAAGCAGGGCGATATGGCGGCACATATGCCCACAAGGATATAGAGGGTCATTACTATCCTGTAGACAAAAGAAGGCTGATCCCTCGTTAAATTCATATCAACAATGCCATAAAGAGTAACGCTGCTGTGAGCAGAATAAACAAAAGTAAGGTGTGGAGCAGGCGAACCTGGACCGCCACTTTTTTGTTTTCTGATGGTAAAGGAGACGTCATTGCAAACAATTGATTGGCAAACGCCAGACAATTTTCAGGTCGTTCCGCCATCTTTACACTCATGGCTCGCTGGGCTAACTGGGGCAGCCCTAGCAAATCGGCTCGTACTGAGTATGACTCGCTCTTACTGCCAGTTAACATCATCTGAAAAATCATACCTAGCCCATATATGTCCGTTTGCTGGCTAATGGGTTTACGTTGGCGTAGTTCTGGAGCTAAAAAATTAGGGTCCGCTATCTGAGGCTGCCAATATCGGCCAATGTCTTCAAACGTGGCGCACAAGCCAATGTCTAACAAGATAGGGCGCGGTATTTGCCGATTGTCGAAACGGATCAAGATGATGCCAGTTGAGAGGGCCAGATGGTAATAGCCGCAATCATGATAATAAGCAAGCGTATCCGTAAGCGCGCTCATAATCCAGCCAACATGTTTCTGCCAGGGCTGCGGATTGCGAGTGAGCCATTCATCCAACGTGCGCCCAGTGCTATCGGCCAACAGGAGATAGGTAAACAGTTGCCCTTGAATGGTGATACGGCCGTACGGATGCTCGCTAACGGCCGTATCTGAATGGGCACCTAAAAGTTGGGGCAACCCTGGGTGGCTGTGACTTTGCAAAAATCGGGCTTCTCGCTTGAGTTTTTCTTCAAAGCCAGGATGAGCCACTTTTAGCAAAACCAGCTCGTTGCCGCGAGATGCTCGGTAAATGGTGGCGGTGGGCAGCGTAGCTACCCATTTTTCTATGGCCAGTTCCCCCACAAAATCACCGGGGCGCAGGCGATTGACCGTATTTTCGGCGGGGCAGTTTCGTTGTTGACACCACAAATTATCGTCAGGACGTGTGTGGGCACAAAATGAACATTGTTTCATGGATGACCACCTAAAACGAGCGGGGCTGCCTTCATCTGGGACAGGCTAGCTGGTTGCAAACAGGTAAGCAAAATGCCGCTGCGCTGAAGTAAAATTTTGTCCCCATCCTGTACTGGCAGTGGCAGTTCGGCTGAATCAGGCCCCCAAGGGAGTAAAGCCCCATTGAGCAATATGGGATTTTCACTGAGGCTGCGAATGGCAAAACGGCCGTCCACCCGCACAATCTCTGCCTGTCGTCGCGACACTGCCAGACTGAACGGTTCTAAATCGACGGCAAGCCGCGTATTGTCCGCATCACCAGGGATGGGCCTACCGATGAGCGCCGGGGTCCAGCTAATTTTGAAGACATGTGAGCGGTAGCGCAGGTAAAAAGGTTGGCTGATGGCTACGGCCGTTTCTGGTACAAGCACCTCTTTTTCCCGAAAATACAGGATGCTCCGCTGACCAATCTGCTGAATTGGTTTGTCCGGCGGGAGGTCAATACCGTCCAAGGCTGTTCGTAAAGCATATTTATGGGGCTGATGTTGGTTCAAAAAAGCGTGCTCCAGACCAAACTCCACCAAAATTTCTTGCACAAGCTGACCCACAGTGACATCAGGATGTACCTGCGCCACTTCTGTGCCGATGCCTAACAAATCAATTTCAAGCGTTATTTTTTTCATGTGCGTTTCTCCATTATTAAAAGGGTTATGCAATCACATGCCTATTCAAAATATGTTTCGGCCATGCGCAAAACATCGTCGTCTGGCAAAGAAGCCAAATCCAGCCCCAGGCTGGCTAACGGCACACCATCCGCTTCGCTTTTGTAAGCGATAGCTGTTTTGAGCAGCGCCAGGGCCTGGGCAGCCACTGTCTGATCAACAGCGGTTGTTCCGTTGCTGGCGCTGGGCAGGCCGGTTGAAACGGCCGTCCCCCCTGCCCCCACTTCTGCCCCAGCTAGCCAATCTTCTGGCTCAAAATCCTCAAACTGGCTTTGAATTTGTCCCACCCAGGCATCTAGACCAACCATACGGCCGTATGGCAGGGCAAACGGCTGGGCCACCTGCACTTTGGTCGGTAGGCCGCCGCTTACCAAATGCCCCCGGCCTGCTGGCAAATCGGCAAAACCGCGCGTGTAGGCTCGCAGCGTGGTAAGCGAATCGGCGTCGCGCAGCCCCAGTCCATAGCCACTGGCCAGCACCCGCTTCTTCAGCGGATGGGGCGCTTCCAGTGCGCCAGCTAGAATGATGTGCAGCCCGTCAGCCCCGTACCGCCCGGCCAGCACCGCCAGCTCATCCAGCGCATCTTCTGCTTCCCGGTCGTTCTCGATCTCCTCACACAAATCGTCAAAATTTTCAATGAGGATAAAAAGCCGACGACTGCTTCCTGCCATAGCAAGCAACTGGCAATGTGCTTTTACCCGCTCTACCAGGTGCGGCAGCTGGGCCAGATCGGTTAACGTTGCCACCCGGTGAGGCAGATCAGACAGAGCGCTATCGCCGCTAGCCTGGATGAACTTGCGATTGAGATCGATGAAAACCAGCGCCAGCGTATCTGGCGAATGCCGCGCCGCCAGCGACAAGGCGATGTTGGTAAGCGCCGTTGTTTTGCCAGAAAGCGGCGGCCCCAAAATGCCAAAGTGGGGGCCAAATCGTTCCAAATTGCCAATGGTGGGCTGCAAATCGTTGTCCAGGCCCAGCACAAAGCGAATTTCGCCAGGGGGCACCTCTGGCAGATGCGCCAGCACCGATTGCAACGTTACCTCGTTTGGCAAAATGTGGATGGGTTCTGGTGTGGTCCCCGACCAGCTTCCCTTTAACGTTTCAGCCAACTGGCGCAGTTGAGCATCTTCCCCCTGCACCTGGTTGCCAAACGGCAAGGCTGCCTGGAAGGTTAACGGCCGTTTCCCCACCCGCACCAGGCCTCGACCCGGAATCGGCTCTAGCGGCGGTGCGCCGCGACCAACGATGTCCAGGTAATGCCCCGCGTCGGCTAAGGTAAAGGTGAGCCGCTGCCCGAGCAGATTATGCAGTTTGCCCGGAATGGCCCCCGGCGTATTGGCTGTAATGACAAATGACAGTCCATACGGCCGCCCCTGACGCAGCAGCGGGACAAGCTGCTCGTCTACCAGCATCTCGAAGTTTTCTTTCAGTTCGGCAAAGTTGTCGATGAGGATGAGCTGGAGCGGCAACGGCCGTTCCCCATGCTGGCGATTGTACTGTATCAGGTCGCGGGCATCAGCGTCGCTAAAAAGCTGCTTGCGCCGCTGCATTTCCCGGTTGAGCCGTTCCAGCAGCCGCGTCAGTCGTTCCTCGTAAGCCAGATCATCGGGCATGATAACATCAGCCACGTGAGGCAGGTGGCGCAGGCTGCCAAAGCTGCGCCCGCCCAGGTCCAGCACAAAAAGGTGCAGCGCTTCTGGCGAGTAAGTTGTGGTCAAATCAACCATCAAAGCCCGCAAAAAGCTGGTTTTGCCAAAGCCAGAACCACCAAAAAGCAGGTGATGGTCGCGCATCAGGTGCAGCCGCAGCGGATGCTGGCAGGCCTGATACGGATTATCAATCAGTCCAAGGACAGGGGCGAACGTGTCGGCATTCCAGGTTGCGGGGGGCCATGACGGCCGTTCGCGCTGCAGCCAGGCGGCCAGCGTGGGACTGCATTGGAAGGGGGTGGGAACGGCCGTTTCTCCATGCTGGAGATAATCCGCTGTTCGCTCATCTGCCAGGCCAAATGCTTCTGGCAAAAAGTCGGGCCAGGGGCGGGGCCGCCGGGCGGGGGCATTGGGCTGCTGCGCCAGCCGCGCCGCCTGTCGCACAATCACGTCGAACAACTTGGGCGCTTCTGTGTCGTCCGGCTGTTGAGCTTCAGGATAGCTGTCGCCCGTGTAGGCCACCTGCATCAGGTGTAGTTCATCGTTGCCAATTTGCAGGTAGCCGCGCCCTGGCATTCCATTGGGCAGGTAAGCGGCGTCCGGTACCCGCAGCAGTTCTCGGCTTTCATCGGCACCTTCCACACGAAGACAAATGCGAAATTTGATGTTTGAACGCATCTGATCCGTCACACCCGTCGGACGCTGCGAGGCCAGGATGAGCGAGATGCCCAGCGACCGGCCCACGCGGGTAATGCTTTCCAGCTCCTGCAAATAATCCCGGTTGTCGGCAATCATTTCAGCATACTCATCAATAATGATGAACAGATGCGGGTACGGCTCTTTGCTCAAGTGGTAACCACGACGGCGATAATCCACAATGTCCTTAACGCCGGTATCGGCGTTGAGCTGCTGGCGTCGCCGGACCTCAGCGTTGATGGCCGTAAACATGCGGGTTACGGCCGATTGGTTCAGATTGGTGATAATATCAACGCAGTGAGGCAGTTCCTCAAATGGCTTGAACGCGCCGCCCCCTTTGTAATCCACCAGTACAAAGTTCAATACGCTGGGATCGTACTGCACGGCCATGCCAGCGATGAGCGTGGTGAGCAGCTCCGATTTGCCAGAACCAGTACCCCCAGCAACCAGGCCATGCACGCCGTCGGCCGGGGCGGAAAAGTGGAGGCTGCGAGGGTGGTTGCCAGAGGCGACGCCCAGCAGCGCCGTTAGCCAGTCTGCCTTTTCTGGATCGATGCTATTGGCCCAGTTTTGGGCGGTAATGCGTTCGAGTTCGTTTAGAAACGGCCGTTCCTCAGCCATCCCAAACACCTCGGCCAGCAGCGGACGGTAGAGGCAGGCACGCGGCAGCGGCTCCACACTAAGCGGCGGACTGCCCTGCCACTCGCCAGCTTGCAGCCCTGCTTGCAAGGTTTTAAGGGAGGGGGCTGTGGCCGTTTCCGGCAGCGGCAGCGCAATCTGGCTGACCAGCGGTACATCATCTACCAAGATGTAACCAAGACCGGGCACATCAGGCAGTTCAGCCACCCGCTGCCCCAGCACGCTTTGATAATCGGCGTCGCCGCTCAGCCGCAGCACCAGTCGCTCGCTGAACAGGTTCAACAGCTTGCCAGGAATGTGCCCGGCGTCTGAGGCGGTGACTACAAAATGAATGCCGTAGGTGCGGGCCTGCCGGATCAGCGTTTGCAGATCGCTCATCATTTGTTCAACTGTTTCGCCTCCTTCGGCAAACAGCTCCTGAAATTCGGCGTAATTGTCGATGAGGATGAGCACGGCGGGCAGGGGCTGGCTCGCCTGTTGGTTATAGCGGAACAGGTCCGGCGTGCCATCGTCACCCAACTGCCGCTGCCGCTGCTCTACCAGATGGTTGAGCTCGCGCACTAATTGGTGGACGCGCTCGGTAAAACCGGCTTCATCTGGCAGAAGCACGGAGCCAACGTGGGGTAAGGCTTGCAACGGCCGTAACTGCCGCCCGCCCAAATCCAGAATGATTATATTTAGCTCAGCCGGGGAATGGGTGGCGGCCAAACTGTAAACCAGGGTGCGCAGGGCCGTCGTTTTACCCATGCCAGAGGCACCCAGCAGCGCCAGATGGCCCCGCGCCAAATTGAGCGTCAGTGGTAGTTGGCAGGCTTGTTGGGGGTTATCTACTAACCCAATGATGGGACGCAGGGCGGTTTGCTGCCAATCGACGCTTGGCCAGGTTGTTTGTCCATCTGTCCAGGCAGTAATTGACGGATTAAGCCATAGGCGATTTGCGTTGTCTGCCTGCAGGCGGGCATGGTACGCGGCGGGGATGTAGTGCGAATCGAGTGGGCTGGTGAGGCCAAAGGTGGCGAAACGGCCGTCTGGCAGCATCGGCGGCCAGGGGCATTGGGGCTTGGGTTGGTCGGTCATCAGGTGATGGGCGGTGTCCACGGCCAAAGCGTACAGCTTCGCTTTTTCGTTTTGCTCTGTAGACACATTTTCCCCGGTGTAGGCGACTTGAATCAGCTCCAGATTGTCATTGCCAATTTGCAGGTAGCCGCGTCCCGGCATCCCGTTGGGCAGGTAGGCAGCGTCTGAGCGGCGCAGCATCTCCCGGCTGGTATCTACCCCCTCCACGCGCAGGCAAAGACGGAATTTTATATTCGCCCGCATCTGGTCGCTGACGCCAATGGGTTTTTGCGACGCCAGGATAAGTGAGATACCCAGCGACCGGCCAACGCGGGTGATCCGGTCCAGCTCTTCTTTGAACTCCGGCTTATCGACAATCATTTCGGCGTATTCGTCGATGATGATAAACAGATGGGGATAAGGTGCTTGGGAGAGGTGGTAACCTTTGCGACGGTAATCCACGATGTCTTTAACGCCGGTATCGGCATTAAGCTGCTGGCGGCGCTTCATTTCGGCGTTGATGGCTACAAACATGCGGGAAACGGCCGCACCATTCAAATTTGTGACGCTATCCACCACGTGCGGCAGCTTTTCAAACGGTTTAAACGCGCCGCCCCCTTTGTAATCTACCAGCACAAAGTTGAGAATAGACGGGTCATGTTTAAACGCCATATCCACAATCAGCGTCATAAGCATTTCCGACTTGCCGGAGCCGGTGCCGCCAGCAATCATGCCATGCACGCCGTCCCGTGGCGCGGAGAAGTGCAGCGTGCGCGGCTGGTTACCAGCGACGATACCTAGCGTTGCGGTGAGCCAATCCGCATGTTCTGGATCGCGGCTGTGCGCCCAGTTTTCGACCATTTTTTGCTGTAGTTTGAGGTGGGGAGGAACGGCTTCCAGGCCTTCGCGGGGACGGGCAGTTTGCAAACCCATCATTTGTAAGTAAGAAACCGTTTTGGGCAGGGCGCCAATCACCATCGGGCCTGTTTCATCCCAAGAACCCGCTTTCTGCATGGCTTCGGCCAGTTGATGGATGGCTTGCAGATCGGCATTGACACCGCTGGCGCTTGGGTCCGGTTCAACCAGCAGCCCAGTCTGAAAGGCAAGCGGCTGGTTGCCATCTTTTATAAAGCCACGACCTTCCAATTCTTCGATGTCGGGAACGGCCGTACCTAAAATTTCGCGGTAGATGGCGGCGTCAGGCTGACGCAGGGTTAGCTGTTCGCTGAACAGGCTAGACAGCTTGCCGGGCAAATCGCCGGGCAGGCGCGTCGTGACCATGAGGTGTACTCCGTAGGGGCGGCACTGCCGGGCCAGAGCGGTGAGCGCGTCCAGATTGGTGGATACGTTGTCCCGGCTGCTGCCAAACAGTTCGATAAATTCGGCAAAATTATCAATGCCCAGCAGAACAACAGGCAGCGGTTCGGTTGGATGGAGCGTGTTGTACTGGTACACATCCTCCACGCCGTGCTGATTGAGCAGCAGCTTGCGCGATTCGACCAGATGAGCCAGTTCGCGCAGCAGATAAGCTACCCGCTCCTCAAATCCTTCCTCATCGGGCATGATAACGGCCCCCACCTGGGGCAGTTTGTCCAGCGCCGCCAGGTTGCGCCCGCCCAGGTCCAGCAAGTAAATATGAAGCGCGTCGGGCGGATGGGTGGCCGCCAGGCTGGCTACCAGCGAGCGCAGCAGAACGGTTTTGCCCCAGCCAGACGCACCGAACAGCACACCGTGTCCACGCCGCAGGTTAACGACCAGCGGCTGCTGCTGCGCTTCATACGGATTGTCTACCAGCCCCACAACCGGGCGCATGACGGTGCTGCGCCAATCAAGTTTAGGCCATTGGGAACGGCCGTTCAGCCAATCACGCAGCCAAGGATTTAAGGTGGTCACAGCGGCTTCTTCTCGTCCATGCGTGAGAAGTGCGGTGTTTGCCAGGTATTCACTTGTGGGCAGCGGTGCGGTAAGCGTTTGCGGATGAGACAGATTATCCGGCCAAGGGGCCCGCTGCGGCGCGACGCTTGCTTCTTCAGCCAATGCCTGCACCAGGCTAACGACAGCCTGGTACAGCTTAGGCGGTTCGGGCTCCTGGGCAGCGTCGTGCAGCAGTTCGGGCTGGCGCTGCGGCCAGATGATGTCTGGCTCGCTGTTGGCTACCGGATCGCGGTAGCTGTCGCCAGAGTAGGTTACCTGAATCAGGTCAATATCTTCATTGCCCACTTGCAAGTAGCCACGACCAGGAATGTTGCCAGGTAGAAAAGCGGCGTCGGTGCGGCGCAGCATTTCGCGGCTCTCGCCCGGCGTCTCTACGCGCAGGCAGATGCGGAACTTGATGTTGGCTCGCATCTGATCAGTGATGCCGGTAGGACGCTGGGCTGCCAGCAGCAGCGAGATGCCCTGGGCACGACCCAGCCGGGTGATCATATCCAGCTCGTTTTTGAACTGGGTGTTGCCAGCAATCATCTCGGCAAATTCATCAATAATGATGAAGAGATACGGGTAAGGCTCATGGGTGAGGTGGTACCCTTTGCGGTGATATTCGAGGATGTCTTTGGTGTCGGTGGTGGCATTGAGCTGTTGGCGGCGCTTCATTTCGGCGTTAACGGCCGTAAACATGCGCGAAACACCGGCTTTCTGCAAATTGGTAATGACATCGACGCAGTGAGGCAGCTGGGCAAACTCCTGGAAAGCGCCACCGCCTTTGTAATCGACCAGCACAAAGTTAAGCATGGTGGGATCATAATTGACCGCCAGGGCCGCAATCATGGAGATGAGCAGCTCCGATTTGCCGGAGCCGGTGCTGCCTGCCACCATGCCGTGGACGCCATCGCGCTTGGCTGAAAAAACCAGGGCACGTGGCTTGTTGCCCGCCATGTAGCCAACCCGCACGCGCAGCGGCTGAATACGATCCGGCTGGGTGCTGCGCGCCCAATTCTGGCGGGTGCTTTCACGCAATGTTTGCAGGCTGTCTTCGTCCAGCATCTCCAAGAAGGGCGCCACTTTGGTCAGATTGCCACTGCTGCTTTTACGCACGTCCCAGCGGCTCATGGCGTTGCTGAAAGCGTGCAGCTGGCGGTGGTCGGCGCTCATTTCGGCTGTGCCAACGTAGCGCAAGGTATTGACGCCGGTTTCAGCGTAGCGGAAGATGGCAGTTTCCTGGCTGTTGTATACTTCAGTAACGGCCGTACAGTGTGCCGGAATCTGGCTGCGTTGGGGAACCAAAAAGATGACGGCCGCACCGAGTTCTGTCCCGGCCTGCTGCAAAATGGCGAGTGTGGCATCGGCTTCGAGGGTGGCAAGTGGGGAGCCATCCGCCACATTCAGTAGATCGACCACGAGCAGCAGGAACGGCCGTGTCGGGTTCTCATCATGTTGGGCATCCTCTTTTTCATTTTCTTTCAGGCGCAGGCGACGGGTGGTGAGCCGTTTGCGCAGCTGTTCCAGGTAGCGTGGCAGGCCAGTTTCATCCTCGTGGGTGGTAACGGCCGTTTCCGGCAGCAAATCCAAAAAGCAAAGTGCCTCTCCCTGGTCGTCGGCTTCGGCGTGGGGCAGCACCATGAGCCATTCCCATGGCTGGCTTTGGCTGCCCAGCACAAACAGGCGGGCGTCGTGAGGTGAGTGCAGAGTGGTGTATTGGGCAATCAGGGCGTGGGCAAATGGGTAAACGGCCGTAGCCTCACCAGCAATGCCCAGCGAATGGATGGTCGGGGGAATGGGCAAGTCATCACTAGACGGGGAGACATCTGTTGCCTCCTCATCTTTTTCCGGCAGACGGCGCAGCGGCACAGTAATAGGAATCTGGCTGACAAACTGCGAATCGTCAGCCAAGCGCTGGGCCTCTTGCCCCAGCCAGGTGGGAACGCCGTCTGCCTGGGGTGCTTTGTAGACCACGGTAGAGGGACGGGTACCGGTTCCTAAACGCAGCGTAGCGAAGTCGTCGTCGTCGGGGCGGCGTTCCCAGAGGCGAGTGCCTGCGCGGGTTTCGGTGGTACGGCCGTTGGGCGGCAGCATCGTATCCAACACAATTTGTACCGTTGCGGTGGCGTCTGGGGCGTTGTGTCGGTAAAAGTGACGCTGGACTTCGTGAGCCGTGGTCATGTCGCGCCGCAGGTCGTTGAGCTGTTCTTGGTAAACGGCCGCTTCTTCCGCCCGTTTCTGCTTTTCTTCCCGGTAGGTGATCCAGGAAAAAAGGGTGGAGGCAACAATAGAAAGGGCCATCGGGATGATCAGCAGCGGGTTGCTATTGCCGTCGCCCATGAAGGCAACCATGATGTAGCCAACGATCATCAGCAGGGGCAGAGCAATGTGCATCAGTTCACCCAGGCCCTGGCCGCGCTGGTCGGGTGGACTTGGGATGTCAATGGTTTGTTGGGGCAGCTCCGGTTGAATGCGAGGCGGCCGTTCGATAAAGGTGCGTTTGGAGGTCATGATCATTTCCCTTCTGCCGGATCGGGTAGGTTAAAAGCCAGTTCAACGGTTGTGCCCAGGCGAATACGATCCCCGTGGGCCAGGGGCCAGCGCATATTGGGTGAAAGTGGCTCGGCTTCGTCATTGAGGTAGGTGCCGTTTCTGCTGCCCATGTCGGTGATGAAATATTGGTGGCCAATGCGCTGGATGGTGGCGTGGGTACGGGAAGTGCGGTCATCGCCGATGGTGAGATGGCAGCCTTCGCGACCCATGCGGAATGGCAAGGGGGTGACGTCAATCATGTTTACGGCCGTTTCCTCAGGTGCCTGCAAAATACGCAACGTGGGTGGAATAAGGGCCATTGTGGCCATGGCTGGCATGGCTGCGGGTACGGGTTTGGGCTGGGGGGCTGGCGGTGTCCAGCTTACCTCTGGCAGTTGGGTGACGGGTTTGACGGGCGTTTGGGAACGGCCGTTCACTCCTTTGTTGAACAAAAAGCGCGTACCGGGCAGTTGCTGATCCAGCCAACTACGCCCAAAGTACAGCAGCGGCAAGGCAATCAGCAAAAAAAGGAGGAAGGTGGCGAGAAACGGCCGTTGGTTTAGCCATGTGCCAGCTTTTTCAAAAATGCTGATTTTGTCTGGTGGCAAAAGTGTTACGTCTTTGCTGGCCCCAGCATGGCCATTCGGGCCTGACAGGTCCAATTGAATTTTGTACGATGTCTGGTTGCTATCCTTTCCCCCCGTCTGTGCTGGGTAATAAGCGATAACAAATGGCATCGAGGGATCCTGTACAAAGCCCGTTACCGTTTCCAGCGTAGTGCCATCTTGCTCAAAGATTGCTGTATATTCCACCCAGGGGAAAATTTCCGTGTCTAGATTTCTGAGGCTAACCGTAATCTGTTGGTCATTTGGTTGTGCAGAAACGTCAAATGTGAATGGTTCAGTCGTGTCAACCTTAAATGGTAAAAAACAAGGATTACGCTCACCGTCCTGCTCTTCTTGAGGGCAAAGTGGAGATTCTGCGTCTATTTCCAGGCGGTAATCACGGCCGTCAACCAATGGAGGCAACCCATCCAAAATATGGGTCGATCTGCCTTCTTCTGGCTTGCAAATTTGGCGGCTGCCGATGGCTTCCATTGTTTCCATGTCGCGCAGCTTCAGCGTAAGGCAATCGATGGCAGCCGCTTTGCTGGCTTCGATGCTGACGACAATCTGTTGCCCTGCCGCCTCATAGCTGTGTTCCACGAGTGCAAGTGTAGCCGTCAGCCGAGGAGAGGCCTCCGTTTTTACCACCACAGAACCGGCCTCAATCGCTTTGGTTTCTTGGGCTTCGCCCGTTACGCGCAGGTTGAGCGTTAAGGTGTGTTCGCCGGATGTTTCGGGAAATAGGGTGGTGTGGGCCACGCGCTGGCTATTGAGGCTGCGCATGACTTCCGAAAATTTTTGCTCCATCGAGCCTTCACCCGTAAACGCAATGCCCCCCGTCTCTTGTGCTAACGTTTCCAGCAGGGAAATATCGGCTTCGTTGCCAAAGCTGATGGTGTAGATGGCCACCTGCTGATCTTGGGCAAATTCAATGATGTTGTTGACATCTTCCTGTGTGTTGTACAGGCAGGGCGCGTTGGGTGCAGGCTTGTTGGCCCCATCGGTAAACAAAATAACAGCGCGGCGAATCGCGGGTGATTCTTCAATGATCGGTTCGAGCGATTTAACGGCTTCGTTCGCGGCGTCATACAGACAGGTGTACCGTTCTTCGGGGATTGTGATGCTCCTTAAGGCGTCTTGTAGCAGATGGCGGTCAGCCAGAAAGCGTTCTGGCGAGTAGATTTTGTGGTCAAAGGTGAGCAGGCCAAAGCGGGCGGTGTCTGGCGCGCTGTTGATAGCCTGGGTAACGGCCGTTACCATCTCCTGTTGATACGCTTGCATACTGGTGCTCACGTCCAGCGTCATGGCCACAAAAAGCGGCGTATTGGGCACCGTCGAGGTAACCGCCCCCTGTGGGACGCCATCAAGCGTCACGTTGACGGAGCTTTCTTCAATAGAAACGTCGGTGAGGGGACGGCCGTTTTCATCCACTAAAATGTAGTAAATGCTGCTGGGAATACCACCAACGGCCGGGTCTGGCGGCTGGCTGTTTTGAATAACGGCCTGAATGCGAACAGCCGTGGGCGCAGCGGCAGAGGCGGTAATGCTGGCGGTTAAAAATAGGAAAAGGGCGATTATCAAAATCGTTTGTTTTTTCATGTGAGTTCTCCTCTTAAAGTTTTTTTGCCAAATGTTCCATTAACAAGGGGTTATTGTTCAGGATTAGCCGACGGTGTGGCAGATGGTGTTTCGCTGGGAACGGCCGTTCCCATTGGCAAAGGTGTGGCGGTTGGCGGCGTGGTGGCCGTGGGCTGCACCAGTCGCAGCCAGGCCGCAGCCTGGCCATCGTGCAATGTAAGCGGTGTCCGCGACAGCAGCGTGATGGGGTTTTCGTTATGGGTCGTGGGGTCAATCGTCAGCCACCATTGCACGTCATCGTTGGCAAAGTAGTCGCGCCAGGTGATAAGGGTTTCCTCGCTTGTAACGGGAATGGTGACCTGGAGGACGGCCGTTTCCTCCGGCAGCAACTGGTCTAAAGGCTGCCCCGCTTGCTCCCATTGCGGGGCCAATGTCGGCAAATCTGCGCCGAAGTTTTCCAGCAGTGGGGTGGGCAGCGGGCAGCTGCCCTCATTGGTCAGGGTCCAGCGCAGCGTCAGAGCAAAATTGGCGGGCAGCGGGCTGCCAATCACGTGCCGATAAACGGGCGCAGGCTCCAGGGTGAACGCTTTGATTAGGTAATCGTAGCTGCCGGAAAGAGAGCAGGTTAGCTCTGTGGCGCTGCGAGTTTGCATGGCGGCAGCCGTGGCAGCGGCCTCAGCCTGCCGGGTGGCCAGGGCGGCCACGGTGGCATCGGCCTCGGTTTGCAGTGCAGACAAATTGGCGGTGGCGGTGGCGACAACCGCGTTCACAGCGGCCATGGCCGCCTGATCAGCCACTTCTTGCTGAGTGGAGAGATTATTCTCAAATCTGGCAAGCTCTCCCTGGTAATTCCAGTACAAGGCCAGAAAACCGCTGATGAGCAGAATCAGCAGCAGCAGCAAGGCGATGCGGAACGGCCGTCTGGCACGGCGGCGGCGTTTGGGGTCTGGCGTTTGCAGCAGGGCTACCGAGACGTTGTCGTCTACGTTGCGCCCCAAGGCAAACGAAACGAGGCTGCGAGCCGCTTTGTCTCCTTCCTGGGTTTGCAGCACGCGGATAATTTCATCGGGCGTGGTGAAAGGGTGGCCAGAAGCGGCCGTTTTCACCAGCCCATCAGAGCAAAGCAGCACAGAATCGCCTGGCCGGAGCGGCAGCCCTTGAAGACCGCGTTTCTCGGCAATTTGGGGGTCCTTGGTTTCTACATAAAAACCGAGATCGGCGGCAAACTGGGGACCGCTTCCCACATACCGCACCAGCACATCGGCGCGGGGATTGGCAGCGGCGGCGGCAGCGCTCATCCGACCCAACTGGGGCATGACCTCAGCAAAGGTATGGTCCAGGGTAATCTGGTTTAGCTTGCCGTTGCGGCAAAGGTAAATGCGGCTGTCACCGACGTTGGCAATGAAGAGACGGCCGTTGTGAACCGCCGCCGCCGCCAGGGTGGTGCTGCCACTATTTAGCTGCATCGCTTCGGCACAAACCGCCTCGTTAGCGGTCATAAAAGCGTGTTGGAGAAGTTGGGGAACGCTCTGGCTGGTTCCCACCTCGGCAAGGTAGTGTAGCACCACATCTACCGCTAGTTGGGCCGCTCGTTCGCCACGATTGGTTCCCCCCACGCCATCGGCCACCAACGCCACCATTAATTCTAGCCCGCTGCGCGTGGTAAGTTGGGTAACCACCACCCGGTCTTCGTAAATTTCACGATGCCCGACATCAAAAAACGTTGCCGTGATTAATGATTTCATGCTGCCGCTCCTTCAGCCCGCTGCGGCTCATGGGTGTTGAAAGGGATGCGCGGCGGGGCAACAGACGCTATTTTTTCTTCAACTGCTTCTATCAGTTCGCTGATTTCCGGGCGGCGGTGCGGGTTGCGGTTCAGCATCATGCTTACCATGATTTCTAACGATTCATGCACTTCTGGCTGGTGGCTGCGGATGGAGGGCCATTCGCCATTGAGAATGGCGGCGGCAACGTCGTCTGGATTATCTTCAGTGACCAGCGGCACGCCAGCCAGCAGCTCGTACAAAATGGCACCCAGCGCCCAAATATCGCCTTTGCCTGGCGGCAGTAGTTCTGGCGCTTGCAGGGTGCGGTTTTGCGGCTCGCTGGCAGCCCGAATAAGTTCTGGCGGTGCGTAATGCGGGGTGTTGGTGAGCTGTTCACGCCGTTTGATGTTAGAAATGCTGCCCAGGTCGATCAGGATTGGCTGGGGTGGACTATCGAGTCGGGGGCGATCGCGCAGCAGCACGTTTTCTGGTTTCAGGTCGCAATGGGCATAGCCGTGATTGTGCATGAACTGAACAGCCAAGAGCAGTTGGTAAAACAGTTCAATGCGCCAATTGATGGGAAACTGGCTAATTTGCCGCAAATGGTCAGCCAATCCGCCGCCGGTAATGTATTCCATGGCAAAGTACCAGGGGCGATTGGGATGATCTTTGGCCCGCGCCTGGTAAACAACACGCTTGCTGCCAGCCAGGCGCAGCGGGTAAATGCGCACGATGCTGGGATGGCGCAGAGCGGCCAGGTGGTTGGCTTCGCGGCGCAACAAATCTTGAAAAGTGCTTTTTTCGCTAGCGTTCAGCTTAAGGACAACTTTGTAATATGGTCGTTCAACATGCGCCGCCAGGTAAATATGGGACATACCGCCCTGCGAAAGGGGGCGATCAATTTGGTAAGGGCCAATCGTGTCTGTGTGGTTGAGGTGCATGAGGTTTACTCCAGTTTTTTCCACCATGTCTCGTCATCTTCCACGACGGGGAGGCGGTCGAGCGCGGCAGACAGGTTGTCTTGAGCGGGTTCCAGGTCAGTTTGGGTAGGTTTGCCGGCTTGCGGGCTGCCAGGAAAGGTGGCGTCGGCGACGGTGGCCCGCTGCCGACGCTTGACCACTTCAGCAATGGCAAAGCGAAGGGTGGCCCCGCGCCGGGCTTTGTGACCTAGCTGGATTTCGTCGCCATCGTTGAGCGGATAGGGATCGTCGGCCAGGAGGAGGTTGCCATTTACGGCCGTTCCGTTGGCCGATCCATTGTCAATGATGTGGAACCGATCCTGGTCGAATTGAATGGTGCAGTGCTGGCCACTGATGGAGCTGCGCTCAGCCACGTCATACAGCTGGATGTCAGACAGCTGCGGATCGCGCCCCAGCGTGGTGATGTCGGTGATGAGGTCTAACGTTTCGCCAATCAGCTCTTCACGGGCCTCGATGATGTGGAGGTGGGCAATGATTGGCTGCCGGGCATTGCCGGTAACGATGGTGGTCAGGCGACGGGCGGTCTGCCGCACCTGTTGGCCGACCTGGGGCAGCTTTTTTCGTTGAAAAATGGCCACGTAGCCGAAGGCAAGGATCATGCCCAGCCAGGGCAGCCAGCGCAGCAGTTGGCTGCCTGACGAATCAGCAACTGGTTCGGGTGGGGTGCCGGGCTTTGGCGTTATGTTGGAAACGGCCGTTGGTGTCACCGGCGTCGGTGGGTCAGGCAGGGTGAGCTGGATTTCACTTTCCAGACCCAGTTCATCGCTGAGGCCCAGCTGGGCAGAATAATCTGTATCTGTGGTAAAGGCACCGGTGAGCTGGCTGCCCACGACGGTGAAATCGGTGACGGGCTGGCCATTGATTTGCACAGCCGACAGGTCGCGCGGGTATTCATCGGGCCAGCTGAGGGTGGCGGTGAGTTGGTAACGGCCGTCGCTGGCCCAGGTTACCTCAGTATTCAGCAACACAGGCGGCTGCGGTGCGACAGTGTAGGTGTTTTCACTGGCCTGATCTGGGGCATTGGCCAATGCCAAGGAAATGCTGCGCGGAGCGCTGCTGGCGCTGCTGCTGCGGTAGGTGGCAGTGTAGCTGGTTTCATTGTGCCAGAGCGTTTGATAAACGGTGGTCACTTCGCGCAGGTTATCCGTGCTGGTTTTTAGTTCGACATATAGGTTTTCCCCAGCCAGGTTTTTCATGGGGTTGCGAATATCATCGTTGATTGTGTTGGCAGCGGCCTGGAAGACCACAAGCTGCAAATTGGTAGCCTGGGCCTCGGCTGAAAGACGCTCAGCGGCATTGCGTGCCCGGCTGGAGCCTGGCTCGTTGGGGGCATGAATTAATGCCGAGAGGTAGAGAATGATGCCATTGGGTTCAGTCGCCATTTGCTGTAAAGCGGCTTCAAGCAGGAGTGGGGTTTCGATGGGCTGTACGCTGTTCAGGTTGATGTCATTGGCGGTCAGGTCGAGATCGAGCGTGTCGATGGCCTGGGTGTAAGCGTTTAAATCGTTGGTGAGTGCCAGGTGGGGCAGGAGTTGGAAACGGCCGTTTATCCCTTCATCCCAACGACCCGTTAGGATGCCTACCCGGTCACCTTCTTGGAAATAATCTTCGCCGAGGGTATAAAAAAGTTGTTTCAGTTCGACCAGATCGTAATCCTGGCGGTAGCGGCTGACGGAGTAAAGACCCTGATCCACCACAATGAGCAGCGAGATTGGCTGCCGGTTTTCGATTGCTTCAATGGTCAGAATGTCTACGGGTTGGCCATCTTCCGTGAGGATGTAACTGGAAAGAGATTGGGGGTTGGGAACGGCCGTATTTACCTCAAAATTGATGATGACGTCTGGGAAATTCGTGCTGTCAATATTGTTTACTGTGATCGCTTCTGTTTGGGCAAAGAGCGATGTGGTGCCCAGCAAAAAAAGCAATGAAAAAATAAGTGCTACCGTTCGGCGTCGCATGGATCAAACCTCCTTTTAGACAACGAGCAGCCAGCACCCAGGCAATATCCACCAGGGGCATTGTCAACGCCTGGGCGTGGCTGTTCAATTGGATTAAAAACTAGGGAAACGAACTGGCTATCGGTTAACGACTGGGGTAACCCGCATTTGCTTTAGTAAAAACGGGTACTCCCAACGGCATCACCATTTTCATATGCCTTGGCGGACACAGCCAGGTCTCTGCCAATTTCCAGCGACTGCTTGGCCAGGCGATCGATGACCGGCTTGAACTGCTCGATGTAAGATTGTAATGCCCAGCCACCGAACATGCCTACAAAAGCCGTGGCCCGCAAGGTAGTTAGCAAAATTTGCAATGCTTTGCTGATACCGTTTAACACTTCGCCAATGTCTTCAAAGGTTTTGCCCATCTTTTTGACTTTGGGCACGTCCATTTTGATTTCTTTGTGTGCCATTTGCTTGCTCCTTTAGCGGCGCTTTTTACCAAAGCGCCGCCGAAATTATCCTTTGTAAATGTTGCTAAAGAGGCCACCCACGTTGTTCACAAAGCCCGTTGACTTCTTATCGGCAGCTTCCATGATGTCCAACGCCTTGCCAATGCCTGCGTGCATCGCCCGTGCGCCGTTGGTGATGAAGTCGGTTTGAGGGATGAACATGCGGGTACATTGCTCAACAAAAGCGTCGGCCCCCTCACCTACCCATACGCCGCCGACCACTTCTTTGACCATCATTTGGATGGGAGCTTTTACGGCCGTATCCAGCAAGTTAACTTGACCCATTAGGCTTTGCCGCACGCCGTTGACAACTTGTTTGGCGATCTTGACCAGAGGGTTAATTGAATCAAACAATCCCATTTTTAAATCTCCTTTGCTGATCTATCAGCGTTCAGTTAGCTGCGGTGGGCGCGAGCGGCCGTTTTGTCCGCCCGTTTCATGTCCTGTTCCGCATTGCGTAAATCTTTGTTTAGCTCTTCAAACTTGTTTTGCAAGCGTTTCAGGCTAGGATTCAGTGAGCCACGTACTGCCTGAGAAAAAGCGGCACCGGCGTCGCCGCGTAAGCCACCTTGTTCTAAAGTGGAAATCACTTTGTTCATCTCGCCCAGGCAGCTTTCCAATTGCTTGGCGCTTTGTTCCATGGTGCGCGCCATGCGCTCTACCATGGGGTAATTCATCTTTTTAATGTCGTTTTTAGACATGTTACCTTACTCCTTTAGAAAATTTTGAATGCGTTTTTGGCGTCTTGTTCCGCTTTTTGCACAGTTTTGCCCACGCGCTTGGTGGTGGCGGCAGCTTCCCGCAGTGCTTTCTTCAAACGAAGGCAGGCGGGTAAAACTTCGCCGTTCATCTCGCTAAAGAAAGCGTCGGCAGCGTCGCCTTTCCAGCCGCCATCTTGCAAGGGAGCCATACGCGCCCGAACGTCCTTGATCATTTTGTTTACGTTGTCGGCCTCGCGGCTAAACTGTTTATGAATTTGCTCCAGTTTGCCGTAATCAGCCTCGATTAAATCTGCCATTGTCTGTTACCTCACTTTATTGATTTGCTTTTTGTAAATAAGATGGATACGTGGTTTCGTTACAACATACACCCTCCTTACGAAATAAAGATCGCACCAATTTGGGCGGTTAATTCCAAAAAATACGTGGCACAAATAGAGCCCTGGGCCACAAACCAACTACCAAAGCGTATCAATACTTCATCGACAGGTACCCCACTAAGGGCGGCAATGACAGCCATGATAAACGGGGTTAGAAGGCCAGCGATCACTTCCACAATTAGGGCAGGCGCTCCTCGAAAAATCAGGCGCAACACATACGTGAGCAGGCGCACAAACTGCATGAAAATGTAATAGGCTGCCTTCAATAAAATAATCAACCCGATAACAGCCCCGCTTCCCAATACCAAAAGTTGGCTCAATTCCAACGCTGTCACGATACCCTCCTAGATGAGCAGTAAACATACTGCTGTCACAAGCGTTACCAGAGCAAGCGACCAAATGGGCAGAAGCGGTGCGACTTCTAAATGACCTGGCAGCGTTTGCTGGTGGCCATCTGACGCTTGCACCTGGATGGTGAAGTTGATTTTGCGTTTGAGGCCGAGAAACGGCCGTTTACGCTTTACGCGGACACAGATTCCACCTTTTTGCCCCAAAGGAATAGTGACGTTACCCGGCATTGCTTCAAACTGAATCTGTTTATCCACAGCCTGGCCAGAGATGGTGAAGGTGGTGGGCAAGGAGCAGTGGTTTTGAATCCGAATGCCGCAGATGCCCTGATGCTTGAGGTGAAACGGCCGAACTGAAATGTGAAACGATAAGCTACTCATTACTGCCCTCCTGCTTGTGTTGTGAATCAATGATTACAGCATAGTGGATACAGCTTTTGTAATCTTGAAGGATTACTCCCAATTTAGTGAACGTTTGTTGAAAATAAAGAGATAACCAGCTTGCCAGCCACGCCCTTTCACCAAAGCCAACAATTCTTCGTCATATGGTGATAGGCAAAAAGCGGCAGAGAGTAACTGATTCCTTTTTCTAAAATTTTCTGCTTGAGCAGCGTGGACAGCAGCGATGCCCAAAAGAAGGGGCAAAATATCGCAAAAAATAGGCCGCGCTTTACAAGCAACGAATAAAAAATCGAGCATGCCTAAGCTTGAATTTTCTTCGGCTTCATAGAGTATGCAGACCGCTGGCCACAACTACATACGTGCCTGCTCCAGTGCATTTAGGCGTTCAAGGGGCTTTGCCTTTATGATGTAGTTTAGGAAAAATGCCCAATCCAGGTTCTGCTCAGCGTTTGCAATTAGGGCTTGGTAAGTGGCTCATCAGTAGATGCTTCTATGGCAATCTAGAGAGAACGTGCTCAACAAAGTTTTCAGGAAGATGAAGGTTGAGATCATCGAGTAAAAGGCAAAGGACTTCGCCACCGTCCTCATTCCTTTTGAGCCAGTTAGCCAGGCCAACTACATCCTTTTTGTTCAATAGTTCTCTAACTTCCTTTTCTTTGTTGCTTTGGTTGCTTGCATTCAATTGGTACATGGCAAAACTTCCATCTGGTGCAAATTGACTCCCATTACTTCTCAATAAATTGCATGTTTTAGGAGGTATTAACGACAGCATACTGGAAACGGCCGTAGCTATCTTGAAGGTTTTTTCCTGATATATTGAACGTTGGCTGAATAAAAAATAGTTTTGAAAGTTATTGGAAAGCTGTTACCATATACGTAGCCTTGATTGGGGTAAAACTTATTCAAAAGTTTTTACTTCTTGTGCTTGCGGAACATTGAACGTATTTGCTGTAAAACAAAAAAATATTTTTGTACAGGTAAGCGTTAATCTGAGGAAAACAACATGCTTCCTGCCCGTCGTTGGTTCCGTTATCATACAACTTATCGTGCGCCTCAAATGGATCTTGTGGCCCAATGGTTGGCCAATGGCACAAGCTGTGCTGTCGTGGGCATGGCTGGTTGTGGCAAATCCAACTTTTTAGGCTTTCTAAGCCGGAAACCCCTTGCGCTTTCGCCGTATCTAGGCGAATTGGCTAAAAAAATAGTTCCAATCCCGGTTGATTTAAATAGTTTGCCAACTAACACATTGGATACCTTCTTCCGTCTTTTGCTTCGCTCATTTTTCGAGGTACGTCATCAATTTGATGAAGAAACTCAGGCACTGATAAGTCAACAATATATGGAAAATCTGTCTGCGACCGATCCGTTTTTGCCACAGAGTGGACTGCGAACGCTTTTATTTCATTTTGAAGCCCGTGAGATGCGCATTGTACTCGTAATGGATCGGTTTGATCGGTTTGCCGAGCAAGCTATACCCGGAATGACCAATACGCTGCGTAGTTTGCGCGATAGCTTCAAAGACACGCTTTGTTTTATTGTGGGCATGCGGCAAGAGCCAAAATTTATTTTAAATCCCGAAATATTGGGCGAACTTTATGAAATTTTGGATTTACACATTTGCTGGGTCGGCCCAATGAATAAAGCTGATAGTCAGCGAGTGATGGCCGAAGAGTTATTGATTCCTGAGGATAAGCTGGAGCCAGATGTTGTTGAGCAAATCTATAGGTGGACAGGCGGATATCCTTCGCTGTTAAAGGTGGTTTGCCAGCGGTACGTTGATGGAACATTTACGGCTGGGCAACAACTTGCATTATGGCTGGATTTTCCAAATGTTAATTACCGATTGGCAGAGATTTGGCAGGGGTTGACACAACAGGAACAGATGGTGTTGTTTTCGCTGGCGTTAGAGGAGGTGTGTACGGAAACGGAAACACTCTCATTGCGGACGAAAGGATTATTGAGGCAGGAAGAAAATGCATGGCGCATAGGGTCTGCTTTGCTAGAAGAGTATGCAACGGCTGTTGGCGAACTGAGCCGTGGCTCTATTTGGGGAGATGAGAAGACGGGGATGTTGTTTCAAGGGAAACGGCCGTTAGACAGCCTGCCCCCGACCGAAGCAGCGTTACTCACCTTTTTTGTGGGTAATCCTTACAAGCGGCACACTTA
Source organism: Ardenticatenaceae bacterium (assembly GCA_020634495.1). The sequence continues at coordinate 34,310 of JACKBR010000002.1, read as the reverse complement.
TGGGGAAATTATTACGGCGGTGTGGACCGAAACAGAAAGTCTCGATGGTGTTGCTACAGAGGCATTAGCCAAGCAAATTAGTAACCTACGCAAACGTATCGAACCCAATCCAGCCAAGCCCATTTACATCATTAACTTTCGCGGCAAACCCGAAGGTGGCTACCAATTCTTCCCCGAAGGCAAGCCCAATGAACCCTGAAATTTTATTGTAAGGATCACCATGCTAAAACAATTTAGGGAAAACACACCACTAATCTTACAACTTGGCATTCTTCTCATTGGAGTAATTATCATCCTCACGATTGGCATCATCGTTTGGCTGTCTCGCTCTCAGCCAAGAGTAGGAAACGACGAAAATACAACGAGTGTGCCAGTCACAATCGACTCTAGTCTAGAACATTCACCAGAACAGCAACCACCTGAAGTGCCATTAACAGAGACACAGACTCAAGCCACACCCCTACCAACTACAACAATGACGGCGACAAATACAACAACCCCTACACACACACCAACTCTACCACCCACCTTGCCCCCAGCAACGCCAACATCAACAATTATAATTACACCTACTGTAGCAAGTATACCCACACAAGCACCAATTAAATGCGTAACAGCTAGAAATATTAATGGAAATGGCTTCCGTATTCTCAAGGATCCGGGTTCTGAAAGTATAGTGGCAGGTGCTCTTCCAAACGCTAGGCTTGGAATTCTAATGGGAACTGTTCCAGAAGGCGACTGGTGGTATGTTCGCTTAAGCAGTGGTATAGAAGGTTGGGCATATCTAGGGCCGTTAATCACAGGTGAGTTTATTGAAGTGCTCCCATCCTGTGATGAATAATTCTCTATGCTGAACCTGTAAATTAGCTTTTGGAGGTAGTTTATTCCATGATCAATGAAGTAGAACAAACAAAAACGCTAAATAAATTTTGGATTAGCCGCAAATATTACATGCTGGTTGATGAAAATGGGCATACCTTACCAGGAGAGACATTCGAGGGCGCTTTAGGGTATGTTATCCGCTTGTACAGTTCGTCCTTTGCTGGCAGCCAGAGCCAAAAATTTGCCGCCCTAAAAATCCCCAAACTAATAGGCACAACCCATCGTGAAAATGCGTACGTCAATGAGTTGATGGCTCAGGAAGTTTATGCTGTAGATCTGGCTTATTATGGTAGTGGTCAGGGAGACGGGTTATTAGATGCCTTTGACATTAATATTATGCGCCGCCCTATTGATACAACGGGCGGGCCAGTAGAAGCGCGGTCTTTTGATGGGGGAATTGCCTTTGTTTATTTTGAGGCTGGCCAGCCACCTCGATTTTTACTATTTGGCCCGACAGGTATTGTTTACCCTCAAGATACCCAAGATTTTCCCATTGCAGAAAACTATGAGGCGTTTTGGGATGAAATTAGAGAGCGATCCGCTGTGGTTGCACACGGTCGGGAGGCGGAACGACAGGAATGGGCTAATTCTTTATTTTTTCGTGCAACCCAGAATAACAAAAAGCGTGTAGCTTATGAATTAATTGATCAAAACCAAGCTGCAGAAAGTAATCCAGCCAGGGGTACCTGGTATGGCTGTTTACCCAGCGTGATTTATCGCTGGGCTGATGGGACGTTGCAAGAGGCTGTGAGTTTAAATAAAAAGCAAGGTTGGCGTGCTGAACAGCATTTGGCGTTGGTTGGTAATTTGTGCGAAGGGTTGGTTAGCCTACACAGCAAAGGACTTATCCACGCTGATATTCGTCCGGCAAACATTTTTTTTGTTGATGATCCGCAGAAACCAGGAAATTATGCTCTGGGTGATTACGGAAGTTTGGCATTAACACCAAAGGATGCACCGAGATTCAGACAATATACGTCTCACACCAGACTTGATCGGGTGATGGAAGGTGAGCGCACTTCTATTTTCTATTCACCAGAACGGTTTAAGGGTCAAGAAAGAGAAACGGCTAACAAAGCATATATTATTCATTCTGATCCCAAAAATTTGTATTTAGTTTTGGGTTGGAAAGGTGATGAAGGTATGGAATACGATCAGGTTAGCCAGAAAATTGAGGAATTTCAAAAACGGAAAAACCTGAGTGAGGAAGCGGAGCAAGGAGTGACCGAGGACCTATATTCACGATTAAAGGCGGGCGACCGGGTTCGCATTCAAGATTATATCTTTGAGTTGAGTGAGGCTGAAGAGAATATTGGCAGCGTTCAGGTATTGAAGTGCTTACCTTCTCTGTCCAAAATGGTGCAGAGTCGCATTGCCGTCATGGAGGATGATATCGATTATCCAGATGAGCTAGCTGTTGATCGCGTTATTGAAATGCAGCAATGGTCAGCGGCAACGGACCTATATAGTCTGGGCGTGCTTTTACTTTACTCTATCTTTCGGAATACCGATCACAATCCCGAAAGAGAATATGATAAATCTAATACTTCAATTCAAAATGACCCTGATGCAACATTAACAACACTGAATGTAGATGAAGATGTGAATAAAAAAGAGCTGGCAACTCCTGAAGAAAATCAAAAAGAGGTTGAAGATAATTTTCGAGAAATGTTGGTTAATTTAGCTAGCCCCTCTTATTTTCGCTCTATTTGGCCGGATTTGGAGTCGCTACGGTTGGATATCGAAAACAACTTGAATACGAAACCCAATGAAACGCCTGTTACTTTTGCGAGGTTGAGTTTTCCAGCGGATGGGGAAAAGGCGTACGGCCGTAAATGGAAAGAAAACGTCGAAATTCGCCAGCGAGCCATTGAAGTAACCAGGCGCATTACCCAAACGGCCCCTGGCACGCGCCGCTTAGTCGCCGCGCTAGATTTTGATTTGGCGGCTTTTGTCTTTATCTTACATTTTGCTCTGGCTTGCCTGCATCGTAAAAACCATTTACGTAGTAAATGGCAAAGCTGGATGGATAAAGGGATGCCATTTTGCCAGGACAGAACGGAAAAGCCAACTGATGGGGCAGCAACAAGAGCCCTTGAACGCTTGGTTCGGCTTGACCGAATCTTAGCTGATAATCGTCTGGCAAAATTTCGTATTGCTGAAGATGTTGACGTAAACAGGGTAATCCCACATTACAATCCAGATCCTGAAACAACAGTTCTCTCTGAAAACTACGAACTTCGAGAAGAAAGGAAAGAGCTTGAGTCTGAAAATCACGAACTTCGAGAGGAGGGTAAAATGCTTGAGCAGGTAAATAATCAGTTGCTTCCGGTACACAAAGCGTCGCACACGTTAATTGAGAAACTTTCTGAAATGACAGGAAGTTCTCTGTTGCTATCTACTGAGGTCAAAGAGGCAAAAAAAGCCTTAGAATCGGCTCTCGCTGGTACGAACTCTTCAATGCCCGAACCATCAAAATAAACTAATAATGGAAGAAACATGATCTATTTGGAACGTCCAGCGCCACCAATTCATCTTTTAGACAGTGGTATTACTCAGAAATGGAATACGGAGATTGTTCAGTGGGCTAAACGTGCAGTAGAAAGGCAGCAATTAACGCTGCCAGAAATCAAATTCCCATTCCAAGAACGAGATTTTGGTCTTGAACTGGAAAAGAGTTTGCGGATAACTTTTGCCCAAAAGTGTGTATATTGCGAGTCTGTTCAAGAAGATACAAATTCAAACTTTCAATTACTTTATTATCGACCCTTTCCCAATGAAGCAAATGTCAAGAACTGGCAAAAAACATTGCATTATTTTTGGCTAGCATGGCAGTGGCCGAATATGTATCTTGCTTGCCCCACTTGCTATGAACACTATATGAATAACGGACGGCCGTTTCCCGTTAAAAACCTACGTGCCCAACCCGCAATGTGTCAATCTTATCAAGAATTGTTTCATGTCGCTTGGTTAAATGAAACTGAAAAGCCCCTAATTTTAGATCCATGCTACGACAAACCTGGACAGCATATTCAATATATCTTAAAGGAAAATTCTGTAGAATTAAAGGGGATTAGTGAACGAGGCGAAGTAACAATTTCTGTACTCAAACTTAATCGGAAACAACTCGGATACGCTCGAAGAAAAGAGGCTAACCATTTTGAACAACACGTTCGTGCAATTTGGCAGAAGGCTTCTAGTGGGAAACTAAGTCAAGCGGATATTAATAAGCTTATAGACAAGTGTGAGCCAAACGTGCCTTTTGCAGGCTTGAAACGGTACATTTTGCAGCAGCAGCTTTACGAACATCAATTGGAGACACTGGGGAACGAGTGGGAGATTGTTCGAGATCAGTTAAGGCAGTGGCAGGAGGAAACGGCCGTTGCCCCCAAGCCATTTCCCCTACCATCTATTACTATTACACAGGAACCTCCGCCACCGCCACCATCGCTAGAATTTCCATTTGTGCGGTGGAAAGTGACTGGCATTGAAGATACAGAAAGAAAACATTGTGTTCTTTTATTAAAAGCTTTGAATCCCTCGTTCAGAGAGGTCACAGTAACGCGGGAATTTGGAGCTGGCTTTAGTGGGGCCAAAGTGTTTTTGGTAACAAGAAAAAACATGAGTGGCGAGCTTCTGTCCCCGATAGTGGTGAAATTTGATACGCTTAACTCATTGCAAGAGGAAGTAGCTAACTACAAGGGTTACATCAACGGCCGTTTTACCAAGTGCGTCTCGTTAGAATTTGATATTATCGAATTACCAAACGTACCCTATGCATGTATCGCCTACCAGCTGGCTGGCGGCGGAAAATTTGATGTTGAGAGTATAAAATCCTTCTGGTGGGAATGCAGCAATATTCAAGCGGCTCTTAATGCTTTAAATACGATTGGAGCTGATTGGAAAGATGTTTGGATCGAGGGAGAAACAAGACGCAACTACTCTCTTCTTAGTTATGATTGGCTCTTGCCACCAAACTTTATTGTGGAAGTTGAAACTGCTTCTAGTGGCTTTGATGATAGGAAGCTTATCCGCCCAGATGATATTTTTGAACTTCTAAACAGCAGTGAGTATCTAGAAGCTTCTGTTTGTATTCAACCTACAACCAGTGAGTCACTATCATTTATCGTAAGGGAAGTTAATGGCAATGAAGGCGAAGTGACCTTAGACTTACCCCAAAACCAAACGGACAAGTTTAGAATTCGCTTATGCAATATTGAAAACATAAAGCAGTTCAAAATAGGAGAAACAATTAGTACCCCCATCTACGGCCGGATCATAAATGACCGGATCACATTTCTGAAAAAGATAGTAGCAAACGTATTTGATCATACTCTAGTCGGCCTTGATAAAAATCAGATTACCTTTCCTGGTCTAGAAAATTTCCCTCTAGAAAACCCGCTGCACCAATTGCCCAATATTTTAAAGATCGACCTACCTTCTGCAAAAGTTAGCATTGTACATGGCGACATGAATCTAGAAAACATTCTAATACGCACGGATGCACAGGGGTATGACATTTCAGTCATAGATTTTGGAAAAACTAAAAAAGCTCACAATATTCATGATCTGCTTCGTTTAGAGACGAGTGTTTGGCTTTATCTGATTTCTTTGCAGTTACCTAATCTTACTCCCGGTGATCGCCACGCTTTGATCTGGCAGATTAAGGGGATTTATTCAATTTTCAAGTCGGTTCATGAGCGAGGTGCTGAGGAAAATTTTAATAACAGCGAAATAGATCTATCCATTCCCTGCGCTATTTTGAGAGAAATCAGGCATTATGCATTTGACATAATGGAGGGTGCGACGGAACAGAAATATAAAAACTATTATCTTGGTCTGTGTTTATACATGCTTGGTGCTCTAAAATTCAAAAATCTGGATTCACCTGAAAATAATGCGCCGATACCAAGACAGGTTGCTTTCCAGCTTGCCTGCCTAGCCTTTCATACTGCTGAAAACGGGGAAATTGAAGCCTGGAGGGACTCCGACAATGAGGACCAAATTGATAGCGAGCGAGTTCCTAAGGTTCAGCCTAAAGTTCAACATTCTGAGAAATATTTACATGATGAATTGGCTAAATTCTTTAATCTAGACGAGTTGGCTAAACTGTGTTACGAAATTGATATTGTTTATGAGCATCTCTCTGGCGAGAATGCAGAAAGGAAAGCCATTGAACTGGTTCAGTATTGTAAACGGCATGACAAGACAGCAACTTTAATCGAGCATTGTAAACGCGAACGACCGTCTCGCGATTGGCACAATTTGCAATTATAATTTCTTTAAGGAATTGGCTCTTGATGGATTCCAAGGATCAGAGCCAAGTTGAAAAAATAAAAATACACTTTAGCATAGACCAAAACCCAAGGATGGTCTGCCAATGCTAAACATTCTAAACTTGATCGATGATGCCAAATGTTATGAAATGGTGCGAAACTTGCGCTGGCCCAATGGGGTGCATTGCACCCACTGTGACCACTTCTGGGTCAAGAAACGTGGGTTCCGCAACAGTTCCAAGCATAGGCAACGCTACAAATGTAAAGCATGTGATAGGCAATTTGATGATTTGACCAACACCATCTTTGCCGGGCATCATCAACCACTGCGCGTCTGGATGCTGTGTCTGTATTTGATGGGTCTCAATCTATCCAATAGACAAATCGCTGCCGAATTAGGTCTCAACAAGGATGATGCCCAGCAAATGACCGCGCAATTACGGTCGGGCATTGTTGAGAAAAAAAGTAGTCAGCCTGAGTGGCGAAGTCGAATTCGATGAAGTGTATGTTGTTGCTGGTCATAAAGGGCCTCCACTGGCGGTAACGGCCCAAGGTCGAAAGGGACGACGCAATCGGCTCAAAGGGAGTCGAAGACGTGGCACTTTGGCCAAAGAAAAGCCACTCATTTTATCATCAAAATGTTAGCCAATGTGCAACAAGACAGCAGCAAGCCCATCATCCAAAAGTTCGTGGCCGTCGGTAGCAAAGTCTTTACCGACGAATACAACATTTACAATCGGTTGACCGAATGGGGCTATGGGTATCAAACAGTTAACCATCCTCAAGGTGAATACGCCCGTGATGAAGCTGGCGATGGTTTTCATGAAGTCCACATACCAACACCATTGAGGGGTTTTGGTCTTTGTCAAGGTCATGGCTGCGTCCGCATCGCGGCATTTCGCAGGAAAAGTTACCAATTTATCTGGGATTCTTCGAGTTTGTCCATAATGTTCGCAAGCGGGGCAAAGTGCTTTTGCCTGCGCTTGTCGAGATTTTGGTAGCTCCTTGAAACCCATATTGAGCCTCTTTACACCATATGTGGAAATAACACCATGCAACCATAAAAATTTCAGAGCAATAATGCCCCCTGCCACCGAGCCACTGCCTCCATCATCCCAAAAGCGTCTGGACCTTAATGCGCCATCTTCAAGGAGTGGTCAATCAACAAATGTGACTACTCTCCCCACTTTTAGTGGGGAGCTTCTTGTGACACCCAGCTAACGCCGCGGTTGGGTCACAAACGCTCAGCCCGAGCGCGAGAATGTTCCGGGCTGCATTCACATCCCGGTCAAGTTCTAATCCACACCCATCACACCTATGTATCCGCATAAGTAGGCTTTTAGCTACAATCGTCCCGCACCCCCTACATATTTGGCTGGTGTACTGCGGCGGAACAGGAACCACTAACTTACCAGCTTCTTCCGCTTTGTAAGCAAGTAGACTCCTGAACTCACCCAGCGCAGCGTCATGCTCAGAGAGTGCAAGTCGTCGATTGGCTGTCATAAAGCCCAGTGTCAGATTCTCGATGCAAATGAGGTTGTATTGATTCACCAGTTGGCGCGTGGTTTTGTGCCAGAAGTCGCGCCTTTGGTTCGTTATCCTACTATGAAGTGTGGCAAGTTGATAAGCCGTTTTACGCCAGTTGGTCCCGCCCTTCTTTTGCCTAGCCAGCTTTTGATTCAGCACCCGCAGCCGCTTCTGACTGACTCGCAGCCAGCGCGGATTGTCAATCAGTGTGCCATCGGACAGGGCAAGCAGGGACTTCAAGCCCATGTCAATGCCAACCGCCTCTCCCGTTGGCGGGAGGGGATAAGGTGCCTCAAACGCGATCATCAGGGTGACGTACCAGTTGCCCAAACTCCGTTTGACCACAACCTGCTTGATACTGCTGCCAGCAGGGAGTTGACGGTGAAACTTAACCTTCACGTTTTCAACATTCTGAATGCGCAAACGCGTTTGTCCACGTTCATCTTGATGCAGCTTCACACCGTCACCGTGTTTGAATTCCATGCTGTGAAATCGGTTACGGCCTTTGAATCGAGGATAGCCGGGTGCCTCGCCTGCCTTCAGGCGCCGGAAGAACGCTCGATACGCCTTATTCACACGGCGCAGGAGTTGCTGCAGACTGGTTGCATTGACCCAGCCGAAGGTGTCGGGATTGACACGCCTTTCGTCCCGAAAGTGCGCCCACTGCGCCACATAGCTGATGCCTTTTCCCGTTTCCTCATACACGCGCTTCCGCTGTTCCAGTGCAGTGTTGTACAAAATGCGCTGCTGCCAGAGGATAAAATCAAGGGCATCCCGCTGGGACCTGTTGGTGTCAAGACGGTACTTGTACGTGCGAATCATCTACCGCCCCTTTTGCGCGTCAATGTAACGCTGGATCGTTTGGGCGGATACATTTCCTGCTGTGCCAACATAGCAGGAACGGGTCCACATATTTGGCAGACGGCTCTTGAGATGAGGGAACTCGTTGCGCAGTGCAAAAGCGGTGTATCCCTTTAACCTATGCATGATCTGGTGCGGGGCAACTGTTGGCGGGAAGATGCCAAACAGGTGTACATGATCCGGTTGGATGGCCAGATCGATTAACTCGGCCCCCATCTCTTGCGCTTTTTCATGCAGCAGAACGGTCAGCCGTTCTGGAATGTCGCCAAACAACACGTTTTGGCGGTATTTGGGAACCCAAACGAAGTGATAGTGTATCTCGTATGTGGTGTGCCTGGTTCGTCTGACCATTTCACAACAATAGCACGTTAGTTCTGTTTAACAAAACTAACTACCCGCCAACATCGCGCCGATTCCCCGTCCCCGCTGAAGCGGAGGGTACCCTCGGTGCGGTTCTATGGCAACAGATTATACTTTTCAAAACGAGGGTGTATTGTATAATTGTGTGTACAATTATTGGGTACACAATTATACAGTTACGGAGACACAATCATGAAGTTTGTTGGGCGAAAACGAGAGCTGCGCACCCTGGAGAAGCTGTTGCAGTCACCAGAAGCCGGCCTGCTTATCCTGTACGGCCGTCGCCGGGTAGGAAAAACATGGCTGGTTACCCACTTCCTTGAACAACACACAAACACACCATCATTCTACTGGATGGCTACCACGCACCACGAAGCGTATCAACTGCGTGACTTTTCTCAAGCCGTCCTGCGGCACGACCCGCGCTTAACCGCACCACCCACCGCTGATTTTACCTTTGCCAGTTGGGAGGACGCCTTGCACCATCTGGCCGATGTCGTTGCCTTGGATACACAATCGCATCTGCTTGTTTTGGATGAGTTCACTTATCTTTTGCGTAACGAACCGGCCATCAGCAGTGTCTTTCAAAAAGTGTGGGATCATCGTTATTCAAAAATTCCTCAGCTCAAATTGGTGTTAACTGGTTCCTTGATTGGCATGATGGCCCGTCAAGTTATCTCTTACCAGGCGCCTTTGTATGGCCGGGCCACGTCACAAATGCGTTTACGTCCGCTGCCCTATGCCGCGTTGCTGGAGCTTTTCCCAGAAAGATCGGCCATTGAGCGGGTCACTATTTATGGCGTCACTGGCGGCATTCCGGCATACCTGGAGTTATTCACCCATGCTGACAATTTTACGACTGCATTGCAAGAGCATGGCTTAGACTCTGGCAGCGTCCTGTTATCTGATCCGCCCGTTATCCTCTACGAACAGTTGCAAAATGCAGAAACCTACGAATCCGTCTTATCAGCTATTGCCAGCGGTTTTCATCAATGGTCAGATATTGCCAGGATGGCCAGCGTGACCGAAACCGCATTAGGACATTATCTCAAGACGCTGCAAGAGTTGGAAATCATTGAGAAACGCGAACCGATCCTCTCCAAGCCAACCAGCAAACGCGGCCGTTACCATATGCGTGATCATTTTCTCCGATTCTACTACCGCTTCATTGTGCCCCAGCTGGGCAATATTGCGCGTGGTTATCAAGAAGCGGCTGTTGCCAAGATTGAAGCAGAACTACCTTCGTTTTTGGGCCTTCACGTTTTTGAAGAGTTGTGCCAGGAATGGGTATGGGCGGCGGCGGCGGCTGGACAAATAGATTTTGCACCTGAAGTGGTGGGGGCGTATTGGCGTGTTCACCGGAATAAAGGTGTACAGTTAGATGTGGTCGCGGCCGCGCCGCGAGAGAAGAAGCTGCTGATAGGGGAAGCTAAATGGAACCAGGACACCTTGAGCCGCCGCCTGCTAACGGATCTAATCAGCCGGAGTCAGCGTATGCCACAGGTAGCTGAAGGTTGGCGAACGCAATATGTTCTATTTGCCCGCGAAGGCTTTACAGAGGCTTTGCGCCAAGAAGCGCGTCGCCAAAAGGCAATATTGGTTTCGCTGGATCAGCTTGAGCAAACCCTGTCAAGCTATTAAAGCAGCATCGTTCACGCTATCAATTTATAGGCTGCTGCACGGTAGCTCCGTGTTGAATACGCTTCTCTGCTCCGTGTTTGCTGTGCGAAAGCTTTGTCTTTGGAGACTTCACCATATGGTGGGGTCTTTTTGCTTTTGAGGAGGCGATATCTATGCCGATGCAGATGTTCCAGTGGTTGGTAGATACTAAGGTGACCCCCAAAGTCAAGACCACAGATCGACAAAGTTAAGATACCAAACCGGGTCACAGAATTGGTGCATTAACAGCAAAATGAACATCGGCAGGCGTACAGTAGCCTAGGCTTTGATGCGGCCGTTCGTAGTTGTACAAGTCGAAGTAGTCGCTTAGGCCAGTAAACAGTTCGGGCACGGTGGCGCACTCCTTGATGTAAATATCTTCATACTTGACGGTGCGCCAAAGACGCTCCACAAAGATGTTGTCAAAGACCCGGCCACGACCGTCCATGCTGATGCGTATGCCCGCTGCTTCCAGTTCCTGGGTAAATGCCTGGGCGGTGAATTGCACGCCTTGGTCCGTGTTAAAGATTTCCGGCTGGCCATGTCGCAGGGCCTGTTGGAGCGCCTCCACACAGAAGGCACCATCCAGTGTATTGGAGAGCTGCCAGGCAACAACAAAACGGCTGAACCAGTCCAGGATGGCCACTGGTGCTCGCCGATCTGCGCCAGCAGATGACCAAAACAACCTTTAACACCTGGCTGGTAGACAGCAGCATCTTGATTGCTCCCAGCACCCCTGCTTTCTGGGTTGTGGGGGTGCGTAACGAATTTGCGCATGAATGGATGACAAACCGGCTGGCGCCAGTCATCGAGCGCACCCTTGTCGGTTTGGTTGGCAGTAAGGTGGTTGTTTGTTTCATTCCCAGAACTATGCGAAGTAGATGCTATGAACCCTTTAGAAGACCGCCTGCACGAATATCTCGCGCAATTTGAAGAAGAACCCAGACCAAGAGCCGGTTTGCGTCATGGAAGCAGGTGTCCTGTCACCAGGTTGGCTCAAAAATCCCACATCCCAAAATGCACATTATCAGGAGACTCCCCCATGAATAATCAACTCTCCCCCACCCCTACCCGTGTTCGCCTATACAGCCATGTTACTCAATCACGCTTTCTGCACGTCGAGGATGCGCTGGCCATTGGGAAGCTGCGGCTGTTTGCCGGCAATTACCGCAAAGGCCAGGGCATGGATAAACAAGGATTTGCCAATGCCTTCATCGATGTTGAAGATGCGCGGGTTATTTTTGGCGCTCTGGCACGCGGCGAGCAGAGCTTCAACTACAGAGAATACAAGGGCACGCGGCCGAAAAATGGCCAACCTGCTACCAGCCGGGTGTTGTCCATTGCCGTCAAAGGTGACAATGTGTACGTGGAACTGAAAAGCGGGCCGGGCAAATTGACCCCAACCGGGGCGATCACGCCGAACGGCCCGGCAAAAGTGGAAGTCAACGTCACGTTCAAGCTGTACGAAGCGCGGCGGATGGGGACGGCCGTTTTAGCCTATCTTCACGCCTGGGACGTGCTGCGCATGATGTACCATCACGGAGTGATGGGCTATCAGCAATCCGTTGGACAGCCTGCTCCTTATCTGCTGGTAGCGGCAGCAAGCGAGCAGAACGGAGGGCCAAACGGCGCTGCCAAACCCCAAAACGGCTCCGCCCAAAACAATGGGATTCCTTCGCTGCAGACTGTGGTGGCGAACGGCCGTCCCGTGACGCGTAAAGGCAGCAGTCAAACCAACGGCAAAGCCGCCAGCCCGACCAATGGCAGCACGGCGGTTAAACAGCCGCTGCAATATGGTAACGGGACCCTGGTTGACGGGAAAAACCTGACGGAGGTGCAGACGTATCGACAGTATCAGGCCGAGAAACAGTCTGCGCCGGCGTCAAAAACGGCGCTCCTGGATTTTTACTGGCAGCAGGCGCAGGTGGTGGCAGGGTAACAGTTTGCTACTTTGTAGCGCTTGAACTGTCTGCGATTTGCAGACAGTGATCTTGTAGGGAAACGGCCGTTTAGACCAAACAGGCATCAGTTGAGACGTGGTTTCAACCAAAGGATGTGGGTGTGGATTTATCACGCACACAAAGAAAACCTGATTCCGCTACATCTGAGCAAGCAGCAAATTGGCTACAGTGACGCTTCCGAAGCAGATCTACTGAATATGGCACTGTTTGGAAAAACTGCGGCGGAGTGGCGCGCGCAAAATCCTGACAGAGAAGGAAATATCCGCGATTATGCCAATGCGTCATCTGGGTCACTATAGAGCGAAGATGTGGGGAAATCTTTTCAAACTTGTTTGACATCAAATGACGTGGGGGAAAAGCAAACGAGCTTAGCACCCTCATTTGCTCGTCGTTTCACCCATCCTTATTCGCGTTTTTATTCCCCTGAGTGGGAATAATGCTCCTGGTTGCACCTCTCATCACAAGCAGCATCCCTTAATAAGGACAACACCGCTCAATCTGCATCCGGTGTAAACGGCCGTTGCCATCAATAATTGAACTAAAGTGCAGACCAACAGGTGTCCAAGAACCTTTAACGACTTACAGGTGCCCGCCTAAATTGGTATTTGGCCGAATGGCTTTGTATTATTCAAGCTCACCTGCACAGCAAGCGGGAAATGGCATCTTTCTGGCAGTAAATTGGCACTTCTTCCCAAGAGACCATCGTATAATCTTCCTAATAGAATGAAAACAGGTTCTTCATTTCCTGTATCAGTTCATACTTTGCCAGAGAGCTTTGGGAGGGTTATCATGCGTTCACGTTTATTCGTTTTCCTGTTCGTCCCGTTTCTTTTCCTCAGCACAATTCTCGTTATCACTACCGATACCCACGCCGCTGTCCCGCCCCGAACCCGCACGACACCACCGCTCATCTATGGTATTGACGAAGTCCCTAACCAACTGCCATTAACCACAGAAAGGACCAGTTTCCGGCTAGAGGAACAATCTGCCTCGTTGTTGTCATGGTCCCGAGTCGCTTATTACGCCTATCGAGAAGGAAATTGGGATATTTATCTGGCCCTCGATGATGGCAGCAGTGAGCGGCGATTGACCTATGATTCAGGCACTGACCTGGGTCCGAACCTTGATCGTGGCAGTCAGCGGGTCACCTTTTCCTCGGATCGGGACGGAGACAATGAGATCTTTACTATTTATTCAAACGGTGCCTCCCTAAAACAACTCACCCACAATAGCTACGATGAGTTGAATCCCTGCTGGTCACCCGATGGCTCCAAGATCGTCTTCCAAAGCAATCGAGATGGTCAGTATGAGGTGTATGTAATGGCTGCCTCAGGCCAGAGCCAGCAGCGATTGACCCAGCACCCTGTCTATGATGGCCAGCCTTCCTGGTCCCCTGACGGCAGTAAACTTTTGTTTGTTTCAAATCGCTCAGGAGGATGGCGCATCTGGGTAATGGACGCCGATGGCAAAAATCCTACCCAGCTTTCTCAACAACCCTTAAGCGAAAACCCTGTCTGGTCGCCCGATGGCAGCCAGATTGCCTATGATGCTGACGGGAATAATGATGGTTGGCTCGAGCTGTGGGTCATGAATGCTGATGGCACCAACCAACGCAAGGTATACGAACCCGGCTATCCTTATGACGCCTGGATGGGCAGTTGGTCTCCTGATGGCAAACGATTGGCCTTCACACGGGCGGAATGGCTACAATATCAGGGAAACTGGTATTGGGTAGGGGCTAAAACAGCCAGCTTCAACCTGGTGAACAGCGTATTGGTAGATATGCACCCATACGATCCCGTTGTCAGTCCACATTGGCAGACAACAGACAATACCGCGCCTGTCACTTCGCTCGGGATTCAACCTGCCTACCAACGAAATACGGCCACGTTGGCCTGGATTGCCAACGATCCCGGCGGTGCAGGCATTCTCCAATATGATGTGCAATATCGTCTTGGCCCTTCTGGTGTCTGGACTGATTGGCGAATGAACGTGACACCGGATGGCTCAAATTCACTCAATTTTGCGCCGCTCAGCGGTGAAACCGTTTACTTCCGCACGCGAGCCATCGACCGGGCATTTAATGTGGAATCCTGGCCCGGAGAATCGGGCGACACGTTCACGACCTTCTATGATTGGGCAATCGTTGGCACCGCTTATGACAATCGGGGGACGCCGTTAATCGGAATCTCGGCAGATGATCAGCAGTATGCATTTGATATCCTCGCCTCCAACGATACAGGAGAATTCAGCACCTACTTTTCCGGGCAGCAGACCACCTTCGCTCCGGCATGGTCGGGGACCGGGTACCTCAATTTACCGGCGACAACCTTTCTTGCAGAGAAGGATGTGACACAGGATGTGATCATGCCGCCAGCAGACAATATTGTAAATAATTGGGGATTTGAAACCGGCAATTTCAGCGGTGCTGATTGGAGCGTCGGCGGTCTACCAGCCCCTGTATTGGTAACGACAAATCCACATACCGGGCAATACGCAGCATTCCTGGGAGAATCGGTTGTATTCTCGCCAACGCTGAAAATCCATGGGGACGGCAATAGTTTTACGGGAGGATCCGATATACGTCTCGATGGGGACGGCCGTCTTCATGCTGTCTGGTGGACCGATACAACCCATACCGGACTCGGTCTGGAAATCTTCTATTCATCCCGGTACCCTGACGGGACCTGGGACACCCCCCGCATCATTTCAAATGCTCCTGCTGTTATCAGCGCTTTTTCCTGGGACGTCTCTCCCACTGGCCAGGTTGACGTCGCCTGGATTACAGAAGACGGTGCCAATTCAACGCTGTTTTATACCAGGCGCTCTTCTGCTGGCGTATGGTCCAACCCCGTGCAAATAGCGAGCCAAACTGATGTTGATACCTACACCGATTTGACGGATCCGCTGATAAAAATCGACAGCAGCAACACAGCTCATTTAGTTTGGGCAGGGAACAAAAACGGACAATATTACTACACCCAGGCGCCGATCAATGGAACAATGAGCAGTCCGCTGGGTTTCGTCCCAATAGGTGGTTTTACTGCTGTTGATATGATTCCCGATGAAACGGGGAAGCTCCATCTCCTCTGGTCAAAAGGAGGGAATGATGTCGCCTATTCCTATCGAGCCGTTAACGGAAGCTGGTCTGCGCGTGAGATTATTGCAACTGGCGATTATCACTGGTACCAATATTTTACAGTTACCTCATCGGGCACAGTCCATGTCGTCTGGACGCGGTATGGTGACCATTTGTATCACCGCTTGCGTGATGTAAATGGCCAATGGAGTCCGTTAAAATCGTTAGTAACAAGCAGTGATTTTTGGGACAAGGAAGTATCAATCGGCACCACAGATTCAGATGACGTATATGTCATTTGGGTTGGTCAGTTCCAGCCAGGTTGTGAAACATTACATTACGCCATGATCGATGCGAGCAACAAGTGGGTCGAGCAGACGCAAATACCGCTCAGCGAGCATAATATCTGCGCAGAACGCACCTGGTGGGGTCAGGGATCCAATAGCAATATACCCTTTGTAATTGTGGCTTCCGATACGCGCATCTGTACGTTTGCCATTGGTGCCGACAACCTGCGGGAACCGCATTGCCTGGATTACGCGGGCATTCTTGGTACAACAGATGCCCAAGCCAATGGCATAGACGCTCTCAATCTTCTCTGGTATGACAACAGCGGCATCTTTTTCAGTGAGTTCGCTCCGGCTCAGTCTGCCGGATCGGTCAGCCTGCAACAACAGATCACAATACCTGCGGATACTTCAAATCCGACGCTCTCATTTCTCTACCGGTTGGAGACGGCAGAACAGGGAGGCAGCATTCTAAAAATCAACACCATATCAGATACTGCCAGCACCACCCTTTACAGCACCACCCAGAGCACCAATGGCTGGACACATGAATGGCTGGCCCTAGGCGACCTTGCCGGTCAGACCATCACGTTGACTCTGGAACTGCAACAGGAGATCGGCACCATTCCCGCACAAGCCCTCATCGACGAAGTGACAGTCGGTAATGCTTTTCCGGATACCTGGGTAGCTATGACCGGAGGTGCTGCCAATTACTTCTCTGGCGAAAATGCGACACTGACGATTCTATATGGCAATCGTGGGGGAGTGGATGCAGGCACTGGCATGATCACATTGACTTTGCCTGCAGAAATGCAATTTGTTTCCGCAACTCCTGCCCCGTCCGCCACGACACCTACCTATAGCTGGGACATTGCCGCGCTGCCGGCAGGAAGTAGTGGCAGCATTTCGGTTGTAGCCCACATATCATCCAACACAACCCTGCTGGACCAGATTTCTCTCACGGTAACATTCGACAGCACTACGAACGAGATCGCCCAGCAGAATAATACCGCTGAGTACACATTCCAGATTGGTAAACCAACATTTTTGCCCTTTATTATGATGCAGTAGCCGGCATAAATTGGGGAAAAAACGGCCACAATTGCAAGCTTCAGTCCACGTGCCACATGGTAAGGAAGCACTTAGTTGGTTCATTCCATACGCTTTATCATGTATATAGATCGAAGGTGAAAAAGTGTACGTGGAATGAAATAGTGGGCAAGGTAACCTGACGCCCTCCGACACGAACACACCGCCCGGACCGGCGACAGTATCTGCAGGAGAAATGGTCTGCCCCGACGTTAAAACGGCGCTCCAGGATTTTTACCGGAAGTGTCCCCAGGTGATTGTGGGCTAACAATGTGGCGCTTCAGCGCGTTCCTTATTGAACTGTCTGCAATTTTCGGACAGTGATTTGTAAGCACGCTGTAGGATCCACTAAATAATGGAACTGCCCTATGATATCCAGTAAAAAGTGGAACTAGTGCATCGTTAAGCTAAAACTTGTAATTGTTTCAAAAATGCCCACAATTAGGGCATGAGTACACATCAACATATCTATCTTAAGCAAGACGAACGAACTGAACTTGAACAATTGATAAAGTCTGGCGTCCATTCAGCCCGGGTCATCGCCCGAGCCAGAGCCTTGTTGCTCCTGGACAGAAGTCAAGATGAAGCACGAACCATCCAGCAAGTCATTGAGGCCGCGATGGTGAGTCAAGGCACCATTTATAATCTGAAAGAGCGCTACTTCGGCGCAGGCTTAGACCGAGCCCTGTACGAAAAGCCGCGACCAGGAGCTAAACCCAAGATTGACGGTGAAGTAGAAGCGCATCTCATTGCCCTGACGTGCAGCGACCCGCCTGAAGGGTATGACCGCTGGACCCTGCGCCTGCTGGCCGATAGATTGGTGTCGCTGGAAGTCATCGATGCCATTAGCCACGTGGCCGTGGGCGAAGCGCTTAAAAAAATGAACTTAAGCCCTGGCAAGTGAAATCGTGGAACATGCCACAGCCTGGGGCACGCTTTGTGGCTCAGATGGAAGAGATTCTGGAGGTCTACCAACGACCCTATGATGCCGACTATCCGCAGGTTTGCCTGGATGAAATCCAAAAGGCGCTGCGTACGACGCCACGAGGCTCACTACCACTGGAACCCGGTCAACCCAAACGGGAAGACCATGAATACAAGCGGCAGGGCAAGTGCTCGCTCTTCCTGGCCGTTGAACCCCTGGCTGGCTTCCGTAAAGTTTGGGTCAGCCCGCAGCGTACCAAGCTGGATTTTGCCCAAGTGCTCAAAGAACTGGTGGATGAAGTGTATGTCACCGCCAAAAAGATTGTCCTGGTGACCGATAATCTCAACATCCATCACACGGCTTGTTTGTACGAGCGGTTTACACCTGCGGAGGCACGCCGGATTGCTAGCAAGCTTGAGTGGCACTACACACCGGTTCATGCCAGTTGGCTGAACATGGCCGAGTGTGAGCTGTCGGTTTTAAGACGGCAAAGCTTAAAATCGCGTTTGCCGGACATTGAGACGGTGACCGCCAAAGCCCAAGCGTGGCAAGACGAGCGCAATCAAAAGCAAGTCGGGATTGATTGGCGCTTCACAACGGAAGATGCCCGCATCAAGCTGAAATGACTTTATCCAATTGTAAAAGTTCAGTAATCATGTTAACGATGCACTAGCCTACGTATTGCGCCAGAGCGAAAACAGAGAATCCTACAGCATAGACACGATTAGAGGGTTCCCCAGTTCCATTATTTAATGGATACTGCAATGGCCGTTCCTCTCACGAGAAATGGCCGTTTTTTGTTACCTCTCTCCTCCCTTGAAACTGGCATCATTTCGAGCAGCACCCCTTCTTTTCCTCCTCAAAACGGCCTGCGGCCGTGGGCCTGGTGAGGGCTAACGCAGTGGGCGTTGGCCCATCTTAATCACCCTTCATTACCCCATAAAGGAGCAAAACCGATGTTTACCTTCAATCCATTCACCCTGCTTTCCCGCCTGATGTTTAGCCGCTGGACCCATAGCCATGAAGAACAAAGCAACGCCTGGGAAGAAACCGTATCAGCTAGGCTCGGCCCATTCCACCTGGAAAGCAACGATGCCTTTGTGCTGGATCATTCAGATGCCTACTTGGGGATTTGTCTCCCCCTACCCCGGCACGAAAATGGCCGTTGGCAGCGCCACATCCTCCAGGTAGGCTATCGTGCCTGTCGCGGCGAGGAGCAGGTGCGCCAGGCTGGCATTGAAATGTGTTGGAAACGGCCGTTTCTCGGCCTAACTGCTATGCGAAGTAAATAGATAGCGTTTTTCACCTTTAATTTTCCGAGGTGCAGTCTTACAGGCTGCACCTCTTTTTGTTTATCCCCCTCACCTATCCAATAAGGAGCAAAAAAATGACCGTTTTACGTTTTGATGACAACCGTGGTGGCTTGACGTATCCTTTCCTGCCCGAAGCACTGCAATGGCAGATTGTCTCTCGTCCTTTCAGCAATGAAGCTGACCTGAACAAAATTTTCCAGGCCGCCGAACCCACGCTGCGCTGGGTCAAAGACGACAAGGTGTTAGACCTATTGGTGCCGGAGATGGATACCGATACCTTCCTGGCCCGCGCTGGCCTACGGCTTTCGCTGAATAAGGGCGGCTACGTGCTCTCCAAACGGCTCTCCCGCGTGATGCGGCCGTTTCGCTATTGGCGTTTCTTTGATGAGGCCGAGGTCACCATCGACTACAACGACCTGCTCGACGAGAAGCTGTGGGACGGCAGCGGTCAGGTCAGCCGCGGCTTTATCCAGCGCCTGGCTGACAGCCTGGGTTTGGACGACCGCCATCGCCGCGAGCTGCTGCACACGAACCGGTTCGAGGTGACGACGCTGCACGCCAATGGACAGGACAAGGGGCACGTGCTGGTGGTCGATGATCTTGCCGTCGATTTCATGTTCCCGGCTAACAGCGCCAAGCAAGAGCTGGCATTGGTGGACGGACGTATCTTCATCGGCCTGCACCCCATCCACAGCGAAGACCAGATGTGCCTGGACATCCAGAGCCTCATTAACCTGCACCCGTTCTTCCAGCCGGAACATCTGCTGGCCTGGGCGGGCATGGAAAGCGCGCTGTTTCTGGAGGGGATTGGCAACTGCCGTTTGGCCGGCATCCTCAATCGCCTCTACGACGCGGACTCTGTCAGCGACCTGGATTCTCTGTCCGACTGGCACGTGGGTGAGTATATCGCCAGCGGCGGCAGCCTGATGTGGTTTGCCGGGATGGTGAAAGCGGTGGCCCGGCAGCATCTCAAGCGGCTGGGCAGCCGCGCTAGTAAGCTGCGCTGTCCCGCGCCGGGCGGTCGTTACTACATCTTCCCGGCTGCGGTGGGCAACCGTCAGGTGCCGGAAGGCCATATCGAACTGGACCCCGCCTGCGCCACGGCCTGGGTCAACGACCAGGATTGGCTGACTTTCATCGTCGATGTGCTGGGCGGCTGTGATGGGGATGATGCGGTCTGGGTGATGCCCTTCAGCGATGTGTCTGACGCTGGTCGCCGCAAAATGCTCATCTGGCGTAGTCCCAACCAGTTGGGCGAGTACGTGGTGCTGCAGCCCACAGAGGCCAGTCACATCATCGAATGGGAAATGCCCGGCGGTCGCCAGCTCTCCTACCCCAAAATGCAAAGTCGCCTGCTCCCGAACCGCATTGATAGTTGCACCTATCAATATGGTTGCTTAACGGAAGCAGACGACCGTACCAGATTATGCGAATCTTACTCAATCTCAGCGATGTCGGCAACCATCAAACAGGCGGCGGCCAACCAGGGTGTACTGGGCGGCTTCTGCAACGTAGCCATGCTGTGCAAGGCGATTTACGGCCGTTTACCGGACCAACTCCCGGCCACTCTGGAAGCGGTCATCGACGGTTCGGTGAAGACTGGACTGGACCTGACCCCTGTGCGGCAGTGGAACCAGATGGCCATCACCCGGATGGTCCAGCATGGCCAGACCAACGCCACACGGGCCATGCCTGCCGTACTCATCGACCGGCTGCCCGCCTGGCTGCGGGAAGAGGCAACTGCGGCGGCCAACGCACGACCGAAGACCCATTGGCTGGATAGTCTGGCCAATGCCCTGGAAACGCATCAGGCGCAGTACTGGGCCGATGTCGAAGCGCTGGCCACCGAAGCGTGTCCGCCCGTGACCCTGTTTGACCAGGGCGGCAGCTGGCTGCACGTGGGCAAGGAGCTGCGCCGGGCGTACAGCCAGGTGATGCGGCAGGCGCTGCCTAGCGAAGTCGAAACTGCTGAAGTAGATGAACTTCTGGCGCTGCACAGCACCTTTGCCGCTGCTCGGCTGGCCAGCGAAACGTACCTCAACCAATGGCCTGTGGAAAAACGGCCGTTTGTGCTCTTGGGTGCAGCGGCGTATCTGTATGCCCAGGGGCCGCAGGCGGGGGAACCGGTGCGGGATGCCCTCATCTGGCAGCTGGGGGCTGAACGGGGCGGAGCCGCAAGCGGTCGGGAGCCGGGGCTGGCCCAGCTCATGCTCCAGGCGCTGCGGCAGATTGGCCTGCTGGGCGAACCGGTCTGGACGACGGTGGGTGCGGTGCTGCATTATGCCGACGAACCCCAACGACATGCAGCTGGCGTGCCGGTGCGGCTCAACGGGGTTTGGCTCAATTGGCTCAACGCGACCGGGAAACGGCCGTATGCCCGCATGGCAGATGTGCCTCTCACCGAACGGACCCAGGCCAAGGCCCGCATCGCCGACTACGTGCAGGATGCCTTCCGCGGGCTGCTGCTCACCACCGAAGTAATGGACAACGATCGGGTGGTCACCCGCACGCCGCAGGGCAACCTGTTTGGCTACGTGCAGCGTGACCACGAGCTGGCCGCGATTCGTTACGACCAGTGGCGTATTGCCTGGGCTCACGCCATTGATGGCAATGTGCTGGCGGTGTTGGAACCTGCCTGCTAACAGCTTCTAATTCTTCTCAATCAAAGACGGTAATTGGCCTAACCAGCTGGTTGCCGTCTTTTCTTTTTTCTGGATGTGGATGTTGTGGGGCTGACAGGGAGTCGCTGGTGGGGCTGAATGAAGGCGCTATCGCGCTGAATGGGGCGAATTTTAACAACCTTATCACCTTGAAAGGAGACAAATCATGTATCAAAAACTCGTTATTGTAGGCAATTTAGGCAACGACCCTGAAATGCGTTACCTGCCAGACGGTACGGCCGTTACCAGCTTCAGCGTGGCTACCAATCGGCGTTGGACAGACCGGTCAACGGGCCAGCCCGTAGATGAAACAACCTGGTTCCGCGTCAGCGTCTGGGGCCGACAGGCTGAAACAAGCAATGAATATCTGAGCAAAGGTCGCAAGGTGCTGGTGGAAGGCCTGATCACACCAGATCGCAGCACCGGTGGCCCACGTTTGTGGACAGCCCAGGATGGCAGCGTGCGTGCTTCGTTCGAGATGCGGGCTGATTCAGTCCGTTTCTTGAGCAGTCGTGATGATAATGGCAGCCAAAACGGTAGCGGCGGTTATGAAAGCGGCATTCCAGCCCAGGAAGAAGACGATATCCCATTCTAGGCCGTGACTGGCCGCTTCTAGCAAGCCAAAGAGCAGATGCCTTTCGGGGTGTCTGCTCTTTTTTTCTTGGAGGAACAGCATGATTGAAAGTGTCCTCATTCTGCTTTTGCTGCTGGGGCTTTTCTGGTGGTTGAAGCCGTGGTCGGCTTCTAGCCGTAAACGGCAGCAGCGATTCAGTGACAAATCTTATTGGCAAGACGGCCGTGGCTATTAGCCACTGTTTGGGCGTCGGGTGGGCTGTTTCGCAGCTCATCCGGCGCTTGGAAGGAAACGGCCGTATCCTCCCCATAGTCTCCACTTGTGAACCAATCTATGCTCAGGCCGCGCGTATTTCCCACCCACCCGCCCCATTGAAGTCCAGGGACTTCAACCTGATGGCTGGTGCCATCAGGCACCGCGCCCACCCCCCTATTACTTATACTTCACATAGTACGCAGTGGTCGCTGAAAACAAGCATCTGTTTTGGATCGCTTCAATTAGCGACGGCTTGGATAGAGAACCCCCCACCCCCCTGCACCAGAAGTGCCTGGGGCGGACTGTTCTGAATCTGAAACGACACAGCAAATGTTACAAGAAGCTTTGTGATCTTCGGTGCTTTCAGCTGCACTAATGGGTTACACTGAAACGCAGAACAAATCTGCTCTCAGGTCAAACCCATTGGCAACTGGCTTGGATTTAGAGGACTCCCCGCCCGCCTGCACCAAGAGTGCCCAGGGTGGACCGTCCCCCAAGTCTACCGGGAGAACTGTCAAAAGCTTGCCGCACTTCGAGTGCTTTAATAGGAACGCAGCAACCCGCGTCCTGCGATGGGTGATTCCAATTTTGGAGGTGTCAAATGGAAGAACTTTTAATTGGCATCGATTGGAGCCAGGCACATTACGACGTTGCCATTCTGGCAATCAATGGTGCTATTCTCACTGAATTTCGCATCAACAACACGGCCCCCGACTTGAAACAATTGAAGGAGAAAATCGCCAAGTTTGCTGTGCCGCCAGAGTGCTGTCTGGTGGGCATCGAAACGCATCACAACATCCTCTTCGATTTTCTCCTATCCTGCCAGTATCAAGTGTATGTAATCGCGCCTAACGTTGTCAACAGCAGCCGGGGCCGATTCAGTGCCAGCGGCGCTCACACTGACCGCACCGATGCCCGGTTGATAGCTGACCTGTTACGAACAGACCGGCAACGTTTTGCGCCCTGGCGTTCGGATAGCCCCCTGCTCAACCAGATAAAACTCAAGCTCAACCATATCGACAATCTGACCAAGACGACGATTCAACATGCCAATCGCCTTGAGGCCATTTTGCTGCGTGTTTATCCCCAACCTTTGCAAACCTTTAGTAAGCTGGCCATACCGATAGCCATGCACTTTTTGCTGGCTTACCCGACAGCGGCCGCATTAAAGGATCTAAGCAAGGACGAATTTAGGAAGTTTTGTCGGGATCACCACTGTCATCCAGCTGCCTGGATTCGGAACTGGTATGCAGCGCTGCAACAACCGACACCAGAAGCTGACCCACCTCTAGCCGAAGCATATTCTGGAGAAATCGCTTTTCTAGCTGGCCTGCTCTTATCCCTCATTGAAGAAAAGAAGCGAGCCGTAGATGAGACGCATGTGCTTTTTCTACAACATCCAGACCAGGCTATTTTTGCTTCCCTGCCCGGTGCGGGCTTGGTACTTCGGCCCAAGCTTTTAGCCTTGTTTGGGGAAGACCGCCAGCGTTTTCCATCGCCGCAAGCAGTTCGTCAGTTGGCAGGTACTTGCCCAGTGACCAAACAGAGTGGTAAGAAAAAACAAATCCTTTTCCGCAAAGCATGTAACCGGGATTATCGCGACACCATGCAGCAGTATGCGATGGTTTCGGTACAGCAAGCTGACTGGGCGGCGGCTTATTACAAGGCAGCCAAAGCGCGCGGCCATTACAAGAACAGCGCTTTTCGTTGTCTGGCTAACCGTTGGGTCGGGGTTATTTGGAAAATGTGGCAAACCAGCCAGCCTTATAACGAGGCGTATCACATGCAGCAAATTCGTAAACACCGTCCGTCAACCGATTAATTCTTGTTCCAATCTATTTCAGCTCCTGAGAGTTTATTTGTTCTATTGCTAATACTGCCAGCTGAATTACGGCGAGAATATTTCTTCCTGATGAGGGGCAAAGGGAATGCCATACCTCAAGTGACCGCAGCTATTTTCCCACCCGCCCTCCCCTCATTGCGGACAGGCCGCAACGAAAGGCTCCGCCTTTCACCTCGCCCTCCCCCCAACCCTGGCGCTTTCAGCAGTTGTGGATTCACATCTGTTATTGCTGGCTGTGTGTTTGGCGGAAACGGCCGTAGATTGAGGATTGACAAAGCTTGTCCGCCCTTCGTCGCGCGTCCGTTTTGGCCGCCATATTTTTTGCGTCCAGGAAATCATATATTCGGGGATTTTCCGGGAATTACATCTGGTTAATGAAGCGGTAAAAATAGTGCGGACGTAAAAATAGCGATTAGGTGCGTTTGACGGCCGTTTGCTATCAGACAGTCGGCAAGACCCCCACATTTGCGTTTGACAAATCAGTCGCCCCTTCATAGAATATCGGCGTAATCGCACAGATGCATCCCGTGAGATGTATCTGTGAACCCAAAAAAACAAACTTCAAAACAACTCTCTATCACCAACCAAAACTGGCACAAAGCAGTGCGGGTCTTTTTACTTTCTCAAGTAAAACATGGCCGAGTCCTCATCGGCTGTACCTTTTCTCCCTCACAACGATCAACTATTCTAGCTCACCAAGCGCAACAAACATGTCTGCCCGCAGACGCCGTTTTCGGCAGCCAGTCCGCTAGCCGCATGCCCGCTTGCGTCTTCCCGGCAATCAGTCCCGCAATAGCGGTAAAAGGGGTGAAAAAAGGGGCGAAACTGAGATTATGGGCTCTGCCGTTTTGTAGGTCTAAGTTAAAACAACAAGGAAGTCCCACAATCTTTACCGGGCGAGCAAAGCCCACAATCTCGCCCCGTGCTGTCCGGCACAGGCAGCAGATTAAAGTTGTCCCCAAACGCAGCCAGCAGGCGCAGGTACGCGCGTACCCCTATTTTCAGCGAGGTAAACATGAACGATAACGCCGCTTCCCCCGCCTCCCGCAAAGATCGTTACGGTGTTACCCGCCGTACCCACATCAGTGTGACCCACCTGGCCTATGACCAGATTCAAGCCTGGGCTGACCAACAAGGCATCAGCTTCAGCGCAGCCATAGAGTCGTTGGCGTTAATGGGCTTGGGGCAAGAAACGGCCGAACTACTGCCGCTGTTAATACGGGGGCTGCTGGAACGACTGCTGGCGCAGCAGTTTAATCGCTTTGCCAAGCTGCTGTCTTTGGCGGCCCTTTCGGCTGAGGAAGCCAATAGCAAGATTGACACCTTGGTTCTCAACCTGATTCGCCAGGAAGCCGCCGCCGATCCGGCCCGGTTTGTCAGCAACATGAGCGTTAGCAGCGATCCGCAAAACCAGACGGCCGTTCAAATTCGGCAGCTGCGTGAGGAAATCAAACGCAACGCCCAGTCAGCCGCTCTTAAGCGACTCAAGCGAAAGCTCCCCCCGGCAGAAAAGATGATGACCCAGACCGAGACCGAAGACGAGGCGGAGCGGGATGTCTAGAGCCAGAAATTTACCCGTCGTGCGTCTGGAGTACAGGCGCAACCGAACCCCTACCGGTAAGCGCACCGCCACCCCGGCACGCAAAGTAGCCATCTATTTCGCCTTTGGCCGGAAAGCCAACCAGCAGCGAGGTGACTGGTTAGGGCCAACCGGAGAACGCTACACGCATGAGGCTGTCCTTAACTGGGCAGAGAACCTGGCGCGGCGGCATGAACATACCTTTCAGGCACTGTTATCGGTACCGCAGGCCCGCCTGACCGGGCAAGATTACGTTCACGCTCTGGAAACAGCCGGGCAAACGGAAGGATGGCGATTGATGGTACACAATGACACAGCGTACAGCCACGCTCATGTCTTGTTCTTTCGAGATCGTCGTCTGCCTCGTGAGGAGTTTGATCAGTGGCAGGCCCAGGTACAGGAAGCGCTGCTGGCGCTAGAAGATAAACGACTGGCTGAATCGGAGCTAGCCATCGCAGGCGCTGCAGACCAGTTGGAAGCTGTCTCAATCAGGTACGGAGCGGAGTTGGGTTAACCCAATAAGCCACTTGAGTTGGCTTGGCAGCAACCTTTTACCGAAACACATACGAGATTCAAGGAGATGAAAATGAATACCGCAAACCAAACACCCCAAACAAACTATGATTATTTTAAACAGCTGTGGCATGAGAGTGCGCTGGCCACCCGGCGTAAATGGCGCATCTTTCTGGCAATACTCGTCAGCATCTGGCTCGGTGGCACCCTCATGGCCTATACCGAGGTCGCTGGCATCATGCGCCTCGGCAGCGGCGCCCGGATTTTGTCCGCTTTGCTGATGGGCCCCTTTGGCCTGCTGTGGGCCTTCCTCAAATGGACCGGCCTGATTCTGGAAACCAGCCAGGAACCCAACCTGTTTTGGCTGCTTCTGGCTGGCGTCAACATTGGCGCGATCTGGCTGGTGGGCAAAATCGTGACGGGTGAACCGAATCAGGAGCTGCTGCAGCAGCGCAAGCAAGCTGCGGCCGAAAAAGCTCAGGGGCGGCTGCCCCAGGCGGAGATTGAGAAGAGTTTACAAATAGAGGCAGGTGTGGCTGTGGCTCAGTTACCCGTTGCCAAACAAGAAGCGGCGACGGTCGGTTTGGATTATGAAACGGGCGAAGGACATGTGCTGACGGTTGGGCCAACTCGCTCCGGAAAAGGTTTGCATTTAACCCAAACCTTGTTGACCTGGCCCGGTGCGGCCATCATCGTCGATCCCAAAGGTGAACAGTTCCAGCGCACAGCCGGAGAGCGGCAAAAGCGGTTTGGCAGCCCCATCTACTCCCTGCCCGGCAGCCAGGTGCATCTCTCCTATTACTATGATAAGTTGCTGGACCGGGACAGTCTTTTTGAGCTGCACCACCATCTGCTGCGCCCCTGGCAAAGTCGGGAACGTATCTTTGCCGATAAGTCGCGGTCCCTGTTTTCAGCCGCCGCCGAATTTGCCAAGGCGTTTGGTTTCAATGCGGTGCGCGTTCTGCTGGACATGGCCGATTGTGATCCCGTGTTAGTCCTGACCGCCCTGGAAACCGTCCCTGCCGCCAAAAAGTACGTGCGTATCTTCACTGACGGATTGCCACCGGCTAAATATTACGACAACCGTTTTGCCACTTCCGCTTACGGTACCTTCACCACGATGCTCAATGGATACCAAAAGCACATTGATACCATTGCCCCGCGCCGCAACGGGCCAACGGTCATTCCCCGCGACTGGGCCGCTCAGGGCGCAACCATTTACATCACCTACAGCCTGAACGATCTACGCGGTGTAGGCGGTGTGGTGGCCGCCATCATTGCGGCCTTCATGCGGTATCAGCTGCGCCAACCTCAAAAAGAGCGTGCCTTGTTTGCCATTGATGAGCTGCCCGCCGTTGGCTTACAAAACGTTACTGATTATCTGGCAACTGTAGGCGGCTCCGGCGTTTCGCTGTTGCTTTACGTCCAGGCAATCTCCCAGCTGCGGGAGCTGTATGGCCAGGAAGGAACCCAATCTGTCCTAGCCAACTGTGTGCATCAGATTTGGTATCCGCCCGCGGATATCGAGACGGCCAAAGTGATGTCCGAACTGTACGGCACCGGCTATAAACCGACCCATACCCAGGGCACCTCCCGCCGGTACTACCAGAATGGTCAGCAGAACAATAGCCAGCAAAATTATGTGGATATGCGCCAGGGCCAGGGGTGGGAACTGCGCTCGGTACTGGAGCCGGGAGAAATCATGAGCCTGCCGAAAGAGCAGGTCATGGTGCTTACCCAGAAAGAGCGGCAGTACCGCTTCTTCGGCGAGCGACTGAACCCGATTCCCCAGTTTCCGCATCTGGCTCCACCCCCGGTGGTGCCCCAGTTCCAATCGGGAGAGCGCGAATATATCGACTGGGAAAAATACATCCGTTCCGCCGCCGCCGAAAAGCCGCCGCAGGAAGACACCGATTCGCTGGCTGGCGCCGATCACTTCTAGGAGCCCAACCGATGACGCGCACCAGCCATCGCTGGCAAAGCCAGCCGGGCAATTTTGATACCTTACATGCCACCCAGCTTTTCCCTGCGGACAACGCCTGGGGCATTCCGGTCCTGGAGCACACACCAGTCAGTCGGATACCCGGCTGGCTAGTGCCTTACCGGCAGCGTATTCGGGTCAATGAACCGGGCACGCAAGGCGTGCCTGATGATGGCTGTGTGCATTTTTTCCTCGACGATTACCGGTTCGAGACGGTGTGGAATCGGCCGAACAAGGCGTTAGCAGCCCTGGCTCCATACCAGATGCTGCTAACGCCAGACTTTTCCCTTTACCGGGATTGGCCGCTGACGCTGCAGCTGTGGAACGTCTACCGCAACCGCTGGTGCGGCCGTTTCTGGCAGGAGAAAGGTTTTACCGTCATTCCTACCGTGAGCTGGAGTACGGCCGTTTCCTACGACTTCTGCTTTCTGGGCGTACCCCGGCGCAGCGTGGTGGCCGTGTCGGCGGTGGGCGTCAATCTTTCGACAAGCTCAAGACAAGCCTGGGACGGACCGCTGGCGTACCAGCTGTTTGTGGATGGGTTTATGGAGATGGTGCGGCGGCTGGAGCCGCAGGTGGTGCTGAGTTACGGCCGTTTGCCCGCTGTTTGTCATGAACTGGTGGCGGTCATCACCTATCCGACACGCTGGACCAATATCCGGGCGGCGCGACGGGATCGGCGGCGCGAAGGGGGTGGGTAGTGGGCGGACGCGGTGCAGCCAGTGGTGGGACAGCCGTTTTACCAGAAGCTATCCTGGCCGACCTACCTTACACCATCACCAGTTTCAATGATGATCGCGGCGGCGCGACGTTCCCCTTCCTGGAGCAGACCCAGCGTGCCTGGCACATTCTCACCCGGCCGGTAGACGAAACGGCCGCACCCCATGCCGCCCATACATTTGGCCTGGATGCCCCGACCCTGCGTTGGGTCAACGGCAGTCAGGTCAGCGATCTGTATGTGGATGGGATGACGACAGAGCAATTTCTGGAGGCAACCGGGTTGCGGCTGGATATGCACAAAGGCGGCTTTGTGTTGTCCAAGCGCATCTCGCGCCTTATGCGCCCCCATATTATCAGCGGCTTCTTTGCCCCCGAGGACGTGCGCGTGGCCTACATGGCGCAATCTCCGGCGGAAGCCAAAGTTTGGGACGGCGCGGGCCTGATTTCCCGGCGAATGCTGCGGAAGATGTTGTTATCTGAGGAGTTGTCGCCTGCTAAGCGGGAGCGGCTGGAAACGGAGCTGCGCCATGCACAGCGGGTGGAGTTCACCGTGATGACGCCCAAAGGGCAGGACAAGGGGCATGCGATGGTGGCCGACGATTTGCGAGACGAGAACGGCCGTTCCGTAGACTTCCTTTTGCCACAGGACACAAAGAAAGAAGTGCGGCTGGAAAACGGCCGTACCTTTGTTGGGCTGAGCTTCGTGCATGGCCACAACGACATGCGTCTGGACATCCAGAGTTTGATCAACCTGCATCCCTTTTTCCAGGAAGACCAACTGCTGGACTGGTTAAAGGACGAGGGGAACCTGTTCGTGCAGGCGGTGGAGACGGGCCAGGTGGCCGAAGCGATGGGTAGGATTGATCGCCACGCCACCCTCGAAGAAGTACAGGCGTGGCCGCTGCGTGAATATTTCGCCAGCGGCGGCCATCCGATGTGGTTTCGCAGCCACGTCAAGAGCCTGATGAACCAGCACCTGAAGCGGCTGAATCATTCCACATTGGAGAAAATGCGGTTGCCCATTCCCGGCGGTCGCCACTACGTCATGCCGGCGGTCGTGGGCCAGCGGGCGGGGATCAAAGGGCTGGACGTGCCCAGAGGCCACATTCACATTGACGACAGGCGCGGCACCGCCTGGGTCAATGACGACGACTGGCTGGCGCTGCCGGACTCGCCCAAGCGACCGGGGTCGCCAAGCGAGGGCATTGCCGGAATTTTGGGCGGGGCTGACAACGACGATGCCCTCTGGCTGCACCCGTTCACCGACCATGATGGTCAGCGCAAGGTGCTGGCCTGGCGCAGCCCCAACCAGGTAGGCGAGTATGTGATCTTGTGGCCGACCGAGGACTCACAGACCTTGTCTTGGACGAAAACTGAAGGGGGTATCAGTTCATACCCCCCGGCCGATAGCCGCAAGCTACCGCCGCGCGTGGATTTTGTGGAAACAGCGTATTTGGGTTTGGTAGACCCGGATTCTGCCGGAAATTTGGGGGCAGGTGCGGCCTACAGTGTAGATGTGATGGAAACGGCCGTTGCCCAGGCAATTGCCAATCAGGGCGCCCTGGGTATGTATTGCAATTCGCTGATGCTCAACAAGGCACTGTACGGCCGTTTACCGGCCAATCCCCCTGCCCCGCTAGAGGATATTATTGACAGCGCCGTGAAAACGGGCGCTGACCTGAGCCAGGTTGTGTCGTGGAACTATGCGAACTCGCGCGAGATTCTGGAAAGCAAAGTCCCCATTCCGGCGCTGCTGCACCAGCGGCTAAGCGTGGATTGGTCCGACAAGGAAAACCGCCCTCCCCCGCCCCGCACAAGCAATCTGGCTGGTGAAGGGCATTGGCTGGATAGACTGGAAGCCGGAGTGAAGGGCCACATCCAGGCGATGCAGGAAAAGCGCGATGAACTCGTTAACCAGGCGCGGCCGCCGCAGGCCGTGCTGGATGCGGTTGAGGGCGATCCGGAGGCCGTGAAGTTGGGCGCGGGCTTGAATAAAGCGTACGCGGCCGCTTTACGAATGGGCAAGGGCCACCATACTAGCGTGTTAGAACGAGCCAAAGCCGCAGCGAAGGATTATCTAGCGCACTTTCCCCCTGAGCGGCGTGGCTCTATTTTGTTAGGCGCGTTGGCCAGTGTGTATGGGAAGGAGGATGGTGGGGCGGATACGGCCGTTTGGCTGGCTGGAAGCAAGGAAGACGCAGACCAGTTTCAACCAGGCATTGGCCACTCTTCGATCGCTCATAAAACAATAGAGGCTTTGCGTGAAACTGGGATTCTAGACAATATTATCCAGACCAAAGAAGGGTTGGTCATCTATCCGGCTGCTCTAGATTCATAATTCCCCGGCAGCGAGGATAACGAGAACAGCCCCAGAACACCTTTCCTTTATTAACACCAGTTTTGGCCGTTCGCTTAACCATTTCTGCGCCACATTGGGGACAGGCGGGTGCCTCAGAGGATTCTTTTTGTGCATCTGGTTCACCTGGTTTACTGTCTGCCTGTGGTGGCGCGATTACCTTTTCTCGCAGATATTGATTGAGCTTCTCTGATGGATAACCTTGTCTAACCGTGATGTGGGCAATTGGCAGCTTGGCTGCGGCAAATACTTCATCCACAAAACGATCTCGCGCCTGCCTGTCAGCTCGCTGATGGCTTTTGTCATCCAGTTCAATGCCTAAAATTGGACGGATGGTTTGGGGATTACACAGCAGAAAGTCAACATGTTTGCGGTCAATTTTGTTGCGATATGCCTGGTTTTGTCCGAACTCTCCGGTTTGGGCGTAGAACAGATCGCCTAGCGAAACTTTGACGAAGATGATGGCCCAATCGGAAACGGCCATTTGCAACACACGATAAAAGTTTAATTCTGCTGGCGACAGGAAATCATCGCGCAAGTGATAAGGGTATTGAACCTCCCCCGCCTTCTCAGCCTGGTCATCCAGAAGCCATTCCTGAATGCGGCTGACCAGCTCATCAATGCGCTTCTCTGACAAGCCAATTAACTTGAGGATTTTCCTTAAACTGGAAAACGTTTTTGATTCGCTCATGGTAGCGTAAGTATATCTTGGTGCAGAAACGATTACACAGGACTTTTGGCTACTCAAAAATAACTGCCTAAAAGTTGGAACAATATTTTCCAACGGCTTTTTACCCTCCAAGGACAAACAAATTCTTGGAGGTGCAAGATGGCACGATTACCCGAAGGTGAAAAGGAGCAGCGCAAAGGGCGGCTTACCCGCTTGCTGAACCGCTGCCGCTTAGGATTGAGCGAGCGAGAGGTTTCAGAAGAATTGGGTTGGGATCGGCGGACAACCAATAACTATTTGCGCGAGTTGGATAATGAAGAAAGAGCGCACCGCAACGGCCGTAAGTGGTTCCCTGGCTAATGGAATGGAAAAATAAAGTTTCCTAATTTTCCAACTGGAATTTACACTGCTATGTATGAGCCTTATAATGTTTCTGTTCAGCGTATGACTCTTGGCCAACTGTCCTGAGAAAGGCCACAAAATTTGGAGAAACCCTATGCCCCGCATAAGTGAGGAAGATAAGAAACGCGGCAAAGAACAGGTGCTGATGTTCGTGAAGCGGCATCATGGTCTTCGTGAGGTTGAGATTGCCGATATGCTCAACATTCACCGGCGCACAATCAATAACTATCTGAATGAGATGGAACCGGAAGGGAAGGTTTATAAAGACGGCTTGTATTGGCACGCTACAGAAAACGCTGGAAATTGGCTGCGTCGTTTTGAACTGGCTGCCGATGAAGCCTTTACGCTCTATTTGGCAGCGCGCCAATTTGTGAAGCAAACAGACAAGCAAAATGCGATGGCACTTTCTGCTTTGTCCCGGCTGTCGCAAGTGTTGAAGACGGATTTGCCGGTAGGGAGTGACATCCTTCAGGCAGCCCAGGAGCTGCGCAAACGCAAAAAAGAAGCAAGCTATGAAGATATCTTTGCTACGGTGGTGAAAGCGTATTTGCTGCGCCATCCAGTACAGCTTTCTTACCGCACGGGGAAGGACCAGATTGTTGAAACAACTTTCTTTACTTATCTCATTGAGCCGTCAGCTATTGGTTATACGCTTTATCTTATTGGGCACAGCGCTCATGTGAATGCTTTGCGCTCGTATAAGATTGAACGAATTGTGACAGCCGTTGCCGACTACGACCAAACCTACACCATCCCTAACGACTTCCCTGGCCTCGACATTTTGCAAAACGCCTGGTCGATCATGATTGGCGAAACCACCGAGCGGGTGGTGTTGCGCTTCTCCCCCAGGGTTAAGCAACGCGTGCTGGAGACGAACTGGCATCCTTCGCAGGAGCATGAGCCTGATCCCGAAAAGCCAGGCTATTTACGCTGGTGGGTGGATGTGGCGGATACGACGGACATGAAACCGTGGATTCGCGGCTGGGGGGCAGATGTGGAGGTTATGGGGCCGGATCATTTACGTGAGTCTATCAAAGGCCATGCGCGGCGTTTTGCCAGCATGTATGACATTGCTACTAACACGGCCGTTTCCCGCACGGATCGGCTGCTGCAACTGTGGGGCAAAACGAGTAAAGATACGCTCCTGTTTCACCCCGCTCTCTATCACATGTTCGATGTGGCCCACATTGCGCAGCAGCTTCTCAGTCCTAAAGCTACCTCTCGCTGGCGACAGGTTTTAGGCCACACCCTGGGATGTGACGGTGTTTTACTTTACCAGTGGCTACCTTACCTCATCGCCTTACACGACATGGGTAAACTATCGCCACCCTTCCAAACGCTTAACGATAAACAGCAGGAACGATTAACCGCCGAAAACTTTGCTTTTGGACGGCCCATTGCCAAAAAGCAGCGCCATACTATCGTGGGTCGCTTGCTGCTCAACGAATATACTGCTAAGTGGCCGCCAAACCTGCGCCACGCCTTTTTAGATATGGTCAGCGGGCATCATGGCGTTTACCAGCCTGAGGGGATGCAGG